>NZ_BJDL01000001.1 GCF_005405125.1 Lactiplantibacillus songbeiensis
GCAAATGTTTGCTACCAATTCAAGAATTGATAGACCCTACACATTTGATTCGTCGAAACTTTGTTCAGTTTTCAAAGGTCTAAGTTCGTTCGTTGATTTCCTCAACGCAACTTAATTATCATAACATCTTAAGCATTTCATGTCAACATCTTTTTTTCAAGAAGTAACAACTCAATTTGTCATGCATTGCCGTTGCGACAACAGAAACAATCTTATCAATAACTGAAGAAGTTGTCAACAACTTTCTTCAATCAATTTTCAATTGGAAGGCACGCGGCTAAACGCTTTGTGCGCCTCAACAACGTATACTAATTTACCAATTATCACGGCCAATTGCAAGCCTTAAATTCAAAAAATAACCAGTCAATATAACCATGTTCAAAATTACATTCAAGCATTGTCCGGATATCAGCTGATAATGCCAATAATTGTCTGATTTTTCAAACAAACAACAAACAATACCAGATGTTCACAATCGTTAATCGCTGTATTGTTCGATAAAAGTAAAAATTCATTTTTCCAAAAAACTTTTTTAACTTGTTAGAAAAGTTCATCATTTCAAAGAAAAATGCCTTAAAGTAATCAAAAAAACGGCTTAAAGCTGATAATGCCAGCTTTAAACCGTTTTTTGTTACTTATCCTCTTCTGGACGCATCGTCGGGAACAACAAAACGTCGCGAATCGAATCAGCATCAGTCATTAACATAACCAGCCGATCAATCCCAATACCTAACCCACCAGTTGGCGGCATCCCATATTCCAAAGCTTCCACGAAGTCTTCATCAATATGTTCAGCTTCATCGTTACCAGCAGTCCGTTCAGCCGCTTGAGCCTCGAAACGTTGCCGTTGGTCGATTGGATCATTCAATTCACTAAAGGCATTGGCATACTCATTACCCAAAATGAATAATTCAAACCGATCTGTAAATCGAGGATCTTCAGCGTTCTTCTTAGCCAATGGCGAAATTTCCACTGGATGACCATAAATGAAAGTTGGTTCATTTAAAGTAGCTTCTACAAATTCTTCAAAGAAGGCATTAATAATATGACCAACCTTCCAATAAGATTCATACTTCACATGATGTTCATCAGCTAATTTCCGAGCATCATCTAAAGACATTGGCTGCCAGAAATCAATCCCAGTCTGGGCTTTGATTGCATCAACCATGTGTACCCGCTTGAATGGCTTATTTAAATCAACCGTCTGACCATGATAGGTAATAATCCCATCATCGGTCACAGCCTTAGCAGCAGCTTTGAAAATGCCTTCTGTTTCATCCATAACATCATGGAAGTCAAAATAAGCGACATAACTTTCAAGCATTGTAAATTCAGGGTTATGTTCCCGGTCCATCCCTTCATTCCGGAAGACCCGACCAATTTCATAAACCTTTTCCATGCCACCGACGATCAATCGCTTTAAATGTAATTCCAAAGCAATCCGCAAATACAAATCAATATTCAGCGCATTGTGATGTGTGATAAATGGGCGGGCAGAAGCACCACCTGCTTGGTTATGCAACATTGGCGTTTCAACTTCAATAAAGTCATTACTATCCAAATGATGACGAATTGCAGAGATAATCTTCGTCCGCTTCAAGAAACGGTCAAAACTGTCCCGGTTTGAGATCAGATCCAAATAACGTTGACGATAAATCTGTTCAACATTTTGTAAACCATGGAACTTATCTGGTAATGGCCGTAAAGCCTTCGATAAGAAAGTAACACCGGTTGCTTTTAAAGTTAATTCACCAGAATCAGTCTTGAAGACTTCCCCAGTAATCCCTAAAAAGTCGCCAATATCGGAGCGCTTAAAGATATGATAAACATCTTCACCGACAACGTCTTTACGAACGTATAACTGCATTTTGCCAGAACGGTCCCAAAGGTCAGCGAAACTAACCTTCCCTTTACCCCGTTTAGCTAGCATCCGTCCCGCAATTGTTGCGGTTGCCTTTTTTTCATTCAGCTCGTCTTTATCTTCATCACCATATTTAGCTTGCAAATCTGAAGCCAAATCAGTCCGTTCAAAACGGTGACCAAAGGGATCTACGCCTTCGTCACGTAACTCTTGCATTTTATCACGACGAACCTTAAGTTGGTCGTTCATCGTCTGTTCTTGTCGTGCCACTAGTGTTCCTCCATTTCTGTCTGGGACTAATTAGCAGTCATCCTGCGACTCACCAATCTTGCCAGTCTCAAACCAGCCAGTCCCATCAACTTCACTATACCTTTCAATTTTGACAATCAGTTAGCAAAAAAGCAAGCGAATTATTCACTTAACCGCTTTCGTTGCCAAATAAGTCGCCAATTGATCACTAAAGCGGTCTATGATCGTATCCATCGCCGCCAACGTGTCCGCTGACATTAACGCCACCTTGGGGCGAGTTGACCGTGGGATGCCTTTTAAATAGTACGAAACTTGTTGTCGGAACTCAAAACACCCCACTGTTTCACCCTTAACTGCCACTAGCCGATGTAATAACTCCTGCGCCATTTGCAACTTAGCTAGTGGACTAGGTGGCGTCAACAGCTCACCTGTCGCTAGATAATGCGTCGTCTGGCGTAAAATCCAAGGATTGCCCTGAATAGCGCGACCCATCATAACAGCATCGGCCCCCACTGTCGTTAACATGCGTTTGGCATCTGCTGGGGTCTGTACATCTCCATTACCGATAAACGGAATCGTCAAGGCAGCGGCCACTTGTTTTAGGATGGCCCAGTCGGCTTGTCCTTGGAACTTCTGCTGCCGTGTTCGACCATGCATCGCAACCGCACTAGCGCCTGCTCGTTCAGCTGCCAAGGCATTGTCTACTGCATATAAATGATCCATGTCCCAGCCAGTCCGCATCTTCACCGTCACCGGCTTATGGACAGCATCAGTAACAGCAGCGACCATCTCATAGACTTTCAATGGCTCTAATAGCCATTTAGCGCCCGCTTCAGTGCGAACCACTTTGTTAACTGGACAACCAAGGTTAATATCAATAATATCAGCAGTCGTCTGTTGGTCAACAAATTGTGCCGCTTGCACCAGTGTTTCTTTCGAGCCACCATAGATTTGGATACTCATCGGGTGTTCACGCGGATCAACTGTCATCATCGCTAAGGTCTTTTGATTATGATACATAATCCCTCGATCAGAGATCATCTCACAAACGACCAGACCAGCACCATACCCTTTACAAATGACCCGAAAAGCTGCATTGGTCACTCCGGCCATCGGTGCAACGACGACTCGGTTCCCAATCGTTACCTTGCCAATCTGCCAACTACCCGTTAATGCGGTTGCCACTAATCCTTCCCGTGAGCTTGTGCTAAGACAGCTTTTAAGTCAGCTTCTGAGAAGTGATACTCATTCCCACAAAAATGGCAAACCGCAGTTGCACCATGATCTTCATCAATCATGGCTTGGACATCAGCTTTAGGCAATGCTGCTAATGACCCTGCAAACCGTTTTTTAGAACAGTCACATTCAAACTTAACGGGCATTTTATCTAACACTTTAACATCGCCATCAAATAGCAATGCTAAAATATCTTCTGGTGTTTTGCCATCCCGTAATAGCTTCGAGACTAACGGCATATCTTTTAACTTAGCTTCAAGCGACCCAATCGCTTCATCAGTCGCATTCGGTAGGACTTGCACTAAAAAGCCCCCGGCGACACCAATTGAATTATCTTCATTAACAAAGACCGATAACCCAACAGCCGACGGGATCTGTTCAGACTGAGCCAAGTAATACGTAAAGTCTTCACCCAGTTCACCCGAAACTAACGGGACTTGACCCGTAAACGGATCACCAACACCTTGATCTTTAGTAACCGCTAAAAACCCTTCATGACCTACTGCGGCCCGGACGTCAATCTTATGCTGATCATTTAAAGGTAGATGAACATGGGGATGCTGCAGATAACCTTTAACGGTACCGTTCGCATTACCATCAACAACAATCCCGCCAACCGGACCATTCCCGTTAATTTTCACCGTTAGCTTTTCATCACCCTTAAGGACTGAAGACGCCAACAACAATGTACCCACGAGACTCCGACCCAATGCCGCCGAAGCTGCACTCCAGGTATCATGCCGCTGCTGGGCCTCACTAACCATAGCCGTGGCACTAACCGCATACGCCCGAAACATCTCATTACCGGCAATACTCTTCACTAAATAATCTTCCATTAATAAACTCCTCTACTGATGTTGTCTAAGTTGCACTTAAACAAACTAATTCATATTCTGATTAATGATACAACAGAAAAAGAGCCGAGACAAAGTCTCAGCTCTTTGTTTAATCTTTTGGTTAAGCTTGGCTATCTGAATCATCACCGGAAGTGGCCGCACTATCCGCACTTGCTTCGCTAGTCGCACTCGTCGCCACACTGGTTTCAGCAGAGTCTGCTGAAGTTGCTGTAGACGTTGCTTGCGATTCACTCGGGAAGTTTGGTTCGTCAGCCGCACTACTATCACTAGTCGTTTGACTTTGGGCTTGTTGCTTTTCAGCTTCACGCCGTTCCAACTCCCGCTTAGATTCTTCAAAGGTCGCTGCTTTTTCACTAGGAAATTCGCTGCCAGCCTTAGCAGGCATCTCCCCAGTCTTGAATAGGCTGAGAATCTGCTTTTCATCCAAGGTTTCATACTTCAATAAGGCTTCCGCAATCAACTTATGTTGTTCACGGTGTGATTGGATAATGTCGATCGCCGTTTGATGGGCTTCTTCAGCCAAGCGACGAATTTCATCATCAATCAATTGAGCCGTATGTTGCGAGAAGGCACTAGCGCCCATGCCTTGTTGGTAAGCCGCTTGCTGGTTGGCATTTTCCAATTCAACTGGGCCGAGCTTAGAACTCATCCCATATTGAGTGACCATGGCCCGCGCAATTTGCGTGGCTTGCTCAAAGTCATTGGAAGCACCGGATGATTGGGCATCGAAGATAATTTCTTCGGCGGCCCGGCCACCCATTAAACCAGCCATTTGTTCCTTGGCATCTCGTTTCGACATTAGCATCTGATCTTCCCGTGGAAGCATGATAGCGTAACCGCCAGCGCGACCCCGTGGGACAATCGTTACTTTGTGCACAACTCGAGCATCATTTAAGACTAACCCAACAATCGTATGACCAGCTTCATGGTACGCCACGGTTTCCCGTTCGTGCTTAGAAACAACGCGATCATGCTTAGCTGGACCAGCAATAACTCGGTCTTCAGCTTCATCTAAGTCCGAAGCATCGACTTGTTTCTTATTACGACGAGCAGCAAGTAATGCGGCTTCGTTCAATAAGTTTTCCAAGTCGGCCCCAACGAACCCAGGTGTTTGCTTAGCAATTTCTTTCAAATCAACGTCACTAGCCAATGGCTTATTCTTGGCGTGGACTTTCAAGATGGCTTCACGACCCTTGATATCTGGACGACCAACTAAGATCTTCCGGTCAAAACGACCTGGACGAAGTAAAGCTGGGTCTAAGACATCAGAACGGTTGGTTGCCGCCATGACGATAACACCTTCGTTACCCGTGAACCCATCCATTTCAACCAATAATTGGTTCAAGGTTTGTTCACGTTCATCATGACCGCCGCCCATGCCGTTACCACGTTGCCGACCAACCGCATCAATTTCATCAATAAAGATGATTGATGGGGCATTCTTCTTGGCTTGTTCAAATAGGTCCCGAACACGACTAGCCCCGACCCCGACGAACATTTCGACGAAATCTGAACCAGAGATTGAGAAGAATGGCACGGCTGCTTCACCAGCAACCGCCTTAGCTAGCAACGTCTTACCAGTACCCGGAGGCCCCTCGAGGAGTACTCCCGATGGTATCCGAGCACCTAAGGACACGAACTTGCGTGGATCCTTCAAGAATTCGACAACTTCGACCAATTCTTGCTTTTCTTCCTCTTCACCGGCAACATCTGAGAAACGAACTTTATTTTGCTTACTATCGGCTGGTTTCGCCTTCGTCTTACCAAAGTTCATGACCCGGTTGTTCCCGCCGCCTTGACCAGCTTGTCCCATCATCATATAGAATAGGAATACAAACAAAATCAATGGCGCGACATACATCAATAACGTGACCCAGATTCCGCTAGATTCTTCGGCTTTAGCCGTTAATTTAACGTTGTGTTGGTTGGCTAACTTAGAAACCTGTTCGACCGTGGAGTTGTTTTCAAGCATCGTCGTTGAAAACGAAGTCGTTTTCGACGATGAGCTGCTGGCAATCCCTAACGCATTAGTTGAAGAAACCTTTTGCGCTTTCCGGTATTGACCGGTTACCTTGTAGACGCCACCACTAGGCTGGATGCTAACGTTTTTGACGTTATCCTTGTCTAATTGTTTGACAAATTCGCTATAGCGGATATCTTGCGTTTGTGAGCCGGAGTTATTCCCAAAGAAGAAATAAATGATCCCCATTAAACTCAAAAAGATTAAGATATAAAACAAGCTATTACGAAAGAGTCCATTGCGTCGATTGTTCATATGTGCCTCCTTCATCGAAACTCTTATATACTGCTAAAAGCACGGTACTATACTTCGATAGTCTAAATAATAGCACATTTGACTATCATTGACCAATTATTTATGCTCGTAAATCGCTGGTTTTAAAATCCCAACGTACGGGAGGTTCCGGTAACGTTCGGCATAATCCAAACCATAGCCAACAACAAACTCATTTGGTACTTCAAAACCAATGTAATCTGCCTTGATATCGACTAAGCGACCAGCTGGTTTGTCCAATAAGGTACAGACCTTAACAGAGTTCACGTCACGGCGTTGTAATAGATCAACTAAAAACTTCAACGTCCGGCCGGTATCAATGATATCTTCAATCACTAACACATCGCGCCCGGTCACATCTGCATCTAAGTCCTTGGTTAATTGGACCTCGCCGCTCGAAATCGTCTCGTTACCATAGCTGGATAAGTTAATAAAATCAAGATCGGCATAAACATCCATTTCTCGAATAATATCCGTAGTAAATAAGACGGCACCCTTGAGTACACAAATAATTAATGGGTTCTTACCAGCATATTCCGTCGTTAATTCCTGACCTAGCTTTTGGGCAACTTGATGGATTTGTTCGCGACTGTAGAGTACTCGTTCAATGTCGTTGTTCATCGTTTCAGATGTGCTCCTTTCAACTCCGTATGTTTTAAGGCTAAAAATACTGTTCGCGTGGCGGTGGTGGGCTGTCGGTAACTGAACTTATGGCCAACGACCCATAACACCGTATCGTGGGCATTCACTAATACTTGCACTAACGCCCGCTGTGCAACTGGCACCTTTTGATCAATTAAAATGCGCCGGACCTTTTGATGACCACCGCCCTTTAACTGCACTAGATCATTCGCTTGCCACGGCCGCCACTGTAACGGCCAATCATCATCAGTTAATGGAAATGGTTGACTAGTTGGTAGCGCGGCCTGTTCAAAAACACCCACGACTTGGGTCGCAGTAATTTTCTGCCATTGGTTTAAGTCTACCATATTTTTTTCAACCGGCCTTAACTTTTTAACCCTTTTTTTAAGCGGTTGAATCGCAACCAAGCCAGTCGCTTTTGTCAGTTGCCAATCATGATTCAACGGGAGCCGTCCCGTTGGCAATTGCGAGTTTTGTAACCAATGAGCTACTGGACCTAACTTTAGCTGACTAAACTGCGTATCAGTCCCTTGGGTCAGCCAAGCTTGTAACACTGGCAACTGCCAGCTGCTAGGCAGTTGTTGCCACGCATCAACGGTCAATTGCTTTTTTTGAGTCGTGACAGTCGGCAATAATCCCCTAATCATTTCAGTTTGCGCCATCAATAACTGTTGTAACTGTTGTTCATAGCTGGCCACATGCGCTAAGAAAGCTGGATTAAGCTGCGTTAGTTCCGGAACGACCCGGTGACGTAGTCGATTGCGGGTTAGTTCAACATCTGCATTCGTCGCATCCTCATACCAGGTCACTCCCTGAGCTTGAGCGTACTCACGCAATTGTCCTTTTGACCAAGTCAACAAGGGACGTACCAGCTGACCGGTGTAAAATGGGCGGGCAGCCTGAATGCCAACCAACTGTGCCAAGTCACCTCCACGCGCTAACTTCATCAGATAAGTTTCCGCTTGATCATTAGCATGATGAGCCGTTAATACCGCAGCAGCTTGTGTTGCCGTTATCAACTGACCAAAAAAGGTATAGCGAAACTGACGGGCAGCGGCTTCGATACCCGTCTTCGGGTGCAACCTAACTGGCCAGTCTGTCAGCTTCAACGTTAACTGGTGTTGCTGACAATATTTAGTTAAATAGGCGGCTTCCGTTTGACTCTGGGCACGTAGATGATGATTAACGTGTGCGACGATCAGTTGAGGCCGCTGCTGACTAGGTAACTGCTCGAGCAAGGTTAATAGCGCCATCGAGTCGACTCCTGTAGATACTGCTACGATGACTGTAACCTCGGGATCTAATAGTTGCTGAGCCGCTAGTTGTCGTTTAAATTGTTGAATAGGCGTCATGATTGTTCCCGCTTTCAAATTTGCTGACAATAAAAGCGCCAGACAGTGTCTTGGCGCTTACTTTTTTTACTTTAGTGATTACTCATAGAAATTGGTGTTCATCCCTGAAAAACTAACTACGACGGCCGCCACGACCACCGCGTTTGCCTTCTGTATTCCGCTTCAAAGTCGTTAAGCGATCTTCGCTTTCCTTCAAGAAGCCAGACATCAAGGAGTCAAAATCTTGTTTCTTATTTTCATGTTGTCGTGGTTGGAAACGACCGCCGCCGTTACCGCCCCGACTATGAAAGTTATTAGTACGTTGATGGTTCCCGTTGCCTTGGTGGTCGTTACGATCGAAATGACCGTGATTATTACCTTGGTGATTGCCACCTTGATGGTTATTGCTACTATGATGATTGTCATGTTCGCGATGCTGGTGTTCCCCTTCAGGATGATCCACCGCTTTACGAATTGACAACCCAATCTTACCATCGTTACCAACTGATAACACTTTGACGGTCACGTCATCGCCGACACTCAAAACATCATGAATATCTTTAACGAATCCATCGGAAACTTCACTGATATGCACCAGCCCCGTTTGATTGTTACCTAAGTTCACGAAGGCACCAAAATTGGTGATTCCGGATACTTTACCAGTGACTTTCGTACCTACTTCAATTGCCATAAAAAAAGTTGTTCCTCCTATGAAATAATGGTTTTAGTATAGCATACATTACGCTAGCTTGAATGAAATAATTTAATGCCAATATTAAATGGTCTACCCGTTAAAAGCGGTTCTCAGACCCGTTTTAATTAGCCGTTACGTCCGAAGCATTATCATTTGGTAAGCTATAAACTGTCTCACCGGTTTTCGTATAATCATACTTTGATCGCAAAAGCTTTTGTAAGTAATCCTTATTATTCAGCTGCTTAATCTGCGTCTCAAGCTTCGTATGTTGCGTACGGGCTTGATTCAACTTTACTTGACTGGTGGCAACCTGACGATTAACCCCTTGCAAACTTGCGCGGGTATTGATCAATTGGAAGCCAAAGAACAATAACAACGCCCCAAATACCGCGACAATCGTAATAAACCGGCGCCGCCGCACTTGCAACCGACGCTGTTGATACCCATGCTGATTAGAAGCTACTTGTCGCGAATAGTCATTATCCAACTGCTTGATCTTATTATGAGCACCGTTCGTCATGCTTGCCAGTCCTTTCAAATCGTGTTGCCTAAATTATACCAACTTAAAACCGCCGTGTAAACGACATCATTAGGATTAGACCAATGTTTTCAGTTAATTTTCATTTCCATTAAATTGAACCAAAACAGCCCGCTTAGTTTGCTACCAGCTTGCATGAGACAACTACGCAAAAATGTCTACTTGCCGTGCGACAATCATAGTAAACATTGATTGCCGTCTCCGTTGACCAGCACGTTCGCGGTGGGGCAGACCTGCAGCCAAAGAGCGGTCTGCAGGGCACTTGTTAGCCGAAAATCACGTCTAGCAAGCTGGCCCAATCACTAAGGCCGGAAAAATCACCGGTCTAAGTGATTCGACACGGCGAACATGCTGGTCACTGCGACTCATATTAGTTTTAATAAGATACTTGATGATAGCTAATATTACCACCTGCAAAATTAGTTGTTTAACGCCTTGGAATATCATAAGCGATATTATCAAATATTTTAGGAACTAATCTCCCAGCTAAAAATACTGGGTTTAAGCAATCATTAATTGATACATACTCATCAATTAACGCCGGGCGGGTCAGAATTGGCTCAGTGGTGTCGTTTTACTTAATCGGTGATTTTCCGATTTAGTAAAAGCCCGGCTTATGAGACCGCACTATGGCTCATAAATGCGGCCACCACGTTCCAGCCGATTCTGGCCCAACCAGAGTGGCAAACTTTACCAATCTCGAGATGTTGTAGCTAGTAAGTAGCCTATTGTTCCCGATAGTCCGTCTTGTAGTCTTCGCTAACGATATCGTACATTAGTTCAGCATCGTTTTTCTTAGTAGTTTCTAGTAATTGGGTCACTTTGACCGTCAACGTCTTGTTCCCAAACGCAATAATCAACTCATCGCCTACGCTAACTGTTGATGATGACTTGCCAACTTTACCGTTGATTTGAATCCGCCCTTTATCAGCGATTTCTTTGGCGACGGTGCGCCGTTTAATAATCCGTGAAACTTTCAAAAATTTATCTAAACGCATACTCATTAGTTATGTTCCTTTCCTTTAGCAACAACTTTAATCAGTCGTTTACCATATGGCAGCACTAGCCATTCACGAATCGTGAATAACCGGACCGCCACTGAACCGACAACAAACACGATCACCCCAATTAAAACACCAACTAGGGTAATCAAGCCGGCCATCCCGCGATAATTAGCCATCACGGGCCCGACTAAGGCGCGAATTTCACGACTCGTCAATAAAACAACTAAGCCCATCACACCGCTAACTAACAATAATTTAATCAAATAGCCGCTTTCCAGCAAAACCTGCCGTAAATCTTCCGGCGAACCAAGCCACATCACTGCGAACATGACCGCTAAGCTCAGTACAGTCGCTAAGCTGGCACCATTAATGCCGAAATGAACGACCATTTGATAATTTAACAACATTTTAACCGCCAAACCAGCAATAATGCCAATAATCATCGCCGTATATTGGTCCAAACTCTGTAAGACACTCGTATAAGTGGTAATCAACGCGGCAAACAAAATACTAAAGACATAGACTCGAAGCGCCGTTGTGCCTTCCATCGACCCAAATAACAACCGATTGATCTGTGGCATTAAAGCCACTAAACCGACAGTTGCCGCCATTGATAAGGCTAAGCTGACATGGACCATTGCGCGCGTATGCCGCTTGAATTCAATCAATTGCCGTTTGGCCAACGCATTGGTCAAAGCCGGTAGTAAAGTTGCAGAAAATGACGTTGCCACTACTAATCCCAATTGAACTAGCGGTTGCCCACGGTCATAGACCCCTTTTAACGACTTGGCAAAATCAATCGGCAGGCCTTGCCGCGTCAAGCCCCGCATCACCGAAAATGAATCAATCAGCTGCAATAAAATGACGACGGCTGCAACTAAACATAACGTACCGCCCTCAACTATGAAGCGTTTCGTCAAAGTCCGATAGTCTGGTAATGGCTTGGTCGGTGTTGGTGCAGGGGCTAAGATATGTCGCAATCCAAAGCTGACAAAGATCAACGACGAACAGATCGCTGCAATTGCCGCTGAACTCATCGCCCAAGTGCCCATATGATAATCGTCCCAGCCCCGATGTAATCCGAAGTATGCAGCCATAATAATCACTGCTACCCGCACGGTTTGTTCGATCAACTGAGAAACGGCAGTCGGACCCATCAGGAATTTACCTTGGTAATACCCCCGACCGGTTGCTAACCACGGCATGAATAGAAACATCCAAGCCACCGCATCAATAATCGGAGCTAAACGACCATCGCCCATCCGCACCGCCAGCCAATTAGCCCCCAACTGCAAGCCAATAAACAGCACTAGCGATAGTCCGCTTAAGATATGAAAGGCACGCCGGGCGATCAATGATTGACTCGTCTCATCCGGCTGTTCCGCCACGAGTTTAGAAATAAAGGTTGGAAACCCATTCAAGGCAAAGGTCATCCCTAAACCATAGATGGGATAAATCTGTTGGTAAACATAAAAACCGGTATTACCAACCATATTTTGAAATGGAATCCGGTACACCGCACTCAAAATCTTGGCCACTAATGACGAGATGGAAAGTATTAGGGCGCCCCGGAACATGGTGTTCAGGTGATCTTTTGGCATCACAAATCCCTTCTACCGATTACTTGCTCGGTGTGGCCGCAGGTGTCGGCACCAAAATGGCCCCTAACTGTTGCACAAATAATGTCAGCTGATTAAGCCAAGCATCTTCTTGCATCTGCGGTTGAATCACTAATTTAACCTTCATTTTATCATCATCAATCCCGACTGTCGCTCGTAATTTCGTTTTTGCTAAGGCCTTAAAGATATCTTTAGTATCTAGCTTAGCCGTTCCTTGCTTGGATAACGTCAGATGTAAGTCACTATCAGTGCGTTGGATCTTTTCAATCAAGGCGTCATCGGCTAGCATTTTCAACTTACCAACTGCCAACAAACCAGCAACTTCACTCGGATAGTCACCGAACCGGTCAATCAAGTCAGCTTGGACTTCCAAATACTGATCGTTATTTTCTAATTGCCGAATCCGCTTGTAGATTTCAATCTTTTGGCGTTCATCTTCAATATAAGTGGATGGTAAGTAAGCTTCAATGCCCAACTCAATCGTGGCATCGGTCTTCACTTTAGCTGTCTGACCGCGCTTCTTAGCCACGGCTTCTGATAACATCTGCGTATACAGATCATACCCAACTGAATCAATAAAGCCATGTTGCTGCTTACCAAGCAAATTACCAGCACCCCGGATCGACAAATCACGCATCGCAATCTTAAAACCAGACCCTAATTCAGTAAAGTCTTTAATCGCTTGTAGTCGTTTTTCGCCAACTTCAGTCAACACTTTATTCTGTTGGTAAGTAAAGTACGCGTAGGCAACGCGACTACTCCGTCCGATCCGGCCCCGCAATTGATAAAGTTGTGACAAACCCATATGATCGGCATTTTCAACGAACAAAGTATTCACATTAGGAATATCGACTCCAGTTTCAATAATGGTGGTCGTAACCAACACATCGTATTCACCGCGAATGAAGTCGTATAAGATGCCTTCCAATTGTGATTCCGGCATCTGACCATCAATGTGGGCGACCGCCGCTTCCGGGACTAAAGCTTTAATCTGGGCGACGACTTTATCAATATCGTGGACTCGATTATGCAAGTAAAAGACTTGGCCGTTCCGTTGCATTTCACGTTCAATACCTTCTTTAACGACGCCAAAGTTTTGTTCCATAACGTAAGTCTGAATTGGATAACGGTTAGTTGGTGGTGTTTCAATCACTGACAAATCCCGTACACCGAGCATCGACATGTGCAAGGTCCGTGGAATTGGCGTCGCTGTCAACGTCAAAACATCAACGCTCGACTTCAACTCTTTCAGCCGTTCCTTATGCTTAACGCCGAACCGTTGCTCTTCATCAATAATCAACAGTCCTAGATCAGCAAAGTTCACATCTTTAGATAAGAGACGGTGCGTCCCGACCACAATATCCAATTCACCATCTTTAAGCTGCTTGACAGTTTCCTTCATTTCTTTTCCGGTCCGGAAACGAGATAACATCCCGACATTGACTGGGTAACCTTCAAACCGATTAAGCATCGTCTCATAATGTTGTTGCGCTAAAATCGTCGTCGGCACAAGAAAGGCGACTTGTTTACCGGCTTCAATCGCTTTAAATGCCGCCCGCAACGCGACTTCGGTCTTCCCATAGCCAACATCTCCGACCAACAAACGGTCCATTGGCTTGGGCTTTTCCATATCATGCTTGATTTCGTCAATCGACCGCAACTGATCGGGCGTTTCAGCATATGGAAATTCATTATCGAATTCCGTCTGATAACTATCATCCGGCGCATACGCATAACCAACTTCAGCCTCGCGTTGCGCATATAATTCAACCAACTCATCCGCGATATCTTCAATTTTAGCCGCAACTTTGCGCTTAGCCTTGGTCCATTCAGTACCGCCTAACTTGTTAATCTTCGGTGTCTTGGATTCTGACGAAACGTACTTCTGAACGAGATTTAGCTGGGTCACCGGAATAAAGATCTTCGCATTATTCTGGTAAGCGATTGTAATGTAGTCTTGATGGACACCATCGACTTCCAGCGTCTCCATCCCGATATACTTCCCAATCCCATGATTAACGTGCACGACGTAATCACCAGGCTTTAAGTCGGTATAACTCTTCAGCCGTTCCGCATTGGCTAACGTTTGCCGCCGAGGCCGCTTCTTGGCCACTTTTTTAAACATTTCTTGTTCGGTCACAACAACTAAATGACCATCTGGAAATTCAAAGCCGTTCTGCAAAGAACCTTGGACAATCTGTACCACGCCGGTCTGCAAATTTTCCGCCTTAGTCATGACCGCGTCAATCTCGAAATCATCTAAGGTATTGCTGACCTTGGTCAACCGCTCCGCTTCTGAGACCATCAAGACGACGGTCTGATTAAGCTTATGCCAGCGGTCTAATTCCGTTTTCAGGGCTGGCAATTGACCGAAGAACTCTTGCATCGGTCGTGTCCGAACATTGGTAATCTGAGCTAAACGCACATTACCAATCCCTTTTTGAAAGAGTGAGACTAGTAACTGAGCATGGGCATCGTCCTTCAACAAATCTCGGATATCGTTACCATAGTCAGCCGTTGATAGGACCCGATGATGTGCCAATTGATCGGTGACCCAATTGGCTTCTTCTTGTAACAACTGTTGCTCGCCATCCAAAATCCGCGAATACTCATCAAATAGCACGACCCCATCGGTTGGTAGATAATCCAAAATACTGGTTTTACTACCATATAAGTAGGACCCATACAGCAACAAGTCATTACCGATTAACCCTTTGCGCATATCTGACAACGGTTGCGCCAAGTTATCGGCTAAGGTTTGCCGATCAGCGGGATCTAGCTGCTTACTTTCGGCTGCCATCGCTTTGGTCAATCGTTCTGCCCCGGCCGTCATCATGGCTTGGGTCAAGATAAAGTCCGTAGCCGGCAACACGGTAAACGTCTCTAAGTTGTCAACCGAGCGCTGTGTTTCAGGATCAAAGTACTTCAACGTATCAATTTCAGTGTCGAACAAATCTAATCGTAACGGATAGTCGGCATCCAGAGGATAAATATCCACAATTGAACCGCGGACCGCAAAATCACCAGGCCGCGCAACTAATTTTTCTTTTAAGTAGCCCATATCATGTAACTGGACTTGGATCTGTTCTAAATCAATATCTTGACCAACCGTTAACGTTAATGCCGCTGACTTAAACTGGGCAACTGGTGGTAAGAACCGCCGTGCGCCCGCAACCGATGTGACCACCACAGCTGGCTGATCACTAATTAACGCATTCAGGGCTTCGACTCGTTGTGCCCGATACTCCGGTGAACTGGTCGCAAGTTCGGCCGCCACCATTTCTTCAGCGGGAAACAAAAAGACCTGATCATCGCTTAACAGGCTCGTTAAATCATCGACCAATTGACTGGCATGAAAGCCATTATCCGTCACAATCAGGATTGAATGTGTCAACTGGTTAAAAAGCGCACTCACGTATGCGGTGCGGGCTGAGCCATTTAGACCGGTCACCAATTGCCGACTACCGGGACTAATGCCCGCTAAAATCGTCTGAAAATCCGGGGTCTGTTCAATAATCGCTTCTATATCCATGGCGACTTCCTTCCTACCTAGTTATACTGATTCATCACAGCCGCAAAATCAGTCCCAGCTAACCAGGACTCTACCGCTGCAACTGCTGTAATTTTGGCATCATTAAATAGTGGCAACTGAGCTGGGGTGAATTTACCAAGCACATAATCCACTACACTCATCTTTTGGGGATGCTCAATCCCCACTTTTACCCGTTTAAAATGCTGATCACCCACGTGACTTAAAATACTTTTAATCCCATTATGACCACCTGCTGAACCCTTTTGCTTCAAGCGAACTTTGCCCAATGGTAGATCCAGATCATCATGGACGACCAGTAGCTCAGCCGGATCAATATTGTAGTAAGTCATCAACGGTCCAACGGCACGACCAGAATCATTCATATAAGTTGATGGCTTGACCAATAACACTTTTTCACCGTTAACAAAGGCTGTTGCTACTTCGGCTTCAAACTTACTCGTTTTAAAATCGACATTTAATTTAGCCGCAATCTCATCGACAATCATAAAGCCGACATTGTGCCGCGTCTGGGCATATTTAGCCCCAATATTTCCTAAACCAACGATCATTTTCATCATGAACACTTAACTCCTCTAGGTTGTTGACATGCAAAACAGGCCGAATCAGGCTCACCCTGATTCGGCAGTGCCGAACGAACTTGTTCACCAGTTCACTAAACCAACTGGTCTCATTTTTCAGTGCAATTAGTATACCATACTCCCCGCAACCGAGCATGTGTCAAGCATTGTTTGTTAGTTATGACAATTTGATTAAAGCGATTACATTTAGAACGACTTTCTGTCAATCATCATGCTATAATGGAAGCGTTGGAAACAATAAATTTTCGTTATGAGAGGATGACTTATTTTGTCAAGCATGCCAAACCATCAAAAAGTTGTGTTAGTCGGCGATGGCGCCGTAGGATCTAGTTACGCTTTCGCCATGGCCCAACAAGGAATTGCTGAAGAATTTGTGATTGTCGACGTTATTAAAGATCGGACTAAGGGTGACGCCCTCGATCTTGAAGACGCTCAAGCTTTTACCGCTCCCAAGAAGATTTACTCAGGAGAATATTCTGACTGCAAAGACGCTGATTTAGTTGTGATTACTGCCGGTGCCCCACAAAAGCCCGGTGAATCACGTTTAGACTTAGTGAACAAGAACTTAAATATCTTATCAACGATCGTTAAACCAATCGTTGACGCTGGCTTTAATGGCATCTTTTTAGTTGCCGCTAACCCAGTGGATATCTTGACTTATGCCACTTGGAAATTCTCTGGTTTCCCAAAGGATCGCGTTATCGGTTCTGGGACGTCACTCGATTCATCCCGTTTGCGGGTCGCTTTAGGCAAGCAATTTAACGTCGACCCACGTTCCGTTGATGCTTACATCATGGGTGAACACGGTGATACTGAATTTGCTGCTTACTCAACCGCAACTATCGGGACACGTCCCGTACGTGAAGTTGCTAAGGAACAGGGCTTAACCGATGATGACTTGGCCAAACTAGAAGATGGCGTTCGTAACAAAGCTTACGACATCATCAACTTAAAAGGTGCAACCTTCTACGGTATCGGGACCGCGTTAATGCGGATTTCGAAAGCCATCCTTCGTGATGAAAATGCGATTTTGCCAGTTGGCGCCTACATGGACGGCCAATATGGCTTAAACGATATCTTTATCGGGACCCCAGCTGTGATTGGCGGAACTGGCTTGAAGTCAATCATCGAATCACCATTATCAGATGACGAATTACAAAAGATGCAAGACTCAGCCGCAACCTTGAAGAAAGTTTTAAACGATGGGTTAGCTGAATTAGAAAACAAATAATGATTTAGTATTGGCAGTGTCGTCCTGGTTTGGATGACACTGCTTTTTTTAGTTCTGAATTGCCGCTCCGGGCGGACTGGAGTGATGCTGGAACGTGGTGACCACGTTTGAAAGCCTGGGGGACGGGCTTTGACTAAGGCCGGAAAATCACCAGCCTAAGTCAAACGACACCACTGAGCATCATCCAGCCCGCCTGCGCTATTTAATCTGATGATCGTGATTGGCTATGTAGTCAATGAGCACGTCGTCATACTAGTAGTGGCTAGTTGCTAAAATATTGGAAAGCCATTTCTAATTTTGAAGTCTTTAAATAGTTCGCCGATTAAGAAACCCAATGACCCAACTGAGTCGTAACGCCCCCGTTGCTTAACGCCGGGCGGGCCAGAATTGGCTCAGTGGTGTCATTTATCTTAGTCGTGGGTTTCGACTTAGATAAAGCCCGGCTTGCGAGACCGCTCTTCGGCTCGCAAACGCGGCCACCACGTTCCAGCCAATTCTGGACCAACCAGAGTGGCAAATTTAACTTACTCGATCTAACATTAGCACGTGCTACTAATTGTTAATTAACTTTTTTCTAACAACGCTTCCAGCCCTCACGACAACCGGGTTGAGCTCACTTTTTGTCAAGCGCTTAATTTGCCATTCCTGCCGAAATGTTATAAGGTAAAAATATTAATATGCACACGGAGGCATTTCTTAATGAAACATAAACGGGGGATTGAGATTGCGGGCGGCATTGTCGGCTTATTAGCGGTCGGCTATATCGCCACCAGTCTCACACTTCAACATAATCAAAAATTTCTGATGAATACCCAGATTGCTGGGGTCGATGTCAGTGGTAAGACTGCCAATCAGGTGACTGACCAAGTTAGCCATGCTTTGGAACATCGGACTTACCACGTGGTTGAACATGGCCAAGCCATTTATTCATTCAACAGTAAGTCAGCTGGAATCAGTATTGATACCCAGCATGATCTACAAAAGCTAGCTAAGCACCAAAATTATTGGAGCTGGCCATTAGCACTGATGAATTCAGCCAGTGCCGATGACAGTGTCCGCTTGGGTAAACTCAATGTGTCTAGTTCTAGTATGCAGCAGTTAGTTAATCAAATTATGAAGACTGCGGGCAACACGAACCGGACTAAAACTGAAAATGCCAAGTTAGTTTATAAAAATGGCCAAGTTGACATTCAAAAGGAAGTCCAAGGTACTGAGATTAACACTAAGGCTTTAAAAGTGGTGGTTAAAAAAGCCCTCGCTGATGGGAAGACTAGTATTAATTTAAAGGACGCTTACGTGAAGCCAACGTTAACGAGTACCAGTAAAGCACTCACAACGGCTAAAACCAAAGCACAACCGTATGCCAAAGAAGTTGCCAAATACAACATCAACGGCCATAAATTCCAGATCCCGAATAATACGATCTTAGGTTGGATTCAAGTTGATAAAGCTGGCCAAGTCACTTTAAACCAAAAGTCAGTTTTAGCTTACGTCAACAAATTGAACGATAAGTACCACACTTACCACACCACGCGGACCTTTAAGAGTACGATGCGTGGCACGGTCAAGATTAGTGGTGGGCTGTTCGGTTGGTCGATTAAGACTAAGAAAGAAGCTGCGGCATTAAGCAAGCAAATCTTAGCTGGTAAAGACTTCACCCGTTCACCAATCATCAGTGGGTCTGGTTACCACAACAAGAAGACCGATATTGGTAATACCTATATCGAAGTTGACAAACAAAATCAACACATGTGGGTCTACGTCAATGGTAAAGTCAAGGTTTCGACTGATGTCGTTACTGGTAAACCTGGCGCCCATGCAACAACCACTGGGGTATGGAACCTTTGGAGTAAACAACGTAATGCCACTTTACGTGGGCAAAACGATAACGGCTCTAGTTACACCCAACCCGTTGCCTACTGGATGCCATTTGATGACACCGGTGAAGGAATCCATGATTCACCATGGCAACCACAATACGGTGGGACTTGGTACAAGTCACACGGTTCCCACGGTTGTGTCAACACACCGCCGTCGGTTGTTGGCAAAGTTTACGACGCGGTTTCGGTTGGGACACCGGTCGTCGTCTTCTAATTTAAATTTAATTTAAACAGTCGATCAGCAATTGCTGGTTGGCTGTTTTTTTAGGCTAAAACCGGAGCTGACAGTTAGTCATCACTCCCCCCGTTTACGCTTTTATGGTATTATTTAATTAGAATAAATCTAATAAATCTGGGGGATCAGTCATTATGCTCTTAAAAACTTTAGTTAAACCCAAAGAACGGCTCACTACCGTCACGGCCGATGCCACTTTGGAAGAAGCCTTACAAGTCCTTGAAGACTCTGGCTTCCGGTGTGTCCCAATCTTGGACGAAACTGGGCATATTTTCCGCGGTAATATTTATAAAATGCATATCTATCGTCACAAATCACGCGGTGGCGATATGTCGTTACCTGTCACCTCACTACTCAAAAACGCCACTAAGACGATTCAAGTTGACGCCGCCTTTTACAACGTCTTCTTCTCAATCAAAGATTTGCCTTATATCGCCGTTTTAGATGAACACGGTTACTTCTATGGCATTTTGACCCATACCCGCTTATTGGATATGTTGTCACAGTCTTGGAATGTTAACGTTGGTAGTTATGTCTTAACGGTCGTTTCAATCGGTGAACGTGGTGATTTGGCTGCGATGGCTAAGATCATCACCAAGTACACGTCGATTGCCGGCTGTTTGACTTTGGATGTGCAAAACGGCACCTTGGGTCATCGGACCTTATTCACCTTACCGGAAGACGTGGATACCGAAAAGCTGAAGCGCATCACCGATAACTTGAACCGCAAACAATTCAAAGTAATCGAAGTTGAAGATTTACAAGCTGAATAATGGGTTAAAAAAATGGATTGCCACTTGTTTGATGGCAATCCATTTTTGGTTATTGTAAACGGGCACTAAAATGTAAAATCTTATCCAATCCGTACATAATCGGTGCAGTAATCGTCATAATAATGAATTCAGAGATTGCTGTAGTTAGGTAAGTTGGCCAAAAAGCCGTCCCACCACCGACTAACATCAGCATCCAAGCAATCATGCACATGGAAATCGTAAACAAGAAGATGTTTAACGCCATCCGTTGCCAAACAGTTTTGAGCTTCGGTCCTAACCAAGTCACCAATAACAAGGCAATTAGTGATTGAGCACCGCCAAACAACACATTCAGCAAGCTGGCCCCGGGACCAAAGGCATCAAACAAGATAACGCCGGCCACGATTCCCCAGATATACTTACGATTGAAGACGGCTAAGTGATTCAAGCCTTCCGACACCCGGAATTGAATTGCGCCAGACGCCAAGTTAAACGCCGCCGGGCCGACCGATAAGACAATGTATAATGCCGCCACTAAGGCATTGATGATCCATGGGCGGATTTTTGAACTAGTCATGCTATCTTTCCTCCTAGTTTTTTTACGTGGGATGGTTACGAACCACGAAAATTAACGAGCGGATTCAATCGTAGCACGACTAATCAGTCGTCGCAAGGTGGATTTCAATTTGTCACTCTGGTTGGGGCAGCATCGGCTGGAACGTGGTGGCCACGTTTTTGAGCCACAGAACGGTCTCAAAAGCCGGGCTTTATCTAGGTCGAAAAATCATCGACCAAGATAAACGACACCACTGAGCCAATGCTACCCCGCCCGCCGTTAGCTAGTCGACAACTTTAAATTGAGTATGACTTGCGTAACAGTCTACACCAAAGTTCTTATCTGAGCACTAATTACCAAATAATCTCAAGAAAAACAATTGTAGCGTAGGGCGGGCTGGATGATGCTCAGTGGTGTCGTTTGACTTGGGTCGGGTGACCTTTCCCGGCCCTAGTCAAAGCCCGGCTTGGAAGACCGCTTCTCAGGCTTCCAAACGTGGCCACCACGTTCCAGCATCAGTCCAGACCAACCGTAGCGGCAACAATCAGCTTAAAACAAACTATCTGGAATAAATAGATCGCCTAATGTGGCGGCCATGATGGCTTTAATCGCGGGCAAGCGATTGCCGGCCTCTTCGAAGACGACAGCTTGAGGACTAGTGAAGACTTCATCAGTGATTTCAATGGCATCTAGATCATATTTCTGTCCCAACGCCGCGCCAGTTATGGTTTGATGATCATGAAAGGCCGGCAGACAATGCATGACGATTGTCTCAGGTTGACCCGTTGCAGCCACTAGATCAGCATTGATCTGGAACGGCAATAATTGTTTAATTCGTTCCCCGTAATCGACTTGTTCGCCCATCGAGACCCAAACATCGGTATATAAGGCATCGGCACCGGCGACTGCCACTTGTGGATCTGCGGTAATTAAGATGTCACTACCAGATTGTTGCGCGTAAGTCTGCGCCAAGGCCACCACATCAGCGGCCGGCTGTAGCCCAGTTGGTGCGCCAATATGAATATTGACACCCAGCATCGCACTAGTCACTAACAAGCTATTCGCCATGTTATTCCGTCCGTCCCCCACATAGGTCAATGTTAAGCCTTTCAGATGACCAAAGTGGGCTTTCAAAGTCATGAAATCCGCAATCATTTGTGTTGGATGCCACTCGTCGGTTAAACCATTCCACACCGGAACCCCACTATCCTTAGCCAGCGTTTCGACTGTCGACTGGGCAAAACCCCGAAATTCAATCCCATCAAACATCGAGCCCAACACTTTGGCTGTATCACTGACTGATTCCTTTTTACCAAGTTGAATATCATTTTTACCCAAGAACTCAGGATGAGCGCCGAGATCATTGGCCGCCACGGTAAACGCTGAACGCGTCCGCGTCGACGTCTTTTCAAATAGCAGCGCAATATTTTTCCCTTGTAAATAGGGATGGGGAATATGTTGCGCCTTTAAGGTCTTCAAATGCAAGCCGAAATCAATCAGATAAGTTAACTCGGCGGGCGTAAAATCAATTTCTTTTAAAAAGGACTGGCCATTAAAGTGTGTGTTCATGCGGTTACCTCCGTTTCAAGTGTCATCAAAACTGTCTTAATCTGTGCCAAGCCAGCTAATAAATCGGCGGTCGACATCACTAGTGGTGGCAATAGTCGTAGCGTGTTATCACCAGCCGATAAGGTTAGCAGTTGCTGGTGTTGTAGGGCCGTAATCACTTTAGCAACGGGAACTTGCGGCTCGAGATGAATCCCAATCATCAAGCCTTTACCAGTGACTTGTTTAACACTGGGTAACGGTGCAATCTCATCGGTTAACGTTTGCCAAACAGTTTGTGCTTTTTGTTGGACCGTTTGCAAAAAGGCCGGTGTTAACTGTGCCAACACCGCTTGGGCCGCAGCCATCGCCAAGGCGTTCCCAGCAAAGGTTGAGCCGTGACTGCCTGGACCAAACGCCGTTGCCAACTTGGCCTTGCCAACCATTGCCCCCACTGGCAAACCATTCGCTAACCCCTTAGCCACCGTATAAATATCCGGATCAAGTCCATAACCCTCATACGCCATCCGATAACCGGTCCGACCAATCCCCGACTGAACTTCATCAATAATCAACAACACGCCTTGTTGCTGACAGGCTTGATTGACTGCCTTTAACCAATCAGCTTGGCCAGCAAAGACGCCGCCCTCACCTTGGACCACTTCTAAAATAACCGCAGCTAATTGTGGGGTAATCTGTTGAATGGCGGCGGGATCATTGTAATCAGCAAACTGAACACCCGGAACCAATGGCGCATAGCCGGCTTGAATATTAGGATTACCGGTCATCGACATTGACCCATATGTCCGGCCATGAAAAGAATGATTAAACGCTAAAATAGCCGTTTTGCCAGTATATTTACGAGCTAACTTTAAAGCCGCTTCATTGGCTTCCGTTCCAGAGTTGGCAAAGTAAACCAGCCGCTCATCACCATTAGTCAGCAACGTGGCCACTTGTTCCTGTAAGGTATTCTCATACAAATTCGAGGTATGCCAGATTTTAGTTAATTGCTGACTAACGGCAGTCTGAATGGCCGAGTTTTGATAGCCAAAGTTGCAGACGCCAATTCCGGCCGTAAAATCCAAATAAGTCTGACCTTGATCGTCAGTTAAGTGAACCCCTTGACCACTCTCAATCGCAAAGGGGAACCGTTGATACGTTGGAAACACATGGGTCATTTTCATAGCACTACCTCCGTTTTGATAATGGCGGTCCCGGGCTGGTCAATTGCATTCGTAATGACCGCCTGTTGGACGCCAGCTTGAATGGCTTGAATCGCAGCTTGCACTTTAGGACGCATCCCAGCCGTAATCACAGCTTGGGCCGTTAACCGCTGGGCCTGCTTAGGCGATAAGCTCCGCATGACCATACCGTGATGCATAATTCCCGGCACATCGGTCAATAACACGAGTTTTTCGGCATGGAGTTGTTGAGCTAAAGCGGTAGCCGCCATATCCGCATTGACATTCAGCCATTGTCCCTCAGTCGTCAAGGCTAACGGCGCCAAGACGCCAATCTGATGTGCCAATAAAGCTTGTAACGCCACCTGGTTCACCTGCGTCACTTGACCAACGTAGCCGAGGCGTTGTTGATCTAGTGGCGTTCCTGTTAATAACTGTTGGTCGGCCGCATTTAACCCCAGCGCCGATAAGTGATGCTGATTCAGTTGCGTCAATAACGCTGGCTGGGCGTCTCCCAGTAGGACTAGTTTAGTTAACGCCAAAGTCTGTGCGTCGGTCACCCGTAGCCCATGTACCTTGTGCACCGGTAACTGCAGTTGCGTCGTTAAAGTGGTAATCATCGGCCCACCACCATGTACGATTAATAATTGTTTACCTTGAGCTTGCCACGCTTGTAATTGTTGAAAGAAGCGCTCAGTCAACTGCCGGATCGCTTGACCACCAATCTTGATAATAATCAAATTTTTCATTGCGGGCCTCCGTTTAAGTATGGTAACTGGCATTGATCTTGACGTAGTTATAAGTTAAGTCACAACCCCAAGCTTGACCAGTGGCGTCACCAGCATGCAAGTCGACATCAATCACAACTTGCGATTGCCCCAAGGTCGCTTTCACCGCCGCTTCATCAAATGGTAAGGCCAAGCTGTCGGCGACTAACGGTATCCCATTCATCGCAATGTCCACATGGTCAATATCCAGTTCAGCATCGGTCGCGCCAATCGTACTGATAATCCGCCCCCAGTTCGGGTCTTCACCAAAAATGGCAGCTTTGACTAAGTTAGACCCAACAATCGCCTTGGCCACTTGTTGACCATCCATTCGTGTCGCGGCCTGAGTCACATTACATTCAACGAGCTTCGTCGCCCCTTCGCCATCCGCCGCAATCTGTTTAGCTAGCGAGCTTAAAACCAAATGTAGGGCTTGATTGAAAATGTCGTAATCGGGTGTCCCGGCCGTTAAGCTCGGGTTATCTGCCAGACCATTCGCTAAGGTGACGACCATATCATTGGTAGACGTATCACCATCCACAGTAATCTGGTTAAACGTTGAATCGACGTTATCACTAAGCATGTGCTGCAAGACAGATCCGTCAACTTGGGCATCTGTCGTTACAAAGCCGAGCATCGTTGCCATCTTCGGGTGAATCATCCCTGACCCTTTGGCAAAGCCCGTCAGTGTCACCAAATGACCGCTTAACTCACATTGCACACTGATGGTTTTGGGATGTTGATCAGTCGTCAAGACGGCATAAGTCACGGCATCACTCTTCGTTGGCGTTAATTGTGGTAACCCATTTTTGATGAGATCCATTGGGAGTTGCGCCCCAATCAGTCCCGTCGATGCAACCCCGATTAAGCTGGGATCAACAGCTAATTTATTTGCTAGCCATTGTTGTTCTTGCAAAGCATTCTCCCAGCCTTGTTGACCAGTACAAGAATTGGCAACGGCACTATTGAGCAATAAGCCTTGTAACTGATGGTCTTGATTAATCATTGTTTTGGTTAATTTGGTCGGCGCTGCTTGAAATTGATTGGTGGTATACGTGCCAGCCGCCGCAGCCGGAACTTTGGAGAATAGCCAGCCAAAGTCTTTTTTAGCTTTCCGGAGGCCAATGTGGATGCCGTCGCTATAAAAGCCAGCGGGCCACTGAAAGGCGACCGTTTGAATTTGATTACTTGTTAAAACTTGCATAAGCAGTACTCCTCTCAGTTAGGGAAACGTTGGTAAAGTTGGTAATCCCGTCGTTTGTGGCAGGTTCATTAATTGATTGAAATTTTGAATGGCTTGACCCGCGGCACCCTTCATCAAGTTGTCGATCACACTGACAATCAAGATGGTCTTGGTCACAGGGTTGTAGTTGATTCCAAGCGCGCAGTTGTTCGAGCCCACGACGGTTTTTAAAGTCGGTAACTCACCCGCCGGCAGCACTTGAACAAACGGACTCGTTTGATACGTCTGTTGATATTGCGCGATTAAAGCGGCGGTGGTGGTCGGCTGAGCAACTTTGACATAAATACTGCTCATAATACCACGCGTCACTGGGATTAAAGTGGTAGTGAATTCCAACGCGGGAATCGCTGACCACCAAGCCTGTAATTGCTGCATAATTTCAGGAATATGCTGATGCTGATTCACTTTATAAAGTTGTAAGTTATCATTGACCGTCGTAAATTGACTAGTCGCTGCTAGCTTCTTGCCAGCCCCCGACAACCCGGACTTGGCATCGACCACAATACTTGTTGGATCAATCAAGTGGTTTTGAACCACCGGCGCTAAGCCCAACAAAGTGGCGGTCGCGTAACAGCCGGGATTGGCAACATATGACGTTAAGTGGTGATTGAACTCGGCTAATCCATAACTGGCTTTCGTTAAAGCTGCTGCTTCAGCCGCCGGACGATGATACCAGCGCGTATAGCTGGCGGGATCTTGCAGCCGAAAGTCACCGGATAAATCAATAACGGGAAAGCCAGCCTTTAATAAAGGTAAGGCTAACGTCTGGGTGACCCCAGCCGAAGTAGCGAAAAAGGCAACGTCATTTGCCGCCATCACCTTAGCGGCAACAAATGGTCGGACCATGGCCGTTTCTTTCTGATAAGCCGGAACCACCGTTGCTAACGGCGTCGCTGCCTGATCAACGTGACCATATAAGTTAATCTGGTCAACTGCGGGATGTTGCTTTAATAATCGGTATAACACGGTACCGCTATAACCACTGACGCCAATTAACGCTACTTGCATAAAATCACCTCAAATATTCAAAAATTAGTTTTATTTTGCATATCTATGCGATAAGCATGCTTCACACTATATTCTCATCATTTGATAAATGCAAGTCTTTTTGAAAAAATATGCAATTTTATTTATTAATTTGCATATTTAATCCATTTATGTACTATATATTCATAATTTATGTATTTTTTGCTTGACTTCTAGCGTGAATAATTGTTTACTAGTTGCATTAACCAAAATAGTTTTAATCTGATTTTAAGAAAGGTCGGTAACAACATGCAAAAATACTTAACACTCGCAGATGGCACTCAATGGATTGGAACGGCCTTTGGCGACCGATCCGTTGAAGGCGCTGGTAATTTAGTCTTTAATACTGGAATGCTCGGTTATCAAGAAACGATTACCGACCCTTCCTACTTAAACCAACTAATTGCCTTTACTTATCCGTTGATCGGCAACTATGGCATCGATCCGACTGTCAATCAGGCCGCGACGATTGGCACCCAAGCGGTCATCGTCCATGAACTGGCCGACTTCAGCGATCACTATAGTAGTCGCGAAACTTTAGATAGTTTTCTTTTTACGCACCATGTGCCCGGTATCCAAGGCATCGACACCCGTGAGTTAACCATTCATTTACGTCACACGGGAACTCAACTGGCCATCATTAGCAATCAACCGGTCACGAATTTCCAACTAAAAGCCGCGAGTCTACCGACTAAACAACTGACACCCCAACCCGTACCCGTTCAAACCACCCAGGGGTCACGGCCCCATATCGTGATCCTCGATTTCGGTGAGAAGACCGCAATTACCCAAGAACTCGTTGCGCGGGGCTGCCAAGTCAGTGTCGTGCCAGCGACTAGCTCATTTAACTTAATCCAGGCTTATCATCCAGATGGTATTCTGCTCTCTAATGGCCCTGGCGATCCAGAAGCACAAGCAGCCGTCCTACCCTTGATTCGCCAACTAGCCGCACATTATCCATTGGCCGGTATTTGTCTCGGCCACCAATTAATCGCCTTAGCATATGGTGCCAAGACTTATCAACTAACATTCGGTCATCATGGCTTAAACCACCCGGTCCAAATGCTAGCCACTGGCAACGTCATCATGACCGCTCAGAATCATGACTTTGCAGTCGATCCAGCTTCCGTCGCGAAAACACCGCTCCAAGTGACAGCGGTTGAACTCAATGACGGTAGTGTTGAAGGACTAACGTTGCCAGGTCAGACGGTTATGTCAGTCCAGTTCCATCCCGAAGCCCATCCCGGTCCGACCGAAGCCGGGCAATTCTTCGATCACTTTATTCATACGTTAACTCAGGAGGTCGTTGCCAATGCCTAAAAATCTCACCATTCATCGGGTTGCCGTCATCGGTTCCGGTCCGATTAAAATCGGGCAAGCTGCCGAATTCGACTATGCCGGGACTCAAGCTTGCCTCGCATTAAAGGCAGCCGGTTACCATGTCATCTTGATCAATTCGAATCCCGCAACCATCATGACTGATCATACAACCGCCGATGAAATCTTCATCCAACCGTTAACCCTGGCCAGTGTGACCAAAGTCTTAACTCAAAGTCATCCTGACGCCTTGTTACCCACATTAGGTGGTCAAACCGGGCTAAATCTCGCTATGGCCTTAGACCAAGCCGGTGTGTTGGCAAAGTTACACATCCAACTCTTAGGAACTTCGCTCAAGACGATTAACCAAGCTGAGGACCGGGCGGCGTTTAAAGACCTGATGACTAAGCTCAATCAGCCCGTCCCCGCCAGTACGACTGTTCACCACGTTGCTTCGGCCTTGAGCTTTGCGGCTAATATCGGCTACCCGGTGATCGTACGGCCGGCCTTTACCCTCGGTGGTTCCAGTGGCGGAATCGCGGATAATCCACACGACCTCCGTCAGATTCTACAACGCGGTCTGACCCTATCACCAGTCAACGAATGCTTAATCGAACAAAGTATTGCTGGTTATAAAGAAATTGAGTTCGAAGTCATGCGTGATAACTCCGGTGCTAAGATCATCGTTTGCAGTATGGAGAACTTTGACCCCGTCGGCATCCATACTGGCGACTCGATCGTCTACGCCCCCGTTCAGACACTAACCGATACGGAATATCAGACTTTGCGGCAAGCCGCCTTAACGATCGTCGACGCTTTAGATATCAAAGGCGGCTGTAACGTCCAGCTCGCTCAAGACCCGCATAGTGCGCAGTATCAAGTCATTGAAGTCAACCCGCGGGTCAGCCGGTCATCGGCCTTGGCATCCAAAGCCACCGGTTATCCAATTGCGAAGATTGCCGCTGAAATCGCCATTGGCTTGAACTTAGCGGAGATTAAAAATCCAATTACGCAAACAACCTACGCGGCCTTTGAACCTGCGCTCGATTATGTGGTCGCTAAGCTCCCTCGCTTTGCCTTTGATAAATTTCCAACTGCCGATGCCCACTTAGGCACTCAGATGAAAGCCACCGGTGAAGTTATGGCAATTGGGACCACCATTGAAGAAGCGACCCTAAAAGCGATTGCGTCATTAGAAACTGAGCCGACAGTGCAAACAACACTAGTCCCCAAGCAGCACATCACCACGGCGCAATTATTAGCTGAGCTGACAACGCCGACTGATCAACGTTTATTCTATTTATTTGCCGCCTTACAACAAGGCTGGCCGTTAGCTAAACTGGCTGACTTAACTGGGATTACACCCTTTTTCTTAAGTAAGCTCCAACACATTATTGGCCTCACCCAGCAACTCGCAGCCAATCCAACACCACAACAACTCTTAACGGCTAAAAAATATGGGCTCAGTACGGCCACGATGGCACATTATAGTCAGTTGCCCCTCGCACAAGTCACGGCTTTAACAGCCACGGCGCCACTCGTTTATAAAATGGTGGATACTTGTGCCGGTGAATTTGCCAGTGCCACCCCTTACTTTTACAGTACGGCTTTTGGCACAACTACCGAAAGCCAGCCGCTGGGCCATAGTATTCTGGTATTGGGGGCTGGTCCCATCCGGATTGGACAAGGCATCGAGTTTGACTACACGACCGTGCATTGTGTTAAAGCGATTCAGCAAGCCGGTTATCGGGCAATTGTCGTCAATAATAATCCCGAAACCGTTTCGACTGATTTCTCCAGTTCTGACAAACTTTACTTTGAACCGTTGACATTGGAACGGTTACTACCAATTATTCAGCTTGAACAACCAGTTGGCGTGATTGTCCAATTTGGCGGTCAAACAGCAATTAATCTGGCTAACCAACTGGCTGATGCGGGCGTGACGATTTTAGGGACTAGTGTCAAAGCCACCGATATTACTGAAAATCGGCAAGCGTTCGCCGCGCTACTTGAACAACAACAAGTTGCTCAGGCGACCGGCACCACTGTGACTGATCTAGCCGCTGCAAAAATCGCAGCTTTAAAGATTGGCTATCCCTTACTCGTGCGGCCCAGTTTTGTTTTAGGCGGTCGAGCGATGGCCATCGTGCATGATGCGACCGAATTGACACCCGTGGTCAAAGCTGCGGTTGCCGCTGGACATGGCGCCCCAATCTTAATGGATCATTACTTAGCTGGGATCGAGTGCGAAGTTGACATACTGTCAGACGGACGTCACGTCTGCATCCCCGGGATTATGGAACACGTCGAAGGGTCTGGCGTTCATTCTGGTGATTCAATCGCCATTTACCCACCGCAACGGCTCAGTACCACTAATCAAACCAAAATCATTAACATTGCCACTAAGCTCGGTCAAGCGTTGCATTGCGTGGGTATGATGAATATTCAATTCGTCGTCACCGACGATGTCTACGTCATTGACGTCAATCCACGCGCCAGCCGGACCGTCCCGTTCATGAGTAAAGTGACCCGCTTGCCGCTCGCCCAATTAGCCACCAAGTTAATCTTAGGCGCAACCTTAGCGGGATTGAACCTGCCAACCGGTCAGTATCCTTTAACCGGCCAAGTCGCCGTCAAAGCGCCAGTCTTTTCCTTCAACAAATTACCCCAATTACCAACTCAGCTTAGTCCTGAGATGAAATCAACGGGTGAAACGATGGGACTAGGGGCAACGCTAAGTGATGCTTGGCACGCGGCCCTAGCCGACAGTTACCAGTTGCAGAACTGGCAACCACAAGATGGGCTAATTACCGACGTACCGACTAGTCACGACCCCGCCGTTAAAGCTTGGTTAGCAACGCTATCAGTGCCAGTAACGATTGCCGCCGACTTAGCTCAGCTCCCAACCGATAGTCTGGCCGCAGTATTGGCCTTAGATCATGCCAACGATGCGCCATTAGCCACTTGGGCCCTCAACCATGCTAAACCATTGTTAACGGCGTTAGATACTGCTAAGGCGTTAGTGACAATTAACGGCTTGAACCCGATTGTTACCGATTAACTAAACCCTTTTACTGCTAGCCGGTATCTGCCAGATAGGGTATTTACACGCTTAAGTGCTAGTTGGTTTAAATTGCCACTCTGGTTGGGCCAGAATCGGCTGGAACGTGGTGGCCACGTTTTCGAGCCACAGAGCGGTCTCGAAAGCCGGGGGTTATCTAAGTCGGAAAATTGGACGACTAAACTTTAACAACAAAAAACGCGAGCCAGCTAACATCAAAGTTAGTTGACTCGCGTTTTGACTATCTTCCGTGACAGTCTTTGCATATTATTATGTAAAGGTTTAGTGCCCCAAAACAACCTAGTGCTGCATCGTCCGCCGCGGTCGCCGTTTACTGCGATCCGCTAAGCCGATACTGATTAACAGTGCCCCATCGACTCGCTGCATCGTCTGGTCATCTAAATGGGTGACACGATCTTTTAATCGTTGCTTATCAATCGTTCGAACCTGCTCCAATAACACGACCGAATTTTTTTCAATTCCGGTATGCGCCGCATTAATGTTAATATGCGTTGGCATTTTAGTCTTTTGGATTTTCGCGGTAATCGCCGCGACAATCACCGTGGGACTGTAATGATTACCAACGTTATTCTGCACGATTAAGACCGGCCGCATTCCGCCTTGTTCAGACCCGACGACCGGCGATAAGTCAGCATAAAAGATGTCTCCGCGTTTAATGTCAGCTGCGACCATCGCCTCATCTCCCCTTGTTACTGACGCCCATAGTTGTAATTGACTACTTAACTGTAGCCAACAACATGCCTATTCTTGCTACTTATGATAGCATGAAAGCTCAACTTTTAGCAACCGTTTACTTATTTGACAGCGCTAAAAACCGGGCCAATGTCAACATTACCAACATCGGCCCGGTTAGGATTTTATTTATCGTTCTTATTAGTATTGATTTGCGTAACTAATAACATTTGGTATCAGCCTTATTCGCCGTCAGTATAAACACGTGGCAAGCGCGTTGCTAATCCGCAAGCAATCTCATAATGGATCGTGCCACAATAATCAGCGACATCTTGCAAACTAATCGTCTGCTTGCCATCCGTACCAACTAAAGTCACTTTAGTTCCAGCTGGATAGGCTTTTGGTAGCCGCACCATCATCTGATCCATGCAGACTCGACCAACGATTTCACACACCTGACCGTCGACTAAGACGTGAAAGCCTTGTAGTCGGCGTTCGTAACCATCGGCATACCCGATTGGCACGGTGCCAATCCATTCATCTTGATCGGCAGTATAAGTCGCGCCATAACTGATCGACTTCCCACGAGCTAACTTCTTCACAAAAGCCAGTTCCGCAGTCAAACTCAACGCTGGCTGTAAATGATACGGTGCACTTAGCTCCGTCCCCGAAGGATTTAACCCATATAATGCGACCCCAAAACGAATCACATTGCCATTGCAAGCTTGATGCCATAAACTAGTCGCTGAATTTGAGACATGCACATACCGTGGCAATTCATCAATCACCGCAATCAGTGCTTTCCAATTTGATAATTGGTGCATAAAGTAGGTGTCATCAGCTTGATCAGCGGTGGCAAAATGGGTAAAGATACCTTCAAAGTCAAATGGACTGTTAGCAGCTCGTAAGACTTTAACCGCGTCAGCTAATTCAGCCGGCGTCTGAAAACCAATCCGTCCCATCCCAGTATCCAAGGCAACGTGCACATGTAGTGGCTGGGTCACCTGATTAGCCGCCAAGACAGCTGCCGCTTGAGCTAACCAATCAGTCGAGCCAACCGCAACCGAAATATCATGTTCCGCAATAACGGCCGCAAACTCTGGTTCCACAATACCTAAAACTAGAATTGGTGCTGTAATTCCAGCTTGACGTAAGGCCAACGCTTCATCTAAGATGGCCACACAAAATCCGGTGGCTCCAGCTTGTTTGGCTGCTTGCGCTACTTGAATAATCCCATGACCATAACCATTCGCCTTAACGACGGCCCACAATTCAGTCAGTGGATCTTTGCGCGTCATTTCCTCATTAATATTATGTTTAATTGCCTGCAAGTCAACATGGACTTGTGTGTGGCGGTGTTCCCCAATTACAACCATCACTAATTGCCTCTTTCCAAAATTACTTGCGTCATCACGAATTGATCGGTATGTGAGATTGAAATCCACGCCGGCCCGTCAAACGGTTGGCGGGTGATTTCTGGACGGCCCGCAGCATTATCCAAAATTTCAACATCATGAAACCCAACTTGCGCGCCAATGCCAGTTCCAAAAGCTTTACTATACGATTCCTTCGCGGAAAAGCGCCCCGCTAAGAATTCAACTTGTCGCTTTTGCCCATACTGGTTAAAGACCGCCAGTTCATTTGCCGTCAAGACCTTTTCCGGCAGCTTTAACCCCGCCGTCAGCATCGCTTGAATCCGGGCTAATTCAGTTAAATCAATGCCGGTACCATAAATCACAACCCCATCGCCTTTCAAAATCTGATATTTCCAATTTACCACAGTCGCCAGCAATGTAACAGACCGTTTAACACGCAATCTTTTCACGATGGCATGAAACTAAATTGTCGCTCCGGTTGGTCTGGACTGATGCTGGAACGTGGTGGCCACGTTTGGAAGCCTTAGGAGCGGTCTTCCAAGCCGGGCTTTGACTAAGGCCGGCAAGGTTCACCGACCTAAGTCAAACGACACCACTGAGCATCATCCAGTCCAGCCTACGCTAAATAACTATTACAGTTTAGTTTTATTCGCTGCTAATTCCCATAAATACTTAAAACAACCCAAGCAAAGTCGCAGTGACCAGCTGATTCGCCGTGTCGAATCACTTGAACCGGTGATTTTCCGGTTTTAGTGATTGGGCCAGCTTGTTAGACATGTTCTTCGGCTAACAAGTGCCCTGCAGACCGCTTTTGGGCTGCAGGTCTGCCCCACCGCGAATCGGCTGGTCAACGGAGACGGTCAAAATAATGAGCGCCTATCCCCATCCACCCCACTAGTTTTGCTTTAATTCTAGCATGTCAGCCCACAAAAAAAGCCGAGCCTGCGCTCGACTTTTTACCGAATCTCCGTTACCGGTGATTCCGTTAGTAATGTTAATTAGTTAGCTTTAATCGTTAGTGCGAATCGTGAAGTTCCGCTTGCTACTTTGTTTGCGGCCATCATCATGGTTACGGTTGTTGCTGCGATTGTCTTCGCGGCTACGACCTTTGTAACCATTGCTCTTACGATCATTACCACGACGGCCACTGCCGCCTTTATGATCGCCATTACGATGATCACGGTCACGATTGCTACTGTGTGAGTAGCGACCGTTGCCACCGCCACGGTTACCGCCACCATTACGGCTACGGTTACCACGATAACCACCGCCACGACGATTGCCACCGCCGCCTTTATGGCGAGGTAATGGGCGTTCTGGCGTGATCTTAACAGGGACAGCTGTTGAATCATCCTTGGTTAAGTCGTTTAATAAAGCGGCAACCAAGTCAGTAGCATCGTACTTAGCTAATAATTCAGCTGCTTGTTCAGCAAACTTATTAGTTTCAGTCTTAGCAACTAATGAATCCACATTAGCTTCAGCAGCAGCGATTTGACCAGCAAAGGCTTCAGCTTCAGTAGGTGGCTTCAAAGGCAACATGCGCACCTTAGTCAACTTTTCAATAACCCGTAAGTATTCCATTTCGTTCGGTGTCACAAAGGTTAATGAAACCCCTTTATGCCCGGCACGGCCAGTACGGCCAACACGATGGACGTAACTGTCAGGATCTTGAGGAATATCGTAATTGTAAACATGGGTGACACCAGAAACATCAAGTCCCCGGGCAGCCACATCGGTTGCAACTAAGATATCCAACTTACCAGCTTTGAATTCACGCATAATTTGCGTCCGACGTTGTTGACTCAAATCACCATGAATCCCAGCAGCGTTGTAACCGCGAGCTTCAAGGCCTTTTGATAATTCGTCAACTCGACGCTTCGTCCGACCAAAGACAATCGTTAAATCAGGTGCCTGAACATCGAATAAACGGGTCATGATATCGAACTTTTCGTATTCTTTAGCTTTAACGTAATATTGTTCAACCGTATCAGCGGTCAATTCTTTAGCTTTGATTTTAACATGGTGTGGTTCATGCATGAATTGAACACCAATCCGCTTAATTTCTGGCGGCATGGTGGCTGAAAACAGCATGGTCTGACGTTCGTTAGGCACTTGTTTGATAATCGATTCGATATCTTCCAAGAACCCCATGTTTAACATTTCATCGGCTTCGTCTAAGACCAACATTTTAACGTGGTCTAATTTAACGGTACCGCGACGAATATGGTCTAATAAACGACCAGGTGTCCCAACAATCACTTGTGGGTTTTGCTTCAAGTTTCTGATCTGGCGACGAATGTCAGCGCCACCGTAGACAACTTGCGCCTTAGCACCTTCGTCTTTACCCATACGGAAGATTTCTTCCTGGGTTTGGATTGCTAATTCACGCGTTGGTGAAATAACAAGTGCTTGGATGTTATGGTTCGAAAAATCCAAACGTTGGAGGATTGGTAACGCAAACGCGGCGGTCTTCCCGGTCCCGGTTTGAGCTTGTCCAATCACGTCTTTCCCTTCAAGTACCATTGGAATGGTTTCAGCTTGAATTGGGGTGGCTTCTTCGTAGCCTGCTCGGTTAACTGCTTTAAGTAGGCTATCGGATAAGCCTAGTTCTGTAAACTTCAAATATGTTTCCTCCTAAGGATGACACCATGGGATTACTAGTAGCTAGGAAAAAATCCGTTCCCCGTAGTGCGCTTGCTAGTAAGCCAACGGTCTGACTTGTTTCGTGCTTCAAATAGTACAACTGAATTATCATACACCGGTTAATGTAAATTAGCAAGCGTGTTCACTCTGGCAAGCAACTACTGAATCACCCCTAGCTAAGCGATTAAACCACGCTTAGGACTGGCTGATTAGCATCTAACAGCAGTCACACGCCCCGCAACAAGCCATAAAGCAGCTTGATTTTTCAGAAAAATTAATTTATTTTTCCATATAATCTTTCAAAAACTTGTCAAAATTCTTAACCAATGACAACACGTCTATTTTAACGCGCTTCTACCGTCACGCCTATTAATAACCTCTATGGCTAATTAAGCGGCCCGCCGCCGATTTAATAGCCGAATACCAGTAATGACCGTTGCCACTAGACAGATTATCAATGATACGATAAAGGCAACCCGCATCCCATCAATAAAGATTTCTGGATGAGCCGGTAAATAAGACGTGACTTTATATCCGGCTGATTGACTCATGGCGGAATAAAGGACCGTCGTTGCTACGGAAATCCCGAAGATCATGCCGAGTTCTCGCGCCAATGCATTAATCCCACCAGCAACGCCCAAGTCTTTGACTTCAACTGACCCCATTACAATCGCATTATTGGGTGCTTGAAAGACCCCATTACCGAAACCGACCAAGCCGATGAAGAACATAAAGACCCAGAGTGGCGTCGTTAAGTTAGCAAAGATGTAACCAACCTGGCTAATCGAAATGAGTACTAAGCCGATAAAAGTGAGTAGTTCCGGCCCAATCTTATCAGAAATTGCCCCAGCAATCGGCGCCACGACCACTTGCACAATCGGGAACGCCATCAAAGCATAACCCGCATAATTAGCCGCCAAGCCCCGTGCATTTTCCAAATAAAATGGTGAAATCACGTTAAAGAAGAAGTTCGCCACAAAGATCAAGAAAGCACAGAGAATACTGATTGAGAAGCGGGCATTCTTAAAGAGCTGTAACGCCAAGATGGGATTATCATGATGTAACTCAATGCGCACAAAGATGATAGTGGCAATTAACGCAATCGCAAAACAACCTAAGATGATTGGCTTGGTGAAGCCAATTTCTTGCCCAATAAAGACGCCGGCAAACAAGCTGACCATCATTAGCGCAAACAAACTCGCCCCCGGCTTATCAATCGGCAAATGGCTCATTGTAATATCTTTTGGCAAAATGACTTGGCCTAAAATCATCCCTAAAATACCGATCGGCACGTTGATCCAGAAAATATACCCCCAGCTAAAGTGCGCTAAAATCAGCCCACCAATCCCAGGCCCGGCAATGCTACCTAACGCTACGAATGAGCCAATCATGCCTAACGCCCGCCCACGTTCTTTGAATGGAAAGACTTCAGTAATAATCCCATTGTTGGCGCTCATCGTCATCGCGGCGCCAACCGCTTGAATGCTTCGCGCCGCTAACAACATGAACAGGCCAGAATTAAATCCTGACAATAGTGAGCCAGCCGTAAACAAGGCCGCCCCAATCTTAAAAATACGAATCTTACCATGGGCATCACCTAGCTTGCCGAATAACAATAGCAACGCACAAATAATAATCAAATAAATTGACACAACCCATTCAGCTTGATTCATTGGGATCGTCATCGCCTTACTCATCACGGGTAACGCGATGTTGACGATACTGCCATCTAACGTTGACATAAAGGTAAAGAGACAAACGGCAATTAATATCCACCAACGTCGTTTTTGAATCTGAGGATCAGTTGAAAATGAAGCTACTTTCATGATGTACTTTCCTTCTTTGCTTGAATTAAGGCGTCGACCCAGTTGAGCTGAGCCTGTGCGCGGACCTGTTGTAACTCATTAACTAACAACACATCAGCAATATCCGCCCCAACCATGTGCACATTGTGTTGAAGCCGAGTTTGCTGGTCCGTCAGGCGACTCAACTGACCTTGAGTGAACGCTTTAAAATCTGTTAAAACGGCCAACTGCTGGTCAATCGTTAATAAATGTAAAAAGTTCAATTTGATCTGAAATGTCAGCTGCGTCTGTTTATTCAATGCCACTGGTGCCAATACTAACGTCCAAAAATGTTGCTGACCATTCGTGGTAAGTGTGGCCACTTTTTGGGGCCGCTTGCTCGTGGTCGGCTTAAAACCCAAGGTCAGCTCACCCGCTGCTGCTAACTTATCAAGCAACGGGTAAAGCGCCCCAAAACTAATCGTCAGTTCTTGACCAACAACGCTGACTAAGGCCTTCCGTAACTGATAGCCGGTCATCGGTCGATCCATTAATTGCCCTAAAATAAATAATTCATACATTTTTAACCACCGCCTTTTTTAGCGCATCATTATTATATGTATCTTTTAGATATATTACAAGCGTTTCTATTTTTTAATTTTGAGTGGCTTAGTTGGCGGAAAATGACCACTCTGGTTGGTCCATAATCGGTTTGACCACAACCCCTAAGCTAATAAGTAGTGATTAACTAATTTCAAAATAATACATGATCTAACAATAGTCACAATGACCAAATTAACAGCTGGCCAAACAAAAAAGACACGACTCAGTCAACTGACCAATTCGTGTCTGGCAATACTTTATTAAGCTTCTAATGCCGCTAAAACATTCTCTAAATGAATCCCGTGACTGCCTTTTAACAGCACTTCATCATCCGCAGTAACGGCTTGTTTTAAATCATTAATTAATTGTGGTTGTTCATGCGTTGGATAGTAATGAATTGCGGTTGCTGGATACTTCGCCGCCAGATCCGTTGCTAAGGCCTGCATGTGTTCCCCATTCAAATAAACGCTTTGAATGGTTTCTGGATTCAATTCGCTCGCCAAACTAGCATGCAACTGATCGGCTTGCGCACCCAATTCCAACATATCCCCTAAAACAACAATCCGTTGGCCAGTAACCGGGGTCGCTGCAAAGGCTGCTAAGACACGCTTGGCCGCGGTGGGATTAGAATTGTAAACATCACTCAAAATAGCCTCACCATTATGTCCGGTTAACCATTCGGTCCGATTCTCAGTTGGTACGAACTTAGCTAGCGCTTGTTGTGCCGGCTTTTCCCGGACGTGAAAGGTATCGGCAACTAATAACGCTGCCATGGCATTATTCACATTGTAGGCACCCATCATTGGAATCGTAAATGGTGACTCTGGCCAAAGACTAGCCGTAAAGCTAGTCGTCGCCCGACTCGTTTCAATCGCACTGGCACTCAACGTATTATCAGCATTCAAGCCAAAGGTCCGTTGGCGTTGTGTGACCTCTTTGGCCCGTGTTTGTAACAATGGTTCATCACCATTATAGATAAAGGTCCCATCCGCTTTTAAGCCATGGACGATTTCCATCTTTGCATCGGCAATCTTGTCGCGTGTACCAAAGAATTCAATATGCGCTTCCCCAACCATTGTGATCACGGCCACGTCCGGTTGTACCAAGTTGCTGAGAAAATCCAATTCACCAAAGTGATCCATGCCCATTTCAACTACAACGACTTCCGTGTTAGGTTCCATACTCAATAACGTAATTGGCACCCCAATTTGGTTATTGAAATTAGCATGCGTCTTGGTGACATTGAATTGCGTACTTAACACACTAGCAATCATATCCTTGGTCGTGGTCTTCCCATTACTACCCGTGACCGCAACCACTTTAGGATTGATCTTTTGTAAATAATATTGGCCCAATTGTTGTAACGCTGTCAACGTATCTGGCACCAAAATAACGGGTAACTCGCTTGGTGCACTATCAGTATGATCAGTTGCCCATAAAGTTGCCACCGCCCCATGGTCAATTGCGCTTTGAATATAGTCATGACCATCATTGGCTCCCGTGAGCGGCACAAATAAATCGCCTGCTGTTAAGTGTCGACTATCAAAGGCCACACCCGTCACATTGACGTCTGGCCAGACTTGCGCCGCATTCACAGCTTGAACTGCTTTCGCAATTTCGGTAACTTGCATCTTCATATGATATAACTCTCCATTCACGGTTCTCATTAATTAGTGAACCCGTATTCCTGACTAGTACCGCTTTTTTAAACCGATTAGTGGCAGATTTAGTGTTAACTAAATTTGACTATCGCATTGAAAATTATACCACTTTGACGAGTGGGACTCTACGAACTCTCATAAATTGCCCAGTTCTAACACTAATTATGCGTGAAAGTAAAAGCGCAGTCCCAGCTTAACTAACTGTTCTGCGCTTCTTCATAGCATTATAAATGATCTTCAAAGGCCTTCGCATCGTGAATCGTGAGCCCCCATTGACTGGACACTAGATTGAACGTCAAAGTGGCTACATTATGGGTATGCTGGCCATCATCATTCCGCGCCGGATCAAAAACCTCGATATCGTCATTGGCAATCTCCGTATGCACCGGTACTAATAATTGGCGTTGACGCACCATTGATTGATCAAAGTAAATAAACAAGCCATCCGACATTAAATGCATCAATTGCTTGATAATCGGCTCTGGTACCCGTGGCACACTGATTGTCCGCATAAACATCCGTCGGCCACGGTAAGCCGCCAACGTATGCCGTAAGATTGAGGCATTGAGGACATGGCTAAACGCCGACAAGTAGTAACAATATAACTTGATCCCACCATTACGTTGTTCCAAGAAAACGTAGTGGTTACGCAGCTTATAATTAAAAGGCGAGCGGATCGGTCGATTCATATGACCCAAATATAATAACTCAGCAATTTCGGTAGCTGTCAAAAAGTCTAAATCACCGACTTCATCATAGTCCATCCATTTAACTTGCTCAGTATGGCTTTGCAGTAAAAAACGACGAATATCATTCTCGTCATTAATCACATTCAACCCAGTGTGGGCATTGACCGCGTGCACGTCATCGTCAACCCCGACCAACGAGACCAAGTTACTCGGCAGCCGTTTGATGCCATGCACAAAATCGCTCTGGTCAATCCCATAGGCAAACACTAAATTATCAATTTTTTCTAAATTGGCGTAAATATATCTGCGTTGCAATCGACTCACTCTTTCAACTGTCTATTTATTACTTATATTATAAGCCGTTCCGCTCGAAATAGTTGGCTTGAATCACATCTTTTTTAAACGTTCGATCCGATCAGCCATTGGTGGGTGGGTATCAAATAAATGTGCCCAGGACTTTTTAGCTTTAAATGGATCTGAAATATAGAGCGCCGCGCTACTAGGATCAGCAGCTTGCATCGGCTGACTATCATCAATCTTCTGTAAGGCACTAATTAACCCTAATGGATTCCGGGTCAATTCGACACTCCCAGCATCGGCTAAATACTCCCGATTACGCGATAGCGCTAACTGAACTAAACTAGCTGCTAACGGTGCCAGTATAATCACCACAATGGCTAGGATCATGAGTAATACTTGTACACTACCATTGCCATCACGGTCATTATCCCGCCGGCGTCGACCGCCACCCCACCAAAAGGCGTTCATCCCCCAATTGACAAGTAAGCTAATCGCCGCCGTCAATGCTAAGGCAATCGTTTGTAACCGAATGTCGTAATTACGCACGTGGGTCAGTTCATGACCTAAGACGCCTTCCATCTCTTCACGGTTCAGTCGTGCTTGAATTCCGGTCGTCACCGCAACGGCGGCGTGTTCCGGGTTATTTCCTGTGGCAAATGCATTCGGACTGTCATCTTGAATAATAAAAACGCGTGGCATCGGGACTTTCGCAACCAATGCCATATCTTCAACAATGTGCCATAATTCGGGATCATCGTCTTCACCATGCAGTTCACGGGCATGATTCATGCCCATCACCACATCAGTCGATTGTCCCAACATAATGGCCATATAAATAACGGCCACAATGAGTGCCATCACGAGTCCTGCTACGGTGCTGTCAAAAAAGACATACCCGACCGCCGCCCCAATCACGGCCACTAGCAAGACAAAAGCGGCCATCACGTAAACCGTGTGCCGCTTATTGCGGGCTATCTGCTCAAATAACATGGGCAAAACCTCTAATCTTGATCATCAAATGAGACTTTTGGGGCTTCTTTTTCAGTTTCAGGAACCGCCAAAAAGTCAACCTTTTGAAAATGATGGATGCCAGCGACTAAGTTAGATGGAAATTGTTGTAACTTCATATTGTAACTAGCCGTACTAGAATTGAAAAGTTGACGTGAATACGCAATTTTATTTTCAGTATTCGTCAATTCTTCCATTAACTTGCTAAATTCTTGATTGGCTTTCAAATCTGGATAACTTTCAGCTAACGCAAAAATACTCTTTAAAGAACTGGTTAATTGATCTGAAAGTGCCATCGCCTGTTGATGATCCCCAGCCGGGACTTGGGTCATCTGGTTACGTAATGAGACAACTTGCTCTAATGTCGTCTTTTCATGCTTGGCGTAGCCTTTAACCGTACTGACCAAGTTTGGAATTAAATCATTCCGTCGTTTGAGCTGAACATCAATTTGACTCCATGCTTCTTGCGTATACATCCGCGCTTTGACCAAGCCGTTATAAATAATCGCATAAATGGCGACAATCACGAGGATAATCGCAATAATTATTAAACCTACCATCAAATGAACCCTCCTTGTCTTATAAACCTCATCATTATTGTAACGTGAAACTTGGGTCAACAACATAGGCCGGCCTAAATTTAATATTTGTTATTAAAGTGACTCGAAAATGACTTCTGAATTCCGGTTGGCGCTTGACGGAATTGCCACTTTTTTACGTACGTCCCACGAATCATCAGGCGACCCGCCCCAGTCTTATCACACGTAATCAATGTCACCAGCTTTTTACCCGGGACATCATCGATGACTTGGACATCTGTCGCGGCAATAAAACTACGTTGGGTTGTTTTATATTCATAGATATGCGACATATCTGACAAATAAATCATCTGACCCACTTTACTCTTATAGTAGAGTGGACTAAATAAAGCGCCATGCTTTATCATATGGTGACCGGCCAACGCATAGTTGCCACTCCCCATCGTCTGGTCAGCTTTCAACGTCCCCGCAGCCAAAGCCAACGTTTCGTTACTAACACCATTGCCAATCGGTAAATACAAGTCAATCGATGGAATCGCAATCGATCCAATCACGTGAATCGAACTTTTATTCATCCGGGCTTTAGCCACCGTTTGAAAATCCAACGACTTCACTTTTGAAAAATCAAAATTACCTTTTTTCGTTTGATTCTTTTTGACGGACTTAGCCGTCACAGTCGGCGCATATGAACTCACCAACCAACTTTTTATTTGTTCGTTAAAGATTAACGCTAACGACAGCGCTATCAAAATCACAAACACAATTCGTCCCAGCCATTTTAAACCGGGATGTTGTTTTGATTTCATACTTTTTCGCCTCCCATTGTACTAACCACTCAACCTAAAGCGGTCTACGGTAAATATACCCTAATTTACCGCAATAGAAAAGTCGTGGGTCTTAATTGTACGTCTGGCACCGAGCTAAAATTCCGCAATCATCGATAACTTTACTTTACGAGTGCCAACCGGTATTCATTGCTTTATTAATGCCATTCACGACCAATATAGAACGTGTACTTGGTGCTAGTTGAAGTTGCCGCCTGCCGGTTGGTTCCTAAAACGCTGGAACGCCATGGGTCATTTTGAAACCAAGCCTGGTCTTCAAAACTGACCTTGCCCTAATCAGAGTAGCAACTTTCACTAACTCACAACATAGTTAACCCAAGAAAATAATTATATTTTTCTTATGAAGTTCATAATGCTTGCATAATCGCATTGAATTCTGATATGCTAGTATCAACAAATAAAGAAAGTAGGTTGGACCTATGGATACTATGGTAAAAAATGATCTTCAACACTTGATGCGACAACGCGATGCTGGACCATTCATCGCCATCTATCTGAATACTGACGCCGTCTTAAATGACTTGAACCACCGCCGCTTACAACTCAAACAGTTGGTGGCTGACGCCCAGCAACAATTGGCCCAACACTTTCCGAAAGCTAGCTTCCGACCATTTCAAGCTCAGTTTGACCGGTTAGCTAACGATAACAGCTTTTGGCTACAACATACCGGCCCACAAACCGGCTTGATTGCGAATGCCGAGACGTGTCTGATTTTCGATTTACAGACCCCGACTGATACTCAAGTCATCGTTAATAGTATGCCGGCGATTCGGCCAATCTTAGCCGACCGTCAGCAACAGTTTGACTTTGACTTGCTAGCCTTAAATGAAGATTCGATGGCACTTTACCAGCAACGTGAAGGTGACCTTGTGGCAGTCGACTTACCGCTAGACGCCCCAATGACCTTAAAAGGGACGCTGGGAACCGAAAAACGTGGTGGTGACCTGAACTTTAATTCTAGTCCCGTGCATGGTGTGAACTACCATGGTCACAACGCTAAAGCTGAGGAACGTGCGATTGATCAACGTAATTACTATTTACAGGTTGACCAGTACGTGTTGGCAACCCACTCGCAAGCTTCGCAACGCCCATTAATCTTAATGGGCTTACCGCATAACCAAGCGGTATTCCGCAAACTCAGCAAGAATCCGTATCTCTCACAACATTTGATGATTGATAACTCGCCGAATGGCCTGAGCCTAGCCGAGATTGCCGTTGCAACGACGCCTGTTCAGAACAAATGGCGAACCGAACTGACTGAAATCTTATTAGATCGTTACGACCAAGCCAAGTCACGGCAACGGGCCTTAAATGATCCGTTTGACATGATTCGTCCCGCCTTAGATGGCCGGATTGACACTTTGATTGTAGCCGCTAATGCCCAAGTTGGCGGTACGATCAATCCCGACGGCAGCGTGCAGACTGATCTACAACTACCTGACAACTTAATCGATGACTTAGTGGACGTCGTGATGAGTCGCCAAGGACAAGTTCGGATTATTCCGGCTGACCGGATGCCAGTTGAGACAGCCGCCCTGGCGCTACTTCGCTATTAAATAAAAGAACTGCCAATTGGCAGTTCTTTTTATTTGGCTATTCGATAAGTCATGCTTCCAAATAAGCCTGACTCATAATCTTAAACGCCTCTTGACTGGGTTGCCATTGCTTTTTCATTGCCGGTAATTGCGCATCATAAGCTTGAGCAGCGGCCTCATCAATAGCCATCACTGGACTCATCAGATAGTGCCAGCTTCTTCCAGCCAAAGTGCCTGGCACCAATTCTTTAACCAACATCGCTGCTGGGAACTTGCCATCTGGTAAACTCACCTGAAATTGGTGACAACTCTTAAAGCCACGACCTACGTAATTATTTGGATCACCAAAGATCACAATTGCTGGATATCCCAATGCCTGGACTTTCTCAAACGATGCGGTCAATAATCGCTTGCCGTAGCCTTGCCGCTGAAAAGCTGGCGCCACACTCAATGGTCCAAAAGTGACAATCCGTTTGACTTCACCCGTTGGCGTTGTCAATTGTGCCTTAGTATACATAATATTAGCAATGATTTGCCCATCTAAGACTAAAACATCCGCTAATTCTGGCATAAAATCAGCGTGATGACGCATGGTGTGTACTAAGTAATGTTCCACACAGCCGGGCATATACACGTTGTAAAAAGCCTGACGGGTCAACCTTTCTACGGCCTGGTAGTCTGCGGGTGTTTCCTGCCGAATCGTTAACATTGCAATCCCTCCGTTGTGTCATCATTTAAAACAGCTTACCATGTAAGCGCCATCTTTTAAATGTAAAAAAAAGCCAACCGACAAACGCCAGTTGACTTGAATTGATATCAAATTGATTATTTGAGACCGTATTTCTTGTTGAAACGATCGACCGCACCATCGGCCTTGGTAAACTTTTGCTTACCAGTGTAGAATGGATGTGAATCTGACGTAACTTCAACACGGATCAATGGGTAAGTGTTACCATCTTCCCATTCAACAGTTTCAGCTGACGTAGCAGTTGAACCAGAGATAAACTTGAAACCAGTCGTTGAATCTTGGAAAACAACGTTGTGGTAATCTGGATGGATTCCTTTTTGCATAATATTACGCTCCTTTGCCCTGAATCATTTGCTGAAACAGAGATTATCATAGTTTTAATCAACGCTAAATATCTTATCATGAATCCTAGCCCAGCGTCAAGCCTCGCAACCAGTCAATTATCGCCGTGGTCGCCGGGTTGACTGCCCATTAAACTTTAACCCACTCAAGTCATGTAGAAAAGCTTGGTTGGTATCACTGTGCTTTAAGAATTGTAGCAATTGTTCCGTATATTCCAACGCATTGCCCGTCATTGAACGCCGAATCTGCCAAACTGGCTCTAACGCCGCTCGACTAAGCAACAATTCTTCCTTACGCGTACTGGACTGTTTCAAATCTAACGCCGGGAAGACCCGTCGTTCCGCTAATTCACGAGATAACTGCAATTCAGAGTTCCCAGTTCCTTTAAATTCTTCATAAATCATATCGTCCATGCGGCTACCCGTATCAACTAAGGTCGTCCCTAGGATAGTCAGACTACCGCCTTCTTCGATATTCCGGGCAGAACCAAAGAACCGCTTGGGTTTATAGAACGCGGTGGGGTCTAGCCCACCAGATAACGTCCGTCCACTGGATGGCATCGTCAGGTTATAGGCCCGGGTCAGTCGGGTAATTGAGTCAAGTAAGATAACCACATCCTGCTTGTCTTCAACTAAGCGCCGTGCCCGTTCTAAGACTAATTCAGCGACCCGCACGTGGTTTTGTGGTTGCTGATCAAAGGTTGAACTAACAACTTCCCCTTTGATCGACCGTTCCAAATCAGTGACTTCTTCCGGCCGTTCATCAATCAATAACATAATTAACTTAACATCCGGATAGTTCGTCATAATCCCATTGGCAATATTTTTTAATAACGTCGTTTTACCAGCTTTGGGTGGTGCCACGATCAAGCCCCGTTGACCAAAGCCAATCGGAACAAACGTATCAATCAAACGTGTCGATAACACGGATTTGGTCGTCGTTAAGGTCAATTGTTTTTCCGGGTACAACGGTGTTAACGCCGGGAAATGTGGCCGTTGCTTAGCTTCATTGGGATCTTTACCATTAACAGTTCCGACTCGCATCAAGCCATAATACCGTTCATTAGGTTTGGGTGGCCGGGCTTGTCCTGCCACATAATCACCATTCCGTAATCCGAAACGGTGAATCTGTGATTGTGAGATATAAATATCTTCTTGGGAAGGCCCATAGTTAATTGGTCGCAAAAAGCCGTAGCCCTCTTGCCCAATAATTTCGAGAACACCCTCCATTTGGACAAAGCCGCGCTTTTTATCTTGTTCACGCAGCACGGCTAATGACAATTCTTTTTTATTCATTTGAGAATAATATTGAATTTTATAGTCGCGCGCATACGTATAAATTTCCTTGAGTGTCTTTTGCTCAAGATCGTGCATCGTTAAAATTTTATCCATTATCACTGCTCTTTCTCAGCTGGTGGTCGTTTTGCCGAAACGTGTTCGGTAAGCCTGGGGATTCCGCTTGCTACGCCAAACAACCATCCGGAAAAACACCGGATAATTATTTGGCTAGGCAATGCTCACCCCCACCCGGCTTACCTCACACTCTAATTTCGTCAGCGGCAATCTCCACGTCAGCCCCCAGCGTATGCAACTTATCAATCACGCGGTCATAGCCACGTAAAATGTTGTCAGCGCGTGAGATTTCGGTGGTGCCACTAGCAATTAGACCAGCAATCATTAAGGCCGCGCCAGAACGGATTTCGCCCGCTTCGACATGTGCCCCCTGTAGGTGGGAAGAGTGTCCCACCACGATTAAATTATCTTGAACACGGATATCCGCGCCCATTTTGCGTAATTGTGCAATATGCTGCGTTCGTTGCGGATAGATCGTGTCAATCACGACACTATTGCCGTTAGCCCGTAATAATAACGGCGTAATCGGTTGCTGCAAATCAGTCGCAAAACCAGGATACGTCATCGTTTTTACACGTACTGGATTAAGGTCACTAACCCGTGGAACGTAAATACTGTCTTCGTTAATTTGTAACCCAACACCCATTTCGAGCATCTTGGCCGTAAACGATTCCATATGTTCAGGAATGACATTCTTAAGTAAAATGCCGTCACCAATGGCCGCAGCCAATGAAAGGTACGTTCCAGTCTCAATACGATCTGGGATAATGGTGTGCGTGGCCCGTGCGCGTAGAGAGTCAACGCCTTCAATCCGGATGACATCGGTCCCGGCGCCACGAATCTTCGCACCCATGTTGTTTAAGAAAGTCGCCACATCAATGATTTCAGGTTCTTTGGCGGCGTTTTCAATCGTCGTTGTCCCATGCGCTTTAACGGCGGCTAAAATAATGTTAATTGTCGCCCCAACGGACACCACGTCTAAGAAAATGCGGGCGCCATGCAACCCTTCAGTACCCGTTGAAATGAAGACGGAGTCGTTTTTTTCAACGACATTCGCCCCGAGTGCTTTAAATCCTTTAATGTGTTGATCAATCGGCCGAGGACCAATATTGTCCCCGCCTGGAAAAGTGACGGTTGCCCGGTTAAAACGGCCGAGTAATGCGCCCATGAAATAATAAGATGCACGCAGGCTTTTAATTGCGTGACTTGGTAATTCGGATTCTTCAATATGAGTTGGATCAATCGTTAATACATCGTTTTCAAAAGTGGAATGGACATTCATCGATTCCAAAATAATTTTTAAATTGTGAACGTCTAAGATGTGCGGAACCGTGTCAAATCGGACCGGAGTGTCTGCGAGAATCGCAGCAGGAATCAGTGCGACGGTACTATTTTTTGCGCCACCGATCGTCAATTCCCCAGAAAGTCGTTTTCCGCCATGGATAATCATTTTTTTCATAACATAACTTTCCTCGCTAAATAAGTGTCACACTGTACAATTACAATCAATAACCATAATAAAGAATGTCATCCAAAAAAACAACCAATATCAGGAAACTGTAATCTTTTATCACTAATAAAGTACGAAAATTTAGTTATTTAACCGTTTTCATGATAAAAATTCTCAAATTGATTAATTTTTGGTAACGACGACTGTCTTTTTAGCGCAAAAAAGCGTTAGGACTTTTGGAGCGTCCTAACGCTTTGTGTTTTGAGTTAGTTTTGTTGAAACGTGTTCACTCGGACTGAAGGCTCCGCTTGCTACGCCAAGTCAACTAGCCGGAAGATCACCGGCTAATTGACTTGGCTAGGCAATGCTCGCCTTCACCCGTCCTCGTTCACACTCTTATTTGGTAGTTCCCGTCGCATTCGCCGCATCAATAAACGCTTTGAACAACCCTTCCGGACGATTTGGCCGGGAAAGAAATTCTGGGTGATATTGAGAGGCAACGAAGAACCGGTTCTTTGGTAATTCAATCACTTCAACTAAGCGATTGTCAGGTGACGTCCCTGAGAAGACCATACCCTTAGCCGCCATGGCTTCACGGTACTTGTTGTTGAATTCATAACGATGACGATGCCGTTCCATAACGACTTCTTCGTTATGGTAAGCCGCTGCCGCAACCGTCCCTGGCTTAAGCTTACATGGGTAAGCCCCTAACCGTTGCGTGCCACCCATGTTTTCAACATCTTCTTGATCCGCCATCAAGTCAATCACGTTATCTGGCGTGTCAGGATCAATTTCAGTTGAGTTAGCGTCTTTTAAGTTCAAGACGTTCCGGGCAAATTCAACACTGGCCATTTGCATCCCTAGACAGATACCTAAGAATGGCACATCATTAACCCGCGCATACTTAATCGCCGTAATCTTACCTTCAATCCCACGATCGCCAAAGCCACCAGGAACTAAGATACCGTCAGCATCGCCTAATAAGTCTTTAACATTTTCAGGCGTTACATCTTCTGCTGAAATCTTATTTAATTCGATTTCAGCATCATCGGTATAACCGGCATGTTTCAAGGCTTCGGTCACAGAGATATAGGCATCTTGTAACGCCACATACTTCCCAACCAAGGCAATCTTGATCTTCCGTGATAAGTGTTGAACATGATGTTCAAGATCTTCCCAGTCGCTCATATCGGCCTTGGGTGCCTTAATGTTAAAGTGATCCAAGACGATTTGGTCCATATTTTGCTTTTGCACATTTAATGGAATCGAGTAGATTGTCTTAACATCTAAGGATTCAATGACGGCTTCAGGTTCAACGTCACAGAAGGACGCAATCTTGTTCCGCATTTCCCGGGTAATTGGTTTTTCCGTCCGGACAACTAACATATTTGGTTGAATCCCGTAACTCCGCAATTCTTTAACCGAATGTTGGGTTGGCTTCGTCTTCATTTCACCAGCAGCCTTTAAATAAGGAATCAGGGTGGTGTGAATGTAGAAGACGTTGTCGGAGCCTAAGTCACTCTTCATCTGACGTAAAGCTTCGATAAATGGCAAGGATTCAATATCCCCGACCGTCCCACCGATTTCGGTAATGACGATGTCGGAATCAGTTGTGGTCCCGGCCCGCATGATTTTTTCTTTAATCGCATCGGTAATATGTGGAATGACTTGTACCGTTGCACCTAAATAATCACCACGACGTTCCTTTTGCAGGACTTCTGAATAAATCTTACCAGTCGTTACGTTGGAGTACTTGTTCAAGTTAATGTCGATGAACCGTTCGTAATGTCCTAAGTCCAAGTCGGTTTCGGTCCCGTCATCAGTAACGAAAACTTCACCATGTTGATAAGGACTCATCGTACCAGGATCAACGTTAATATATGGATCAAACTTCTGAATCGTGACTTTTAAGCCCCGGTTTTTAAGTAAGCGTCCAAGTGAAGCTGCGACGATACCTTTACCAATTGACGACACAACGCCACCAGTTACAAAAATATATTTGGTCATGTGATAACTCCTTAAAGATTTATTTCGTGGGGATTGGCTCTAAATAAAGAAAACTCCCTATTCAGTGAATAGGGAGCTTGATTTCGTTTGAATGTCTCCAGTATGACTACCAGAGAGCCCAAATAAGATAATACAAGTTGATTCAACTTTCGTCAAGTCAAATCAGTCAGCTTACTTTTGCTCTTCGTCGTCATCATCATCGAAGTCGTCATCATCGTCATCGTTTAATTCAGATAATTGGCCTTCGATGCCATCTGGTAAAGTTTCATCCGCCGCGTCGTCATCACTATCATCCACACCGGCAAGTTCGTCATACTTACTTGCACTGGAATCATCGTCATCGTCGCTTTCGGAATCGTCTTCATCTTCGTAATTGTCGTCGTCTTCGGGATCATCGTCATCGTAATCAATGACATCATCATCGTCGCCGGCGTCAGCCAAGAAGGCGTTAACCTTCTTACGCTTCTTGCGTTTTGGCCGATCATCGTCTTCATCATCATCGGTATGAATCACAGCTTCATCAATGGATTCAAATGGGTACCATGCACGCAGGCCCCACATATTGTCACCGAGCGAAATGAAACTACCGTCAATATTTAGATCGGTATAAAATTGTGATAAACGCTCCCGAATTTCTTCGTCGCTTTTACCCAAATAAGATTGCACAGCGTTCGCCAAATCGGCAAACGCCATCGCGTCACCATGTTGTGACAAAATTGCATGCGCAACCTCGATTAAAGATAATTCGGACTTTTTCTGTCCATCAAATTGTTTTAGTTCCAAACTGGTGCACGTCCTTTCCGCAGTTTACAGTTCATCATACCAAATCAAGCCGTGAATTGCAATCGCAACTTGTAGTTACCAATTAGTTGTTCACCGGCATATAAGTCATAGTTGATATTGACTTCCCCAGAAAATGGCCGTTCCCGTAGCCGTACTTGTAACAATGGTGTGACTGTATCGACTGGTAAGATCCCCATCGGCGTCCGATAACGGGCTTGTACCCGTTTGCCATTGGAAAAGTGGAGCCGTAATCGGTTCTCCGCACTACGGGTCAACACAACATCGCCATTAGCGGCTAGCTTAATGGTAACAGGAACTGGTTGTCCCTGATCTTTACTTGCTTCTTTGTAACGTAAATAAAATGCATCACCCATCTGAACGAGCTGACCATCAACGTCTAACGCGTAGTTAGCTGCATCGCCATCTTGTACTGCCTGCGTCTCAAGGTGGATTGCCACTGGGACGCCAGTTGTTAAATCATCCATGAATTCTACCTCCAGAATGTGTGGCTGCCAACCCGATTGCCACACACGATTAGTTTCCTAAGTGGCTTGTATCCGTTCATATAGTGGCTTTCAATTTGTCGTTCCGGTCGAACTGGACTTAATGGCAGCCCGAGCCTCCAAACGACTGAATCATCACTATTCAAAATATGAGCCTTACAAACCACACGTCTTCTTATCTGACAATTCAGTCTTAAAAACACTAACTTGTCATTAAAGATAACTCCTTAACAATTATAAGCTATCTGAACGAAAATGACTAAAAATCCACCCAAGTCGGGGAATTCCCCTGCGGACTAGTAAGGTTTCGAGTATAATTAATCAGGAACAGCATGCTTGATGCTAGTTGAAATTGCCGCCTGCCGGTTGTTTCCTAAAACACTGGAACGCCATGGGTTATTTTGAAGCCAAAAATGAGTCTTCAAAACTGACCTTGGCCTAAGTCCGAGCAGACTACTCGCACTAAGGTCAACGACACGGCTGAGCATTTTAGGAACCAACGGCTCGGCTAAATTTGTGGTCGACACAATAGATACATTAATTCACGTTAATTAACGTCGGGCGGGCCAGAATTGGCTCAGTGGTGTCGTTTATCTTAGTCGGTGATTTTCCGACTTAGATAAAGCCCGGCTTTCGAGACCGCTCTTCGGCTCGAAAACGCGGCCACCACGTTCCAGCCGATTCTGGCCCAACCAGAGTGGCAATTTAAACTAACTAGCACCAAGCGTAGGAACCGCACTTGCTGTTAATCACACAAGTATTTTTGAATCGATCAACAACTGGCATCATGCCAATCATCATTCTAATAACCAACTTAACGAGGTGAACGCGTTGTGACTCAACCCACGTTAGCAACTTTAACGCAATATTATCAACCCGAAGAAAAGCTTGATAGTTTTGCAACGATGAACGCCCTGCTCTGGCTTACTGCTGAACAACAACAACCAATCGTGCATTACTGGCAATTGCCACAGACGGTAATCTTAGGCTTGCGCGATCAACAATTACCAGCGCTCGCAGCTGGATTGCAAACTTTAGCACAAGCCGATTATCACGTCTTATTGCGTAATTCTGGCGGACTAGCGGTCGTCGCCGATAGCGGTGTTTTAAACGTTTCTTTATTCTTACCGGCCTACCGCAGTGATTACACGATTGAAGCCGCCTATCAGCTTATGACGACTTATGTTCAGGCAGCTTGGCCAGATTTACCAATTACCGCTGGTGAAATCAAGCATTCCTATTGTCCCGGTGATTATGATCTAAGCATTCATGGGCAAAAAATTGCCGGTATGTCACAACGCCGTACTGAACAAGCGTTGGTCGTGATGCTCTATATCAGTATTAACGGCAATCAAGACCAACGTAGCCAACTGATTCGTCACTTTTATGCTGCTGGATTGGCTGGTCAACAAGATAGCCGCTTTCCAGATATTGACCCGCAAGTGATGACGACCATTTCGGCAGCGCAACAATCAGTGCTTACCATTGACCAAGCCATCGATCGCTTTAACGTCGTTTGGCAACAAAACTATCAGCTTGATCACCACCGCTTAAAAAATTTAATTGAAGAACCTGAGTTTCAAGCTCATTTGACCCATGCCTACCATGACATGCAACGCCGGCAAACCCGACTACATTAATGCTTAACGAACGGAGGAACTTTACTTGTCATATCGCAATCAACTGATCCCCATGGAAAAGGTCTTTCGCGACCCGGTCCATGATTATGTCTATATCCAACACCAAATTATCCTTGATCTGATTAACACGTCTGAATTTCAACGGTTACGCCGCATTAAACAGCTTGGCACGACCTCATTGACCTTTCATGGCGCTGAACATTCCCGGTTCGGTCACTGTCTTGGCGTTTATGAAGTCACGCGCCGAATCTGCGACAACTTCCAACGCAACTATCCAACCAAAACACCTGGTGACGGCGGTTGGGATGACCATGAACGTTTAGTAGCTTTGTGTGCCGCACTCTTACACGATATCGGCCACGGCCCTTATTCCCATACGTTTGAACATATTTTCCACACTGACCATGAAGCCTTGACGGTCCAAATCTTGACCTCACCCGATACTGAAGTCAACCAAGTCTTACGGCAAGTCTCGCCAGAATTTCCAAGTCAGGTCGCAGCCGTTATTCAGAAAACTTATCCTAATCCCCAAGTCGTGCAAATGATTTCTAGTCAGATTGATGCTGACCGGATGGATTATTTATTACGTGATTCTTACTTTACCGGGACCAATTATGGGAACTTTGATTTAACTCGAATCTTACGGGTCATGAAGCCGTATCAAGGCGGCATTACCTTTGCGATGGAAGGCATGCACGCCGTTGAAGACTACATCGTTAGTCGCTTCCAGATGTACATGCAAGTCTACTTCCACCCAGTCTCACGGTCGATGGAAGTTATCTTGGATCACTTATTAGAACGCGCCAATGACTTATATCAAAGCCATGATGTCGACGCAGAAGCCACGCCACATATGCTATTACCATTCTTTAACAACAACTTTACGTTGCAAGATTATTTACGGCTAGATGACGGGGTCTTGAATACTTACTTTAATCACTGGCGCGACAGTAAAGATCCCATCTTAGCTGACTTAGCAACCCGGTTCTTAGATCGACGGCCATTAAAGTCTGCCCGCATCGATGATCAGACCAATGACCTGATTCCAGCTATGCAAGCCTTGATCGAAAAGGCCGGCTTTGACAGCCATTACTATACGGACACTAACGATAGTTACGACTTGCCATACGATGCCTATGATCCAAAGATGAAGAAGCCCCGGACCCAGATTGAACTAATGCAAGAAGATGGCTCACTCGTTGAGCTCTCAACGGTTAGTGATCTAGTCCGCGCGATTACCGGCAAAGTGTCCGGCGATCGGCGCTTCTTCTTCCCAAAGGAAATGCTGAGTCAAAACTCAGAAGTCGATTTATTTGATCCCATCTACCAAGCCTTTCAAGCCCATATTCAAAACGATCGCTTAATCATCTAGGAGGAACTTTATGTCAACCGTTAAACTCATTGCCATCGACATGGATGGTACCTTATTAAACGAACACAGTGAACTCAATCCCGCCACCATTGACGCCGTCCAAGCAGCGCGTGATCAAGGCATTAAAGTCGTCATTTGTACTGGTCGCCCACTCAGCGGCGTCAGCCCATTTCTAAAGCAGTTGCATATTGATGGTGATGACGAATACGCGATTACGTTCAATGGTTCCATGGCCCAAACGATTAGTGGTCGCATTATCACCAGCCATACGTTGACCCATGACGATTACATCGACTTAGAAGCCCTAAGCCGGAAATTAGGCATTCATTGTCACGTGGAAAGTGAAGATCATATCTACACGGCTAACCGGAATATCAGTCCCTATACCGTTGGCGAGAGTGCGCTTGTGAATATGCCAATTCGTTACCGCGCCCCTGGTGATATGCGGATCGATATGCCAGTTGTTAAAGCCATGTTCATTGATCAGCCGGAATTACTAGCAGCCGCCGCTGAAAAAATTCCACAACGCTTTCATGACAAATACGCTATTGTGAAGTCGGCACCGTATTTCTTAGAATTCATGAATCCGAACGCTAGCAAAGGGTCAGCCTTAAAGGATTTAGCCGAACGGTTGAAGCTTACCGCCGATAATGTGATGGCGATTGGGGATCAAGGAAATGATTTAAGCATGCTGAAATACGCAACCAATAGTGTGGCAATGGGCAATGCCATTCCACAAGCGAAAGCCTTAGCCAAGTTTGAAACCAAGACGAATATTGAAGACGGCGTCGCTTTTGCGATTCGCAATTGGGCACTATAATGAAATAGATCAAAATAAAACCACTCAAGCGTCTGTAACTTAACGCTCGAGTAGTTTTATTTTGATTCTAGCTTAATTTTATTCAAATTCACCAGTACTCATGTTTTGCTTTAACACGCTGCCACTAGCTGGATAGTACCGGTAAATATCTGTCAGATTCGTCACATTTTCATCGTTGCTATCATGCATGACTTCAATCTGATAATACTTGCTCGTTTCCTTAGTGACATTGAACTGATCGTTTTTTTCAAAAGTGACTCCGGCCGCGGCCCGAAAGTTGCTTAGCACTTGCTTCGTGGTCATGCTACTCTCACTACCACTGGTGGCACTATCAGCCTGACTAGTGGCCGTGCTGTCGCTGGCATCACTTGTCGCAGTGGTCGCACTACTACTGCTAGTACTGCTGGCATCTACCGACGAGTTACTACTCGTATGGTCACTTTCGGCAACGGCGGAACTATCACGACCCGAACTCGTCGATTGCGACGCCTCATAGTTCATAATAGCAGCCTTCATGGCGGTAGTCTTCTGTTGTAAATCCTTAATAACTGGGTGCGTTGGTGAAATCTTATCTAACTTATCGATATTCGTTTTGGCAGCGGCTAACGCATGTACGCTCATCTCATCACGGGCACTGTTATAGTAACCGTTAGCCAACTTAACTTGTTGATATTGCTTGGTTAAAGCGGCTTTAGCCTGCGTAAACGATGCATCCGTTACGAGTTGATAATTCGCTAACGTATTAAAATACGACTTAGCCTGACTTAATTGATTTTTGTTGAGCGCTGTCGCGGCTTTTTGATAATGCCGTAATCCCGTTAAGAGATTTTTAGCAGCGGTATCCTTCGTATTAGCCGCTGATAAGGTGTTGATAGCAGCTTTAATTTGATGATGCGAAATTTGTTGATCTGCCTTGGTTAAAATCTTAGCTGAGCCACTGGCGGCAGCTGATGAAGTCGAGCTGTCACTAGAACTACTAGTCAACTTCGCACAGCCTGACAATGTGATCAATCCAAATAAGATGATCATCATCAGCCCCCAACGTGGTCGATGCGCTTGATCCACGGCGAATCCCTCCTTTTAACTCAATCCTCATTATACCATGGCAAACTGAGAACCAAAGTCTTTTAAAGATTCCTTAAATTATCTTAACTAACCACGCCACGTACCATAAACTTAAGATGATGACAGCACTCAGATTAGACCAGCGATACATCACGATTAACGCTAAATATTCACGAAACATCGCAAACGGTAAATAATACCAAGGCGTGGTAGCGCCCATCCCATAAACGTTTAATCGTAAGTGCCGCGCTAGAATATTGGCCCGCAACACGTGATAATCACTCGTCACCATCACCGCCCGATAAAACGGCTGCTGCCGAACAATTAAGGCATGTGAAAAACGCAAATTTTCAGCGGTCGACGTCGACCGATTTTCTTCTTTAATCACATCTAACGGAATCCCTAGTGCCACTAAATAATGACGCATCGCGGTACTTTCTGGCATGACCTCATCACTACCTTGACCACCAGAGACAATAATTCGAATCGCATGATGATCTTTTTCACGTTGGGCTCGATAAATCTTGGCTGCCGTTTTCAAACGGTAACTCAACGTTCGCGTTGGTCGGCCATCCGGCATCAACCCAGCCCCTAAGACGATAATATCATCAATTGGTCCAATTCGGCCTAACCGCGTCGTGCCACAAGCCACTAGATAAGCCAAAAAACTGAACGTAAAATAACCCGTTAAAATAAACGCCAGTCCCAATGCTTTCCACAACCACTGCCAATGCCAGGTCAGTGCGTTAATCACCGCTGACACCAGCATTAAGACCAGCAAAAAACCGACAATCGCCAGTAACGTATAGTGTAAGTGCCAGCCTTCTTTGTGTAGCAGACGATAACTATAACGCACAAAACTAATCGCGACAACTAAAATGACGATTGGCAAAATGATATAGCCAGCCAGCTTCAAGCCAACAATCAAAAACTGCCAAAACGGACTAGCTTGGTCGCTAACGGAACGGTAGCCGGCAAGTGCCAAACCAGCAAGTGCAATTAAAAATAAGTGGCCAGTCAACCAGCGGCGGCGATCCGTCAGTTGCAATGTCACCGCGCTCACTAGTGCAAGACTACCCCAATAAAACCAATCCACGTTAACCACCCTCTTTTTGTTCTATCAGTTTTAATTATAGCTAATTTCAGTGGTCGATACCAATTGCGAGTTTAATCAGTGCATGTTGTTAGTCAATTAATAAATTTACACTTAGTACTAGTTGGCTTAAATTGCCACTCTGGTTGGCCCAGAATCGGCTGGAACGTGGTGGCCACGTTTTCGAGCCACAGGGCGGTCTCGAAAGCCGGGCTTTATCTAAGTCGAAAACCACGACTAAGATAAACGACACCACTGAGCCAATTCTGGACCGCCCGTCGTTAATTAACGGACATTAGAAAAGGCCCATTAATACATTGTGGCAAAAAAAGACACGTTCAGCTTACGCCAAACGTGTCTTAAATTATTAGTCTTAGTTTTCTTCGTTGTGGAAACGATTCTTGAATAATGGACTAACCGGTTTGTTTTCATGGATAAACTTAATCGCTTGACCCATTAATTGACCAACTGAAACTTGTTCAATCTTGTCAATTTGCTTTTCAGCTGGTAAAGCGATTGAATCAGTCACAATTAACTTCTTAATTGGTGACTTTTCAATTCGTTCGATAGCTGGGCCTGAAAGTACGGGATGCGTACAACTAGCATAAACATCTGTCGCACCAGCATCCATCAAGGCTTGGGCACCTAATGTAATGGTCCCAGCGGTATCAATCATATCATCGATCATGATCGCGCGTTTACCCTTCACATCACCGATAATATTCATCACTTCGGCCACATTAGCACGTGGACGACGCTTATCAATAATAGCAATTGGGGCTTTCAAGAATTCAGCCAATTTACGAGCCCGTGTCACCCCACCATGATCTGGTGAAACAACAACGGCATTTTCATCTAAATGATGAGTAAGGAAGTAGTCAGCTAACAGTGGCGCACCCATTAAATGATCCAAAGGAATATCAAAGAAACCTTGGATTTGGGCAGCATGTAAGTCCAATGCTAAAATCCGAGTTGCCCCGGCAGTTTCCAACATGTTGGCAACTAACTTAGCGGTAATTGGTTCCCGTGAACGGGCTTTCCGATCTTGACGGGCGTACCCATAATAAGGGATGACCACGTTGATCGTCTTGGCACTGGCCCGCCGTAACGCATCAATCATAATCAATAATTCCATCAGGTTGTCATTAACAGGAGCGGAAGTTGATTGAATGATGTACACTTGGTCACCACGAATACTTTCCTCAATGTTAATGCGAATTTCGCCGTCACTAAAGCGATCGACTGATGTCTTACCCAATTTAACACCAACGGCTTCAGCAATTTTTTCTGCCAATGGTTTATTTGAATTCAAAGCAAAAATCTTTAACTTTGGATCAAAATACTGTTCTGACATAATTTCCTCCATTCGAAAATTTATTCTTACTAAATAATATGCATTTTAGCGTTGAAAATCAAGCCCCCTTAGCAGTTATAAATTGCGTCAGACTGGGCTGGAGGCGAATACTTCGGGTTTTCAGCGGGTTTGACTTTTTAATATTAAAGTTTCGTGAGGCTGATTTTATTGATTATGCCTATTAGCCCGGTCCTAGCGTAGGCCTCGATGGTAACGGTACCACCAAGTTAGATCAATTTAAAGTCTAACAACTGACTTATTGATACCCAACTACCTTTAAAACCCGAACATTTTTTGTAATTTAGCGAACTTATAAATTTTCCAATTCAGTCGTTTCCTAAAATGCTGATTGCAATGACTTAACGTTTGTTTACAAATAGCCAATATTTAACGTCGGGCGGGCTAGAATTGGCTCAGTGGTGTCGTTTATCTTGGTCGGTGATTTTCCGACTTAGATAAAGCCCGGCTTGGAAGACCGCACTCTGGCTTCCAAACGTGGCCACCACGTTCCAGCCGATTCTGGCCCAACCAGAGTGGCAACCTATATCCAACTAGTACCAAGCGCTAGTCAAATGCAGCGTTGGAACCTACCGAGTGACTGCTTTAAAAAAGCACCACCAAATTCACAAGAAACGTGACTTCAGTGGTGCTCAATAATTAATTACATATTTTCGGGTTCATGTGGTAATTTCTTCCAATAGTCCGGCTTGTTCGTCTGCCGAGCCCGGGCAATCGCCATATCGTGGACCTTCACATCATCGGTGATGGTTGAGCCAGCCGCGATGAAGGAATGATCCGCCACATCGACTGGTGCCACAATGTTAGAATTACTCCCAACAAAGGCAGAGTCACCAACATTCGTATGATGCTTATTGACACCATCGTAGTTGACAAAGACAACCCCACAACCAACGTTGATGTCTTTACCTAACGTGGCATTCCCTACGTAAGTTAAATGACCAACCTTCGTCCGATCGCCAATCTTAGCCTTCTTGATTTCGACAAAGTTGCCCAAGTGGACATGTTCACCAATCTCAGCTTCTGGCCGCAAATGACTGTATGGGCCGATATTGCTATCAGCATGCATAATTGAGTCTTCCAAAAATGATGACGTCACCGTGACACGATCTTCAATCGTCATATCATGAATTTCAGAATGCGCACCGATAAAGCAATCTTCACCAATCGTCGTGTTGCCTTTAATCAAAACACCAGGTTCGATAATCGTATCGGCACCAATCTTAATGCCAGCATCGATATACGTATCATCTGGGTTAATAATGGACACGCCATTTTCCATGTGGTGTTCATTGATCCGCTTTTGCATCACTTTAGTGGCTTGCGCCAAAGCTGCCCGCGTGTTAACACCCATTGATTCATCGAAATCTGACATTTGATAAGCCGCCACAATATCGCCTTGTTCCTTCATGATTTCAATCACGTCGGTCAAGTAATATTCACCTTGCGCATTATCGTTGGTAACTTGATGTAATGCCGCAAACAATGCTTGGTTATCAAAACAATAAACCCCGGTGTTAATTTCGTGGATTTCTTGTTCTTCTTTTGTCGCGTCTTTTTGTTCAACAATCTTTTCAACGATCCCTAAATGATTCCGAACGATGCGGCCATAGCCTTGTGGGTCTGGCGCATTGGAGGTCAAAATCGTGCCGGCCGCTTTTTTAGCTTGATGATATTCAAATAATTCTTCTAACGTTTCCGCGCGGAACAAGGGGGTATCACCACTAATGATTAAGGTCATCCCATCCTTATCCTTCAATAGAGGTTCAGCTTGCAAAACAGCATGGCCGGTCCCTAATTGTTCAGTTTGTTCCGCATATTTGGTCCGGTCGCCAAGCGCTTGTTCAACGTCTTTGGCACCATGGCCCACAATCGTCACGATGTTATCCATCGAAACGGCTTCAACTTGGGTCAACACGTGGTCGACCATCGATTTGCCGCATACTTGATGCAGCACTTTGACTAACTTGGATTTCATCCGCGTCCCTTTACCAGCGGCGAGGATAATTGCATTTTTGGTTGTCATAACAAATAAAGCTCCTTAGTCTTCAGATAACTCAATGATACCAAAGATTGATCTAATTGTCGCCGGTCTTTAGTAGCATTGGCTTGACATGTGTCCAAAGACAATCTTAAACCTGCACCCTACTTTTGGTCTTCCGCCCCGAAGACCTTTTCTAAGTAGTTACCGGGAATCACTTTAATGGCTTTTTCGTTGTCATTAACGTTGGTGACTCGCAATAATGACGTGTAATCATCGATCAATCGATTACCCGTAAAAGCCGCTTCTGCGAAAACGGTGATGCCGATTAAGTTCGCATCGAATTCTTCGATTAACGTCTTCATCCCGTTAATCGTCCCGCCGCCCTTCATGAAGTCATCGACAATCAAGACATTGGCGCCTTCTTGTAAGCTACGCTTGGATAATTCCATCTTCTTAATCCGTTCAGAAGACCCGGATACATAGTTCACACTAACCGTGGACCCTTCCGTAATCTTAGAATCGTTCCGAACGATCACAAATGGCACGTTTAAGTAAGTTGCCACGCTTTGGGCAATCGGAATCCCTTTAGTCGCCACCGTCATAACAGCATCGATCTTTTGGTTCAAGTATTGTGTCGCAATCACCCGGCCGACTTGCCGTAAGATTTCTGGTTGGCCCAAAATATCTGATAAATAAACGTAGCCACCTGGCAAGACCCGGCTTTTGTCGGCTACTAGATCCGTCATCTTATCAATGAAAGTTTGTGCTTCTTCTTTTAAAATATACGGAATGAACCGCGCCCCACCAGCCGCGCCGGGAATCGTTTCTAAGATCCCCGTCCCACGCATCTGGAAGGTCCGCTTGAGAATCGTCAAATCTTCACTAATGGAAGATTTCGCTGATTCGTAGCGTTCCGCAAAGAACGTCAATGAAACTAATGTATGGGGCCGTTCTAATAAATAGCGCGTCATATCAATTAAACGTTCGCTTCTACGTACTTTCATGTTTCCACCTCAACCTAAATCATCTTTTTTAAAGTCTATGCAAAATGATAACACAAACGTTCGGGAATTAGCTAGGCTTTCATTATTTTTTTCCAAAACAATCGGAATTTCTTAATAATTTCGCTTTAAAAAAGACTTTCACGGAATATTCACCCGGAATTTATGAACAATCACAAAAAAGAGCTAGTCAGCCGACTAGCCCAATGCCTTAACTACCAACGTGTAACCGTTGATACCCTAAGGCCGTAAAATAAAAGACACATTCAATCGCAGCAATAAAGAAACTGACCGGTAAATTGGTCACATACCCCAAATACAGGCCCAACCACACGCCGACGATGGCAAATAAAATCGAGACACCAATCATCTTGCTGACGGTGTGAACAAAGTAACGTGCCGCCGCGGCTGGCAACGTTAATAGGATAAAAATCAACAATGACCCAACAATCTGGGCCGCCACACTGACACTCATTGCGACTAGCACCAAGAAGACCACTGAAATCGCAGTCGTCCATAAGCCACTCACCCGTGCACCAATCGCATCGAATGAATCAAACTTTAAAGGCCGGTACAACGCCAACATCACGAGTAAGACAATCCCTGATAAGACAGCCACCCGTAACACATCACCAGCCGCAATTCCAATCACGCTCCCAAATAAAATGCTGGTCGCATAACTCGACGTTTGATTTGATAAGGATAAAAATAAAATCCCTAATCCAATAAATAACGCCGAAATTGCAGAGATTGAAGCTTCGCGGCGGGACTGTTTGACACTCATCTGCCCGACAATCACTGAACTGATCACCGTAAAGATCAACATCCCGGATAAGGCAGTCCAGCCCATAAAGATCCCGAAAGCTGCCCCGGCAAAGCCAATCTCTGACAAGGTATGGGTCAAGAAAGATAAGTTCCGGGCAATGACGAAGACGCCAATCGTGCCGCAAATAATGGCAATAAACGTCCCGGCCAAATACGCATTGCGCATAAACGCTAAACTAAACATCGGAAACCTCCTTCAATTGTTCAACCGACATTCCTGCCATCGCCCCAAATTCCTGTTGACCGGGTCGCAACGCTAAATAATGTTTGGCGTATTGCTTAGCTAACGGTAAATCGTGGGTAATAAATAACACGGTGATATGACTCGTCTGGTTGAGATTCTGAACAAGGTCTAATAATTCATATTTCATTTCATTATCTAAGCTGGCCGTGGATTCATCCAAGATCAATAATTGGGGGGCTTGGACAATCGCTTGGGCCAAGTATGCCCGTTGCTTTTCCCCGCCGGATGCCATTCCTAACGGCCGCTGTTTGATTTTCTTAACATTGGTCACACGTAATGCCGTATCGACTTGGCGGTGTTCAGCTTTCGAAAGCCACGGTCGCCAACCACGCATATTTAAGCTAACAAAATCTTCAATAGTTAACGGATATTCTTGGTCTAAATTTCGAAATTGTGGCACGTAGCCAACTTTAATCGCTTTTTTACTTGGAAAATACTTGATTTGACCACTCGTTGGTTTGAGCATCCCCAGCAAGGCGCGAATCAAGGTCGTTTTCCCGACCCCATTCTCACCGATGACCGTTACAAAGTCCCCTCGCTGAATCTCAAAGTTCAAATCTTTAAATACTTGGTTATTGGGAAACGCAATCCCCAAATGCTGAACAGCAATTAAGGGTGCCGTCATATTTTTGCCCCCATCTCTCTTATTAAGGTAAATAGTAATGATTACCATTTTAGTTTACCTGATTCGGTTGATTTGTCAATAGGTGGTCATAAAAACGACCAGCTCGAGATGAACTGATCGTTTTTGATTAGTGACTATACTTGCCACTCTGGTTGGCCCAGAATCGGCTGGAACGTGGTGGCCACGTTTTCGAGCCAAAGTACGGTCTCGAAAGCCGGGCTTTATCTAAGTCGAAAACCACGACTAAGATAAACGACACCACTGAGCCGATTCTGGGCCGCCCGTCGTTAATTAACCGCTAACTTCTAGACTACTCAATATTTTATTCCAGCAGTTGAAAAACTAACCAGCAAATGGCAACTTTAATCGACATCAACCATAATCTGATTTAGTTACGGCGACGCTTGCTTTCAATCCAGGTTCCTAATGTACCTAGCAAAAGCAGCACACCGGCCCAGCTACCAACTTGCGTGGACTTTTCAACCGTTTGTGGCAATTGCTGACCCGCTTTGATAACTGGCTTGGCTGGTTCAGTAGTTGGCGTTAGCTTAGTTGCCTGAGTTGATACAACTGCTTGCTGCTCGGAAATTTCAGCATCACCAGTTTGACCGGTCACTGTGGCTGGCTTAGTACCAATAACTGTAGGTTTCACCTGATGTTCAGGATCTGGCTGAACATTTGGTTTCGTCGCCGGCTGTGTCGGCTGAGGTTGCGTCACGGTTGGCTTAGGTTGAGGCGTTGGCGCTGGTTGTACCGTCGTTGGTGGCGTAGTCGGCGTCACTGGTTCAGTTGGCGCAACTGCCTGCAAGGTCAACGCGACCATCTTCGCCCGACCATCATTCGTTTGCAACGTAACCGTATAATGACCCGCTTGCGTGAAATCAACCTGACTGAAATCTGGTCTAACCGTTACCGCTTGACCAAACTTATCAGTCGCCTGAGCTTGAAAATCAGTCACTGTTGGCCGACTACCACCAAGCGTCATCGTATAATCAGCTGCTGTAAAGCTTTGCCGATTAGCTAAGACATGTAACATTACCTGCTTGATTTGTTTAGCAGCCGTTAAGGTCACTTGATAATCACCGGCTCGGTTAAAATCAACTTTGCTCAAATCAACGGTTACCGGCATCGCCGTCCCAGCTTCAGTCGTTGCTTTAGCCTGAAAATCAGTGGCAGTTGGCTGCACATCGCCCGCAATCATCGTATAATCTTGCCCAGTTAGACTGGCTTGTGACTGATATTGATACTCATAAGTGACCGTTTGCGCGGTGGCTGTGAATTGACCCTGCGCATTACCATAGACTCGTTTCAACTGATAATGGTCAAAGGTTAATGCGGTCGTCTGATACGTTGCACCAAGCTGACCAGTTAACGTTCGTTGATCAGCTAGCTGCTTACCGGTTGTATCAACATACCTAACCGTAATCAAAGCTCCCGCCGTTGGTGATGCAGTGTAAACATACGTAATCGTTTGTGGTTCTGCACCAAACGTTATATTCGACTGGCCAACGATTTGACTTAACTTGTAACCATCAATAGCAATTGGGGTGCTTTGATAAGTTGTGCCAATTGGCTGGGTGACGGTCTTAGCCGCTGCCAACACTTTTCCGGTCGTATCTTGATAATGAATCGTTAGGTTGCCCATCGCTATCGGGTCTTGCGTATAATGATACGTTAATGTCCGCGCCTGATTATCATAAACGCCACTCGGTTGAGTTGGACTTAGCCACTAAGGTGTAGCCCTCAAAGGAACGAGCCGTACTCTGATAAGCGTCCCCAATCGGCCCGCTTAGTGTCGCAGTAGCCAACATTTTTTGATTGGTATCATCAAAGTAAGCCACCGTGATTGGCGCACCAATTGTTCTGGTATAAACATACGTCACCACTTGGCTGGGACTATGCAGTACGCCATCTGGTGTATCGCCCTGTTGCATTTTAAACGTATAACCTGTAATCGTTGGCTTGGTTAAATCCAAATCTGGCAATGATCGACTGAGGCCACCAACTTGATACGTATCATTCACAACACCCCGGAATGACTGTGACGGTTGCAATTCTTTTTGATTTTCATCCTGGTATTGAATCGTCACCGTTGCTGGGACCGTTTGTTGCCAGACATAGGTCCGCATCGCGCCTGGTTTATCAGTGGCTAATACTTGCGCGGCCGTCTGCAGGTCACCTTCTGGATGATGGAGTGACGCTGTGGGCGTGTGATGGCCACCATCATCGACGAGTTGCCAGTATGGCTCGACATTGATGTAAGTCCCGGTGTCGTCGGTGAGCTGTGTATGGTTGCCGGGAGCATCTGGTAAACCAATATCAGATGTTAAAATTGTATTTGGACCCATCGTCACTTTCCAAAGAGACGTACAACCTGCAAATATATTGAATAATCTTGAGTAACCCTCTACATCATGAATTTGATCCTCAGCGCCACTCATATCAATTTTGCTTAAATCAATCTCAGTTAAACTGCTACAATCATTAAACATATATGCTAGTCCAACACCTTTAGCAGCAGTAAATCCAGTCAAATTGACTGACGTTAAACTAGTACAACCAGTAAAAAGGCTCCAAAGTATTGCTTCCTTATCAAAATTCCAATTTGAAATATTGGCAGTAACTAAACCAGTATCATGATAAAACATAAAGCGCATTGTTTCGATATTTCTAGTATCAAAATGACTAAGATCGATTGCAGTTAATGCCGTATCCTCACTAAACATTGATTCCATCATCGTTGCTGCACCTGTACCGAATTTATCCAAACCATTTATTGTTGTTAATTCAGGACAACCTGCAAAAGTAGAATTCATATTAATTGCCACAGAATTAGTTAAAGTTCCCAATGTTATGGTCTTTAAAAATCGATTTCGGGAAAACATAAAGCGCATATCAGTAACACTGTCCGTACTAAAGTTTTTAACAGATTTAGGTGATAAATCTAAGGATGTTAAAGCAGTATAGTCAAACATATTTCCCATATTAGTAACCTTAGACGTATCAAAGTTACTGATATTCAACGAATTCAGGTGCTCATTCGTTTCAAACATGCCTGACATGTCTGAAACCTGACTAGTATCAAAGCTAGATAAATCCAACTTTGATAACCAATACAAGTGATTAAACATTTGAGACATATTCGTTACATTTGACGTATTAAATTTAGCCAAATTTAGTGATGTAACACCGTCATTCATCGCAAACATTCTAGCCATATTTGTCACATGACTAGTGTCAAATCCTCCTACAATGCTTAAATCTTGACAATTAGTTCCATAGAACATACCGCTCATATTAGTCACGCGACTAGTAACAAACTTATCACTATACTTAAGAATCGGTGAAGAGCCTCCATAGAAGTCTCCGATAGAATCGAACATGTTACTCATATCAATAACATTCGACGTATCAAAATTAGTGAGGTCAATAACCTCTATGACCCTACAATCTTTGAACATATTAGACATATCACTCACTTGACTAGTATCTAGTTTAGTCAAATCAACATCTGCTAATTTTTCATCGCCATCAAAAAAGCTCGACATGTTCCAAGTTTTACTAGTATCCAATTTCGTTAAATCAATGGTTGTCGCATTTTTCAAGTTTGCAAACAACTCAGCTGCGTCTGGAGCAGCAACCACGCCATCTTCAACTACCACTGAAGTGATACGCTCGTCATAGTCACCCCAAGTTGGTTTAACTATTGTTGCATTACCAGTCTGACCCGCATGAATTGTCAAAACGCCAGCCGCATTAATATCCCAATTAGCCGTCCCATAAACACCATTGGCCGGCAAGGTGAGTTCAGGCGTATCTACAGTGACCGCCGCCATCCGTGATTGTTGTAAATTTGACCGTAACCTATTACTGGCTATACCATTTGCAGCCGACTTATCATTGGCAGGTGCCGCACTGGAAACTGACGCCGCTGAGCTGACTGGTTTAGCATTACTATCACTCGTCAGCTGCCCACCAGCTGAGCTAACACTGGTTGGGACACTAGCAGCCGAACGTTCATTGTTAGATTGATCACTGACTGCACCACCAGCTTCACTCGGCATTGCTGAGCCAACCGATGACGTGCCACCAGATTGCATACTTTGGGCTGAGCCAGCTGTTGCACTTGTTTGACTCGTTCCACTAGCGGCAGCTGATTGACTACCCTGACCAGATGTCTGGCTCAACGTCACTTCTTTAGGCTGTTCACTCCCAGGCACCACTTGTTCAGGTTGACCACTAGTCGCATTGTCAGGTGCATTCTCAGTATCAGCTTGACCAACTAGTTGGTGACCCGCTAATCCCGCAGTCATCCCAGTCGTAATCAGCAACATCGTCAACCACTGTTGGCAATCCTGATGTACATTAGTTTTAGTTTTCAAAGTCATTATAATAACGTCCCCTCGCAATTAATTAACTTGTTTAACTCAACTAAATGTTAACACATCGATCATTAAAATAGTTAACTATAATTATAGCCATATAAGCTACCACGTCATTTTCATGAATTAAGGTGATCGTAACAAGGTTTAGTTTGATAATTGAAAAATTAAAACGTTATTTTTAATAATTTTTTTAATTTTAAAAACCAGCATTTACTGAGAGTTACCCTAAAAATCTAATGTCTCTCACATTGCATTGTTGCCTCAGACACCGTATAGTCAACCTATCATCAGCTAGCAATCAATCTCACCGCTAAATAACTAGTAGAAACGAGGCCTGCACTTGAAATTTTTAAAACAACTTAAAGCAATCCGCCGTCAATCTATCATTCTGGACCTAACCCTTATTAGTAGTATCGGCCTGATAATCACGCTGATTGGTAGAAGCACCTACACGGCTGCACGTCATTATTTTCTGTTAGCTGTCATTTCAACAGCCATCTTCTTCAGCTGGTGGCTCTATCTAGTTATTCATTCAAGAAACTAAAAATAGCAGTGCGACCAGCTAAGCCGACCACCAATGGCCACTTAACTCGTCTCACTGCTATTTTAATTACTATTCAACTACTTGTTTTAAGCTCGCTAATAAGCGTTGTAACTGTTGCTGATAATTCAAAAACAACCCCGTAAACTTACCATCGCTGCTAGCATCCCAAGGCTTCGGTGTTCCACAGTAATGTAGAATCACCGTATTCGTCATCACCCAATGAATATCATGCTGTGTTAGATTGCGCGTCTGATAGATCAAATATTTACGGGTATCATAGTTCCAGATCTCTTCAGGAATCTCTAAAATATCGGTACCATACAAGAAGTTCAGAATATCTTGATCTGGCAAAATCAATTCACTTTCATGCGTTTCAATCGCGTTCGTAATATCATTAAGCCTAATCTTAGCACGGGCTTGATCCAAATCAATCACCAAGACACCCGAGTTAAAGTAACTAGTCGTCGTGCCTAATCGTAGCTGATTCACACTATCGACTAGCTTGGTCACCCCACGATGCGCCGCAGCGGCCAACATATGACCAGCTAAGTCCAGCTCCCATAATGGTCGTAACGAATTGATCACCAACAAATCCGGATCTAAATAGATCACGCGTTTCACTTCACGCGGGAGAATTTCACCACTTAATAAGCGGAAATACATCTCTTTAGGGTACCGTTTAATCAACGGTACGCCCGCCGTGAAGTCCGCGTCAACGGGCTCGTTACTGAACTGCCAGCCGAAACTTGCTGTCAGTTGTGCCACCGCGGCCACTTCCGCTGGCGTCAAACTCGCATGCAACAGCCACAGATGAACTCGTTCACCCGGATTATTGACATGCACCGAGTACAGCATCACTTTGAGCGGCGCCAAGTAGCCCGCATTCAACGTTACTAGTAAATTAATCTCATCAGTCAAAATGTCCACCGACTTTCGTTTATTCAGTCAGACCGACTTGTTCGGTCAAGAATTCACTCAACACCGCTTGATATCGGTCAGGATGCGTCCGCACTGCCTCAACATGACCGGCTTCCGGATCAATATATAAACTCTTCGTTTGTGTTAATTGATTGTATAAATGATGGGCATTACGCACCGGCACCGTCTGATCATGACTACCATGAATCATTAAGATTGGTAGGCCGCCTTTTTGAACTTGCTGTAAGATTTCGCCGTCACTGAACGCATAGCCCGCACTGCTTCGGGCTAACCGGTTCGCCATTGGCATAATTAGACTTGCCGGTAAGTGAAACTTATGACTAATCCGGAACTTTGCTTCATCATAAAGATTAGCATAGCCACTGTCTTCCACAATCGCCTTTACATTATCCGGCATCGGTTCACCGCTAGTCGCCATCACCGTCGCGGCACCCATCGAGATGCCCATTAGCACCAACTCCGTATCTGGTCCCAATTGTTCTAACGCCATGGCAATCCAACGCTGATAATCCAGCCGATCTAACCAACCATAGCCAATCGTATGGCCCTCACTATCGCCAAACGCTCGGGCATCTGGTAATAAGACCTCATATCCCAAGCTCATAAAGATGCGGGCATACGGAATCATTTGTTCGCGTGAATGTCCCAAGCCATGTGCTAGAATGGCTAAGCGGCCATTTGCCTTAGGATTCGGTAAGTAGGTGGCGACTAAGTTCAAGCCGTCAAATGACTGGACCAACCATTGTTGCTTAGGTTGTTTGTCATACCAGAAATTTTCAATCTCCGTATTTTCTGAACGGGACAACGCTTGCCCCCGTTGCTTTTGATCATCACTGACATGCATCGCCACATTATAGGCGACCGCGCCGCCAAGCAACGAACCCGTGTAGGTGGCCGCACCTACAACCCCGGCCAATTTCAAACTCAATTTCGTTGTTGCTTTCATCGTCACCCACCTCATTTCTTACCTTTAATTTAACCATAATTGACCGAGTTTGTGCATGATTCACGACTATCTTTCAGGATTTTTAACTTGGTAATAGCCTTTTAATCAATATAAAAAGCACCACCAACTAAACCTAGTCAGTGATGCCAACAATTAACGATCCGCCAAATTAACGGGCCGCACTAAATAAACTTCTTTGCAGAACCCCTTTAGCGAATTATAGACCCGCTGAGCGCGTGATTGTTTACGGCACACGCCAAAGACGGTTGGCCCCGTACCGCTCATTTGCGCAGCATCGGCCCCAAACGTTAATAATTGTTGTTTAATTTGCATAATCTCCGGGTAACGCTTCGCCGTAATCGGTTCGAGCACATTCCCCATGTTCTCAAAGACGCGCGCCAGTTCGCCAGTCTGAATGCCAGCTAGTAAGCCCTCAATATTAGGATGAGTCTTCAATTGATCATAATCAACTTGCCGCAAAATGTTCGGTGTCGACACACTGATCTTAGGTTTGGCCAACACAATCCACATCGGTGGTAGCTTAGGCAGTGGAGTGACAATCTCGCCCTTGCCCGTCACATGTGCTGTTTGGCTGTACACACAATATGGCACATCGGAATCAATCTGTAACCCTAATCTAGCTAACGTCGCTAAGTCTAAATTCAATTCCCACAACCGATTCAGTCCACGCAAGACGGCCGCAGCATCTGAAGAGCCACCACCCAGTCCAGCGGCGACCGGAATCGTCTTTTTGATCTTAATCTTCACGCCGCTATGAATCTGGTAACGCCGCTTCAATAAGCTCACCGCTTGAAAAGCCAAGTTGCGCCGATCATTGGGTAAAAAGCCGCTATCAGTCGCCACCTCGATCCGGTTAGCTTTAATCGTCTCAATTTGGACATAATCGGCCAAATCCACCGAGGTCATCACCATATTCCATTCCTTGTCGCCATTGTGATGCTCGAACAATGTATCTAAGCCTAAATTGATTTTAGCTGGCGCTTTTTCCACAATCTGCACGCGTCTCACCCTCTTCATCGGTTAATTAGTTGACTTGCCGAAGTGACTTGATTTGAATAACTATTAGTCAGCAAACATGTATAGTAACGATTACTTTAGCTAGCTAATTCTAGTCAAACTAACCAATCTTAGCCGCTAACTGTCAGTATTCACTGCGTTTATCCTGGGCAGTCAACATTGGCCCAACCAGAATGACAACCAACCGCAAGTCTTATTTCTTATAATTATACTAATTTAAGGGCAAAATAAAAAGACCTTGCTTGGGGGTCTTAATATTGGTGATTCGCGCAATGCGAATTAGGCTTCTTCAGTTGTTTCATCTTCGAAGGCGATTTGAACGTTCTTGGTTAACACATCCGTGTAACTATAGGAGACCCGTTCAAATGAGTTTTCTTGTTGGTCTAGATCAACGACAAACACAGAACGGTACGTTTCTTTTAAGATACCATGACGTTCAGTGGTCTTCTTCCGCCCGGCTTGGGCCACGACTTTCATCCGTTGGCCGATCCGAGAGTCGAGCTTATCTTTAATAGCAGCTAGTGAAATTGGCATTCAGAAACCTCCTCGTATGTGAAACTACTATACTAGCTTTTCATGAAAAAGTCAATATTATATCACAAGGTTTTCTGATGTGCAACTGTTTTGTCATAATTAAATGCTAAAGTAAATCAGCCGCATGTAAGGCATCGGTCAAGGTAATAAATTCATCAACCGTCAAGCGTTCTGCCCGGATTTTTGGATCAATACCAGCTGCGTCTAACGCTGTTTGAATCGCTGTTTTAACCTCTGGTTGTTTGCCAAATAAACTTTGCATATTATTCCATAAATTCTTCCGCCGATGGGCAAACCCAGCTTTCACAACCTTGAAAAATTCGGCTTCGTCGAACGGCACATGCGTCCGTTCCGGTAAGGCCGTTAACTTAACAATCGCTGAATCCACATTCGGTGACGGCACAAAGACTGTCCGTGGCACAACCATCGCTAATTCGGCGGCCATCCGATATTGCACAGCAATCGTCAATGAACCATACGCTTTAGTCCCCGGTTCCGCCGCTAAACGATCGGCGACTTCTTTTTGCATCATGACCACGATGTTATCAAAGGTCACACTACCCGCTAACACGCTCATTAAAATAGGCGTCGTAATGTAGTAAGGCAAGTTAGCCACTAGCTTCAATGGCCGATCTGGATCTAAATGTTCGGCAATCATAGCTGGCAAATCGACTTTTAAGATATCTTGATTGATGATTTCAACATTGTCATAATCGGCTAGCGTTTCATCTAAGATTGGTAATAACCGGTCATCAATTTCAAAGGCTAAAACTTGATGGGCGGCGCACGCCAAGTATTCGGTTAACGCCCCAATCCCAGGGCCGATTTCAATGACGTTATCTTCTGGACCAATGTCTGCCGTAGCGACAATGTTATGCAACACGTTTTGGTCGGTCAAGAAATTCTGACCTAAACTCTTTTTAACCCGTAATCCATAGGCATTCATGATTGCCTGAGTGCGGGCGGGGTTCGCAATATCGATTTCTTTACTCATTAATGACTCCTCTATTGTTCGTCGGTTAGTTGTTCAACCGCTTGCCAAAAATCAGCCGGTTGAATTTGAAATAGTTGTAGGCGTTTGGGTAATTGTTTCCCATTAACATAGCCAATTTTTAACAGTTCGCCCAATTGTTCACGTCGTTTGCGCGCAGCTGGGCCTGCTAATAAGCCGGCCTTAATCAAGTCCGCTCGTGAGATCAATAACGGTGCATCATCAGGCTTCTCAGTGTATAAATTAGCCAAGGCCGCTTGAATTGCAGCCGGACTAGCATGTTCAACGCCTAGACTGCCGCCTGCTTTCGTGGGTACGCCAGCTGCCCGTGGTAAAAAGGCATGTTGTACCCCCGGCACTGCTTTGGAGATGGTCTTACGAATTCGTTCCCCAGAATAATCTGGATCAGTGAACACGATTACCCCACGACTGGCTTGTAGCCGCTTAATTTGGGCCAACGTTTTGGTATTAATCGCGGACCCATTAGTTTCCAAGGTATCCGCATTGACGGCTAACGCGAGCCGCTTAGTGTCGTCCTTACCTTCGACGACAATCACTTCTTTAATCTTCTTCAATCTTAAATAATTCCTCAGCATTCTGATAAGTTTGTGCCGCAATCGCTTCCGGCGTGGTATCACGCAACTTGGCTACGGCTTCGACCACGTAACGCGTAAAAGCTGGCTCATTTTGCTTGCCGCGATACGGTTCCGGCGTTAGATACGGGGCATCCGTTTCCACTAATAGGCTTTCCGCAGGTGTTTGCTTCACTGATTCGTGAACGTCATCCGCATGCTTAAATGAGGCCACCCCACTGTATGAAATATGCATCCCCAAGTCCAAGAAACGCTTCAACCATTCTGGATCGCCATTGAAACTATGCATGACCCCACCTGTATCCCGAATATCCGCAGCCTTTAAAATCTTGTACGTATCTTCAAAAGCATCGCGATTATGCACTGAAATCGGGACCTGCATGTCTTTGGCAATTGCCACTTGGCGCGCAAAAATCTTGCGCTGCACATCTCGTGGCGATGTATCCCAATGATAGTCCAACCCAATCTCACCTAAAGCGACAACTTCGGGCAATTGTAACTGCTCAATAAGAACTTGCTCCGTGTCCTTAGTATAATTCTTGGAATCTTCTGGATGCCAACCAACAATGGCGACTAACTCGGGATATTTTTGCGCTAACTTAATGGCATCAGCATTCAACTGAGTATTCGAACCTACGATTGCCATGCGTTCAACCGATAGCGCTTTGGCCTGTGCCAAGTATTTCGGCACGTCATTAATAAATTCTTCACTATTTAAATGGGTATGAGAATCAAAAATCCGCATCTTAACACCCTCACTTTTAGTTTTTATAGTCTGTTACGCTTGGTACTAGTTAAAATTGCCGCCTACCGGTTGTTTTCTAAAATGCTGGAACGCTGTGAATCATTTTGAAGCCAAAGGTCAGTCTTCAAAACTGACCTTGGTCTAAGTCCGAGAAATTCGCTCAAGCTAAGGCCAACGACATGGCTGAGCATTTTAGAAAACAACCTTGCGGCTAAAGTAACTGGCTAAACATAACGCTTCAGTCATATACCAACCGTCCGATAATTAACGATAGGCGCTCAGTAAGACCGTCCTGCAACCAAGAACTGGTCTGCAAAGCACTCGTCCTGATTGCTCCGCCTATTTAACTGTCAAATAAGTTCGTTATCATCCATCAAAGACAACTGATCACCGGCTGTCAAAGCTAGCGTAGGGCGGGCCGGATGATGCTCAGTGGTGTCGTTTGACTTGGTCGAGTGGTTCTTTCTCGGCCTTAGTCAAAGCCCGGCTTGCGAGACCGCTCTTCGGCTCGCAAACGTGGCCACCACGTTCCAGCATCAATCCGGACCAACCGTAGCGGCAATCAACACTAAATCAAAACATTCTTATTGATTTTAACACGTTTCACGTCGTAATAAAAAAGCTTGAGCGTTTTACGGCCCAAGCTTTCAGAAAAATCGTTTAGTTTTATGAAATCAATGACCCGTTAACCAAGTTGTCGGGTACGGTGATCAATTGAACTTGACCATCGTGTTCCGCTGAAAGTAACATGCCTTGGCTGACTTCGCCACGCATCTTGCGTGGCTTTAAGTTACCCACGATAATAACTTTCTTACCGATTAACACGTCTGGTTCTGGATACCACTTGGCAATCCCAGAAAGAATCTGACGATGATCGGAATCACCGGCATCTAATCGGAATTGTAACAGTTTGTCGGCACCCTTTAGCTTCTGAACCGCAATGATTTCTGCCACCTTTAACTCCACTTGATCAAAGACTTTAATATCGGTCTCTGGCTTCGTTAAATTCAGTTTAGTTTCAGTTGGGTTCCAGTCGCCTTCAACTTCAGCCGCATGTTTCGCAGCTTCCATCGCGGCACGGCCCTTCTTCTTGTCGGACTTCGTCATTTGGCCCTTCAAGAAGTCGACTTCAGCGTCCATATCAACCCGTGGGAAGATTGGGGTCCCTTTAGCAACAACCGTTGCGCCAGTTGGCAAATCGCTGAATTTTAAATCAATCAAGCTGATTTCAGCTGCTGGCAACCCTAATTGCGTAAAAATTTCTTTAGGCGCATGCGTCATCACAGGACTAACCAAGCTAGCGATGACCCGCAAGCTGGCTGCCAAGTGGGCCATGACACTCGCTAACTTGTCCGCGTCTTCAGCCACATCACTCTTAGCTAATTGCCAAGGTGCCGTTTCATCGATGTACTTATTTGTCCGGCTGACCAGTTTCCAAACTTCCGCTAAGGCATCTGACAAGTGCAAGGCATCCATGCAGCTATCATAATTGGTGATGGTTTCGGCCGCAACGGCTTCTAAGTCGGCATCAAATTCAGTGACACCTGCTTTAAAGGCTGGCACTTGGCCATCTTCATATTTGTTAATCATCGCAACGGTCCGATTTAACAAGTTTCCAAGATCGTTAGCCAAATCATAGTTGACCCGGGCAACGAAATCTTCGGGTGTGAAGACCCCATCGTTACCATAAGGAATCGCGCGAACTAAGTAGTAACGTAAGGCATCTAAGCCGTAACGTTCGACTAAAGTTTCTGGATAGATGACATTGCCCTTAGACTTCGACATCTTACCATTACGCATCGTTAACCAGCCATGACCAAAGACCGTCTTAGGTAATGGTAAACCGAGCGCATGCAGAATAATTGGCCAATAAATCGTATGGAAACGTACGATTTCTTTACCGACCATCTGGACATCGGCTGGCCAATACTTGTTGAACAAGCTTTCATCATCGCCACCATAACCTAAGGCGGTGATATAGTTGATCAGTGCGTCTAACCACACGTAAACCACGTGCTTAGGATTACTCTTGACCGGCACACCCCAAGTAAAGCTAGTCCGTGAGACTGCTAAGTCTTCCAAACCAGGCTTGATGAAGTTATTGATCATTTCATTCATCCGGTTAGCGGGTTGAATGAAGTCTGGATGCGTCTGATAATAATCTAATAACCAGTCCGCATACTTGCTCATCTTGAAGAAATAAGATTCTTCCTTAACAAGTTCAACTTCATGACCACTTGGGGCTTTCCCACCGATAACTTTACCGTCATCATCACGGTAAACTTCAGCTAATTGGGTTTCGGTGAAATATTCTTCATCATCGACCGAGTACCAGCCTTCATAATGGCCCAAATAAATATCGCCGCTCTTTAATAAACGTTCAAAGATTTCTTGAACCGCTTTTTCATGGTAATCATCAGTCGTCCGAATGAATTTATCATTGGAGATTTCCAGTAATTGCCAGAGGTCTTTGATTTGTTTGACCATGCCGTCAACATATGACTTAGGATCAGTATTGAGCTTTTCGGCTTTTTCTTCAATCTTCAAACCGTGTTCATCAGTCCCAGTTAAGAAAAAGACGTCATAACCCTTGGCACGTTTATAACGCGCTAAGGTATCGCACGCAATCGTCGTGTACGAGTTACCGATGTGTAATTTCCCCGAGGGGTAGTAAATCGGCGTGGTAATATAATAGGTTGGTTTCGTTTCTGCCATGATTTTAGTTCCCTTCAAACAGTTATAAATTAGCTTATAATTTCATTTTAGTTAGATTCTTTCTCATTGTATCATACTTCCAACTATCAGTGGTGCTAGGCCGTAATCAGACCACTTAAAAAAGCAGCAAATCAGTTTAAAATTCGCTGCCAAAATCTCATGATTTAGATCAAAGTTAAAGGTGACACTTGCAACTGATCGAAGAATATCCCTAACGCTAACAAGTCGGCAGTACCACCGGGACTAAGATGCCAATCGATCAACTGCTGATCAAGATCCCGCAACGCTTTAACTAAAGTGGTCCCCGACAAATCAGCCACTTGCAACTCACGTGCCGCCGTCTGCACTTTAGCTAGACCCGCTTGGCCGCCACGATGTAATAAATTAACATCTTCTAGTTCGGCCATCAAGTATAACATCAACTTCAAATAACGCTCGGTAACTGGTAAATCAGTATGCAACCGTAACCACGGTAACGCTAATTGTTGTAACGCTGGATAACCAGCTTCAGCTTCCCCACGAATCCCAGTAACCCCATAACGCACATACAGTTCTTCACCGTATGACAAGTGGTCTTTAATGCTGACATGCTTAAAGTCAGCCGCCGTAATGCCGGCTGTCATCGTTTGAACGGCCGTAAAGACCGACTGAAAGTGTTCTGCTTGTAACGTGGCCAAAGTCTGCGTCTTCAAGCACCAGCCTAGTGCGCCTAATAAAACAGCGTACGAAAAATTAGCGCCTTTGTGCGTATTGACTTGATGGGTCGCCAGCAACATCATGCGTTCACCTTGAGAGCCAGCGCGCCGTAAACTGGCAAATAAATGCGCCAAGTCAGGGCTCGCTTGTCCTAATTTTAAATATAATTTCAAAAACGGTGACCAGGCTTGAATACTGGTCATAAATAAATCGTAATCCATATCGTCATGGGCGCCGGCTGAAAACGGATCAACTAGGCCCGGCTTGGGCGCTAGTGACACTTCAGCGACGAGCGATTGTTGGGCGAAGCGGCTGATCAACGTCAGCGTATCGGTCATTGGAGTCGTTTTAATCAAGGTGTCGTTCCCTCATCTCTTTAATGATAAATTGCAGTGACTGACCTAAATGCTCGCGAATAATTAAATTGATTTGAACTTCATCGTGATTAACCATCGCTTGGTAGATCCGCCAATGTTCTTGCAGCGCTAACGCTCGTCGTTCCCGTGACATGATCGAAATGTCCCGAAAATAGACGAGGTATGCCTGTAATTTGAAAACAATCGTGACCAGATGGGGCATGTCACAGTGATTATAAATAAATTGATTAAAGTCGGTAAAGTAGCTAACGACGGTTTGGTCAGGGACTTCATCAAGCTCGGCTTCCGTTCGTTCAAGTAACTTACGTAGTTCTTCAAAGTCAGCCGTCGTCATTTGTGACATGGCTTTACGAGTCGCGAGTGAATCAAGTTCTTTGCGAATATCAAAGATTTCATAGGCATCTTTGACCGTGATACCTTTGACCATCGTGCTGACCCCCGGCGCGCTGGCAACCAAATCCTCTTCTGCCAGTCGCCGTAATGCATAGCGAATCGGGGTTCGACTAACGTTGAGTTCTTCAGCGAATTTCTTTTCATTGATCCGGGTGCCCGCCGGAATATCTCCTAAAATAATTGTCTTCCGAAATGCTTCAAAGACCAAATCTTTTAGGGGCTGGTTCTGGGATAAATCCAAATTATTAGCAACAGCTTGCACGATAGCATCCATGCGGTCCCCTCCGTTCATCTTACGACCCGTGAGATTAGGATTCATTTTACTTGCCACTCTGGTTGGTCCAGAATCGGCTGGAACGTGGTGGCCGCGTTTATGAGCCACAGGGCGGTCTCATAAGCCGGGCTTTGACTAACCCGGAAAATCACCGGCTAAGTCAAACGACACCACTGAGCCAATTCTGGCCCGCCCGACGTTAATCAATAATCATTTATGACTTAATGCTTATCGATACCAACTAATACTAATCTCAGTCACCCTCCATTATATCAGACCACGAAAGCGTTTCCGTTACAGTCAGCTTACATTTTAAGGGTTTACAACCTAATTTTATGACGAACCAATTCAAAATCTAACAATTGCTGGTCAGTGACAGTAAAATTTGTCATGCTTTACAATGTAATTCGCTAACGCTAACTCATCAGCTAAACAGTCAACACAATCGCACACCGACTAACTGTGCTTGTCATACCGGCTTTAATTGCTAACCGTTATTAGCGTAGGGCGGGCTGGATGACGCTCAGTGGTGTCGTTAGACTTAGGCTGGGTGCTTTTTCCCCAGCCTTAGACTAAGCCCGGCTTGTGAGACCGCTCTTTGGCTCACAAACGTGGCCACCACGTTCCAGCGTCAATCCAGACCAACCGAAGCGGCTAACTTAACCCATTTTCAAACAACAAAACCCGTAACCAGTGGTGCAAGCTGGCTGCGGGTTGTTTCAGTCGGTTAGACTTCTGGTGCAAAACTCAAATCGATTTTTTGCACGGGGACATCGTAGAATCGGTCTTCACGCCGACCTAAGAAATCACGGCCTTGATCTGGGAATAACCCATAGATCAAGATGTCTTCCATGCTATGTGCATAGTCGCCAATCTCGGCTTTAAAGCCCGGTAATTGTGGCGCGATATCATCAGCCGGCCGCGTGGTAATCGGCTGTTCGTCGCCAATGATGGTCTTGATCATATCAGGTGCAATCGCTACTGGCGGGCGGCCGTATAAGCCACGCACGTAATCTTTGATTTCATTTGGAATCAACTTATAGCGTTCGCCACTCATCACGTTCATCAATGCTTGCGTCCCAACCATTTGTGACAATGGTGTCACTAATGGTGGATAGCCTAAGTCGCCACGCACTTTCGGCACTTCGTCCAAGACTTGTTCGTACAAGTCTTCTTGACCCGCATCTTTCAGTTGGGCCAATAAGTTAGACAACATCCCACCCGGCACTTGGTACCGCAAGGATTTTGGTTGAACGTCCATTACTTTAGGATTTAAGCCGCCATCACGACGAAAACGGTCACGAATGGGGGCAAAGTATTCGGCAATTTCAGCGGCCAATGTTTGATCAACTGGCACATCATAACCGAGATCTTTTAACGCCACTAACATTGATTCGGTCGCTGGTTGACTTGTCCCCCCAGCAAATGGTGAACTAGCGGTGTCAATAATATCAGCGCCGGCTTCCACGGCCTTGATATAAGTCATATCCGCAATGCCAGAAGTCGCATGGGTATGGATTTCAATCGGAATCTCAATCGTCGCTTTTAATTCACTGACGAGGTCATAAGCCCGTTGTGGGGTTAAAATACCGGCCATATCCTTGATGCACAAGGAATCAGCTCCCATATCAGCCATTTCTTTTGCTAGCTTAACGTAGTATGGAATCGTATGAAAGTCACTCGTGGTATACGAAATCGTCATCTGCGCATGACCACCGTATTTCTTGGTGGCCGCTAAAGCAGTACGTAGATTACGCGTATCATTTAGCGCATCGAACATCCGAATAATATCGATTCCATTTTCGATCGACTTTTGGACAAAGGTTTCGACCACATCATCAGCATAGTTCTTGTAGCCAAGAATGTTTTGCCCACGTAATAACATTTGGAGCTTGGTGTGTTTGACATGCTTACGAATCTCGCGTAGACGTTCCCACGGATCTTCATTCAAATACCGCAAGCAGGAATCAAAGGTGGCCCCGCCCCACACTTCAAGCGCGTGATAGCCGGCTTGATCCATCTTGTCCAAGATCGGTAACATATCACTAATCGGCATCCGGGTGGCAATCAGGCTCTGTTGACCATCCCGCAAAACAGTTTCCATCATTTCAACTTTTTGACTCAAACTTCTCGCCACCCTTCTGTAATTAAACCATCAACGGCTTGTTGGACTTCCAATAACCCATGTTTTCGTGACCGGCTACAAGCCTTGGCATCGCCACCGCAAATCAGGCACGGCCGGACGGGTAAGGCGAGTCCGTGACGACTGGTTTGCGTTAAATTGCCAGCGTCCAAGGTCAACACATCCAGATCACATAATTGGGCAAAGCCAGCTTGCTGTTCAAACTGGATCAACGCCCGTTTCACTTGCGCGGCCGGCACATCCAAGACCAAGTAGAATTCAAAACCCGTTGGCCGATCAAAGCTCATCTGAACTAGGACAGCAGCGCCATATTGGTGCGTCAGACTAGTCATAATTGCTTGATACTGCTGGGTCAATTGCGGTCCCGTCTTAATCGGTCCGGGGATCCGGACTGATGACCAGACGAGCGTCGCACTTGGATGGGCTTGCAAGACGGCTAACTGCTCCGCCGCGCGCCAATCACGGGTTGCTAACATTTGTGGCAACGTGATTTCGGGACCAGTTAGATTTTGGAACGTGCTAGACATTTTTGACCACATCGATCAAACTGCCATCGCGATATTCAATTAAAGCCACTGTTTGGTCACCGTATTCGATCTTTTCAGGCACACCGGTAATCGCATAAGCTTTATCTTTTAAATCATCAATCGTCAGTTGCGGCACTTTTAAGTCTTTGAACATTTCGACTAAGTCTTGACGTGCCGGATTAATGGCAATTCCCAATTCTGTCACGACAACGTCCACACTAGAACCTGGAGTAACGACCGTCGTCACAGCGTCCACGATAGTTGGGATGCGGCCCCGGACAACCGGTGCAATCACCATACTCAACTTGCAAGCAGCACTAGTGTCAGAATGGCCACCAGACGCGCCGCGAAGCACCCCATCAGAACCAGTAATAACGTTCACGTTGAAGTCAGTATCAACTTCCAGTGCGGATAAAATGGCAATATCTAGTTGATTGATGACCGCACCCTTGCTCAGTGGTGACGCATACATATTGGCATCGATTTCGTAATGATCTGCATTTTCAGCGAGGGAGATGGCTGACGGATGATCAAAGTCTTGCACATCGATCAACTTGTCGACTAAGCCTTCTTTTTGCATTTCGACCATCGCATTGGTGATCCCGCCTAATGCAAAGCTCGCTTTAACATCTTCGTCAATCATTGTTTGGCGGAGGAAGCGACTAACCGCTAAGGCCGCACCGCCACTCCCAGTCTGGAAGGAGAAGCCGTTCTTGAAATAGCTCGATGCGGTAATCACTTTAGCGGCATATTCAGCAATCAATAATTCTTTCGGATTCTTCGTAAACCGAGTTGCGCCCTTCGCAATCCCATCTGGATCACCAATCGCATCAACTTGGACCACGTAATCAACATCCGTTTGCGGAATGCTAATCGGCGTGTTCGGATATGGCATCAAACTGTCAGTAATCGCCACAACCTGGTCGGCATACTTCGCATCAACCATCGCGTAACCTAATGACCCACAAGTCGCTTTGCCTTTAGTCCCATTGATATTACCGTATTCATCAGAACTTGGCGCGCCTAAGAAAGCCACGTCAATATGAATGTCACCGCTGGCAATGGCCCGCGCACGACCACCGTGCGACCGAATCACGACTGGATTCGCCATAATGCCACTCGAAATTGCGGCGCCAACTTTGTCTCGTAACCCACTCGACGTGATATTGGTAACCACGCCATTCTTGATATGATCAATCAACGGTGCATGCACATTTGCAATTGAGCTAGGGGCAATCGACAAGTTCTTGATCCCCATCTTGGCAATTTCGGCCAAGACCATGTTCATCACAAAGTCGCCTTCGCGGAAATGATGATGGAAGGAAATCGTCATGCCATCTTTTAAGCCAGTCTTGACGATGGCTTCATGGATACTGCCTAATAGTTTACTCTCGTTAGGTTTGATCGGTTTAATGGTTTTAGTGGCGGCCTGATAGCTGTCGATATGGGCAAATTCGCCATCATAAACGCCGTATTGGTCGGCATATTTAGCCGGAATCTCACGTTTTAATTTATTTTCAACCATCTTAGTCCACCTCCATATTAGTGGCCTTGGCTAAGGCTAAGACCCGTTCGGCCCGTTCAACAATTGGTTTATCAACCATTTGGCCGTTAACTGCAATCACACCAGACCCTTTGGCTTCGGCTTCACGAATCCCCGCCATGACTTCTTGGGCTTTTTGCACTTCTTTAACGGTTGGCGCATAAATGCCATTGATTACTGGAATCTGACGCGGATTGATGACGGACTTGCCATCAAACCCAAGTTGCTTGATCAATTCTGTTTCATGACGCAAGCCTTCCTCATTATCAACATCGGAATAAACCGTATCGATCGCTGCAATTCCGGCAGCCCGAGCGGAATGTAAGATGTAGTTACGAGCAAAGGACAATTCCGCCCCATCTGGATAACGGCGGGTCTTTTGACTCGTCACATAATCTTCAGCGCCCAGCGCAATCCCAATCATCCGGTCGGAAGCTTTGGCGATTTCACGCGCATTCAAAACGCCTTCTGCGGATTCGATGGCCGCCATCATATGGGTGGTACCGGCTGGAATATCGTATTTAGCTTCCACCGCGGTAATCACGGCATCTACGTCGATAATATCTTGCGCGGTTTCCGTCTTTGGTAACCGAATGACGTTAATGCCCCCCAGGACCATCGCTTCGATATCTTGCTTACCACCAGCATCTAAGGCGTTAACCCGCACGACCGTTTCAACTGATGAATAATCAAACGTTTTCAATGCTGAGTAAACCAAGACCCGCGCCGTATCTTTTTCTTTTAGTGAAACGGCATCTTCAAGGTCAAACATCACTGAATCGGCCCCATATAAGACGGCATCGCGTAACATTGCTGGATTCGCCCCGGGGACGAACATCATTGTTCTTCTTAAACGTTCCATGAGTTCAACGCCTCCCAATCGTAATCCGTCTTGCCTTGTAAGCGATAAGCTGCTGCAATCGTGCGGGCCTTGATCGTGCAATCTAAGGCGCCTTTATCAACAGCTTCAACGGCAATATCATTAATGCCTAATTTTTGTAAAACTTCAGTCATCAGTGCTGTAATATGCGCACCGAATTGTTTCTTAACGTTACTGTCGAGGTCAATGGTAATGCCACTGGCGTTGGGCTTTAAGGTAATCATAATGTCGCTAGATTCCATGGTCCCCACCGTGACGGTTTTAGCTGTTTGCATGTGGTTGACTCCCCTTCAAATAGTGATAACTAGTGGCTGGCACTAGTTTTTTAACGGTGTCCCAGTCATTAGCCGCGAGTGCTTGCCGCACCTTCGTGGCGCTGACGGGTTGCGCATCGACTGTCAATCGTGGGACAACAGTCAATTGCAGTTGACCAGTTAAGACTTGCGCCAACTGGTCATTGTAGACTTTGGTAACGGGCGAATAAGGCTCGTCACCGACAAACCGGTGATGAATGTCCAAGATTGGACTGATTTTACGTAAGAATAACGTGGCATCGAGTTGTGCTTGTTCTTTAGCGACCGCTAAGTCTGCCTGATCTTTCAAGAAGTACGCTGGGAACGTGGCGTTGGCTACCAAATAATGATTTGTTGGCAACACAATCACCCGCGGCTGGTCAGCAACGGCTTGTTGGACCATCTTTAACCTTGCCTGCGTATCAAATTGCGACCGGTCTTCGGAAACAACGAAGACGTAAACCACATCGCAAGTTGCTAAAGCAGTCTGGATTAGATGCAAATGGCCATTCGTAAACGGATTGGCATTCATCACAATCGCCCCTGCATTAGTACTCGTAACTTTCCGCTGATCTAATAACAATTGGTAGGCATTCAGATCCGGGTACCCGCGTTCAAGCAAGACCACGTGCGTCGTGGCGACCACGGCTTTAAATCCGAGCGCTTCGAAATACGGAGCTGTACATGGCTTGGTATAGACAAAGGCCTGTGACTGTTGCTGTTCATCTAATTGATCAAGTAACGCTTTAATTAGCGGGGCTAATAAATTTTGGTGCGTTTCCGTTGTGGCAACGGCCACGCATTTAATAATGTTCTGATAAAGCGAACCAGTCGCGACCAAGTTGTCATCATCGTATAAACCGATCGTATAATCAACTTGCTCATCCGCCATTAAGCCCGCCTGCGTCAATAGTGTTTGCCATTGTCGTTTCGCTGTCGGATTAATGTCGAACCACAGTCGTTTAAGTTGCATGCCGTCACCTCCAAAAGTGTCGTTGTTTTATTGTCGCTCCGGAAAATCTGGATTGACGCTGGAACGTGGTGGCCACGTTTGTGAGCCATAGTACGGTCTCACAAGCCGGGCTTTTACTAGTCCGGGATAGATCGCCCGGCCAAGTAAAATTTCACCACTGAGCATCAATCCAGATTTTCCTGCGCTAGCAGCTACTTAAATTTAAGTCGGCTTTAAAAGCTAACTTCTAATCTCATGACCGATTCACCAAGCTATCAACCGAATTAACGCCGGGCGGGCCGGACAATGCTCAGTGGTGTCGTTTATCTTAGTCGATGATTTTTCGACTTAGATAAAGCCCGGCTTGGAAGACCGCACTTCGGCTTCCAAACGTGGCCACCACGTTCCAGCATTGCTCCGGACCAACCAGAGTGGCAACTATTAGCTACTTATTTAGCTGGAAAGACTTTGATCAAGAGCTTGGAAATCAGGTAAATGACGAAGAGGACTAAGAACACGCCACCCATCCCAAATCCCATTAGTTCAAATGCGATTTCTAAATTATGAATCATGGTGTTAGCCTCCCTTTACATGAAGAATGATAGCAACAGGCCACCAGCGATAACTGAGCCAATCTGACCAGAAACGTTGGCACCAACGGCATACATTAAGACAAAGTTCTTTGGATCTTCTTCGGACGCCATCTTTTGGATCACCCGACTAGACATTGGGAAGGCCGAAATACCGGCGGCCCCAATCATTGGATTGATCTTTTCTTTCCGGAAGACGTTCAATAACTTGGCGAACAAGACCCCACCGATGGAATCCATAACGAAGGCCACGAGTCCAAAGGCGATAATCATTAACGTTTGTAAGTTTAAGAATTGGTCAGCCTGCAGTTTAACGGAAATCGTTAACCCTAACAGGATACTGACAATGTTAACCAATTCATTCTGCGCGGTATTGGATAAGCGGTCTAAGACCCCACATTCCCGCAGCAAGTTTCCAAACATTAAGAAACCGACCAATGGTAATGAGATTGGGGCGATAAAGCCGGCCAAAATCGTGACGATAATTGGGAAGAGAATCTTGGTTTGCTTCGAAACGCTTTCGGCTTTGTAAGTCATCCGAATTTGGCGTTCCTTCTTAGTCGTGACAGCTTTAATAGCGGCCGGTTGGATAATCGGTACCAACGCCATGTACGAATACGCCGCCACGGTAATCGGCCCCAGCAGATTCTCTGCTAACTGGTTCGAAACGAAGATGGCGGTTGGACCATCCGCGGCGCCGATAATCCCAATAGAAGCTGCTTCCTTAATATCGAAACCAAATAAGACGGCCACGATAATAACGAAGAAAATCCCAAATTGCGCCGCAGCGCCAAATAAGAGCATGAACGGATTTTGTAATAATGGTCCAAAATCAATCATCGCACCAATCCCAATAAAGATTAAAAGTGGAAACAATTCGGTCGTGATTCCGGCTTTGAAGAGGACATCCAAGACCCCTTCGGCTTTGGTGCCACCGACAGTTTGGGTTAAAACCCCGGTCCCTGGAAAGTTAACCAGAATGGACCCCAGCCCCATTGGAACTAACAGTGTTGGTTCATATTCTTTTTTGATACCCAAATACATCAAGATGCCACCAATCAGCATCATCGCGATTTGGCCTAAGGTAATTGAGGTAATCCCCTGAATTAAGGTTTCCACATGCTTACTCCTTTCAGCTGATCTTAATCAGCGCGTCACCGGCATTCACCGTGTCATTTTTATCGACAAATAATGTTTCCACAACGCCAGCTCGATTGGCAACGATTTCATTTTCCATCTTCATTGCTTCTAAGACTAATAATGGCTGGTTTTCAGTAACTTGGTCACCTGGTTTAACTAGGACTTTAATAATCGTCCCTGGCATCGGTGCATCCATCGCATCGGCCACGTCAGCGGGTGCTGCTTTCGGGGCAGACGCTGGGGTTGGTGCGGGGGTAGTTGCAGGTTGTGGCGCGGCAGTTGGTGCGGGTGCCACGGCGACTGGGGCAACTGGTTGCGCCACACCGCCGATTTCTTCCATTTCAACCAAGTATTCTTTACCATCAATGGTGATCTTAAATTTACGTAACATTAGTGCTGGTCAACTCGCTTTCTGATTGTTTTGACGACGAATTGACCGTCGCCGGTAGCTAAAGCACAACTGCTCGCAATAACGCTAACAAGCTGGGCTTCCGGATTTTGCACATAGAGCTTTTTTAACACTAACTGACTATCGGGAACCGCGGTTGCCGTCACGCTGGCAGCAATCAGACTTGGAATGAGATGGTCATGTGGATCGACTTCCAAGTACTTCGGGACGGTCACCCACGTTTCAGCTGGTTCAGCCGGCACAGTCGGTGTCACCGCCGGCTGGTCGGCCGGGGCGCTGGCCGCTTCGTGATGAAATAACGTTTGCCAAAAACTAGCCATGCGGATCACTCCTTTAATTTGTTTAGTCAGCGGCAACTGGTAAATCGCTTACAATTTAAAACTGACCACTCATTGCCGCTGAACCCTTGCTTCCATCATATAACCAAATGTTGATTCAGATTGTTCTTTTAATGTTCTATCGACATCCTATGAGTTGACCCGCAGCTTGCTTATTGGCCATTTACGCGGCTAAGCAGGTTGCGGGTCAATGGCGTTGCGTTACCGAATTAAACTCATTGTGGAATGTAGAATGGCATGTGGCCGGTCAAGAGAATCGTAACCACGAAGATGGCGAAGACGCCGAGTGCGTACTTGGCGGTTTCCTTTTGCCAAGCCCCCATGTCCAAACCAGTTAAACGTAGTAACAAGTAGATAAAGGCTACTAATGGACTGAGTAAATGGAACGCTTGACCCATCAAAGAAGCGAGCGCCATTTGCATGTTGGTAAAGCCGTATGCCCGCCCAGCTTGAGCTAAGACTGGCAAGACCCCAAAGTAGAACCCGTCGTTTGATAGGAAGAAAGTCCCAGGAGCAGAAATCGCAGCAATCACTAAGCCCCAGAAACCGGCTAATTGATGCGGGATAATTTGGGTAAAGCTTTGAGCCAAAGCCGTCGCCATCCCAGTTCCTTGGAAGAGACCCATGAAGACCCCCGCCGCGAAGACTAAGATAACCACTTGCACGGCGTCACCACCGTTAGCACCAATTCGCTTGGATTGGTCTTTGAGCTTTGGATAGTTGACCATCAACGCGATACAAGTTCCGACTAAGAAGAGCAACAATGGTGGCATTTCTAAAGCTTTGATGAATGAACCGGCAACTAACCAAGCAATCAAAACAATGGTTAAGATACCGTTGAATGCAAAGTTCTTTGGCCGACGAATCTCAGCAACATCTGGATCAGTGACTTGGGTCATCGCATCGATTTCAGCTGGTGATAATTCTTTAATACCTAAGCGTTTACGTTCTTTACGACCCATACTAGGCGCAACGATAAAGGTGACGTAAAGTAAGGCTAAGATCATCCCAGGCATCACGTAAGCTAAGATACTGGCATCAACATCTAAGACGGCCATTGCTCGTGCAGTTGGCCCACCCCATGGGAGTAAGTTCATGATCGTGTTTTGTAAGATAACCAAAACCCCTAAGTTCATCATTCGCATGTTTAACTTCTTGTAAATCGGAATAAAAGCCGAACAACAAATCAAGGTGGTAGTCGTCCCATCCCCGTTCAAGGAAACGGCCGCCGCAACGATGGCTGTGGCCATTAGGACTTTCATTGGATCACCTTTAGCGAAGAGAATCATCTTCTTGGTGATGGGATCAAATAACCCCGCGTCCAGCATAATCGAGAAATAAAGAATCGCAAATAATAGCATGATCCCGGTGTTGGCAGTGGTCTTGATCCCTTCGAGGACGAAATCACCGATTGTACCTTTTTTGGCAACGCCGGCGACCATCGCAATAATGGCGAAAACTAATGGAACCAATACTAAGGCGGTAAATGGTGATAATTTCTTCTTCATGATAATGAACATGAAGACGACAATCATGGCATATGAGATAACTGTTAGTAACATGGTTTCAACTCCTTTTATTTTTCTACAAGCAAATCATATCGGATTGAAAGCGCTTTTACTACCGTTTTTGTGCGGAAGTACACAGAAAGAACACTTTGATATTCCAGTTCACAGCAAGTTTCGTTGCGCGAAAATGTATGTACATTTAAGTCTAAAGGTGTTGTTATGATAGGCATCATTGGCGTTTTCACGTTAACGCAACCATGCACTTCCGCTAACGATCGGCCTAGGCCGCTTGCTCACTACTCAACAATGACTAAGCTTTAATCCTAACCAAAAACAATCACCAAGTCTGCTAAACTTGGTGATTGCATGATGATTGAACTTATTCAAGTTAATTCTAATTATGGCGCCGTTTCAATGTAATTCCTAAGGTTGCTAAAACTGCTGTCGTCGCTAATAAAATGGTGCCTGTTAGTGAAGGTTTGGTTTCACTCGTTTGTGGTAACGGCTTTTCCACCATCGCCTGCTTGCCAACAGTTAATTTATCGACAGCCTTTAATTGTGCTTTGGCTGGTCTAATCGTCGCCATCGCTGATTGCGTTGTTGCCGATTTATTTGTGACCATTACTGCTTGAGTTGTTGCTGCTGGTTTGATTGTTGCCGTTACTGATTTCGTCGTCACTGATTGCGTCGTCGCTGCCAAATCAATGGTAGCCATTGCTACTTGCGTCGTTGTTGCGGATTTAATCGTAGCAGCAGTCAGTTGACTTTGCTTAAGGCCAGTCTTAATGACAGATTGACCAGTCTTTTGATTAGCCGACTTGACCTTAACAACCGTCTTAACAGCTTGCTTGGTGCCATGTTTGGCCGGTGAGACGATTGGTTGATCTGGCTGGTCTACATCAGTTGGGGGCGTCACGATTCCACCATTATTCGGATGATCTGGTGTTGGCGTTGTACCGGGATCAGTCGGTGTTTCTGGATTAGTCGGTGTACTTGGATTAGTTGGTGTCTCTGGATTAGTTGGTGTACTTGGATCAGTCGGCACCTCAGGATCAGGCGTTGACGCCAACACCGTAACCGTCATTGACTTAGTCAGTTGATGGCCAAATCGATCTTGGTTCGTCACTTGCAACTGATACTTGCCGGGCACAGTGGTGTTAACCGTTCCAGTAATCGTTAATTGACTAGCTGAGATCGCTTGACCTAGCGCATTCGTCGCCAGTTTAACGAGGCTCGCTGGATCAAAGGTTGTCCCTTGAGTCACAGTTAGGGCATCCGTTAATTCCAAACTCAGCGCACTCACATTAATCGTTATGGGTTGCTTGACTGTATTTTGATATTGGTCACGATAACTGACCCACATCGTGTAAGTGCCGCCTTGCTTGAGATTAACCTGACTGACGTCGTAGCTTAACGCCGTCTTAGCTAGCGGTTGACCATCTATGCCGGTAGCAGATGTAACCGCACTAGTTGGCTCAAAGTTATCCCCAAGTAATAAGTTAACTTGTGGCACTGTTTGAATCGCAATTGGACTAGCTTTTACCGTTACCGTCAAGACTCGTTGCAACGTATTACCATAAGCATCGGTATAGCTTACCGCCACCGGATAGGTCCCTGCTTTGGCCGTATTCAATTGGCTCAAGTCAATTGTCAGGTCTGCTAGTGCTACCGCTTGCCCCGTCGCATCTTTTGCGGTGATGAGTTGAGCGGCTAGATCCAAAGGTTCGCCAACAATTAATTCAGTCGTTGGTTGCACAGTCAAGGCTAACCGACTAGAAACAACGACGATTTGAACTTGTTTCGTCAACTGATTGCCAGAGTTATCCTGATAACTGACCGTTACCGTATAAGTCCCGGCTTTTTGCGGATCAACCGTGTTATCGATAGTTAAGCCATTCGCTGTTGTCATGTCAGTCCCCATGGCAGTTACGGCGGTGGTAATGACACTTGTCGGGTCAAAGGTTGTTTTTGGTCCGGCAATTAATGGCTGGGTTGGAGCCGTTAAGTTTAACGTTGCCGTATTTTCAATCACGCGAACCGTCGTTGTCGCTGTGACCAGATTACCAACCGTATCCGTGTAATCAGCTGAGATGGTATAATCGCCAGCTTTAGTTAAATCAACTTTATCCACACCAGTAAACGTAACACCGGCAGCGTCATCAACTGATTGCCCAGCAGCATTTATCAGGTTATCGAAATAATCAGCTATTGATAATTTAGCAGTTGGTCCAATAATAATCGTTGGTGCTTTTAAATTAATCTTAGCCTGACTTTCAACCAAGGTTAAAAAACTAGTTTGTGTTAGCAAAACATCATCTGTATTGCGATAACTAAAAACAAACTTATAAACAGCAGGAATCGTATAATCATTAGTTGTTATCGGACTACCATCCGCATAACTTTCAATAACTTGTACCTGGTCCTGGCCAACAACCATGGGACTACCACTATCAATAGTCCCAGTGAGTAATTTTGGAATTACAGCTTGCATTGCCGCCAAGTTGGCTTCTGCGTCTGACCCTATAACAACAGTGACATCTTGGCCACCGATAGTCGCTTTACTTTTACGTTCAATAACATTGACATTAATTGGCGCCGAAAATTGATTACCTAGTGCGCTAGTATAGGTCAACGTTATTGGATACTGACCTAACTTAGTTTGATTAACTGAACCAGTATAACTAAACTGACTGGGGTCAAAGTTAAACACGTCTTCACCACGCGCATCTTTCAGGCTAGCAATCCCAGATATCACGCTCCAATCGGTATTCTGATAGATATTAATGTCTTGTCCCGTCAATTGGGTCCGATCGCTATAATCTTCTTGAGCAAGATAGGTCTCAGCAGTACCTGTAGCGCCTTTCCGATAAAAATCATCAAGCTCTTGATACGTTAAAACTTCACTCGTGCGCGCATTAACCCATTTACCCGTATATGGGTATGTCGTAACTTGACCGATATTGTTATACCAAGAGAAGTCCTCAGAAATAAATTTAAATGTCGGACTGACCTTTAACTCAACCAGATCAAAAGTATTACCTTGACCTGACGCATACCCCATCATTTCACTATTGTCAGTTACCTTTGTCATGTTCCAAGTGCTTAAGTCAAGATATGTCACACCTGAGAATTCGAACATAGATGCCATAATCGTCGCACTTATAGGCGTCCAAGAACTAACATCTATATTCTTCAATGCCGTTGTGCCATAAAAAGCTCGCCAGAACGTAGTTACCTTGCTAACGTTCCACTTACTAACATCCACATTTGCTAACTTCTCTGAGTTCTCAAAGAGTTCCGACATATATTCGACTTTACTTGTATTCCAGTTAGTTGCATTAACTGTAACCAAATCACTTGATCTTAAAAACGTCCCATCCATATTAGCTAAGTTATCGGTATGCCAGTCATTGACTTCGATATCAGTTACACCGGTCGTATAGGAAAATAGTTTCGACATATCGGTAACGCTATGGACATCCCATCCATTCAGATTAACGACATCATCTAGCTTCGAACCAAAAAACATAGAATTCAAACTAGTAGCCTGACTAACATCAACTTGATTCAGGCCGGTGACCCCATTACTCAAATATGAAAACAAGCCCACACCATTCAGGCCAGTAACCACTAACTTTCCAGTCACTGCCATCGACTTAATATCATCACGATTCAATTTTTGGAGAGCGTTGTCTGCATCGGTATACGTAAAGTCGGGACTACCAAGCGTGCCACCGCCTAAGGTTAACGCCCCGTTACTAGCATCAAATGACCAGGCAACGTCACCATTAACGCCTTTAATAGCCGTTGATACCGCAGTATCGCGTAATAAAGCACTACGACTAAGTTGTCTGGGGGCTTGGCTGGTGACCATTGCCTTAGCAACTTGACTAGTTTGACCGGTAGTCGCCGTTGATGCAGCCTGTTCAACAGTCAATTGTTTTGTATTATTATCCTTAGCACTCATCACGGCTGAGCTTGCAGGTGCCACATCACTTGATTGATCTTTCGGTACTACACTGGCCACTGCTTGACTCGACTGACTAGTCGCACTTTGACTGTTACCATCAGTTTGACTTTGAGCTGCTGAACTAGCTCCTGATGTTACCGACTGAGATTCAGTTGCGCCAGATTGAGATTGCTGACTACTGGCGGCCGAACTAGCAGCTTCCGAACTATTGGCAGTGCTATCAGTACTGGTCGTAGCCGACTCCGCCTGACTGTAATTAGATTGTGTCGATGCTGGTGTGGCTGACAACTTGACACTGTTACCCTCACCACTAGTAGTTGCCGCTGCCACCTGAGTCGTGGCAGTTGCCGGCTTAGCAGTCGTCCCAGCTGTATCCGCCTGGGCAGTCGTTGTATTCCCAATCTGCCAAGTTAATAACGTTAGACCTGCAAAGACCCAGAAACGTCCCTGTTTGTACATCTTATAATGCAATTTTGATCCCATTTTTTTTGCCATTCTAAGAACCCCTCATCATTCAAACAGTAGCTTTAACTTATAATGTTCGTATAGTTAACCCATAAACTCATTATACGGCTAAAATATCGAAAATATTATATTTTTCAACAAAAAATATTAAGAATGCCAAGAAAACTAAGTCTAAAACTGACCTTGAATATGAGATGACACTTTAAGCTATGACTTGGATGTACCTAAGAACACAAAAAAAGCACCCACAAATGTGAATGCTCTTCAACCTTATTCGCTTTACCAGTCACCGAACTTCTCATCTTTAAGTTCAGTCAATAGCTTCTGATAACGTTCTGAATTCATTGCCCCTTCAAAATGGGCATTTTCTAGCTTATTAAACCGATCCGCTAAATAATACGCGGATAAATAAAGTGTTAACTTACGTTTCACAATTGCTTCGGGATCTAAATCATCCGAAACTTGATGTGAGCTAACGACCATTTCAGCAAACTTACGCCGGTCTAATGATAAGTTGCAACTGTCTTCTGATTCTGTCATGTCTGATACCCCCTTGATTAATCAGTCTTTCCATACGTTCAGGGTATCATAATCCATGACTTGACCACTGTTTTTTAAGTGTTCTTTTATCAGAACAAGTCCAACTGCTGCGGCCCTAGATCACCGAATGACACGCCCAATAGATCCTTTAAAGCCAGTGCGTTATCCGCGGCATCACCACCGGAATTATTATTAAAGATCACACAGACTTCATCCGTCTGGGGCTGCAAGTCTTCGACCATTGTCTTAAAGGCCATCAACTCCGTCTCATTATAACGATACAACGTGCGTTGACCGCGCCAATCTTTTCCTTTAGCTGACCAACCTTGCTGATTACGACCATGGAGTCGCATAATTGCTAATTTAGGGCTGGTCACAACGGGTTCCATTGATACCCCATCATTCATGGCGTGCGGTTCATCGACAATGACATGAATCAGGCCTAAATCTTTCAAAAAATCAAAAACCGAATCCTTAACACCGGCTTCATACCAGCTTTGATTCCGAAACTCGACCGCAATCGGCACGCCTGGCAACCACTGCACCATCCGCTGTAAATAATGGAAATTCCGCGTTGACCGTTCGAAAAACGGTGGAAATTGGAATAAGACGGCCTTCAACTGACCATGCTGAATTAACGGTTTCAACATCGCGCGGTATTCACGATAAGCCGTCTTTAAATCGTCCATCGAAAGGCCATCTTCATAAGTATCATGCAGCGTCATTGTCTGATTAGCTTTTAAAATAAATTGGAACTTGGCTGGAACTTCTTTTTGCCATTTAGCCACGGTACTAACTTTCGGAATCCCATAAAATGGGGTATCAACCTCGACAACTGGTAGCACTCCTGAATATTCCGTCAATGTTAAGTTATCCGTACCACCCAGCAAGCTAGGATGTTCTGTCCAAGTCGTTAATCCAAGTGTAATCATGTTAGCGTCAGTCCTTCAAAAAATTCAACCGCATTTAATTGGACCATCTCAAAGTCAAATGGCAATTGTAACGGCTCTTCATTAATCGCCATCACTTTCGCGTCAGTCGCGCGGTAATCGATCAATCCGGCAAAGGGATAGACCCGAAACGAGGTCCCACAAATCACGACCAGATCAGCTTGTCGCAACAAAGCCAACGATCGGTCAACATTTTGCTGATTAATCCCCTCATCGTACAAGACGACATTGGGCCGTAAGTACCCGTGGTCTGTCGTATGATACGGTGACTTTAAGTAGTCCGCCCACGGCACTGCTTGTCCACACTGCGTACAGTAGACCTGGTACAAGTTACCATGAAATTCGACTAAATTTTTAGTTTCGGCCACTTGGTATAAATTATCAATATTTTGCGTAATCACCCCAGCCTGCCCGCGTTGCGTCAACGCCGCCATCTTTTCATGAATAACGTTAGGCTTGGCTTCTGGATGATACAAATTTTCCTTTAGATAATGGTAAAAGCCAATGGGATCAGACTCGAGATAGGCATGACTGAGATAATATTCGGCATTATGATGGCCGGTGTACAAGCCATTCCTAGATCGATAATCCGGAATTCCTGATGGTGTCGAGACCCCGGCACCAGTCATGAAGACAATGTGCTCGGCCGATAGTAGGGTCTGTTGAGCTTTAGTTGTCATGATTTGAGAACCTCCTTTGCGTTAGTTTGCTGAAACGTGTTCGGCCCGACTGCGTCCTCCGCTTGCTACGCCAAGCAGCCATACCGGAAGTTCACCGGTATCACTGTTTGGCTAGGCAATGCTCAGACGCAACCCGTCGAACCTCTCACTCTATCTAGTCGTAAACGGCACATGCAATCGGGCAAACAAATCCTTAACCTGCATCCCATACAATTCCTTAAAGAAGTCATCACTCTGCTTTTCAGCTGGTGCTGGTATTACGAAGGCATTTTGTCGGTCACCTTTATTCAAGCCGATAAAAGCCCGCGTGTGTTGTTCCGTTTCAATCATTTCTGAATGATAAATATCGAACAACTGACGCACTTCTAGTCGTTGTTGTCGGTCACTAAGCACGCTTTGCATCGTCACGAATTCACTGCCATGCAATAATGGCAAATCCCAGTCCAACATTTGATCATCGAACGCCTTGAATAATTTAACAACTGTCCGCCGCATGGCAAATGGCGTTTCAACCGGTTTGGTATCAATCACTGCGTACAACTTTTTAGCTGCGGCCCATGACTTTGGAAAGTCCGCTTCAATCTTAGCCAAACGTTGATCACCTAAGTCACCATTAAAGAAGACCAATAAGTCCGTTAACGTTAATAGCCGTAACGTCATCATCGCATCGTCTTGATTAGGGTCTTCAGGATCAATCGTGGCATAAATACCTTTGAAGTATAAATCTTCAATCTCGCTATCGATTAAGTCATGTTCTCGTTGCTTTTGGACAATCAACACATGGGCAACGGCATCATAAAGTTCAGTCGCAATCGCCATCAATTGTTCATCTAATTGGGCATTGTTCGTTGTTAAGTTAAACGTCATCTGTGGGAAACCTTGCAACAATAGTAAGAGGTGCATGATTTCGTGTGACGCCGTATAGTTAGGCGCCATAATGTCACTGACATGCACTTCAATATCGCCATTCTGCATCAATTGGGTCGCTTGGTCATGGCGTACATAACCGGCCTTTTGGTCACCGAATGTAACGGTCACGTTACCTGGGAAAATGGAATTTGTCGCACTTAATAAGTCTTTTACTTGTTGTGATACTTTTAATTCAGTCATCTTAATTTTCATCCTTTGTTTGCCGATACGTGGCAATGAGTTGTTGTGTTGTCGCTAAATCTTGTTGTGGCGCTTGTTCAAGCCGCTGGAGAATAATAGGCAATTCACTCGGTGTTGCCCCGGCCGCCAACGCTAGTGATTTCAGTTGCAAGTGCATATGGCCTTGTTGAATCCCAGTTGTCACTAACGCGCGTAACGCCGCTAAATTCTGGGCTAATCCCACGGCCGCCATTGTCTTCGCTAAATCACCCGCGGTCGTAATCCCTAGTAACCGCTGATTCAATTGAGCGAGTTCGTTAATTTTAATCGACCCACCAACCACACCAACGGGTAACGGCATGGTCAACGTGCCACTTAAAACTCGGCCATCGGTGGTCCAAGTACTCATGCCGCGATACTGACCATCTTTAGCAGCATAGGCATGGGCACCACTTTCAATTGCCCGCCAGTCATTTCCGGTCGCGATTGCGACGGCGTCAATGCCATTCATGATGCCTTTATTGTGGGTCGCCGCGCGATACGGATCAATCTGAGCAACCGTGCTAGCCGATGCAATCTTTTTGGCGACCAAGTCACCCGCATAACGACCGGCTTGTAACAACGAAACTGGCAGTTCACAAGTCGCCGTTACCAGACTAGCCGTGGCAAAATTAGATAAGATACTCATCAACGCATTCGTCTTTGTTAAAACACCGATTGATTTGGCGACCGCCTCCAACATGGTATTGAGCATATTAGCGCCCATCGCGGCCTGAACGTCAACGAACAGATCAATCGACAAGTAACCTTGACCTAACTGCCGTACCCGCAACTGCCGGGCCCCACCGCCACGCTTTTTCAAGCTTGGATGGGCATCATCAGCCACTTTTAATAAGCCCGGTGCATGGGCCTTGATCAAATCTGCCGTTTTTTCGGGTGCCGCTAACTGTTCTAACACGATTTGACCGATCATCTCACGTTGGTTTAATTCCGTCTTAAAGCCACCAGCCCGTTTGATAATTTTGGCACCATTGCTAGCTGCCGCAATCACGGACGGTTCTTCAGTGACCATCGGGACAATTCTTGGCTGGTCATCAATCACAAAGTTCACCGCGACGCCCATGGGTAATGGATAATCGGTTAAATAATTTTCAATAATCTCATGATGTTGCGTCAAATAATATTTTTTGAATAAAGCCGCTTCAGTTGACGATAAGTGGGCATTTTCGGCCACGATTGCGGTCCGTTCCGCCCAGCTCTTTTGATAAAAATGGCGAAAATCAGCCGTCATATAATCATTCCTTATCTTTAGGTTCCGTTTTCTGATTTAAATGTTCAGAGATAATGCCTTCGCGCACGCCACTTTCAGAGAAGATGACCCGATCACTGTCAAGCATCTGCAACAAGGTCACTAATGGCAACATGCCACCGACAATGATGTCAGCGCGGTCATATTCCATTCCTGAAATATCTTGGCGGCCAAGTCGCGACCGCGTCAAGAAGTCAAGGAACGTATGATAAACCGTCTCCGTCTTTAAGCGATAGCCATGAATATCTTCGACTTTAAGCTTCTGTTGACGTCGACGATTGATGCGCGCTAACGTCCGATTGGCCCCGCCAAGTAAAATAATCGGAAAGTGCATGGCTTCCGTCAGCCACCAAATATCTGCCAATCGATTGCGAAGAAACATCTGCGCTCGAAATAAGTTAGCTGAGGGCACGACATCATCTAGTTCAAATTGTTCCGATAACGTAACCGCGCCAAACGGCACACTGATCAGTTGCTTGGCCTGACCGCCCTTGACTAGAATCAGTTCACAACTAGCACCGCCAGTATCGAGAATCAAGCAATCATTGACGACCAACGAGTTTGCAACGCCTAAATAATCATAATAAGCTTCATCATCGCCAGATAGGACTTTCAGATCCAGACCAACTTCTTTTTTAACCCGTGCTAAGAAAGCCGCCTGATTCTGCGCCATCCGAACCGCGGCCGTAGTAATCCCAATAACATCGGTATTGGGCATCCGCGAGTAGATCCGCTTAAAGTGTTGCAAAGCTTTGATGGTGCGATCAATGGCCGTGGCACTTAATACGTGTTGTGCGCCCATTCCTTCTGACAACCGGGTATCCTCTTTAATCCGCTTAATCTCATCCGCCGTTCCATTCGGGTGTAGTCGATTAACGGCCATCCGCGCCGAATTCGATCCCAGGTCCACAATTGCTAAATTCTTCATAACACCACGCTCGCTTTTCATTTTAAGTCACTCGGTTATTTTAGCTTAAGGCGATCATATCATTCAAAAGTCGCGCCTTAAAACCAAACATTCTGTTGTATTTATTTTACCATTAAATTCCCAGCGTGTGATGGTCAACGGTCGCGTCTCACCAGACCGGTTAGTCCATCAAAAAAGCCCAACACACCACTTGTATGCTGGACTTTCTTACAAATAATTCAGTTTTCAGACTAGATTGAATTTGCATCTACCAACTAGCCGCTAAGCCGCCATGAATCATTTTAGAAACCAACAACTCGACTAATCTTGTACCTTAAACTAAACATGCACATCGTTCATAAAGTGCCAGTTAATTAACGCCGGGCGGGTCAAAATTGGCTCAGTGGTGTCGTTTATCTTAGTCGGTGGTTTTCCGACTTAGATAAAGTCCGGCTTGGAAGACCGCAGTTTGGCTTCCAAACGTGGCCACCACGTTCCAGCCGATTCTGACCCAACCAGAGTGGCAATCCGCCTAGTTAGCTAACGGCGACTCATCCAAAATCTGTCGAGCTTCTGCGGTGGACTTGGCATCCATCATCGCGTTGCGTAATTCAGTCGCGCCTAACTCTGGACGCGCATAGATCTTGAAGAAGCGTTTTAATGATGGGAAACGCGGCACATCGTAGCGTTGGCTAAAGTCGTCGAACAAATCTAATTGATAACGCAACAGATCCAATAATTCTGCCAATGAATGTGGTTGGGGCTGTTGCTCAAACGCAAACGGACTCGCGAAGACGCCACGGCCAATCATAATGCCATCTAATCCGGGATGCGCTTTGGCTAAAGCCACTCCAGCCTGATAGTTCTCAATGTCCCCATTAATTTGCAATAACGTCTCCGGTGCAATCGCATCGCGCATCTTAATCAACTCATCGATCACCTCAAAATGGGCGGGGACTTTACTCATTTCTTGTTTCGTCCGCAAATGAACGGTCAACACCGCCACGTGCTGTTCTAGCAACGTCGGAATCCAAGTCTGCATCTCATCGAGTTTACTGTAGCCTAAACGGGTTTTCGCACTGACGGCCAACCCCGATGACTTAGCAGCCGCAATCACATCAACCGCCCATTGCGGATTACGAATCAAATCGCTGCCACCGTGATTCTTAATGACCGTACCATCGGGACACCCCATGTTAATATCAATCGCCTGATAGCCTTGCGCTTTAACCGCTACCGCAGCACTAGCAAAATCCGCCGGGTCGTTGCCCCATAGTTGAACCACCGGCATTTGAGATTCAGCTGGCGCCACGTATAACCGACCGTGTACCGGAAACTTCGTCTTGGGATTCGTAATACCTTTAGCGTACACAAATTCCGTAAAAAATGCATCGGGGGCAGCGGCACGACTGATGACTTGCCGAAAGACAGTGTTACTAACGGCTTCCATCGGGGCCATCGTAAAAAATGGCCGCTGTTCAGCGCGAGCCTTAGCTGCAATTTGTTGCCAATATCCTGATTCTGTCACGTTTCAGATGCTCCTCTAGCTAATTAATTATGGGATTAAGTTTAGCATTAATCGCTAGCACTTGCAGAGTCAATGTTTTAGGTAATTCCAACAAGCAAGTTCTCGGTTCAAGCAATACATTAGGTGCTTCCCACCGCCACCAAATACTAGTCAATTTCCCATAAAAAATCTTCACAATAAAAAAGTCATGCATATTCGACCAAATCAACAAAGATCCGGTCGAATATGCATGACTAATCAATATTAGAATGACATATATTATTATGACACAAGATAGATTAATCTTGACAAAGCTTACTTTTTTAATACCTCACACCAATCTTCAGGAAATCCCCAGTCGTTTAAACTGACATTTTCCAAGGTTCTTGTATAATCACAGAGTTCATCAATACAAGAATTATAATATGCTGAACTGAAGCACAGTTCGCGTAAAATATAAAAAGCTGGAAAAACGGTTGCTTTCCTTAATTCTGGACAAGATGTTATATCTGTTTTAAAAAATTTAGGCGAAGTAGAAAAGGTCCGTTTAAATGTCCGACTATTATGTGCACAGCAGTTACGCGCCAATGTTAAATAATGTAGCCAGTTCTCCAACCTTTTATTAGTTAAGCCACCATATGTGCCTCTAACGAAATCCTTTTGATCTTCAGTTTGTAAATCTGAAAAGAACTTAGAAAATGTTCCTAGCGAACACATCTCAAATACAACCCATAACGGAAATGTATTCTCGTAGTCATCTCGATAATGTTTAACATATAATTCATTACGCGTCCCAGCCTTCTTTGCATCATCACTAATTTTATCTAAAAAATCAGTTTTATAGTCAATTGCGCGGAAGAATCCATCATCCGCATAGCAGAGAGGATCATATTTTAACGCTAAAAAATTACCTAATCTTGACTTAATCTGTGTTTCGACACGTACGATTAAACTAAGTAACAACATATGCATTTTTTGATCCAACATGTAGGCACCATACACTTGCTCAAATGTCACATTATTATCAAAGTGATCCTTTGAATCATAGAATGGAAAGCAGTACCCTTTAAACTTGAAATAACCAATATTTTCAAGTTTTTGTTTTACTTCTTCTGAGTTAGTAACTTTCAACCCTCGTTGGAACAAAATATCGACTTGCTGCCCAACTGTTGTTGCGGCACGTTCATATTTTCCCATTATATTTTCTCCAATGTACAAAAAAGTCCTCACTTGGGCCACATTGCTAAGAGGTGTGTGAGGTGCTGTTGATATCATAGTACCTTACACTCTAATTTTTTTCAAGCATAGCATCACTCTAATAAAAAAATTGCCGCCGCTTTTTTTAAGTGACGACAATTTTTATTAAGCCTTATTTTTCAAAATAATTAATCCCAATGGCCGCTTGCATTTCACGCCAAGTTTGGTCCGCAACCACGTTGGCTTTGGCAGTCCCAGCCTTTAAGATCTGCATCACTTGGGCAGGATCAGCTTCATAGATGGCACGTCGTTCGCGGATCGGCCGTAAGACCCCATCCAATACTTCGATCAAGTAACGTTTGATCTTCACATCGCCTAAGCCACCATGTTGATATTGGGCCTTTAAGTCGGCAATCTTGGCTTTATCTTCACCGAAGATATCTAAGTAAGTGAAGACCACGTTGCCTTCAATTTTACCAGAATCTTCAACGTGGATATGATCAGGATCGGTGTACATCGACATGACTTTCTTTTGGACCGTATCGGCATCGTCAGCCAAGTAAATCGCATTGCCTAAAGACTTACTCATCTTAGCGTTACCATCTAACCCTGGAATTCGGCCTAACCCTTTAGGTGGGAAGTAGCCTTCTGGTTCAACCAAAACATCTTGTTGATACGTCCGGTTGAAGCTCCGCACGATTTCGCGCGTTTGTTCCAACATTGGTTCTTGGTCATCACCAACGGGAACCGTAGTGGCTTTAAAGGCAGTGATATCGGCAGCTTGGCTCACCGGATAAACAAAGAAACCAGCAGGGACACTTTCACCAAACGCCTTTTGCTTGATTTCTGTTTTAACGGTTGGGTTCCGATTCAAACGCGCCACCGTCACTAAGTTTAAGAATTGGTTCATCATATCCGTTAACGCAGGAATTTGCGATTGCACTAAAATGGTTGATTTTTCAGGATCAATCCCGACAGCCAAGTAATCCATCGCCACTTGTAATAAACTCTTCCGAATCTTTTCTGGATCATGCGCGTTATCCGTCAACGCCTGGTTATCTGCAATCATAATGTATGAATCGTAATCACCGGTATTTTGTAACGCGACCCGGTTACGTAATGACCCGACATAATGACCAATGTGTAACCGGCCAGTGGGGCGATCCCCAGTTAAAAATACTTTTTTTGTCATGTTAATATCCTCCTATTTATTGATACAAAAAAATCCCAATCAACTATTACTAGTCAATTAGGACGCATTACCGTGGTACCACCTAAATTGCAGAAACTGTTTCTGCCACTCATTACGCCGATAAGGGTGGGTACCCGGTCTAAACTCCGAATCTCCAAAAAGCCAATTCGATTGTCCCTCCTAGCTTGCAGCAATTGCTAGGTCTCTGTTGGTTGGACGCCCTACCGTTCTTTTCTTCAACGATTATTTGATACTAGTGTAAGCGTTACGCGCGCTGGTGTCAAAGTTAGTTTTTCAAGTAATGATTTTTGTTGAAATCTTCAAAAATCATTAGCGTTTATCTAATTTTAATACGCTTGGTACTAGTTGAAATTGCCGCCTGCCGGTTGGATTCTAAAATGCTGGAACGCCATGGGCCATTTTGAAGCCAAAGTGCGGTCTTCAAAACTGGCCTTGGCCTAAGTCCGAGCACCCCACTCGCACTAAAGCCAACGACACGGCTGAGCATTTTAGAATCCAACCTCTCGGCTAACTAACAGGAATCAAATAATTAATCGTTAATTTTTTAATTTCCGTTAGTTAACGCCGAGCGGTCCAGAATTGGCTCAGTGGTGTCGTTTATCTTAGTCGGTGATTTTCCGACTTAGATAAAGCCCGGCTTGTGAGACCGGTCTGTGGCTCGCAAACGCGGCCACCACGTTCCAGCCGATTCTGGGCCAACCAGAGTGGCAATTTAAGCCAACTAGCAACAAATCAATTTTATCCTAAATGCTAATACAACTCAGTCCGCCGATCCGCAAAGACTGGCATACTCCCCCGAACGGCAGCCACCTGCTGCAAGTCTATTGTCGCGGTCACCACAGTTGGTTGATCCTGCGTTTCGGCGACCACTTGCCCCAGCGGATCAATCACTAATGATTGACCGCCAAAGTCATTATCAGGATCACTACCGACGCGATTAACTGCCACAACGTAGGCCTGATTTTCAATGGCCCGTGCTTGCAACAGGAGCCGCCATTGTGGCAGGCGCACGGTTGGCCACTCGGCTGAGACAAAAATTACTTGTGGTCCCTGGGCAGCTTGCTTGCGTAACCATTCGGGGAAACGGATGTCATAACAGATGACGCCCATCGCTGGCACCTCATCGAGTACAAATCGATTCTCAGTCCGACCAGCTGTAATATAGCGGTCTTCACGCATCAATCCGAAACGATGGACTTTATCGTAGCGACTCAGTAATTTCCCTTGCCGATTAACAACTAACATTTCATTATAGTAGTGACCGTTGCGGGCCACCGCCACCGAACCACCTACGATATTAATCTGGTATTGCCGTGCCAAATCAGTTAGAACCGTTTGCGTCCGAACGCCATTGAAATCTGCCAATTGGTCAAGCGCTGTTAAGGCATAGCCGGTATTCCACATTTCTGGCAAAACGACCACATCCGCCTGCTGAACAGCGGCCTGTTTGATTGCGGCCGCAACGCGACGATAATTCTCATCTGGATCACCGAACTTAATATCAATTTGTGCTAACGCTACTTGCATCTCGTCACCCGTTTTTTATTAGAATTATTAAAATAATCTTAGAATAAAGTGGCATTAGTTGCAAGCACATTCATTCGTTAAAATGCAGGCGCTTTGATTGACAGCGCTCCTAAATCCGCCTAGAATTGTTCAAGCTATTTACACGAGAATTTAAACGGGAGGCTGGCTGCCAATGACAACACCAGATCAAGAACAACAACAAGAACAGCGCCGAGTAGATACGGTCGTTAAACAGATCAAGGCTCGCGCTAAAGAGACCGACCGTTTGGTGGCTAAGGCCCACCATGATACCGACATCATTCAAAAAAACTACGGTGACAACAACTCCGTCAATACCTTTGAAGTTGATGACCGGATTGAAACCAACGCCGAACTGCAACAACAAAAACAAATGGTCGAACGAGCTGTCGAATCTGAAGCCATCTTAAATCGACAAGTTGGTGTTTTAAAAGACCTCAGCAACTCACCTTACTTTGGCCGCATTGACATCCAAGATGACCCCGCAGATGATCCCGAACGCCTCTACATCGGGACCGCTTCGTTTGTCGATGAACATCAAAACTTTCTCGTCTACGACTGGCGCGCCCCAATTTCTTCCGTTTACTATAATGGGACGCTCGGCAAAGTCGCCTACCAAGCACCCGCTGGCGAACAAACAACCGAGCTATTGAAGAAACGCCAATTCCAGATTGATCATGGTCAGATCAACAACATGTTCGATACGAACGAGACCGTTGGTGATGAGATTCTGCAATCCGTTCTCGGAGAACAAAACGATGCCTATATGCAAAACATCGTGGCCACGATTCAAAAAGAACAAAATGATATCATTCGTGATACTTACAGTGACCTATTAGTCGTCCAAGGCGTCGCCGGGTCTGGAAAGACCTCCGCGATCTTACAGCGGATCGCCTTTCTGTTATACCATTCACGCGCTTCACTCGAAGCTGACCAGATGGTGTTATTCTCACCTAACCGGCTATTCAGCCACTATATTTCGGAGGTCTTGCCGAGTTTAGGGGAACGTAATATGCGCCAAGTGACGTTAGCGGAATTCCTCAGTGCCCGTTTTCAAGGCCTAACCGTCCAAAGTCTCTTTGAACGCTACGAAAGTGACCAACAAGCCCCAGCGACCAGTGCGGCGATTCGTGACTTTCAAGAAGGGGCCGCCTTTATGGCCCAAGTTGACGCCTATTGTCACCAGTTACCGGCTGACAAGCTGCGGTTCACTAACATCGTCTTCAACGGCGATGTCTTCTTCACCCGCGCAGAAATCACAGCGATTGCCACTAGCTTACCCACTGCCATGCAACCAGCTGACCGGTTCTTAGCTATCAAGAACACGTTGATCAAACGACTTAAACACCGCATCGATCATGAAGCTCAAGCTGATTGGGTCAACGAACAGATCGACCAATTATCGGATGAAGCCTATCACGACTTACTTGGTGACAAACGCCGTGGCGCCTTTCAATCGTTGGATGATGAAGTCTTCTATATTGGTAAGCAAATCGTAACCAAGCGCTTGCGCCAAGTTTATGATGCCATTTATAACGGCTATTTCTTAGATACTTATGAACAATACAATGATTTCTTAGCTCAAGTCGACTGTCCAGCCGCGGTTACCGAAACCGATTGGAACGCACGAATCAAAGCCTTCCGTGCCGGAATTGAATACCACCGGATTGACTTAATTGACTGCGCGCCGCTCTTATTATTACGCGATATTTTAACCGGTAGCGGACAAAATCGACGCATGCAATACCTATTCGTCGATGAGATGCAAGATTACTCGTTAGCGCAATTGCTTTACATTAAGCACGCCTTTCCACTTGCCAAGTTCACCCTACTAGGTGACAGTGAGCAAGCCCTATTCAAAGGAATCGAACAACCTAAACAGTTACTAGAACGTTTACGCGATGCCTTTCAGGTACGGCGGGCTAATTTAATTACGTTGAATAAGAGTTATCGGTCGACCTTACAAATCACGAATTTCGCTAAAGCGCTTTTACCAGATGGCGACCAGATTCAAGCCTTTACACGAGAGGGCGCCTTACCGAAAGTGATGATTCGTTACGATGAAGATAGTGCCTTACAAGGTTTACTGACGGAAGTTCATCAGCAGCTTGAACACACCCACACGGTCGCTGTTTTGACACGGAATATGGCAGATAGCAAGAAAGTCTACCAATTCTTGAAACATCATACCGTGGCGACATTGATGGCGGATAGTGACCGGACGATGCCACAGGGCGTCATTGTCTTGCCGATTTACTTAGCTAAAGGGTTAGAATTCGATGCCGTCATTGCCTATGACATTTCCGCTCAGAACTACCCAGATGCGAATTCAGTTGGCTTACTCTATACGATTGCGTCACGGGCAATGCACCACCTAACGCTACTCAGCGTTGGTGATGTCTCACCATTAATCGTACATCTTGATCCCACGTTATTTACCATTGAACATCAAGTCCGCGTCTAACTACCGGGCACTAAAAAACATCTTCAGCTAATTTAGCCGAAGATGTTTTTTTAATAAGTTAAGTTTTGATTGATGCAAATTGCCACTCTGGTTGGCCTAGAATTGGCTGGAACGTGGTGGCCACGTTTTTGAGCCACAGAGCAGTCTCAAAAGCCGGGCTTTATCTAAGTCGGAAAACCACCGACTAAGATAAACGACACCACTGAGCCAATTCTAGTCCGCCCGGCGTTAAAAAGTCTTACTTTCAAGTTAGTCGTCAACCATATTAATCCGATCATTCAGCGTAGGGCGGGCTGGATGACGCTCAGTGGTGTCGTTTGACTTGAGCTGGGGGATTTTTCCCAGTTCTAGTCAAAGCCCGGCTTGAAAGACCGCTTCTCAGGCTTTCAAACGCGGCCACCACGTTCCAGCGTCAGTCCAGACCAACCGTAGCGGCAACCTAAACTAGTTTACGCCGACTTATCGCTAACCACTAACTTTGGTGCCCGGTTAATGGCGTCTTTTAGGACAAATGGTGCAATGATGGTGACCAGAATAATGACTAAAATAACGTCTGAATAATAATCGCCGGATAATAAATGCGCAGAGAATCCAATTTGAGCCGTGATCAATGCCATTTCACCACGAGAAATCATCCCCGCACCGACCAGATAATTACTCGACCCACTAAAACCGTTCAAGCGAGCGCCCAGGCCACAACCGACTAATTTCGTTAGGACACCCAAGACCGTCATCACCGCAATGAATGGTAGTGCTGCCCAGAAACCGTCAAACGTCATATTCAACCCAACGCTGGCGAAAAACAACGGAATAAACATCGTATAGCCGACCGGTTCCACACTGATATCGACTTGGTGCTGATAGTCAGTTTGAGCAACCGCGACCCCGGCGAAGAATGCGCCAATCGCACCACTCAGGCCGACTAAATCCGCAACCCAAGCCATTGCCAAACAAATGATAATCGCTATAATCGTGGGACTGGCTGCCATCAAAAGATGGTCACTCAGTTGCATCAAATACGGTGCAACCCACTTCACTAATAAGAAGACGCCCACAAAAAACGCGACTTGTTCCAATAAGACGATACCGATATTAGATTGCGTCCCACTACCAGAGTCACCCATCATCGAAATCATCAGACTTAACAAAATGACCCCAATAATATCATCCGCGACGGCTGCACCGAGAATCGTCGCGCCCTCTTTAGTATCCAGTGCCTTGAACTCTTTTAACACTTCGACGGAAATAGAGACTGACGTGGCCGAAAAGATCACGCCGATAAACAATGACTCAAACCACGTAAAGTGAAATAACCGACTCGTGACCCCCATAATTACGACTGGAAAAATCACACCGATGACGGCCACAATAATAGCTGGCCGCAAATACTTCTTTAGCAACGTCAGATTACTTTCCAAGCCACCAATAAACATCAGGACAATCACCCCGATGTCCGAAAACGTTTGGACGAGGGTATTGAGCTGGACCCAATTTAAAATCGCCGGTCCCAGCAAAACGCCCACCAAAATTTCCCCAATCACGGCCGGAATCCCGGCACGATGGGCAAAGTGTCCCGCTAAGGTCGTCGCAACTAATAATAAACACAAAGTTCCTAAAAAGCTCACTGCCATCCATCCTTTAAATATGTCGTAAGTTCATGATACACCTTAATCTTGATTCGTTTTGTAACTGCGCGCTGCCAAGGTCCGTTGAATCAGGTAGCCACCCAGGCCAATCGCTAATCCAATCAACGCTGGGACCACCCAGTCCATACCCAACTTCGCCATCGGTAAAGTTTTCGCATCCCAAGCTAATAAGTGTTGCGCCCAACCTTGTCGCGTCACGATTGCGGGAGCCGAACCCAGCGCATCGAATAATGCTGGTATCAAAGTAAACCCAGTCGTCCAACGATAGACACCCGTATTACGATGAAATAGCGGTGACAGAATCGATAAGACGATCAACGTAATCGCTAAAGGATACAAGAACATGAGCATTGGCGTTGACCAAGCGATAATCTGATCCAAACCAATATTGGCAATTAAGAACGAGGCGCCACAAGAAAGCCGATTCCAAGTTCGATAGGAAATCTTTGGGAATTTCACATGTAACGCTTCTGAAAATGACGATGCCAAGCCAACCGCCGTCGTTAAACAAGTTAACGTAGCCATAATCGCTAACATAATCTCCCCAGGAACGCCGAAGAACGCCTTGGCAATTTGTGAAAAGGCAATCCCGCCATCGACTGACAACTTAAAGTGGGTTAACGATGTCGCGCCAAGCCAGATTAAGCCGAGATAGATCAGTGCTTCTAGCGAAATGCTCAACAAACTAGATTTAGCAGCCGTTTTCGCAATCGCCGTTGGGTTATGCTGTCCTAACCCACGAATAACCGTGACAACGGCAATCCCGAATAGTAAAGCAGCTAAGGCATCCATCGTATTATACCCTTGTAAGAAGCCATTCAGAAAAGCATGTTGCTGATAAGCCGTCGTCGTAGCGGTCATTTTCGCAATACCTAAAGGATGCGTAAACGCCATCCCAAAGATAACCGCTAGCAGAATCAAAAAGGCCGGATTGAGCAACTTGCCGATCATGTCCACAATTCCCGTTGGTTTCCGGGAAGCCCAATAGGTGATACTGAAGAAAATCAATGAATAAATGAACAAGTAAAACGGGGCTTGACTGGTACTGATATGACTAGCAATCCCAATCTGAAACGGCGTTGTGGCCGTCCGTGGTGTTGCAAACAACGGGCCAAGGGTGGCGCAAGTTAGCATCATAAATGCTGTGGCGTAATGTTTGCCAATTGGCCGGGCAAGATCATAAATACCGGTACTGCGGGTAATACTAATCGCAATAATGCCGAGTAACGGTAAGAGTGTCCCGGTCAATAAGAAGCCCCAACCAGCCGTTAACCAATGACTACCGGCCAATTGACCTAAATGAATCGGAAAGATAAGATTACCGGCACCAAAGAACATGCCGAACAACATTGAACCGATAATGAGATAATGTTTGAATGTTAATTTTTGATTGGACATAAGCAAAGACTCCTCGTGTGTTGACTGTAGTAACGACAGCTAATTCGTCATTGCTTGGCACTCGACTAAGACCACCATAACTTGTTGTTTGAAACATGCACTCGTCCTCCTTCATCATCAAACGAAAAAAAGCGCCCTTTGAAAATCACTAGGATTTTCAAAGGGCGCTTGCGCGCGGTACCACCTTTGTTTGTGCTGGACATTTGTGTGTCCGGCAGCTTTGATCGCGTACAGTAGGGGTTGAAATGTGTTCGGCTCGACTACTTCTTCCACTTACTTAGAAGCAACCCGTCGCGCCTCACAGACTACGATACGTTCACACGATAATGGGTGTCCCCAGCCGACACTTACTGACGCTCGCATCGGCAGTTCACAGGTTACTTTCATGACTGGCTCAAGACTGACTTCCACTACCCGTCAGCTCCCTAGACTTGATCCCAGTTATTACTTTCCTGATCATCACAATTGTTTTCTCATTTATTTTTAATATTTGCAATCATAAACTCATTTTAATGTTTTGTCAACATCTGGTGCTAAGTTCATTTTTAACTGTTCTTCCAACCAGATTGATGCTTACCATTGAAATTTGTTTTGACCGACCAATCAAAAAGCGGTTACAATACCTATAGTACGACATTTAGTGCTAGTTAAAAATATCGACTGATCGTTCATTTATAGCAACCCAGTCATTAACGACAGACCCACCAGGATTGGCGATTTAATCCAACTAGATCCTGTCAGATTTCTATATTGAGGTGACACCATTGCAAATTCAACATGAAGCCGTCCAGTCTATGCCACGACTCCCTTTTAAATATTATGAACACGACCCGCTAACGACCATTAATGTCGCCCCGCATTGGCATCAAGGTATTGAACTCAACTACTTGCTCGCCGGTGACACCTTAACCTTTGTCACGGACGGACAGACACAACAGTACCAACCGGGCGACATCTGGGCGACGAATCGCCGCAGCGTCCATAGCGCTACTGGTAGCCCAGACGCTGACTGGGATGAATTCGGGCTGATTATCGATGATGATTACTTGTTGACGCAACTGCCAGCTAGTGCCAATTGGCAACTAACTTTAGGCTTGACCACGGCTAAGACAACGCACCCTACTAGCTATACCGTGATCCAGCAACAATTATTGACCATCCATGACTTGCTCCAGCACCCTGTTACCGACACCGTTCGCTTACAAGTGTTGAGTCACTTCTTTCAGCTATTAATTGAACTAGATCAACATTTCGTCATTTTGAAAGACGACACGACAACGAGTCCCAATCAATCACTAACCGATACCGTTATGACGACCATTAATGACCACTATGCTGAACCGATTAGCGGCACGACTTTAGCTGAACAATACCACGTTTCACTAACGACCTTGAACCAACAATTCAAGACCAATTTACAACTATCCGTTAATCGCTACTTACGGCTGGTTCGCTTAATGAATGCCCGGCGTTTACTACTATCAACGGATATGAAAGTTGATTACATTGCCGTCCATTGCGGGTTCACTTCCGCTAAGACACTCAACCGCAATTTTAAAGCTTGGAAAGGACTGACGCCAACCGATTATCGTCAAGCCTACCAGCGCTATCATCAAATTGATACCAATTGCCTTTAAAAATGACCCCTATTCAAAATTTCAGCATGCTAAACTACGTTCGGTTACTTGAAACCGAGCGTTTTTATTTTAAAAATAAAAGGAGTTTTCCCTCATGATTAAACTAATTGCAACTGATATGGACGGGACATTTTTACGACACAATATGACTTATGACGAAGACCGCTTCGCCACTTTACACGCACAACTGCAGCAACAAGGGATTCGCTGGGTCGTGGCCAGTGGCAATCAATACTACCAATTAAAATCATTTTTTAAGCAATATCCGGATACGATTTACGTCGCTGAAAATGGCGCTTATATTCGTGACCTTAAGCAGATTTACGCGGTGCATGCCTTTGACCCTATCGCTGTCGCAGCCATTTTACCGAAACTTCAAGCGATACCGCATTTGCAGATCACCGTTTGCGGCGTCCGACGCGCCTATGTTCTCACTACGGAAGACCCGGTCCACATGGCAGATGTAAATCGCTACTATCCAGAACTAGCAAGTGTCGACCACTTTACCGACATTGATGATCAAATCCTCAAATTCGCCATCACTTGCCCAGTTGCCGAAACCGATGCGATTGTTGCACAATTACGAACGGCTTTGCTAGGCCTCGCCGTCCCGACTAGCAGTGGTCACGGTGACATTGATGTCATCCAGATTGGCACCCATAAAGCGGCGGGACTACAAGAATTAGGTAACGTTTTGGGTATCGGTCTCAATGAGATGTGCGCCTTTGGCGATGGCGGTAATGACTTAGAAATGCTGCAGAAAGTCGGTCTCGGGGTGGCGATGCAAAATGCCCAAGCGCCCGTCAAAGCCGTCGCTGATGACCAGACGACCGATAATGAAAGCCAAGGCGTCTTAAACTTTATTAGTGATTTACTGGTTAATCCGCAATGAAGACGCCCAGTCAATTAACCACCGCGAGCATTTTAAGTCTGTCATTCGTCAGTGCCGTCACCACGGTGATTACCGGGATCATTCCGCAACTAACCGCTGAATTTCCACAAATCGCGCCAACGTTGATCGAATGGCTCGTCACGAGTGCGAATCTAAGTGCGTTGGTCACCTTGTTGCTCAACCCTTGGCTGACCCGCCGTTTCGGCAGTCGGCAGCTGGTGATTAGCGGCTTGCTAGTGAGCGCCGTGGCCGGAACCCTCCCCATACTCGTCACTAATTTTGCCGTACTGATGGCCAGTCGAATCGTGCTGGGACTCGGGATTGGCCTATTCTCACCACACGCGATTGGTCTGATTGCACACGTCTACCACGGTGAGCTGCGGGCCCGGCTGCTGGGCTATCAGACCGGCCTGTCAGCGTTAGGCAATGCGATTTTACTCGTCTTAGCCGGCTGGTTAGTCATTTTAAGTTGGCGTGCCGTCTTCTTACTGTACCTGATTTTAGCCGTTTTGGCGCTGCTAGCAGTCAAAGCATTGCCGGATTTTCGACCGACTGCCTCGACCACTAACCAAGCTGAATCCTTACCAGCTTCTAGATGGACTCTATTAGTACTGACTTTTGTCACTTACATGCTGATTTGGGGCGTTCAGTTAAAATTACCAACGCTATTTACCGAACGCCACTTTGGTAATACCAGTGTCTTGAATCTCACTTTAGCCGCGATGAACTTAGGTGGTCTCATTGCCGGGTTGTCATTTGGCAAACTCCACCAGCACTTGCATCGCTACACCTTAACGCTCGGCTATGCGGGCGCAGCAGTGGCGGTTCTGGTCCTATGGCAAACGACCAATGCGGCTTTAGGCATCATCGCCGCCATTTTCTTTAACTTTATCTACTCATACACTGGTCCTTACTTAGTCTTTAGCAGTCAGGCCAGTTTGACTGGTAATCAAATTGATACCATGAGTAGTCGCCTGACGATTGCGACCATTATCAGTGCCTTTTTCGCGCCCCTCGTGTGGAATTGGCTCGGTAATTTTGGCCCGCAAACTCTAACAACCAACGTTCTAGCTTGGATTGCCGGCTGTTTAACCTTGATTACATTACTGACCGGCGTGTGGGCATACCACATGCAGAAAGGACCCACTAACCATGTCGAATCTTGAAAAAATGCACACGGGGGACCTCTATCTACCAGATGATCCCACAATCGAAATCCAGCAAAAACAATTGCTGAATCGCTTATATGATTACAACCAAACCCGTGTCACCGAACCCGAAAAACAACAAGCTATTCTATCCCAACTGTTCGCTGAAATCGGTCCACATTGTTACATTGAGCCGCCATTTCACGCCAACTTTGGCGGTCATCACGTCCATTTTGGTGCCAACATTTACGCCAACTTCAACCTGACACTAGTCGATGACACCCATATCTATATCGGTGATCATACGATGATTGGCCCGAATGTGACGTTGGCAACCGCTGGGCACCCGATTCTACCAGAATTACGGGAACAAAATTATCAGTATAATAGGCCAGTGCATATCGGCCGCAACTGCTGGCTAGGCACTGGCGTCATCGTTTTACCAGGTGTGACCATTGGTGATAATGTCGTAGTCGGCGCTGGCAGCATTGTTACTAAGAATTTGCCAGATCATGTCGTTGCAGTTGGCAATCCTTGTCAGGTGATGCGCCAAGTCAGTGACCATGACCGGCAATATTACTTTAAGGATCGGCAAATTGATCCGAAATTATTAAAATAGTGTACAAAAAAATGGAGACCCTGTATTTGAATCAGCGTCTCCATTTTTATATCGAGATAATTTTTTTCATTTAATACAACTATTGCAAATCACTAGCTGGTATCGGCTAAAACTTACTTATCGATCAAATAATAATGATTTTTCTTCAAGCAGTTTAAAATCCAAGCACATTCTGTTGAAGAAATCGATATTTTTCTTATTTTTCAACTGATAGACCTTTGAAGCCTGCCTTGTAATTTGTGCCTCACGAGGTCGAATATAGTTAATTTCATTAAGCATCAATTGATATTTTAATACATTGCGTTCCTTTTCAACCTCCATATCTACCAAAGTATAATTAGCCTCGTTGATAGGAATCATATCATTAAGCAATAAAAAGCTTAGTGGTGCTGTATCTGATTGAGAACTACCCCAAACTTGAACAGCAATTCGTTTATTTACATGTTTACCAGACTTGGCAGTTTCCAATGGTGCAAAGTACGTAAATTCATTAAACTTAAAAACAATTCCAACATATGGTCGATGACTCTTATTCCATAAAACTCGACGATTAAACCTTCTCAAATACGAAATATAATCACTATTTACATAATAAAGATTCATCTGTCCTCCAAAAATTTAGAAAAAAAAAGGGCCGCCATGCAGCCCCCCTTCATACTAAGGTTCTCACTTACGGTAGAGAATCACCAATTTTAAAAGTCTCACTTACGGTAGAGAATCACCAAATACTGGACTTCTATTCTATACAAATTATACAACATTCTCGAAAGAAGTAAATGGACTTGCACCATATTAATTGTACACAATGATGACCGTGAAACACGAGTTATTTATATTCACTAATACAAATACTGCAAATCACTAGCCGGCGTTGGATAGGCCAAAACTAACTTCTGCAATTCAGCTAACGTGACTTGTTTATCGATCAACAAAGCCACGTAATTAATCAGTTCATCGGCAATCTCACTCAGGAAGCTGGCACCGAGCACGAGTCCGGACTGTTGATCCACAATTACCTTCGCTAAAGCTTGCGGCGTTTGTAGCCGATAGTACGTAAACCAGTGGGTCATATCCAACTCATTGACTTGGTATTGATTGGACTTTGCTGCTTGATCCGCAGTCATGCCAACTTGTGCTAGCTTAGGTTCAGCGTACACCTCAGTCGGAACAACCGGATAGCTGATTGGTGCACCAGCTTGTGTTAACTCACCGACTAAATAGCGCGCTTCATAACCTGCCAGCGGGGTTAATTTTGGTACCGGCGTATCGCTCACATCCCCGATCGCATAAATATGTGGATTAGCGGTCTGTAAATGATCGTTGACTTGTACGCCGTGTCGATTGTAGCTGACCCCGACATTCTCCAAACCTAAATGATCCGCATTTGGCACCCGCCCAGCGGAACAAACCACTAAGTCAGTTGTGAGATCAAAACCGTGATCATCTGTTAAGTGTAGACCATCTGCTTGTTGCATAATTTTGTTTAAGTCCACATCTAAATCAAAGGTGACTCCTTGTTGCGTTAAATTTTGCATCAACGCCTTAACAAGGGCCGGGTCAAAGGCCTTCAATGGCCGCTGATTATGATGAATCAAATGAACTTCAGCACCCGCTGAACGTGCAATCGTTGCTAATTCAAACCCAACATAGCCACCACCAACAAATGTGACCCGGCTAGGCATCGTGTCTAAATCAAGAAAGTCCGTACTAGTGGCAAAATACTCGTGACCGGTGATTGGTAAGATACTTGGCCGTTGACCGGTCGCAATCACATAGTCAGTCGCATTGACGACCTCACCATCTACGGTCAACTCGCCATCAGCCCGAAAATACGCTTGCCCATGCAAGGTATCAATCTTTTGGGCCTTTAAACCGTTCAACGTGCCACTCGGGATCTGATCCGTATACCCGCGCTTGGTTGCCATCAAAGCTGGCCAATCAATCGTTGGGACCCCAGTCAACCCATGACCAGCTAAATTCTGGGCATGGCGGCGGGCTTCAACGGCACTGAGTAAAATCTTTTTTGGGTCACAACCACGGTTAGGACAAGTCCCACCCCATAAGTCATTTTCGACAATCAATACTGATTTACCTTGAGCTTTTAGACCACTTGCCATGGCGGTACCGGCTGGGCCACCGCCGATAACGATAACGTCAACTTGTTTGGTCATTTTTGGAACTCCTTTGCTTGAGATTTTGTTTTTGCTAAACTTGCTGAAACGTGTTCGCTCGGGCTGAGGATTCCGCTTGCTACGCCAGTCAAGCATGCGGAAGTTCACCGCATCATTGACTAGCTAGGCAATGCTCAACCTCAACCCGCCCTCACTCACACTCTTTTTTGAAACGTGCTCAGTCCAACTGCGCCCTCCGCTTGCTACGCTAAGCCAACCATGCGGAAGTTCACCGCATCATTGTCTTAGCTAGGCAATGCTCAAGCGCAACCCGTTGGCCTTCACACTCTAATCTGGTTCATGCGTACTCAAATACCCCATCACGGTCTGCCGATCCAAATATCCCCGTACTTGCTGATCTTCCGTCACGGCCAAATAATCATGCGTCGTCAACGCTTCAAACGCGGTGCGTAAGGTCGCTTGCCCGTCAATCGCTTGAATCCGACCGGCAGCAACATTCGGTTTGACTTTTAAATAACCTTGTTCCAAGCCCACTCGACCGACATAGATATCGTAGACTTTCTTCGCACGACTGGCACCAAAGAATTCGCGAACGAAATCATTGACGGGATGCTGGGCAATTTCACTTGGCGTATCGACTTGGAGCAATTCACCATGACGCATCACGCCGATTCGGTCACCTAATTTTAACGCTTCATTCATATCATGGGTGACAAAGACAATCGTATTGCCGAAACGTTGATGCAACCGTAAGACCAAATCTTGTAACTGTTGCCGTGAGATTGGGTCTAACGCACTGAATGGTTCATCCATTAAGACCGTTGCTGGTTGTGAGGCAAGTGCCCGTAAGATACCGATCCGTTGCTGCTCACCACCAGATAGTTCATCGGGCATCCGATCGCGATATTCGGCAGGATCTAAACCGACTTCAGTCAGTAATTCATCAATCGTTGTACTGATTTCTTTTTTTGGTGTTCCTTTCATTTCGGGAATCACCGCAATGTTTTGCGCCACGGTCATCGTCGGAAACAACGCGATTTGTTGCAAGACGTAGCCCATATCCCACCGTAACTCGCGGATAGGCACTGTCGTTGCATCGGTGCCATTAACTAGGATTTTCCCGTCCGTCAACGGCTCCAAGCGATTAATCATTTTCAATGAGGTCGTCTTGCCGCTACCAGAAGTCCCAACCAGCACGAATAGCTCCCCTTGCGACACGGTTAAGTTCAAGTCAGGAATCACATTGTGACCGTTAAAGTCTTTCTTAACATGCTGAAACTCAATTGCACTGGTCATCTTAGTGTCCTCCTTCTAATAAGCCATGTTGCACCAAATAATGATGGGCAACCGTCGCCGCCGACTTATTCTGTACGTTAACTTCATAGTTCATTTCTTGCATATCCGTTTCTGAGATCTTGCCAGCCAACTTATTCAACGCCTTGACCACTTGCGGATGTTTGTTCGCAAAGCTGGTCTTCATTAACGGTGCCCCTTGGTAAGTTGGGAAGAAATGCTTATCATCCTTTAAGATGGCCAAGTTATATTGCCGCAACTCACTATCGGTTGAATACGCATCGACCAAGTTGATCCGGCCTTTACTGATCGCCGTGTACCGTAAGGCTGGTTCCATCGACTTGGCAGTCACATTTAAGCCATACGCCTGCTTCAAACCTTTCAAGCCGTCATCACGGTCAATAAATTCTAACGTCATCCCGGGATTCAACAACGATTCAACTTGCGTCAGATCACTAATCGTCTTTAAGTTGTGCGCTTTTTTAAACTTCTTCGTTACTGCCAAGGCGTACGTATTGTTGTAAGCCATTGGTTGCAATAATCGCATCTGGTCTTGAGACGCTAACCGGGTCTTCGCCAATTGATACGTCTTTTCAGCGGTCAAGCCTTTCGGATGGCTGCCCTTAACTAAGGTCTCTAGCACTGAGCCCGTAAATTCAGGATAGATGTCAATTTGATCATGTTTCAAAGCACTAAATAAAAACGTCGTCTTCCCAAAGTTAGGCTTTAACGCCACTTTTACATGATCATTATTAGCTTCAATCAGATCTTTATACATATTAATGAGAATTTCTGGTTCAGAACCTAGCTTCCCGGCAATCGTAATGGTTTCCGTTCGGTTGGCAAACACACTATACGCACCGCCCCCGCCAAGTAAGACCACAATTAAGGCAAACACGGTTAGCGCACGCTTGGGTTTCGCCGTTTGGAACCAGCGAATCAACGCGCTCAACGCAATCGCTAGTAACGCCGACGAAATTGCCCCAATTAATAAAAGCGACGTATTGTTCCGGTCAATTCCGAGCATAATAAAGGTCCCTAAGCCCCCAGCACCAATTAAAGCGGCTAAGGTGGCGGTCCCGATAATCAAGACAACCGCCGTCCGAATCCCGGCGATGATTTGTGGCATCGCAATCGGCAGTTCGACTTTAAATAATTTCCGCATCCGCGACATGCCAAACGCATTGGCCGCTTCTTCAATCGACTCATCGATCTCGTTGATCCCTAAGTAAGTATTTTGAAAGATAGGTAGTAGCGCATAGATAACTAAGGCAATCACTGCCGGAACCGTCCCAATGCCGACTAATGGAATCAATAACCCCAATAAGGCTAACGATGGGATCGTCTGAAGCACGCTGGTTACCTGTAACAAAAACTCGGCCATCTTAGGTCGACGAACGGCCCAGATTGCCAATGGAATCGCAATCACCATCGCAATGACTAGCGCAGCAAGTGAGATGCCTAGATGTTGCCAAAGCGCCGTCAATAAATCCCCGCGCCGCTCCATAAATGTCTGTATCAAGGTTTGCATAATTTCCTCCCCGAAGTCTGCTTTCTAATGTGTCTAATCGTAGCATAATGCCGCCCAAAACCGCAGTAAAAAGCGTTTTGATTTTCGGCTCACTTGTAACTTTAAAAGTTCGATATACCTAGCCTATCAGTTTGCCGAAAAACTGTTAAGATTAAAAAGAAAGGATTTTCCGTCCAAAACTTTAAAAACGAAGGTGTTCCCGCATGCTCGATCCAACTGATATTGAGATCTTAAAAATTTTAAACCGTAATTGCCGCATTAAACTCAACCATTTAGCAAAGGAAGTTCACCTAACACCCCCGGCCGTGGCCTCCCGGGTGGAACGGCTTGAGGCTACCGGTGTCATTCGCAAATATACCATTGAAGCCAATCTCGCTGAAATGGGCTTCCAACGCCAAGTCTTCATTCAAGCCGGCCTCAAAGCTAACCAGAAAAAGGCCTACCTAGCATTGATCAAACGTTATCGCAACACGATTCGCCACCACTATCGAACGACCGGTGAGATGAATGCCTTGATTGAAGCCGCATTCTTCACCGCCGCTGATTTGGACGATTTCTTACAACAACTGAGTGTCGTCGCAACTTACCGCGTGATTGATATCGTGGCCGAAGCTTTTTAAGCTAAAAAAGACGCTACCTAGTTTAGGTAACGTTTTTTTAAGCGCTCGTAATCTGCATCCGACCATGACGCTTCGAATGATATAAATTACGATCAACGCGATTATAAAAATCAAGTAATTCCTGATCTACAGCCCGTAACTCGGACACGCCAACTGAAATCGTTGGTTCAATCGGCTGCCCATCTGCGACAACTCGTAGGTGGTTAACTGCATTGAAGATCTGCGCCACAATCGGCTGCGTGGCGGCCAAGTGATAATCGGGGAACAAGAGATTAAACTCCTCGCCCCCGGTTCGAAAAAGTTGAATTCGCGGATCATTTTCATCAAGCACTGTTTGAACGGTCGTCACGACTTGCTGTAAGACTTCATCCCCTGCCAGATGTCCATGCGTATCATTGATCTGCTTAAAATGATCAATATCAAACATCATCATCGTTAATGGCTGATCCGTATTTTTGCTCTTCTCGAACCAACACGTCCCCACATCAACATACGACGCGTAATTTTCCGCCTTGGTCAATGAATCATGACTGGCAAACCGTTTTAACCGTTGCTTCAGTTCACTATCATGGGTCAGCATAATCACATAGCTATACAGCAAGATGGCAAAAACGACCAGATACAACCACTGCAGGGTCAGCATCTTCCAACTCAACTGATACTTTAACTTCATCCAATACCACAACAACCAACCAAATGGGATGATAATGGTGAGATAGATAACCGGGGCTAAGCGAGACGTATGCCACTTGCGATAAGCAATATTCAGCCCCCAGAACAGGAGACATAACGTCACCGTATGCCACCAAGATAACCAAGACGTCATTGAATGATTATAGATCATAAAAATAACCACGGTGGGGAATAACCAAATACCAGCTACCCGATCACTCAAGAAGTAACCGCAAAAGATAATCGCAATCAATTGGAAGTTCATAAACTGCCAATCATAAGTCTGACCAATCACGAGGGTTTGCAAGCTAAACGTGAAAACGACCATGTAGAGCACACCATACCAAGTTTCGATCGTGCGATCCGTAATCTCCCAGTGGTGCCCATGCACCCAGCGCTTCAGCCACCCCACACTCGCCCAGTACAATGTTAAGACCCCTAAAACAAAGAAAACACTGGTCGTAAATGGTGCCACGTGCCAGTTCGTCCAGGTCATCACATCACCTCCCTCTTAAATTGGTTAGGACAGCTTAATTGATGAGCGCCAAAATTAGCCGATCACGCACAACCAAACTCCCTATCGTCGTTCATTTGTTTAGCGATAACCTAGCTACGGACATAACCGCCTTCTTGTTCAACCGCAATCTGACCAACTAGATTCAAGTAATCAAATGGGTTGTTGAAGTTCGGCGAGAACAACATGTCGACCATTGCCAACTGATCAATCGTGCCATTATTTTGCATCAACACGGAGACCACGTTGGCCGATTGTGACACGCTATGCTTGCTCATCAGCTGAACGCCAAGCACTTTACGACTATTCCGATCGTAGACCAGTTCAATATTGACATTAAACGCATCGGGCATAAAGTCCGGTCGATACGGACCGTCATAGTGCGCGGTCGTCGCATTCAAATGGGCTGCTAAAGCTTGCTTTAAGGTTAAGCCGGTACCGGCGATCGTTTGTCCGAATAAAATAATGCCAGTTGTAGATTGCGTCCCAATCGTCCGCACGCGTCGTTCACCAACGTTGATTCCAGCCAACGTTCCTTGCCGAATCGCATGTGAAGCTAATGGAGCATAAACCTGAGTATGCGTTGGATTAGAATGAATGACCGTCGCATCACCAGCCGCTAAGATTGCTTCGTCAGACGTATACATATAATCATCCGTAATAATCGCGCCTTTCTTGGTCATCTTAACTTGACCTTCCAAAAGGTTGGTATTCGGTAACATCCCGGCGCTGACCGCCGCCATATCGACCACAAAGTCGCCAGCCGTCGTTGCGACCACTAAGTGACCCTCAGCATCATCATCAAAACTAGTCACCGTCGTATCCGTCACCACGTGAACCCCGTTATCGGTTAACAAGGTCATCACCGCCGTCGACAAGGCTGGTTCTAAGTAATCATTCAATAAATACTTTGGCCGCTGGAACAGCGTGACTTGATGGCCCGTCTTCGCATAGCCTTCAGCGAGTTCGACGCCGATATGACCGCCACCTAGAATCGCAATTCGCGGTTGATCGTTGGTCGCGGTACATAAATCGTGCGCTTGATCATAAGTTTTGCAAAGCATCACTTTTGGATTTTCAATCCCCGTAATGGCTGGAATCGCGGTAATGGAGCCAGTTGCCATGATTAACTTGTCGTAGCTGGTGGTTTGCATTTCTTTAGTGATTAGATTCTGAACCAGCACCGTCTGCTGCTTAGCATCAATTTTAATGACATCATGCTGAATCCGCATGTGGACACCTTGCTTGGTAAAATCAGCCGGTTCGGCGTAAAAGGTATCCTCCAGACGCGGCACCGTTCCTTCAATATGCAAATAAGTGGCACATGATAGATAAGAAATATTCGCTTGACGTTCATAGACTGTAATATCCGCTGTCGGATAAGTCTTCAGAATTTGTTTAATCGCTGCAATTCCTGCGTGTGTACACCCGACTACCACAATATTCATAGGCAAAAGCCCCTTTCTTTTTTTAAAAGATTAGTTTATTATATTAATACGCATATACGTTTATAGTTATTAAATATACAACCTTAACATTATACTAACTTTCAACTTAAAAGCAAACTGCCAGAGGAGGCCCTCTATTGAACCCAACTTACCGTTTTTTTGTTCAACCGCAAGTCAATACGCTCACCAAAACCATTGCCGGCTATGAATTGTTAATCCGGCAACAGACAGCGGCAGGCTGGCGTTTACCAGCTTCTTTCACCGCAATCGATCCCGTGGTTTTCGCCGACTTATTAATCCAAGCTACCAAGGTTTTAGGCAACAAAGTCCAACATTGTTCGGTGAACATCAGTCGTCAACAATTAATGACCACTACGATCGCCCAAGCCTTAATCCAATGTCAGATTCAACTCTATCCAACCAAATTAGTTGTTGAATTAACCGAAGACGAAAGTACTGAAGACTACTGTACTGACGCCGTTCTAGCGCATCTCGAAATGTTCGTTCAACACGGCATTGAAGTCTCATTGGACGATGTTGGCAGTGGTGAAAACTACTTCACTGAGATTCGCGATTTATTGCCATATGTCAGTGAAATTAAGTTTGCGTTACAAAACTTCAAACAACACTTTCAAGATCCCGAAATGCTACGACGCGTTCGTTTCTGGCGTGCCATTAGTAACGAATATGCTTTACGAATGGTGCTTGAAGGTATCGAAGATCAACCAGACAATCAACTAAGTAACCAGCTCGGTATCGGCGTTAAACAAGGCTATTACTTTGGTAAGCCGCGCTTATTGCAACTACCAGCAAAGACAACTTACTGCGCCTAAACTTTAAATCTAATCGCATAAACGGTGTTCACAGTACTCTTAACTGAGTTATTGCGAACACCGTTTTTTATTTAACCTTACCCATGCCGGTAGTGTCGACTGCCAGCCCGCTTCACATCTTTACGCGCAAAATGGGTTAACTTTGCCGCCCCAACTGTCGCCTGGTTCATTAACTTATCGAACTGGCGATCAGACAACCAATGCCGCGCCGTTAATGACACGCCAGCGCCCATCCCAGCGTGATAGCGAGTCTTTGGCTTCACATCGTTGACTGCTCGAACCATCAGCTTCGCAATCACACCTGGATTAGACGCGAACGTATCGAACAACGAGAGCATTGCCCCCACGTTACGCGCTTGCTTGCCATAAGCCGTTTCACCAGACACTTCTAGTAACTTCTTTTCAGCGATACCGGCCCATTCGGTCTTAATACCACCTGGTTCAATGATCGACACGTCAATGCCAAACGGTGCTAGTTCCATCCGCAACGCATCGCTCATCCCTTCGATCGCATGCTTGGTACCCATATACCACGCACTCAACGGCTGATAAATCTTCCCACCGATGGACGACACATTAATAATCCGACCACGGTGTTGCGCCCGCATGATTGGTAAGACTAATTGCGTTAAGCGCATCACGCCAAAGACATTCACTTTGAATTGATACTCACCTTCAGCTAACGGCACATCTTCCAGTGCCCCATACGAACCATAACCGGCATTATTGATGAGCACATCTAAACGGTGTTGTTCCACCTCAATCGTTTTGACCGCTGCAACCAAGGTCGCTTCATCCGTCACATCCAACTTCAAGACGTGCACCCCCGCAGCCGCTAGATCCGTCATTTTTTCGACTCGCCGGGCGGCACCATAAACAATATTGCCTTGCGCCTGCAACTTTAAGGCCGTCGCTTTCCCGATTCCTGATGATGCACCCGTGATTAGAATGACCCGTGGCTTTGCCATAAGTTTTGCCTCCATTATTCTCAACTAATTAATGCCATGCTACCCCTTACTAGCGCGAAATGCAATCGGATTCATAACCAGAGATATGCTAAAATAATGGTAAGCAGTTTTAAAAAGGGGTTGGGAAAATGTCCGTTAACTTTGGAATTTTAAGTGCCGCTTCAATTGTTCCCCGCGTGGTCACCGGCATGCGTGAATCATCCTTGGCCACGCCGCAAGCTATCGCCGCCCGTTCACGGGTTAAAGCCGAAATGGTGGCTTTACGTTGTCAGTTGCCGACCGTCTATGACGATTACGAGACCTTATTAAGTGATCCGCAACTTGATGCCATTTACATTCCAACTTACAATGCCGGACACTTTCCGTTAGCCAAGCTGGCCTTGCAGCACCACAAACCCGTCTTACTCGAAAAGCCATTCACCCTAACCGCTGCCCAGACACAAGCCTTGTTTGACTTAGCTGCGCAAGAACAGGTCTTATTAATGGAAGCACAAAAGGCCATCTTTTTACCGATTACGCAGCAAGTCAAACATTTATTGGCTGCTGGAACACTGGGACACGTGCGAACGATTAACATTACCGAGTACCATCCTAGCGGTAATCCAACTGGCTGGTTCACGAATCGTGCGGCGGGTGGCGGGGCTTTATATGGCAGTGGTGCCTATCCGCTAGACTACTTGCAATACTTATTCGCACCGACTGATTTAACGATGACCGGCGTCGCAACGATTCCGACCGGCTTAACCGATACCCAAGCCGCACTCAGCTTACAGTTTGGCGACTGCCTAGTGACCTTATTGATCACCTCAGCGCAGCCACAGCCTAGCCAGATGGTCATTCATGGTGACTTAGGAACGTTGACGATTCCTAACTACTGGAAGACGGATCACGCGACCTTGGCCCTCAACGACCAGCCTGTGAAGACGCTCCACGCCGATCAACAAAGTGAATTTCGCTTTGAAATCGATCACTTTTGTCAGCTGCTCATGACCGGTCAAACAACGAGTCCCGTCATGACACCAGCAATCACGAAACGGACCATCCAATTAATCGAAGCTTGTTACCAGCAATGGTTTTAAATATGAGGAGGAATTTTCATGCCAATTAAACTAATTATGGACACCGATCCTGGAATTGATGATGCCGCTGCAATCACGATTGCCTTGAATCATCCCGACCTAGAATTACAATTACTCACGGCCGTTGCCGGCAATGTCACCGTTGATAAGACCACACTGAATGCCTTAAAACTTGTGCGTTTCTTCAATAGTGATGTACCGGTTGCTGAAGGTGCCGCACAACCCCTGATTAAGCCTTTTGAAGATGCTGCCCGGATTCACGGGGAATCTGGCATGCCAGGGTATGACTTTCCAACTGACTTACCCAAACCACTGCCAATGACCGCGGTTGAAGCTTTACGCGATATATTATTAGCTGCACCCGAACCACTTACCTTAGTACCAACCGGCTCCTACACGAATATCGGCCTACTGTTAAAAACGTATCCCGAAGTCATCCCACATATTAAACAAATCGTGGCGATGGGCGGCTCCCTCGGTAAGGGCAATATGACCAGTGCCGCTGAATTCAACGTCTTCACCGACCCCCATGCGGCAGCGATTATGTATGCCTCAGGGATTCCAATTACGATGGTCGGCCTTGATGTCACCATGAAAGCCTTGTTAACTCCAGCGACCATGCAGACGTTACCAACGTTAGGTCGGACTGGGACCATGTTGCACGCCCTCTTCACGCATTATGGCGATGGCGACCAGACTGGCGTACCGATGCATGATGTCAATACGCTCTTTTACTTATTGCATCCCGAAGCATTCACGACCGAAGCGATGTGGATCGATATCCAAACTGATGGTCCGGCCATCGGTGAAACGGTTGGCGATATTCGCGGGGCTTATCATAATGGCCGCACGAACGCGACTGTCTGTGTCGATATCGACGCGCCAGCGTTTAATAAGTGGTTCTTAGCCACTGTTAAAGCAATCGGCTAATGAAACCAGAAAATACTTGGATCTTGCAATTCGGCGGGATCTTAATTTCAGCCGGGGTCATTTTAGCGGCGTTCGGCTGGTCCAGTTGGCCACTGGCTGCGATGACTTTGACCGCTTTACCACTCAGTTGGGGATCGGTTCAACTAACGAAAGCTTACAGTTCATCAGCTTTGAAACGTTTCTTCCTATTAATAGGATTAGTACTGATTTTAGATCTGATACTTGGTTTAATTTGGTTTCGACGGATTTTGTAATAAAAAGACGGCTACGGTCGCCTTTTTTTGATACGCATTCTTTACGCAAACAATACATGATCATGCTATTGCCAACTCCGAATTGGCGGCATACTATCATTAGTTACTACCGTCACTTTCAAAGGAGCTGGACGTTATCTTAACTGAACAAGATATGCCGTTTCCAAATGAAAATAATCAGCTAGAATACAAAGAACAGTTTAACGAAAAACTCAAAAAAGAAATCGCAGCTTTTCTAAACGGTCAAATGACCGGCTACATTTATCTGGGTGTCAACGATCAATCACGTCAACTCACCCATTCATTTACACCTCACGAAGCCCATCAGATTGAAGAAACCATTAGTCATTGGCTGACCAGTTCAATCTATTATCCCAGTCCAGTGGGTTTAGTTACTGTCCATACTGACAATAGTCCGCTCTGTATCTCAGTAATAGGCGGTGATTACCAACCTTATGCCCTTGACGGAAAAGTCTATATTCGAAATAATTCCGAATCCGTTAAAGCTTCCGCTGAACGTGTTCAAAAGATGTTACGGCAAAGCAGTCTAGGCACCTATGATAAATCAGAATCAGCACAACAAGCCCTGACGTTTAAATATTTAGATATTATGACTGACGCCGCCGAATTAGACTTTAAACAAAATGCGCTTGGCTTTCAGTTAAGCAACAGTCAAGCCTACACCAATACCGCCTTTTTAATGAGTGACCAATGCGACTTCTCCGTTAAAGTCGCTGTGTTTGAAGGCTTAACCGTTGATCAATTCAAAGACCGCAAAGAAGTTCGCGGCCCCATCCCCAAACAGATTGATGAAGTTCTCGCCTTCTTAAGTCTCAATAATCAACTCTCTTCAGTGATCACTGGTGCTGGTCAACGAACCGATCAACAGAGTTATCCGACAGTCGCAATCCGTGAAGCCGTGATTAATGCGATTGCACACCGTTCATACTTTAGCCGCGCAATGGTTCAAATCGAACTTTTCGACGACCGTTTAACGATTATGTCTCCCGGCCCATTGCCAGGCGGCCTGCAACCAGCCGCGATGTTGAACGGCCAATCGGTTCCTAGAAACTACAACATTCTCAATTGTTTATTCCGTTTAAAATACATTGAAAACTATGGGACTGGCATGCGGCGTATCTTCAATAGCTATCACGGAACTGGTCAGAAACCTAGTATTCTAGCGATGGAAGACTTTGTTAAGCTGACATTACCTAATTTGAACTACACACAGGTAGTTCAAAATTTAGAACAAAATCCAACACTTATCATTAATCCCAATCAACAAAAAATCATTGATTACTTAAAGCAACATCAAATTGCTACTAGAAATGATATTCAGAAACTACTCAAAATTAAAGACACTCAAGCAAATGCCTATCTAAAAGATTTGGTTACACAAGATATCATCAAAAAGACTGGGATTAATCGCAGCACTAGATACCAATTATCCTAGCCCAACCGGGAGCAAACCGGGAGCAAACCGGGAGCAAACCGGGAGCAAACCGGGAGCAAACAAAATCCCCAGCTCTAACGCTAACCGCGCTAGGACTGGGGATTTTTATTTAACTATTCAGTAACCGTCGTGGGTAAGCGTAATTCAACAACCGCATCCATCGGTTTTCCATTTAGCAATGCCTCGACAATAAAACTATCACCGGTATACAACTCTGGGCGCTTAGGTAAGATTTTACCAAAGAACTCACCAATCAATTGGTCAAACAATTGTCGACTAGACCCACCTTGTGCCCGCATGACAATATAATTACCAGCTGGTAACTCACGGATTTCCGCATCGTCAGTGGTGACGGTCGTATTAGCCCCAGCAAAATAAGTAAACTGTTCATCGTGAGTTCCACTCACAGCGTAGCCAATTTTGTCTCGACTGCCGGCCATCAAAGCGCCAAACTTGCCACTTTGTGCTAAGCTGCCAAAATGCGTGGTTTTCAATTGTGAGACCGTTTGAATATTGGTCATGGTTGGTAATGGTAATGGTGTTGCGTAGCCAGTTAACGTCACTTGGTCAAAAGATTTGATTTCATAATTAGTCATTAGTTTAAGTCCTGCTTTCGATTTGATAGACTTAGTTTAACAAGTTATACTTGCCAACTAGCTGTCAGGTATTAAAAAGTTAGGAGAAAAAATTGCGAATTGCACGTTTAATCAATCTCATTATGTTACTCTTACGAACCGAACAAGTCTCTGCCACTGATTTAGCCCACCGATTCGAAGTTTCCGTAAGGACAATTTATCGTGATGTCGAAACTTTGAATCTAGCGGGCATTCCGATCTACACGACTCGCGGACGATACGGCGGCATCGGTTTAATGTCGAACTATAAAGTGGATAAAAAGTTGCTGACTGCAGCTGACATTCGCAATTTACGCACCGCGCTCAATAGCGTACATAGCTTAATCGACAGTCCTGAAGTTAAAGCCACAATTCAAAAAATCGACGCGTTCTATGTCGCCGACCAAGCTGATGACCACCTATTCATCGACCGTCCCAACTGGCCAGGTTCTCGAGAATTAAAACAACTGGCTGAACAGATCGAACAGGCCATTGCGCAACATCACTATTTAACCTTCACTTACAGTGATCGTAACGGTCATGGTTCTAGCCGGCAGATTGAACCTTACCGTCTGATTTACAAAGGCGAACGCTGGTATGTTCAAGCTTATAGCCTGGAACGTCAAGCTTTTCGTATGTTCCGACTATCACGAATGCAAGCCATCCAGTTTTCAACCGATCATTTTGAGTCCCGCCAAGTTCCTGAATTAACATTTGACTTCGTAGCCAAACACCGGCCAACGTTAGTCACAATTACCGTTCAAGTCGACAATTTAGTGCGTGATCAGGTCGTCGAGCGCTTTGGCCAATCAGTTATCCAGCACGACACTAAAACTGGCTTTGTGGCAGCCATCAACCTACCCAATAATGAAAATGCCTATCGGTTTATCTTGTCATTAGGCACGCATGCTAAGATTATTGAAGGTGCCGACTTTTTAGCTGGTTTTCAAGCCTATTTACACCAACTAGTCACAACCTACTAACCATCAAAACCACCCGCAAACTGAGTCTCCTCAGTTTCACGGGTGGTTTAGTTTTAAGTTTAGATTTCACCTAAGTTGTCCGGTACTAATTCGATCAATGGCTGACCAAAGTTAACATCATCGCCGTTCTTTACTAAGAACCGCTTGACTTGACCAGACTGCTTAGCCACAACGGGCCGCATCATCTGCATTGCTTGAATCAAGCCAACTTGTTGACCCACACTAACATGATCACCCACCGTTACATAGGGTGGTTCTTCTGACGAGTGGGCTTGATAGTAGATACCGACTACCGGGGCCGTTACGCATTGTTTCGGATCAATTTCGTCTAACGGGGCCGCGCTCACTGGCGTTGGCGTCGCAGTTGGTGCCACCGAAGTCGCTACTGATGCTACGGTTGGCTGTGGCGTAACCGGTGCCTGACTAGCTGCCGGGGCATTCGGAATTGGTGCTGGTTGCGCCGGTGCCGAGGTAACGGCATGGGCTTTACCCTTTTTGCCTAACTGAATCTCAAAATCTTTGTCGCGGTATTCAAAACTCGTTAAGCTGCTTTGTTCGAACTTATCCATTAATTGGTAAATCTGATCTAATTCCATAAAAACAACCCTCCAATAGTTTACGTTAATAATTATAACGCTAAGTGTATCGCAGGATTGTTATGGAAATGTGATGAGTTCATTAAGAATCTTTCAAATTATGATGACTACGCCGAGGCCAACTGTTGCGCTGATGCCGCGACTTTAAACAAGAATAATGGTGCCGGTGATTTGCCAGCATCGGCATAGGCCAAGACAGCATCAACATGGTCCAACTGCATCAAGCGATCATCCAACTGCCACAAGTCGCGTTGATAATAATCATGACAATACTGAATGAGATTCGTCAAAAAATTGCCAATGGCTTCATTGACCGTATCACCACGTCCATCGACACCCCAAAAATCCGCTGACTCAAGCCAATAACGTTGTTCGGCCAATTCACGATAATGGCCTTCTTCATGAACTAAAACTAACCGTGTTCGCATTGCCAGGCCCCCTTCAAAACGTCCTAACTTTTAATGGTTCTTAAGATACCACCAGGACTGCTAACTGACAATACGAAACAACGAACCCGTTTGAAATTAAGGTTCTTAAGTGGAACCACCTTAGTTTGCAAACAAGTCCGCTATTTTGATTAAGAATCTAAACCGGCTTCCTGAGCTAAAAAGTAGCCGTGATGTTGAATATCCTGCTTCAAATCAGCCATTGTGAATTGATGATAATACGCCCGATATTGCCGATCAGCAACCGTAAATAAATCCGTTAAAGTTTCGCTGATATTCGCCGCAATCGCTGACTTGTCCGCCGCATCGTCCGTTTGTGAATGCCCAGTAATAAAGCGCGCATAACTCAGCGTTGGCGGAATCGTGACATCGTATAACTCGCCGACGTTCATCGACGCCAGATCTTTCTCCAATTGATAACCGCCGTTTTTACCCACGGTTCCAATCAGATACCCCTGCTTATGTAATACTGATAAGATGTTGCGAATCATCACTGGATTTAAGTGCAGTGACTGTGCCAGTTCGCGACTGGACACTTTTTGTGGTCGGTGTTCATCTAGGTACAATAAGCTATGTACCGCCACCGAAAAATCAAGTTTCATAAACAATCCCTCCAGATTATCTGAAATTCGCCAAACTTACATTAGCCTAATTTTACCACCAATTGTAATTAGTATCATTTCAATTAACACAGCGCTTACGTTATAATGACGCTCAGGGGGTCTTTTCTATGACAACTGAACTTAGCGCCGCTACTTTCAAACTGGCAGATACCGCGGCGTTATCACCTGCCCAGCAGCAACTTGAACACCAGTTATTCACGTTTATTAACGAACATTTACACACACCGCAACCCGGCCTTTTTGTGATTCACGGCGATGCCGGCACCGGTAAAAGTGCCGTCTTAGCCGCCGCTTTTGCCCGTTTACAAGCACTCAGCCGTAGCCAAACAGCTAATCCACTCCAAGGCATGACCAATTATCTGGTCGTTAATCATAATGAAATGCTTAAAATCTATAAACGCTTAGCCGGTGAAGATGACCAGTTACGCAAAAAGGATTTTCAAAAACCGACACCTTTAATTAACCGACTAGCGAAGACTAATCAACTAGCTGATATCACCTTTATTGATGAAACCCATCTGTTACTGACACAACCAGATCGGTATAATCGCTTTAATCAGCACAACCAACTCAGCGAACTAATCCAGCATAGCCGCGTGGTGGTGATGGTCTTCGATGAACACCAAGTCTTAAAGCTAAAGAGTTACTGGCAGACTAGTGCCCTGCAACCTTTCTTAGCCGCCTATCCTCATCAGCAGTTTAATCTGGATACTCAATTTCGCGTGACTGGCAGTACGGATGTCGTTGACTGGATCAATAACTTCACCCGTGGTCATTTGACGGCCAAGCCACACGTCCGCGACTTTGACTTTCGCATCTTTGAAGACGGCCAACCGATGTATGACTTGATTCGCCAACGTGATCACACAGTTCAACTCTCCCGGATGATTGCGACCGCTGACTTTCCATATGTCGTTAACCACGGCACTTGGTATGTGACCGCGGGCAGCTTGAAGCTTCCTTGGGACAAGGTCAACTTAACGGATGATCCGTGGGCGCTACGCCCAGAAACTTTGAATGAAGTTGGGTCCATCTATACCATTCAAGGGTTTGACTTGAATTATGCAGGCGTCATCTTAGGGCCATCGGTTGGCTATGATGCCACAACTGATCGGGTAATCGTCCGCCCTGAGCGCTATGAAGACCAAGAAGCGTTTAAAAATCGTGATGACTTGGGACACTTAACCCCATTAAAAGCCCAGATTATCTTCAATTCCATTAACGTTTTAATGAAACGCGGTCGTTACGGCCTATATCTTTATGCCGTCGACCCGGCCCTACGCCAACGATTATTAGCGTTATAATAGAAGTAAACTTACGAGGAGGGATTTTTATGCAAGTCTCAATTCCAACTGAAAATGGGGTCCTAGCTGCGAAATATGCCAAACAAGCAGCGGCCAATCAACAGTATAAAGGCCACCCCATTATTTCGTTTCCAGTTCATATTCAAGCTGTGCCCGCTGGTACCAAAACCTTGGCGTTTGTTTTTTACGACCACGATGCGATTCCGGTCGGTGGTTTTACGTGGATTCACTGGATTGCAGCTAATCTACCGGCAGACACCACGCTGATTCCTGAAAATGCCAGCCAAACGGGGGCTGTGACCATGGTTCAAGGTAACAACTCAACCGCTGGTGGCTATACTGGCGAGACCGATTTAAAGGTTACGCAACATTACGTTGGGCCTTATCCGCCTGATCAGGATCATGACTATACCTTCAAGTTATACGCCTTAGACACTGAGTTGCCCTTACAACCCGGATACTGGCTAAATGACTTCTACAAACTTAGTGCTGGCCATATCTTAGCCACCGCTAAAACGGTCGTTGTCGGTAAAAAATAAAGAGATTTAGCGATCTGATTTAAAAAAATCAGGTCGTTTTTTTATCACGCAAATTAACCGTTGCCAAACGCTGTCTAGTCATATTTTAGTCCATAATTGATATTTAGAAGTAATATTAATGCGGTCAAAACGTACTATATTCAACCTGAATATTTCAAAAAAGTATGTTATACTCGAATTCGTTGTTTATCAAATATATTATAATTTTATATCAAAACTAGTAGGAGATTACTTTGAATATACACCTTAGCAAATTAGAAATACGCGATTACCTTATCGGCTTTGCATTAGTCCTCACCATGGTCGGTATCGCCACTTGGCAACATGACTACGAAATTATCTTACCCGAGATTGGCGCCTTAACCACTGGTACTTGGATCTATCATAAAAATGACTGGGTTAACCAACCGTTCAAAATTTTCTTAGCCCCATTTGGCACGGCGGTGCTAGGTTTCCTAGTGAATCAGCTAGCCATCGGTTACCCAGAAAAAGTCTTGTTGACCTTGATTGCCATGTTAATTTGGCTACGCATCGTTGGTTCAGCCTTAGCACCTTCATTTGCGACCGGGTTGTTACCCGTCATCGTTAACGCAACGCACTGGTCATTTATTGTCGCAATCTTTGCCTTTACCGTCATTTTGATGCTGGGCGTTTACATCCGCGGCTTACAACACGGCTGTAAGCCCGGTGAACCCTTGCATTATCAATCCATGCTGATCTTTATGGTTGTTGCAGCAGCGTGGGTCGGCGGTGTTTGGCTAGTCGGTCGTCCACAGATGGCCGCAATTCCACCTGTATTAGTTGTCTTTTTTGAAGTCCTTCAAAAGCCGACTTACAGCGGTAAACTAATGTTCAAACAGATCATTGCCCTAAGTCTTGCAGCCACAATTGGTGTATTGATCCACATCGGCTTGGCCTCATGGTTACTCACGACCTTAATCAGCCTGCCACTAGTTTTCATACTACTACAGCTACTTGATATCAAACTTCCCGCTGCCTACGCGTTTCCATTGTTGGCACTCGTCTTACCCGCTAATATGTTTAGCCACTTACCGGTCACCGCAGTGCTAGCAGCCAGCTTCTTCTTAGGACTGGTCTATGGTTATAAAAAGTTGGCAACGGTCATCAAATTCGCTTTGGCAAACGATTAGCCTAGCAAAAAAGTTAGCTCATCCATAATACTTCGGCTGAGCTAACTTTTTTAACTTTCCCTTGCCAATTAACAGTGGCACTAATTAGGCTAAGTAAACTAAAATAAACGCGATCAACGCCGGTAAGCCTTGTATCACAATAATCGACTTGCTGGCCGTGGCACTGCCATAGACCGCTGCGACCATGACACAGGCTAAGAAAAACAGTGTCACGCCGGTACTAGCTGCGGCCGGTACCACAAACAAACTGAACAAAATTCCCACCGCTAAGAAACCATTATATAACCCTTGATTACCTAATAACGTTTGCACCGTTGGATCTTGTAATAGCTTGCGTGGGACGCCAAATGCTTGCGAGGCCATTTCACTATCGGCGTTAAACATCTCTAACCATAAAATGAAAAAGTGTTCTAAAGCAACGATGATTGCCATAATCATTGCAGCAACTGCCATGAATCCCAACCCCTTTATTTTCTAATTAACTTTAGTCTACCAAACTAACCTCCCCAGACAAACCACTAACGCTCAAAAAAACGGCCAGCACCTAGCTGGCCGTTCTAAACTTAACTTTTTACATGCCGGGCATCCAAACATCTTCAGGCTTAACCCCTTGTTCTTCTGCGAAGGCTTTCGTTAACGTGTCCATATCCATTAAATGGTACGTCTTTGGATGATCTGGATCATAAGATTCGATTTGAGCCATCATCCCACCATCTTCATGTTCAATGATGTGGCAATGATACATGTAAACTCCGGTCAAATCAAACTTCACTTGAATCCGGACTGTTTCGCCAGGGTTAACCCCCACGGTATCCTTCAAGCCATGTTCATTCGGATAAACTGGGCCATCGTTGCGCGCTAGCACTCTGAATTGCGTCCCGTGAACGTGGAATGGATGCACCATCCCGTTCTTCGTACTATTAGTATTGCGAATCTCCCAAATAGCAACATCGCCGACTTTTTGCCGGGCATCGATTCGTTGCATGTCAAACTTCTTGCCGTCCATTGCAACTTGTTCGTCCATCCCGTCCATCGTAATCTTCCGAACTGGAAGGCCTGGGGTTGGCTTTTCTTCCGGAATATCCACTAGATGTTCTGGCAACGTGGTATCGTCAGGCGTATAGTCTTTGATCCGGAAACGAAGTAATGGCGTATCGTCAGTCATCAAAGTAACTTCATCACCTGGCTGATACTTGCCAAAGTCCAAGACCAGTTCATCACGTTCCGCACAAGTAATCATCAAATGCGTCATGTAGACTGGTGATGGCATGATTCCGCCATCTGAACCAACTTGGGCAAAGGCCAGATCGTCATTAAAGTGTAACCGCCATTCACGCCGGTTGGACCCATTTAAGATCCGCAACCGCACGCGTTGGGTGGTGACATCAAAGTAAGGATTAACAGTCCCGTTAACTAACGCGGTATGACCTTGAACACCATCGGGATCATAATCCGCCCGATAATTAAATTGATTATCTTCATGGAATTCTCGGTCTTGCAAAACCAACGGAATATCATCGACCCCGTAGTTGCGTGGTAACGGTAACTGATCTTCGACATCGTCTTTAATAATCACCATCGCGGCCAAGCCTTTCCAAACTTGGGTCGCGGTTGATGGGCATGGATGGGCATGTAACCAGATTGAAGCGGCGGGCTGCATCACATCAAAATCGATATGGTTAGTCTTGCCGGGATAAACTGGTGCATGACAGCCACCATCCGTAATTGGACCGGGGACATTCAACCCATGCCAATGGAACGTGGTTAATTCTGGTAACGCATTTTTTAAATCGATATGGGTGTGTTTCCCATTACGAAACACAATCGTTTGCCCTAAGAAACCGGCATTATAGCCCCAAGTCTTGGTCTTTTTACCAGGTAAAAATTGGGTCTCACTTGCTTCAGCCTTGACAGTGTAGTAGTCATCGGTCGCCGTTTGCTTGTCCGGCTTCAATAATGGTGGTACAGCCAGTGGTTGAGGAGCAACCTTCGGCGTAACTAACGGAATATACCCGCCATCATGGGTATTAAAAGCTGGTTCATCAAAAAAATAATCAGTATAGACTTTCTTTGCCATTGTGACATCCCCTCTAAAATTCTAAACAGTCTTTATTAATTGATTCCAATACGCTTGGTGCTAGTTGGCTTAATTTGCCACTCTGGTTGGGCCAGAATCGGCTGGAACGTGGTGGCCGCGTTTGGAAGCCAAAGTGCGGTCTTCCAAGCCGGGCTTTATCTAAGTCGGAAAATCACCGACCAAGATAAACGACACCACTGAGCCAATTCTGGCCCGCCCGGCGTTAATTAACGGGAATTAATGAGGATCTATTGTCGACCATCAATTTAGCCAAGCCGTTGGTTTCTAAAATACTCAGCCGTGTCGTTGACCTTAGTGCGAGTGGTCTGCTCGGACTTAGGCTAAGGTCAGTTTAGAAGACCGCTTTTGGCTTCAAAATGACCCATGGCGTTCCAGCGTTTTAGGAACCAACCGGCAGGCGGCAATTTCAACTAGCACCAAGCGTAGTCCAATCAGATGTCAGCGCTTACTGATATCTGTCCTTAGTTTAGAATTGTTTTAATTGAGTGTCAATCCCTGCCCAAAATCTGATTCAAGTTCAAACCTAAAAACCCGATTAATCGTAAATCGGCGGTACCCGCTAACAACGCCACCCTGGGACAACCATAATGGCAATTTAATCCAACTAGCATCAAGTGTAAGTATCATAACTCAGCTTAAATTTAGGCTAAGCACCTCATTTTAAGCTGTCAGAAATCAGTTATATTGGCCAAGAGCTTCAATAACCACATTTTCCATCAGTTAAAGCAGTTCACTCTAACCTTGCCAGTTATTTAACGCCGGGCGGGTCAGAATTGGCTCAGTGGTGTCGTTTGACTTAGGCGAGTGCCCTTCTCGGCTTAGCCAAAGCCCGGCTTATGAGACCGCCCTTCGGCTCATAAACGTGGCCACCACGTTCCAGCCAATGCTGACCCAACCAGAGTGACAAGCTCGATCCAACAAATAATCATTATATATAGAAGAAAAAGGGCGAAAAAAAAAGAATTCAGTCCCTAACTAGACTCAATTCTTAGTTTATTTTCCTAATTTTTAGGCCGAACCTTGGTTGCTGAAAGCCAAGGCCGGAAGATCTGCCAGTCACTAGGTACCTAGCAACTGAGTGGGGATTTCAATTTTAAGTTAAGGGCGACCTTCCAGATTGATAGCTGCCGCCAGATGAAGCTAAGTTTATTGTAAACTTAGTGAACTCTTCCCAACTGCCATAATGTCCCGTTTAGCAACTGCTGATTTATCAACGCCTGCAATTGCATTGTACCGATTATTCGCCATCATGACGCTATGTGAATTAGTGCTATGTTGCAACCCAATCACATGGCCTAGCTCATGTTCGGCAACGTGGACCCGGTCAGCTTTGGAATACTTATAAGTGGCAAGGTTCTTACGGAGTAATTTAACCGTTGCACTAGTGAAATAGCCGACCGAATTAGCTTTAGTAAACGTAATCCCGGCTAGCATATTATACTTGCCAGTCGTCGCAGCACTGGTTGTCAAGACAACGTCATGATCCTTGGAAGTCCCAGCAATAAATTTGAAATCACCGGTCTTATTCCATGCCTTGATGGCTTTTTTGTAAATACTGCGGTAATAATTGGATTGCGTTTTAAAAACGTAAGTCACTTCTGGTTGCCGCCAGCGGTGACTGCTAAATGGGGTGGCTGCTGATGATGCTTCAACGATACTCCCTAAGTTTAATGATAATATCACGGTAAGCACCATTAAAACCAACCGCATTCTCTTTCTCTTCATCGTATGGTACCTTCTTTCGCTTCACTGAAGGTAGCTATCAATGTACCTATATTTTAGGACAAGCTACCTGTATTTTTTTATTCAGTGTCTGGAATTCCCCAAAAATCACACATCTTCTGAATTGTTTTTGTTAGTTAATTGCTGGTTCCAATTTCCAAAGCAAGTCGCGTTCAACTTAGTGGTATGATGGAAACATCTTTGGATGAATTGGAAGTGTAACCTAATATGTCTATCAGCAAATTTATAGTACAACAGGCAATTTCACTTATCAAACCCGGAATGACTGTAGGATTTGGTGGTGGTTCCACAGTTGGTTTGTTAGTTAAAGAATCCGCCAACCTAGTTAACCAAATACAAGTTTTAACCCCTTCACCAACTACTCGACAGTTAGCAACTGTCCTTGGTTATACCGTGATTGATTCCCAATATTGCGATCGCATCGATATTGCTTTCGATGGTTGTGACCAGCTAGATCACCGTCACTCCGCACTTAAGAGCGGTGGTGGCATTCATACTAACGAAAAAATTATTGCAACGCTCGCCGATGAATATTGGTTGTTGGCACCGAAAAACCGCTTAGTAACGCAGTTTAGCACCGATATACCATTAGTCTTAGAAGTATTACCAAAAGCTTTGGCACTAGTGATGCATCGAGTTGCCGCTTTAGGTGGACAGCCAACCGTTAGAACCGCAAGCAATCGCGATGGTTTGACCCTGACTGACAACGGCAATCTCTTGATTGATTGTCATTTTCCAAGCTACGATCAGCTTCCTACGCTTAACCAACAGTTATCAGCATTAGCTGGTGTCGTTGAGACCTCTTATTTCGATCATTTAGTCACCAATGCCATTCTTGGTGATCCCGACACCAATGCAATAAATTACTTATATTAAATTTTGTTTACAACAGTAAATCCGACTAAAAAAGCCATTTTTATCCGACTAATTGTGTAAAATTAGTTCGCATAAAATGGCTTTTCATATTATCAATACTTATTATGCTGTCGGCTAACTTGGGTTATCAGTTGACAACCTAATTTGATTAAAACACTGATGTAGTCGCATTTCAAGCTTTTTAAGTCATTTTTGTAAACTACATTGACAAAACTTTTATTATAAAGATTAATAATACTTATTCTGAGTGCTATCGTTTATATGTTAATTTAACCTCACCAAAGTAGTATTATAAATGCTTATAATTCTACCGGTATTTTTATATCTAAGCTGTGCTTATCAGGCGTATTTTAACGTTCATTCAAGCAAATGAACTGGACGTTTACCCAGTTTGACTGTTAACCACAGCTTAGCGTGCGACTATCAATAATTAAGTTGCGATTTTTCAGCTAATCGACTACCCGTTAGTCGTACGAAAAGCCCATTAAATCAGGAATCGGTTACATAATCCGCTTTAGTTTTATTTAATTCGTTAACTTATCATTTTGACAGTGATTTCATTCAGACTAAACTGCTAGTTTAAGGCTAAACTACTTGTCACAGGGCTTTATGCAGTTAACATCGAATTTCCCATTATAAGATTAGTTTATATTGAGGAAAATCGTCACTTGTTCAAAACTTATATACCAATAATTTAAAATCAGGTGATTTTCGGTATCGGTTCACGACCTTGCCTATTGTATTTTCGCCTATATAGCCTAGTACGCTTGGTGCTAGTTGAAACTGCCGCCTACCAGTTGGTTCCTACAATACCGGACGCCATGGACCAGTCTTCAAAACTGACCTTGGCCTAAGTCCAACAACACGGCTGAGTATTTTAAGAACCAACCTCTTGGCTAAATTTGTGATCGATAATAGATCATCATTAATTTCCGTTAACTAACGCCGGGCGGGCCAGCATTAGCTCAGTTATCTTGGTCGGTGATTTTCCGACTTAGATAGCCCCCAGCTTGGAAGACCGCTCCTTGGATTCAAAACGTGGCCACCCCACTTCCGGCACAGCCAGAGTGGCAATTTAAGCTATCTAGTAGTAGTCACTATTCTAAGTAAAAAAGCTCGGCCAACATCATTTCAGCTTTGAAATGATGTTGGCCGAGCTTTTTATAATTCGACTACCGAAACCGTTGATGACCATCTATCAATCGTGATAGTTGGCCTTTAAATTCATCACTATGCCGTTCAAATTCAGTCAGCTGTGAACTCATCGAAACCGTGTAATCCGCAACCTCACCATGTTCACCTTGGTCCAGTCCTAGCTTTTCTTCATCAACATCAACCCGCATCTTAACCACTCGTTTTAAAGCAACGATAATCAGCATGCAAAGGCCAGTTGTAAACGCAATCGTGAACACAGTCGCCAAAACTTGTAGCCCAAACAATTTAACGCTCCCACCATACAAAAGCCCATTCAGGCTGATAGTTGGGTTAGCTGTCTTCGTGGCAAAGACACCAGTTAAAATGCTACCAACGATGCCAGAAACGCCATGACAACCGAATGCATCCAAGGCATCATCAATCCCCAATCGCGGCTTCAATAAGGTGATAAAGCCGTAACTCGTTAAAGTGGCAATCAGGCCAATCCAGAAAGCTCCCGCAGCAGTGACGTAGCCGCAAGCTGGTGTAATCCCAACAAGGCCACATAACGTCCCGGTACAAACCCCAACTAAGGTCGGCTTACCTTTAGTGACCATGTCCATGACCATCCACGTCATCATCGAAGTCGCGGTTGCAACCGTCGTCGTTAGAAACGCTTGAATCGCAATATCATTCATGGCGAGCGCCGAACCTGCATTGAAACCATACCAACCAATCCATAGAATCGCGGTTCCAAGTAAGACCCACAAGATATTATAATGCTGCGTCTCACCCTTACCATAGTTATAACGGGGTCCCAAGAAGGCCGATAAAACCAATGCCGTAATCCCAGCATTAATATGCACGACCGTCCCGCCCGCAAAATCCAGCACCCCTAAATGTGCCAGCAAGCCATTATCCCAGACCATATGCACCATGGGATAATAAATCAAGATTGACCAGCAAGCAATGAATGCCAATAAAAACTTGAATCGAATCCGGCCGACGACTGCGCCCACAAATAACGCTGGCGTAATAATGGCAAACATCATCTGAAAAATCATATATAAACCGTTCGGAATCTTCGTCGGCGTCAAAGCGGTCAAATCAACCCCATGCAACCAGACAGCTTTAAGATCACCAACAACCCCTGCAAAGTTACCGGAAAACGATAATGAATAACCAACCAAGAGCCAAAGCAAAATCGCTAAGCCACAAATCATAAATACTGACAGCATCGTATTAACAACGTTGCGTTTGGACACCAAACCGCCATAAAAGAAAGCTAATCCTGGCGTCATGAACAGTACCAATATACTTGATAGAACTAAAAACGTTGAATTTGCAGCGTTCATATTGCCAACTCCAATCTGTACCATTTGATGTTAGAAATTATAACATTAGTAATAAGAAAATCACAGTATTTTTTAATAAATATTTTTATTTTTACAGTTTTGACGCCTATGATCAGTTAATTAAGTAGCTTTTAACAGCTAATACGTTAGGTTTTCTAACACTAATATTTTTTTGATGACTGCTGAATTGGCCTATAACTACACTCACGACATCCCAGCATTTGGGACCAGGTAACTCTCATCAAGGTTAATTATCTTAAGTTCCAACTCTTAGCTGATGGGTTCAGGTTAGCATCAGACTTAATATAATGAAGAGATACGCAATAAATCGTTTCCAATATTGACTTCTATTTTGACACATTGTAAGCTTACTAGCGTTCTATTAGAAAATGATTAGACAGATACTTAACTTCTTAATAATTAAAATGGAGGTACATAGTTATGCGAAAATATGCGATTATTGGGGTTGGCCATGTTGGGGCAACCATTGCTTATACGTTAGTTTGTAAAGGGATTGCGGATGAATTAATCTTAATTGATACGAACGCTGGTAAGGCCCGCGCTGAACAATTGGATTTACAAGATGCACAAGCCCGCTTGGATAGTCGAACCATTATTAAAATCAACGATTACAGTGAATTAGCCGATACTGACATTCTTTTCATTACTAGTGGCAACATTCACGCCTTAGATCATGCTTCCGGTAATCGTTGGGCAGAATTTGAATACACCAAGACCATTGTTCAAGAGATTGCTCCGAAAGTTAAGGCCTCTGGGTTTAACGGTGTCGCGATTGATACCATGAATCCTTGCGATGCGATTACCCATTATTTCCAACGCGCAACCGGCCTCTCACGGGCACAAGTCTTTGGGACTGGAACTTTCTTGGATACCGCTCGGATGCAAAAAGTCGTCGCCGAAGTCTTCGATTGTGATCCGAAAAACGTCAGTGGTTATGTCTATGGCGAACATGGCGAATCCCAATTCAGCGCTTGGTCGACGGTTCAGGTCAACGGTATTCCCATCACTGACTTAGTCACGTCACATCACCTCGACTTGGATGCCTTGGAAGCCGAAGCTCGGCACGGTGGCTGGGCGGTTCACTCCGGTAAAGGATATACCAGCTTTGCTATTGCCACTTGTGCTGTCAAATTAAGTGAAGCTGTCTTCGCTAATGCCCGACTGGCTTGTCCAGTATCTGCTTACAGTGACCGCTTCGGGACCTATGTTGGTCAACCCGCCATTATTGGTCGTGATGGTGTTGAAAGCGTCACGACATTAGCTTTGACCGCTGATGAAGAAGCCAAATTCCAAAATTCAGCCAATACAATTATTGAAAAGTTCCACGCCTTTGATGATGTCTTAGATTCCAAGACCGCATCGGCGCAACGAAAACCAGCTTAAAGATAGCTTAAAGCCCAGGCTCGCATCACTAGTTGATACGAGCCTGGGCTTTAGTTATTTAAACCTTACTTTTCAAAGGCCATTACCATACACTTAGTACTAGTTGAAATTGCTGCCTGCCGGTTGGTTCCTAAAACGCTGGAACGCCATGGGTCATAATTGGCTCAGTGGTATCGTTTATCTTGGTCGGTGATTTTCCGACTTAGATGCCCCCCGACTTGTGAAGGACCGTACTTGGCTTCCAAACGTGATCACCACGTTTCAGCCGATTTGGGCCCAACCAGAGTGGCGATTTAAGCCAACTAGCACCAAGCGTATTATCGCCTATTTAGTCCCGACAAGGTTATAATAAGGCCAATAAATTGGCTAATCGGGGGACTTACTTTGAAAAAATTCACAGTGTTGACTGGCATCTTAACCATTGCGCTCTTACTGACAGTGGGATCACTATCCGCACAAGCCGCAACTAAATGGCACATTGGCGCACCTAAAGTTGTGCGAGGCACTTGGCGAACTGCCTATACGCATAACCATCACTATAATCCGTTTTCATATTACTTTCGTGATACCTTCACCGTCAACATGACTGACACGGCCGGGGGAACCACCATGTATAATCGCCATCATCACCACGTTAGCAACGGATCTGGCTGGGGTGCTAATGCCCAATTGCACTATCGGCAGTTGACTAACCATACTTACCAGCTTCGTTCCTACGTTGATGTTAAGCATCACAAATTACCGCTCACCTATCGCATTACCTTGAGCCATCATAATCAGCAACTCAACCTCACCCGATTAAACGGGAGGCCAGCGAAACTAGGCCGCTTTTATAAAGTTGCCAACTAAAGAATCTGCCGTTAAGTCGGCGGATTTTTTAGTTAGTGTTCATCAGCCACGATCCGTTTCAATAACTTGTTGGTGCCACAATTGCCAGACATTTTCGGCTGCAAAATCACTCGCCCGTTGATAGGCGCCCGTACTGAGCCGTTGCCGTAAATTGGCATCAGTCATCACTAGCACAATCTTAGCCGTCATCGCCGCTTGATCACCATACGGCACCACATAGCCGTTTTGGGCCTGCTTGATAATATAAGCGGGACCGTAATAAGTGTCGTATGAGATGACCGGTACCCCGTGAGCATTAGCTTCCAATAAGGCTAATGCAAAGCCTTCCAAACGACTTGATAGCAGCATCAATTGCGCCTGTTGATAAACCTTTTCAAGCTGTGGCGTGTAGCCTTTAAAGGTCACAACTGCTTGTAATCCAGCTTGTTCGACGAGCTGGTGTAACCGTTGCGTTTCCTGATTACCATTGATGACATCATCGTAGCCATAAATATCTAACGTCAACCACGGTAATTGCACTTGCGCGGCTTTAAACGCTAAGATGGCCTCACTTAAGTTTTTTTCGTAGAACAGCCGTGCCACAATCACAATCTTCCCTTTAACCCGCGGTGCTGCATCAATTGGTACTGGCTTAGTGTGTAGCTGAGCCGCCGCGACCGTGCCAACTGGAATATTGACAATCGGGACCTGCGTTCGTAAACGTTGCCGTAATGCTTGGGCTTGCTGCGGGGTGGCCGCAATAATCAAGTCAGTGCGACTCAATTGATCCGTATTGCGCAAGGAATCATAGACCAACTGCGAGCGCAACGGATCACGATAAGCGTCAAAGTGGATACTATGCAGATATTCAACTTTACGAGCGGGCGTTTGCATCAAGGTCATTGGTAGATTAACGACGGCAGTCCGATCAGATATAAAGGTATTGCCACCACCATCGCGCTGATTTAGGTCATCATAGAATTGGGCAATCATTTGATGCTGAGTCACATACGAGCTTAATTGACCGGCCTTCGTTCTTAGTCGATAATTAGTAGCCACAATCCCCGTTTCTCGTTGTTGATAGGTAATCTCTAAATAAACTTGCCCCGTTAACGTATAAAATTGTTCCAATGCTAAATGAGTCTTAGTCGAGTCATTAGCAGTGGTCCAATACTTCGTATACGCATGAAACCCGCGTTCATCGTAGATATCCGTGCGCACTTTTTGATTAGTCGCATCAAAATAAGTCACGGTACTAATCACTGCTTGCCGATTGGTTGCGTACCGAACCGTTGCAACGCACCGCTGACCGTCAAAAAAGCTGACCGTCAGCGATTGCTTTTCCAGACGATAGCTCTGCTGCGCAATTGGTAAATCCGTTAAAGATAGCGGCTTAGCAGTGTAGGACTCGGTACCAGCATAAAAATCATAGAGATTAACAAAGTTACGTTCCGCCAACCGCCAAACAGCATTATCGCGACGTGTTGTGGCCGAATAATCAATCGTCACTAACTGAGCTGGCACCCCAAATTGATTAAACAATTGGATCCGTTTCAACTCCGCATGTTCCACTCCCGATGCGAGTTGGCCGAGATGATCGTTTAAGAAATAATACATCGTTACCCTCACTTTCACTGTGACCATCTAAAAACAGGCAATTCATCACTGAATTGCCTGCCCGTTTAAGTCACCTCTTTTGAATAAAAACTAGCTTAAATTAGATGAGTTCTTCACGCCGTTGTCGCGCACCTAATAAGCCAACCAAACCTAACATAATGGTTCCGGCCACCGCTAATGACCCTTCGACGTTATCATCAGTTTGTGGTAACGCCCCAGCATGACCTGTACTTGACCCAACTGGGTTAGCTGCTGAACTTTGCAGGTCACCGCCGCCCGCATTGAGATCAGTGCCAGCCGCAGTCATCCCGGTACCAGCCATCGTTGGCGTTGATGTAGCCACGCCAGTTCCACTGGTTATACCATTGCCAGTAACGGTATGAGTGCCTTGATTCAACCCGTTACCACTACCAAGAATTGTCCCCTGACCGGGAGTGGCACTAGTATGCAACGTTCCGGCATTAGCATTGGTACCACTAGTCAGCTGGTGCCCATTGCTACCCATATTAGTTCCAGTCGTTGTACCGGCCCCAGCATGGGTACTGCCAGCATTAGGCTTAGTATGATTACCAGCAGTTATACCGCTACCATTGGCTAACTGATCCTTAGCCGGTACCGTCACAGTGATGGCTTTACTTGGTACGCCAGCATGGGTCGACGTCAGATAAAGTTTATCACCAGGTTTTAACTGCGTACTTGGCACTGTCAAGGTAAAGTGACCATCAGACCCAATCGTCGTGGTCCCTAAAGCATGCCCTTGACCATCTTTAATGGTAATGATTGCCCCTGGCTTGCCGGTTCCAGAAATGGTGACACCATTAGTATCGTGCTTAACCACGATACTGCCTGGTTGTTCACTTGGTACAGTGATTGTAATGGGGTTACTATCAGTACCAGCCGTTGTTTGTGTAATTACAACGGTTTGACCAGGTTTAATGGCGCCCGCTGGCACAGTAATCGTAAAGGAACCATCCTTACCCACTGTGCCAGTCGCTACTTTATGACCATTTGTATCCGTAACGGCTACTGTCGATCCCGGTTGACCATGACCACTAACTGTGACATTGCCACCTTGATTATCAACAACCACACCAGTTGGTTGTGTCGACGGTACCTTGACACCAATGGCAGTGCTCAGCCCACCATCCGTCGCCTGTACGACTGCCAAAGCAGTTCCCGCCTTGCTGTTATCAAGCGGTACCTGAACATCAAAGCTACCATCATTACCAACTCTACCGGCAGCTAACGTATCACCATCAGCAGTAAAAAGATAGATGGTTGAGCCAGGTGTCCCTTTACCAGCAACATGGGCATGCCCATTGGTTGCGACGGTAACCGTCAAATTAGTCGGTTGATCCGCTGGCATCGTGAGCGTAATAGTCTGACTATGTTGATCACCTTTAACTTGAGTTAACGTGACCTTTTGACCAGCTTTAGCCGCTTCCTTTGGTACCGTTAATTTGAAAGTACCATCACTGCCGAGTGTACTGCTAGTAATCGTCTTACCAGTCGCATCGCTAACCGTGATTGTTGCCCCAGCAGTGCCTTTACCACTGATGATTACTGAACCATCTGTTTGTTTATCAGTCGTGATATCCGATGGTGATGACAATAAATTGCTTTGATTATTGCCGGTATTTGATCCAGCGCCAGTGTTTGAGCCAGAGCCGGTATTCGAGCCGGAGCCGGCGTTTGAACCTGAACCAGTATTTGAACCAGAGCCGGTGTTTGAACCGGAGCCCGTATTTGAACCGGAGCCCGTATTTGAACCGGAGCCGGCGTTTGAACCGGAGCCGGCGTTTGAACCAGAGCCGGCGTTCGAACCTGAACCAGTATTCGAACCAGAACCAGTATTCGAACCAGAGTCGGTATTTGAACCAGAG
>NZ_BJDL01000002.1 GCF_005405125.1 Lactiplantibacillus songbeiensis
TTTGAACCGGAGCCGGCGTTTGAACCAGAGCCGGCGTTCGAACCTGAACCAGTATTCGAACCAGAACCAGTATTCGAACCAGAGTCGGTATTTGAACCAGAGTCGGTATTTGAACCGGAGCCGGTATTCGAGCCGGAGCCGGCGTTTGAACCGGAACCAGTATTTGAACCAGATCCTGTGTTTGAACCGGAACCAGTGTTTGAACCAGATCCTGTATTTGAATCAGATCCTGTATTTGAACCAGATCCTGTATTTGAACCAGAGCCGGTATTTGAACCGGAGCCAGCGTTTGAACCGGAACCAGTATTTGAACCGGAACCAGTATTTGAACCGGAGCCAGTATTTGAACCGGAGCCGGCATTCGAACCAGAACCAGTATTCGAACCAGAACCAGTATTCGAACCAGAACCGGTATTCGAACCGGAACCAGTATTTGAACCGGAGCCGGTATTTGAACCGGAGCCGGTATTTGAACCGGAGCCGGTATTTGAACCGGAACCAGTATTTGAACCGGAGCCGGTATTCGAGCCAGAGCCGGTATTCGAGCCAGAGCCGGTATTTGAACCGGAGCCGGCATTCGAACCAGAGCCGGCATTCGAACCAGAACCAGTATTCGAACCAGAGCCGGCGTTCGAACCAGAACCAGTATTCGAACCAGAACCAGTATTCGAACCAGAGCCGGTATTCGAACCGGAACCAGTATTTGAACCGGAGCCGGTATTTGAACCGGAACCGGTATTCGAGCCAGAGCCGGTATTTGAGCCGGAACCGCCGTTTGAATCAGAGCCGCCATTTGATCCAGAACCAGTATTTGAATCTGAACCACCATTCGAGCCAGAGCCGGTATTCGAACCGGAACCGGTATTCGAACCGGAACCGGTATTCGAACCGGAACCGGTATTCGAACCGGAACCGGTATTTGAACCGGAACCGCCATTCGAACCGGAACCAGTATTTGAACCGGAGCCGGTATTCGAATCAGAGCCGCCATTCGAGCCAGAGCCGGTATTCGAGCCGGAACCGCCGTTTGAATCAGAGCCGCCATTCGAGCCAGAACCGGTGTTTGAACCAGAGCCTGTATTCGAATCAGAGCCGGTATTCGAGTCGGAACCGCCGTTTGAACCAGAACCGGTATTTGAACCAGAACCTGTATTTGAACCAGATCCTGTATTTGAACCGGAACCAGTGTTTGAACCAGATCCTGTATTCGAGTCGGAACCACCGTTTGAACCAGATCCTGTATTCGAACCGGAACCAGTATTTGAACCAGATCCTGTATTTGAACCGGAACCAGCGTTTGAACCGGAGCCTGTATTCGAGTCGGAACCACCGTTTGAACCAGATCCTGTATTCGAACCGGAACCAGTATTTGAACCAGAACCTGTATTTGAACCAGAGCCTGTATTCGAATCAGAGCCGCCATTCGAGCCAGAGCCGGTGTTTGAACCAGAGCCTGTATTCGAACCGGAACCAGTATTTGAACCGGAGCCTGTATTCGAATCAGAGCCACCATTCGAACCGGAGCCTGTATTCGAATCAGAGCCGCCATTCGAACCGGAACCAGTGTTTGAACCAGAGCCTGTATTCGAGTCGGAACCGCCGTTTGAACCAGAGCCAGTATTCGAACCGGAACCAGTATTTGAACCAGATCCTGTGTTTGAACCAGATCCTGTATTTGAACCAGATCCTGTATTTGAACCAGATCCTGTATTTGAACCAGATCCGGTATTCGAACCAGAGCCTGTATTCGAGTCGGAACCGCCGTTTGAACCAGATCCAGTATTCGAACCGGAACCAGTATTTGAACCAGAACCAGTATCAGTGTTAGCGTCAGCTGGCGTCATAATCGTCAACGAACTACCAGTGGTTCCATTTTTAGATGGTGTCAACGTCAATGCTACTTTAGCACCGATTGAACCAGGTAACGCCACGTGATAGTTACCGTTAGCATCGATTGTGGCTTGACCAATTTGCTTACCAGCCCCATCAGTCACAGTCACTGTTGCGCCAGCCGTCCCTTGACCAGTAATCGTATAACCGCTCGAAGAATTACCGTCAATACTTGGGTTAGCTGATAATTCAACACCGCCAATGTTTAAGAAGGCTGTCTCAATATCATATTCGGATGCATCTTGTTTCGTACGGCCATCCGCGTAACCATCACCATCCGTATCAATCATTAACGGATTGGTGCCACGCATCTTTTCTTCACCATCAGTAAGATTATCACCATCCGTATCCGCTTTTAATGGATTCGTATAGTCTTTGACTTCTTGACCATCACTAACACCATCATTATCGGTATCTGCTTTTAATGGATTCGTCCCGTATTGCAATTCTTGGAAATCGGTTAACCCATCGCCATCCGTATCTGGCTTATTCGGATCAGTTCCAAGTTTAGCTTCTAAAGTATCCGGAATACCATCACTATCCGTATCGATGCCTTCAGAGAAGCTTGGATCACCACCCAATGGGTCAATATCCTTACCATCAATGATGCCATCGCCATCCGTATCACGCATGAGTGGATTGGTCTTGTTTTTAATTTCTTGACCGTCACTAATCCCATCGCCATCGGTATCCGCCTGAGTTGGTGATGTATGATATTTATTGACTTCATCAGCATCGCTTAGCCCATCACCATCGGTATCACGATCGGCCTTTAATGAACTTTCATTACCGCTCAAGATGTCATCAGGTACACCAGCTTTGGTCCCGTATTGCTTTTCTTGTAGATCTGTCAGGCCATCTTTATCGGTATCCGTCACATGTTCATTCGTATGATCGATATACATCTCATTAAAGTCTGACACGCCATCTTTATCTGCATCAGCTTGAATTGGATCGGGATTAATGGCATTTAAGGCATCGGTGTCGGTATAACGGGTACTGCTTAGGTTTTCTAAAACTAACCGCGCCGCAATCCCTTCCGCACTGTTTTTCTGTTCATCAGTCAAGGCTTCATACTGTTGTCTCAGATGAGTCTTATCAACCCGCTGGTAAGCGATTGATGTTTCAATCGCATTTTTAGGGCTGACCCCGTAAAAAGTTGGTGTTGACGTGACTACCAATTGCGCAAAGTTCCCAACACCAAGTGTATCTAACTGTGAACTGCCATCGGTACTCTGTTGCGCTGAAAAATCGGGATCAGTAAAGCTGACTGGTAGGACCACTTTTTGGACCCCACTTAACGAGAGATCCGCAACTTGACCTAAAGCCTGACCAACCGTATCAGCAATAAATTGGGTCACCGTGGTAAACGCATCTTGAACTTTATTATTCAAGGTATCGCTTAAGCCTTGCAGTAAGTTCCCAACGACTGGCAGCTTACCAATCGCAGTTCCACCACCGTTGACACTTGTATTAGACATGGCGATTAAAGACGCAATCATATCATAGGCATCCACAATCCAGGTATTGACCGCTGATTGTAAGTAGTTCGTCAAAGATTCCGTTAAACTAGAATCATTCGTGACTTTATAAGTTCCACCCGGTTGCTTAGTGACACCAGCAAGCTTCGTAATCGCAATGGAATTGCCACCTAAAGCGGCCAAAGCAGCTTGATCATCTTTAACTTTTTGAACCGATGATTGTAAACCGGCATAATAAGCCGATTTTTTTAACGCCGGAATAATAGCAACAATTTGCGATAACGTATCAGGAATCAATGCCACAACCCCACCAGCACCTAAAATACCAGTAATACCAGAGGTGAAAATCTTAAATAGGTTTTCAATAGGGCCACCCATATATGTGGTTTCAATCACCGCGGCATTGGTCAACTTATCGCCCGCTTTAACCCCGGACTCACTAAATAAATTGTTCGACATTGAGGTAGCATCCGTGATTTGGAACGTCTCACCGGTATTGTTGTTCTTAACAATGGCCCCAGAGCGGTTGGCGCTTTGCACGGTCCAAGTCCCGACCTTGACCGAATTATTAATCCGGCTATCAAAACCAAATGTCGCCCCATTAGTCGTTGATCCAATCAACTTAACGGACAAGCCCGGATTTTCAATGGCAGTGACAATGTCGGTATAGCGGGTTTGTAGATTATTAGAATCCGAGCTAAGTGCCCCCTGACTATTCATCATGTCGATCCCGATTGAAGCGACCTTATGGGCACCAGACACATACGTCTTCCCACCATACAAAATATTATCATCGTAATTATCATTATTATCCGTACTATTATCGTTCGTCGGATTCAAAACGGTCCCCGTGCTATCGGTAATCCGACCAGAATCCTTCTTCTGCAAATTGGCGGCATTGGCTTGCTTAATCATCTCGGCAACCGCGGCCGTTTCACCCAATTGAGCCGTTGCCGTATTATCAACGACATAACCGGCTTTACCGAAGACACTACCTTCTAGCAATCCAGTTTTATGAATGGCATTCGTCCCAGTTGTATTATTCTTTAACGTTAATAATTGCGGTGTCGAATTAACGCCATCTTTGGCGACCGTAATTGAAATCTGATCGCCAGAATGAACCCCAACTAAAGTTGCGGTATAGGTCCCATTAGTTGCCGTATTTACCGACGTAATATCTGTCCCAGCAGCTGTTTTAAAGGTAATTCGTGCCCCCGCCGTTGCTTGCCCAGATACTGTAAAGCTACCATCGGCTTGATTATACGTTTGGGTTGGCGTAGATGTAAGCCCAATACCCCCGCTACCAGTGGCACCGGTTGTGGTTGGATCAGTGGGCGCCGTCATGACCGTGGCATCGTCAACAACTGGCAACGCCAGCATCGCTAATTTAGCACTGGCTGGATTGGCGATGACTTCAGCTAAGTGTAATTGTTGATCAGCCATGCTGGTCACAACTGGTGTTTCAGTCGCAACTGCTGCAGCCGCAACGGTTGGTACTGTTGCTTGGCTTGCTGGTGTTGTTCCCGTTGCCGATTGATGATCAGCCGTTAAGCCACTAAGTTCATTGGGTGCCGTTGAACTTGTGACTTTAGGTGTCAGTACTGCACTAGCTGCCGCCGACTTAGCAGTCGCAGCACTCAGACCAGCTTTGGTAGCAGCAACACTGGTTGTATCAGCGGCACTTGATGCTGACAGATGCCCTTGACTAGTCGCTGAACTGGTTGCAGCACTGCTAGGCGTCGCGGCTGAACTAACAGCGGCTTGACCTGGTAATGCTACTGTCACTGCAGCGCTGGCTTGGCCATTGCGATTAGCCACCAAAGTAATCGTCTGACCGGCGTGGGCAGTTAATGAATATGTTCCCGTACCACTGACCGCAATTGAGCCTTGATTAACGCCGTCAGCGGTAACCGCGATCACTGACCCAGCCGTTGCCGTCCCCGTGAGTGTCACTGTCTCACCATTAGCCACAATTGTCGGCCGATTAAGGCTTGGTGCACTAACTACAGTCGGGCCACTCACTGTTTTAGCTTGCGTCGTTGGCGTTGCGGCCGCTTTAGTTGTTGCTGGTATTTCCTGCTTGACTGAACTTGATGAACTCGACTGAGCTGCCGCCGATCCGTCGCTAGCGCTACTTTCAGTAACCACGGTCGCTTTCGTCGGATCCGCAGCCGTCGTATCGGCCTTAGCTGCGCGACTATTTAAGATTGGCAATGTGACAAAGAAAGTCGTTAGTAGACCAGCATATACCCATGACCTACCAGACTTATACATCTTATAGTGTTGCTTTGATTCTGTGTCAATCCGCTCATAATCACGAATTCCTTTAAATTTCACCTCAAAGTCCCTCCTTTTTTATCAAAGCCCGAACAATTAACAAGACCTACTCATTTGGTTGCATCCACGACTTTGACAAATTCACTATAGCCAACTTTATCTAAAAATGCAATTAATTAATCATAATTTTATGTGTATTAAATATCCCATTTTTACATATTTTTCTCAATCTTGATTGTGAGCCTTTACATAAATTAGCCATTATGCTATCACTTCAAGCTACTCATATCATAATAACCAAGCATTTTTAAAATGTTGTCAATCCCCTCATATCAAAAAGATTATTTGAGAAAATAAATATATAAAAAGCGTATCAAAATTCAAGCTAGCATTACTGCAGTAGCTATAACGCTATTTAAGCGTCTTAATATCGTATATATTAATAAAGATTAATTATGTAAATTAGAATTCAAGACCAATTTAAATATCCATTAGTTATTAATTTATTTATCTCATCGCTTTATAAATAGCGTGTAATTATTCTTTGAATATGCTATCTTAATGCATGGGGCCATTAATTAGCGAGAGTTAATCAGTTTTAATCAACGTGCTATACAATTAATAACCAATAGTAACTTCAGTTAAACCATTGTCACCACTAACAACGTCGATTAATCTCATCATCCAGGTCAAGCTTTCATTGACTTGATAGTCATAGTTCAGGTGATAGCTGACTGATATCACCATCCATGAACAATCTTTTGGAGGAGTATTCATGAAAATTTTTAAGTCCAGACGTAAACTAGCCGACCATAATTCTAAGCCGACCAACACTGCCACAGCCAGTCCAACCTTAGAAACAGATTTCCAACCATCGACCGCAATTGATCCGGCACCAATTATTCCACCGGCCGTCGCATCAATTAATCTTGACCATTACGATCTACATACACTTGTTACCAAGATTTCTACTATCACAACTGATTATAATCAGACCCGGGCACAACTACAGGCGCAACTATTTGCCGAGCTGGAAGAACAACGTGAGACCAGGCAGACCATCGAGCAGGATTTGGCGCAAACCAATACACGCATCGATGATTTGAATCAGCAGTTGGCTAAAGCACTAGATAATACTGACTTGACCCACCAAGTCACAGCTGCAGACGAACAACTAACAACACTGCAAGCTCAAATCGACCGTCAGCAAACAACGTTCAAAACCCTAACTGACCAGCTCGTCACGCAGACTAAAAAGCAACACTCGTTAGCCAGTCAACAGCAACAATTAACTATGACCCGTCAAAGTATCGTTCAGACGTTACATGCTGAACAAGATCCTTTAAAGCTTTTAGCAGCCGCCGAAGCTTACCGGACTCGCTTAGAACAGTTAGCCGGTCAATTACAACAAGTAAAGGCTCAGCAAACGGCTAATAACGCGCAAAAGACCCAGCTAACGACTGCGGTCAACGTCAATAAAACACAATTACAGCAACTCAAACAACAATTAAAAGCAGCTCAAGCGACCAAAATGGCCGCCAAACAAGCAATTCAACTACGTGCTGGCCAGCAGAGTCAACAACTCGCTGCCCTAGCGGCGCAACTCGACCAGCTAACAATCAGCCAGCAACGTGCGACGGTCCGTTTGACCAAGCTGAATGCACAGATCAAGCTCGCCAAACAACAATTATTAGACTGGTTCGGTACGACACATCAAGTTCGGCAGTTAAATACCGACAATGACCATCATTACGTGGTCGCCCTCGATAGCTTTCTGCCTCAACAACCAGATGCTTTAGTGCAGACCGTCACCCGGTTATTAGCTGCGGGAGCCAAAACTGTTGGCTTGTATTCAGCTTTGTTCGATATCAACTTAGTGGCGGAACTCGAAGCCTGGGCGGATCAAAACCACATAGATTGGCAAAGACTAACGATTATCAATCCACTGTATCAGCTGCAGAACCAAGGCGTCGTCTCTGGCGAACCGGTCGAGTTGCCAACTAATATCGCCGATCAACAATGGGATGCCACGCAGCATGTTCGGACGGTCACGCTAACTGATAACCGCGGACAATTAAACGTTGCTTACCAAGCTGATGATGAGACCCAGATCAAGGCCATCAGCTATTTAAACGATGGTCACTTAGTCAAACGTAGCTTTTTTAATCAGCATGGCTTATTGGCCGCTAACGCCCTCTTCGACACCGATGGAACACTAACCCAGGAACAGTATTACCGTCTCGATGGCTTAGTCAGTCTCATCATTGATTATCAAGCCGGTCAGCAAGTCAATGTTAAGTTGTTCAATAGTAGCGGTATTCAAACGAACACCTTCACTAACACTGATGCATTTACAACTTGGTGGCTAACCCATTACTTGCCGCAACCATGCGCCATGGTCGGGTTATTGGAAAGCAATAATTATCAACAGTTGATGCAACTACCACAACTTAAAGCTGTTCCATTTATTTCAGCGGCCTATACCCACAGTGCACAACTCACAACTTACTTGCAACAAACGACCCAGACCCAATTCATTGTCGCTAACTATCAGACGGCCCAAGTCGTGATTCAAAATAGCCCCGGTAACTTAGACTTGCTCTATCTGAATCCGGTCTATTTGCCCGCACAAATCGATAATCCGCGTCAACTTGCCAGCAATTAAGACGCACAAAAAAGGCCCAACCAAAATGGCTGGGCCGATCAGTGAACGATTGTTTAATGAGTCGATTTAAATCTCAACTTCCGCTAATAAAGTCACAATCTTTTGATAATTTTCAAAAGTTGTCCGTTTAGCTGGATCATCCCGTAGTAAGTCGACGTAAACGCGACTTAAGGGGCCCATGAACATCGTCGAATGATGTACTTGGGCTAATTTAAGGCCTTGTTGACAGTAATGTAATGCCACTTTGAGGGCCTGCTGGTGGTAATGATATGCCGCTAACGCCTGACAGATAAAGAGCTGTTCAACTAATGTCGCTGCTGGCAAAGAAACTTTTTCTTTGACTGCATGGGTTGCCAATTGCATGTAATAGTCAATTCGTTCAGCATGCTTTTCGGCATAGCTCTCGCCCTTTAAAATATAGGCTAAAACGGTATCTACATTAGTGGCATCATTTTTGGTCAGCTGTAAAACCTGGTCCAGCGTGAACTGAGCATCATCTAACTGACCTTGTTGCAACTCTAGCATTGATTTGACCAACGCATACTGCAAGTGATCTGCTGGTTGCATATCAGCCGGCCGTAGCAACTTGAACGTTGCCAGCGTCTCTGGCGTGGCTTCTTGTAATAATAATTGCGTTTCCAAGTTCGTTAATAATTGATGTTCTTCTGAAGACGTATTGGCATCGAAATCATCAAAGACATCATTTAAGGTTAAATTCAACCGTTGGCACAACTTGATTAAAATATTGACGGTTGGTGCAACATTATGCTTTTCAAGCTTGCTGATGGTATTTTGCGTGCAAATCTGATGGGCCAGTTCGGTTTGTGTTAAACCTTGCTGACGACGGCGTTCATAAATTCTTGTTCCAAGAAACATATCATTGAATCCCCTTCACCGGTAATGACTAGTTTGAAACAACAAGTTATTTTAGGCTAGCCATACCTAACTGTAAGTTCAAAAATTTGATAATAGACTCACCTGATAAAGTGATCCATTACGTTTTAAATCGGATTAACCGTCATGCAAGATTGCATGACCAGCTTCCAGATTATTTAGTGCCATGCTTGATCAACTACTACTGACGACTTTTATGGAGAAGTATAATATGTTAAATGTCATAATATGCGAAGACGACCCCACCATCTTAGCAACCCATCGCTTAATTGTTAAAAACTATGTAAAAGAACATCCCGAACTAGCCATTCATATTGCCTTAGCGACCGCCAAACCAGCTGAGGTTGAAACTTATTTGGCCTATAATACCGGGCAAAAGAACTTGTACCTGCTAGCTATCAGCTTCCCTGATTCCAAAACCCGCGGACTCAAGTTAGCCACGATGATTCGCAAATACGATTACCACGCTCAAATTATCTTTATTAGTGAGCAATCAGGACTCAAAAAACGGGCGGCCCGTCAAGCTGGCGCCTGGTTAGACTTTATCGATCAAACGACTGACACTGCCAACCAGCAAGCCCGTTTGCATCAAGATTTATGCTGCTTGACCATCTGTTATCCGCCTTGTGAACGGATGGCACGACTTACCAGCTAGTGTATCAATGGTTGTAAAACCAGTCAATCATCCGACATTGATTTCATCCTGTTGACTTTGGCTCAGTCAATTAAAAACAGCTAGCTAATTGTCATGCTTGGTGCTAGTTATCGGCTAATTTCAATCAACCGATAACAGACGATTATATTATAACAAAAAGCTGTATCCACGACTATTTCAATCCATCAAATTCTGCAAAATAGTCACCTATCACCCTATATGTCACTTGGTAAAAAGCCTGCATTAGACTTAGCCTTTTTATTAAATCTCCCCAATCCGGATTGCCAAACTGCGGGTCGCAATGGTAGAATTTCACTAAGCAGATTATTCAAGGCGTTCACTATTTATGATGGGATGATTGACATGCAACAACCACTAACTAAACGCTACCGCTGGCTGATCATTGTCGGCTTAACGGTTATTAGTATTGGCTGTGCGCTGCTCGGTAAATGGGGCCGCACCATTAGTGTTGTTCTAATTGGTTTGGCACTTGCCGGCTTAACTAGCGGCTGTCTACGGTTTTGCAAGGCCCGTGGATTTAGTCAAATCAGTGGCATGTTATGGTCACTGGCTTTGGCGACTGGTTATGTACTCGCGATTCTAGGTAGTTACGACTACTTTCGCGGCTAGCGCACGCAAAAAGGTTTGGACTCAGGTCCAAGCCTTTTTTGTTAACGCCGCTTGTTCATATTTAAGGTATTCGTGATATTGCTAATACCTTAATATTAAACAAAGATCCGATCCAAATGGTCTGTTGAAATACTTAAAAACTAAGTATCTCAACCATCCTGGTAATAGTACTCATATTTTGTGCTAGTTTAAAACAAATAATTAGTCATTTATAAATGTCGATAGTTAACGTCGGGCGGGCCAGAATTGGCTCAGTGGTGTCGTTTATCTTAGTCGTGGTTTTCGACTTAGATAAAGCCCGGCTTGGAAGACCGCACTTTGGCTTCCAAACGTGGCCACCACGTTCCAGCCGATTCTGGACCAACCAGAGTGGCACCTTTTCACCAAGTTAGTTTTCCGCTAAATCATAGGCTAAAAGCACCGGTTCACTAGTAAAACGTGCTATCATGGAACGATACGAATGAAGGGGGTTAGACCAGATGAGTTCAATTATCGATGATTTACAATTGGCAGAACGCCAAGCTAATCTCATCAATCTTTATCAGACCGATAGTGAGGTCGTTTATACGGGCTATATCGATAGTCTGGCACCCGATGGCGTGGTCGTAAATACTTACGACGATGCCGGGCTTCAAGACGGTGCCGTTTTTATGCGCTACCGGGTCATCGATGAAGTTGAAACGATGAGTGAAGATTTAGACAACATGGCTTTTCGGATTGCGAATGCCGATCAAGAAGGCCTGACCACGGTGCCACAAGCACCCGTGCACTTTAACGCGGAGCAAGGCGAATTGCCACAGATTTTAGCCAAGGCGTTGACCACTAAGCAAGTCATCTTATTAGTTGCAGAAGACAACGATAACTACTTAGAAGGCCAAGTTCAGATGCTGGCAGATCACCAATTCACCTTTAAAACCTTCGATAAATTCAATTATCAAAACCATGCAACGCAAACATTAGCCTATGAAGCCATCAATATCGTTGAATTCCGTGGCAACGAACTATTGCTTGAAAGTGCCTATGTTCAGACCGATTTTCAACACGTTGATGCGGTTAAAGCGACCGGTCCAACGGCAATTGACGAAACCTTGACCCACGCACAAGCAACCCATCAGCTAATCGCCATTCAATCAGCAGATGGTTCTGATATGTTCTTTGTCGGTTTCGTTAATACGCTGAACGCCGATAGTGTCCTCATTAACCTAGTCGATATGACGGGGCAATTCGGCGGATATACGTTATGCCGGCGCTCCTTGATTGAATCGGTGACGATCCAATCTGATTACCTACAGACAATGCGCGGTTTTATTGAATTAAATCGACAATACGAATTAAATGTCCAACCTGTTTTAAATGATGAACGTTTATTTGATGGTACGACTGATTTATTTGAAAGTTTATTGCGACAAGCTGGTAATTTCCATACCCTATTGCACTTAACAACTAATAATACGTTATTACCAGATATGACAGGCTATCCAGGCCAACTCACAAATGATCATTTTATCTTCTATAATGTAGAAGATGATAATCAATTGAATCGCGTCGGCACTTTGATTGAACTCGATCAAGTCGTCGAACTCTCATTTGGTTATATGGATGCCTATTTACTTGAAAAACGCCTTAAAGATACTGGTAACTTATAAGCCTAACGATCCAAAAAGGTGCGTCAACTCGACTGAGCTGGCGCACCTTTTGTCTGTCATGATGACTTTTTATCTTGATCAAATCGTTTAGTCACTTGATACTTCTTAGCGTCCATTTGCGACCGATCCGCGGGAATCAGATCATCGGCATAAAAAATCGAATACCCTTGATCCTCATTAAGCGGCTTGGCAATTAAAATACCACGTTTACGACCTTGTTGTGCATTATAGATATCGGCACTGCGTAACGCCTCATTATAATCATGGGCTTCAGAAATCGCATCGCCCGGATTGAATAAAACATTTTCATCCATTTCATATCACTCCCTTTGGATTAGGACTTCTATGATTATATTATACACAGATTGTGACCATACCGACAATTTAAAGGTTGATATCCACGTTATACGTTAATTTTGAAAGTGTTAAGCCCTTTGTGATTAACCGGCCAATCAACGCTTCAGCCTTGTCGCGCATTTGCGCAACCATCTGCTTATCTTGTTCCGTCAAGAACGCAGTCAATTCGTCACCAGATAAGTGAGCTGCTTGTTTATCCGTTTCGGCAACAAATTGAGCCAATTCGATCCGGCATTCCTTCAAATAATCAACATCATCTTGAACGAAGTCTGCATAGTGTGATTCCACGATCATCGAAACAGTCCGATACAACCAGTAAGCACTCTTACGATCATACGTTAATGGCGTATTGGCAAAGCTTGGATCAGTTTCCGAGATATTCGCATGGAATGGCAAATATGGTGCAAAGGCTGGCATCCCAAAGGTCATCCACATAATCGCACTTTGGTCAGCAGGTACATCGTTACGAATCTGCATCACGTGTGAATTTTGCGTCCGATTCATCGAAATTGGCCGGAATTTCTTCGCTTCTGGCGAATCCGTAAATGGATCATATTTCGTTTCATTATAATGTGAGCCCAACACATATTCGACGTCAGCAACCGAAATCTTCTTGGCAGCGTGACAAATAAATGGTAGTTCACTAGATTGCGGATCCTGTTCAATCTCAGGATTGAAGTAACGTTGGCCATACCAGACCCGGGGTGTATTGTAATGACGATCTTTTTCATTATCGGTCCCAAAGATGTGCCGGAAGTTAAACCCTGCCTTGTCAGGGTTCAAATGGTGTTCCGCAACAAAGTCTTGGATGCCATCTGACCACATGAAGTTATCCGGATCATCAAAGTCGACCCACTGAATGGCCACTTGGTTTGCGGCAACCGCGTACGCATCGTCTGGAATCCGTTGGGCAACCCAATGATGGCCAGTGACGATTTCCATATACCAAACGTCATTTTTATCATTGAACAAAACCCCGTTACCTTCAGGTGACCCATATTTGGCAATTAAGTTGCCTAAATAAGTAACCCCTTCACGCGCAGAATCGATAAATGGGGTGACCATCGTTGGTAAGGAATCTTCGGCCAACCCATTTTTAACAAATGGATCAAAGGTCAATGTATGTTCATTCCCATAAACACTTTCAGTCGAAGAAACCCCAACGTTCTTTTCATTAAAGCCGTTTTCTTCAAAGACCCCTTTTTCAGCCACTTCGATATTAGGCACCCCTTGGTAGCGGTAACCGTCAGCTGGTAAAGGCGCGGTAAAGCCATTCTTACCGGAAGTCAACGTTTCATGCCGACCGTGAACGGCGGGATGAACGATGAACTTTTGGGGGGTAATCGGCATAAAGGTATCGTCGTTGCGGGCGATGATGGTGGAGCCATCCACCGTAGCCTTTTTCCCGACTAAAATTGTGGTACAAGCTTGTTCATACATGCAAACAACTCCTCTATTTCAGTTTATGAATCCGTTTTAACACTTTTAATTCTACACTCTATAGCCAAAATTGCTAGGCAGGCGGAAGCGTTATCAAATAATTCTTACGCAATTTTAATTCCGTTGATGAGTTGTTTTGCTCACAAAATAGTAGGAATTAATATTGCCACTCTGGTTGGGTCAGAATTGGCTGGAACGTGGTGGCCACGTTTTGGAGCCATAGAACGGTCTCCAAAGCCGGGCTTTATCTAAATCGGAAAATCACCGATTAAGATAAACGACACCACTGAGCCAATTCTGACCCGCCCGGCGTTAATGAATGGGTATCTATAGATTAACGATTATTCATTTTAAACTAATAAGATTAGCAGCAGTTAGCTTTTCAACATTGACAGTCATCCTTAATATAAGCATGATAATCAACCAAGAAATAACGGTACTAATCGCGATATAACCATCGTTAATTAACTGAAATACGCAAAATTCATTCTTTTTAATGAATAATTCTTAATTTTGAAAAACCATCGCCACACTTTCTTCATAATTCGTTGCTATTATGTACTCATAGCAATTAAGGATTCCCCTCCGAGATTGCTACTATAACAATTAACATTCTTTTCATTTACTCCTCCAAAGTAATGAAATCCGTCAAAGCGAATAACTTTGACAAGCTTAATGAGCGGCATGTGAACGTCCCCCCGCTTATATGAATAAACGCTCATTAAGTTCTCAACCGATGATTCCCCAATTGTCGGTTGACCTACTCCTTTTGACCTTCGTATTCCCGTACGAAGGTTTTTTTGTGATTGAAAATAAATCACCACTTATTTTTACTACCAGTGATTAACATCGGGCGAGCCAGTATTGGCTCAGTGGTGTCGTTTGACTTAGCCGGGGAGCTTTCCGGGTTAGTCAAAGCCCGGCTTTTGAGACCGCCCTTCGGCTCAAAAACGCGGCCACCACGTTCCAGCCAATTCCGACCCAACCCAGAGTGGCAAATTCAATCTAACTAACAGTTAGTCAATTAACCACTCACAACACCCCTCTATCATTTCAAATCTAAACCGCTTATAATTAACCTTATCAAATCAAAAGGTGGGATCATAAATGGAAGGATACTTGGATCAACGTTTAATCGGACAACGATTTACCATTAAGGCAACCGATTTGTTGGATGGCGTCACATTCTACGGCATCTTTTATCATTTAGGAGCGGCGACTTCGTTGCATGTCGGGGACTTAGTCGAAGTCACCCACGTTGATGCGCACGGTTTAACCGTTACGGTCATCACGCGCCACCACTAGGGGGAATGAGTCACATGTTGGGATTAATTATTGGGATTATCGTCGTTTTATTAGTCGTTGCCGTGTTATTGGCAGCCATTCGCATCATCACACAGCCTAACCAAGGCGTCGTCTTAACGTTCGGGAAGTTCGAACGCGTTTTAAGTTCCGGCTTTCATTTTATCAAGCCGTTCATCTCCCACGTCATCGTGGTGAACACGGCCCAAACGCCTGTCGACTTGGATCAACAAGTTGTTATTACCAAGGACAACGCCGAAATTTCAGTCAAGATCTCTTTGAAATACCACGTGACTAATATTGAAGACTTTGTTTTTAAAAATGAGGATTCCGTCCGCAGTATGATTCAAGATACTCGGGCTGCCTTACGGGGAATTATCGGGAATAAAGAACTGAATGAAGTTTTGAACGGGACGCAAGAGATCAACGCGGCCTTATTCAAAGAAATCTCGTCAGTGACCGCTGGCTATGGCTTGAACGTTGACCGGGTCAACATCGACTCAGTCAATCCATCCGCAGACATTCAAGCTTCTATGAATAAACTCCTGCAAGCGACACGGGAAAGGGACGCAACTATTGCCACCGCTGAAGGGAAAAGTCGATCAATCACCTTAGAAAACGAGGCTAATAACCAAGCACTACTAGCAACCAACACGGCGCAAAACCAAGCCTTAGTCAACAGCGCGACCGCTAAAGCCACCGCCATTCAGACTGAAGCCGATGCCGACGCTTATCGGATGCGTATCTTGAACGAAGCCCTTAGCAAATCATCTGAAAACTACTTTATTTTTCAAAATATCGAAGCTTTCAAAGAATTAGCCAACAGCGACGCAAATACGGTGGTCATGCCTAACCAGACCATCGATAGTTTGGGCATGATTCCAGCTTTAACAAAACTAGGAAAATTAACCACTAAATAATCACTACTGAGAGTCTGGAGTCCTTTTCCAGGCTCTTTTATTTTTGACGCTCATCCAAGTGACTTAAATATAAGTCAATTCATATCTGGTGTACAATTGAACCATGCAAAATTAAACCAAATCGGGGATGATTTTTTGAAACACCCTTGGCAAACTGCTTGGCCAGAGCGTATCAGCTATGGTCTCAGCGATGCGGCTGACAATTTAGTCTTTCAAATGATGACCACTTACCTGCTATTCTTCTATACTGATGTCTACGGGCTATCAGCCAGTGCGGCGGCGATTTTATTCATCGTGGCCCGATTAGCCGATGTCGTCGAAAGTCTGATCATCGGCATCATGATTGACCATACCCACTCACGCTTCGGTAAAAGCCGACCGTTCTTTCTCTGGTACGCGTTACCCTATGTTATTTTTGCGATTCTAACGTTCGTAACACCTAACTTCAGTAGCAATGGAAAACTCATCTGGGCTTACGTCACCTACCTAGGATTAGGTTTCTTCTATACCGCAGTGAATCTACCGATTACATCGATTCTGCCGACAATGTCACAAAATGAGCAGGAATTAACGCTGCTAGGCGTCATTCGCCAATTTTTCGGTAGCTCCGTTCAGATTATCGTCGCTGTCTTCACCTTGCCATTAGTGGCCTTCTTCGGTCATGGCAATCAGCAGCATGGCTTTTTATTCACCATCATTTTATTTGGTCTGATTTCATTGGCTTTAATCTGGAACACCTTTTTCCGGGTACGTGAACGGTTCAGCCAACCCGAAGCCGCCCATCAACCGTTAAAAGAGGTTTGGCAAATGCTCAAAAAGAATCAGCCTTGGTTCATTATCTCGATCGTGATTCTATTGTACTGGCTGACAACTGCCATTAAGAATCAAACGACAATCTACTACTTTAAATACTTACAGCACAGTGAAAAGTTAGTCCCGCTTGTTAATGGCTTCACCTTTGCTGCCTTGATTGGGGTCGTCTTAATCGTCTCAGCCGCTAAGCACATCGGTAAAAAGAAAACGATGCTTACTGGAATTGGTATTGCGACCGGGGGCCAACTCATCTTAGCCATTGGCGCACTGACGAACCAGCTACCGGTTATCTTTGCCGGCACGTTTATCAACTCGATCGGCAATGGCCTAATTATTGGGCTCGTGTCGATCATGATTGCCGACACCATTCGCTATGGCATGACGATGGGCATTCAGGCTGAAGGGATTCTCGCCTCAACCGATGACTTTGGGGTTAATGTTGGTCTGGGCCTAGGTGGCTTAATCACCGCGGGCTTGTTCCACTTATCCGGCTATGTGGCCAATCAATCACAAAATGTCGCCACCCAACACATGATCACGCTAAATTACGCTTGGTTACCATTGGGGCTGTACCTCGTGATGTTTGTCGTCTTGTTATTTTATAATGAAGAAAAATTACTAACGACTATCAATACTGTAACCAAATAAAAAGGCTCGGTTCTTGTCAAAAAATTGACAGAACCCGAGCCTTTTTCAATCCAATTTATTTACTTAGTCCAAACAAAAAGCCGACCAAAGTCGACTTTTCGGAATCAAAAATCTGATTATTTAACAGCTGGAGTCTTGAACCAGCCAATACGTGATGTGATAACATCAACGATGGCTTTCTTACCAGGTGCCAATAATTTACGAGGGTCGTAGCCCTTACCGATTTGGTCAGCGCCAGATTCGATGTAAGCACGAGTAGCATTAGCAAATGCAACTTGGTTTTCGGTGTTAACGTTAACCTTGCTGATACCCATTTCAACGGCCTTAACGATTTGGTCCTTAGGAATACCAGAACCACCATGAAGTACCATTGGCATCTTAACAGCGTCTGAGATTTCTTGTAAACGATCGAAGTGTAAGCCAGTCCAGTTTTCTGGGTACTTACCATGGATGTTACCAATCCCAGCAGCTAAAATGTCGATGCCAGTAGCAGCTAAAGTCTTAGCTTCATCAACTGAGGCTAATTCACCTTCACCGATGATACCGTCTTCTTCGCCACCAATTGAACCAACTTCGGCTTCAACAGAGATGCCTTTAGCATGAGCCAATTTGACGATTTCCTTAGTCTTTTCTAAGTTTTCGGCAAATGGTAAGTCATGCCCATCAAACATAACTGATGAGAAACCAACTTCGATACATTCTTTGGCAGCTTCGTAGTTACCATGGTCCAAATGCATCACAACAGGAACAGTGATGTTCATGCTTTCCATAGTATCAGCAACTAAGTCCATAACGAGCTTGTAACCGCCCATGTACTTAGCAGCGCCCATTGAAACTTGAAGAATAACTGGGGTGTTTGTTTCTTGAGCACCCTTTAAGATGCAACGAGTCCATTCAAGGTTGTTAGTGTTAAACGCACCAATAGCGTAATGGTTCTTGTATGCGTCTTGTGTCATATCAACAGCATTTACAAATGACATAAAAATAACCCTCCTAGGTTAATTAAGAGATACGATTTTTGAATCACATTCATTTTAGCATACTTTACCCCCGAGTGATAACCGATTTACGATATTTATTAAGGAACGCAAACCAGTTAAATCCGTGACAGGGCGGGTTATTTGAACTGTAAGCCCTTACAACGATATAAGTATTTTTATAACATGTCAGAGCCGGTGACCGTGGGGTGAACAACAAATGGCCATTAGCAGTTAACCAGCTAAGCGACCATCAGTTAAAAATCAACTGTGCCCTTGTTTATTTTGTGAATTAAATAACACGATAGCGATTTATTATTTATGTAAGCGTTTTCTTTCAATTTCAAAACAATCGCTAGTAATACCGGTGTTTAGGAGCTAGCTTAATTTTTAAATGTAATTCTAGATTTGCCATTTACATTTGTGAAGAAGTGTTTATAATGGACTTGTGAAGTAAAGAACAAGTATTGCTCGTTTAGGAGGAATCACGCATATGTTGAAAGAAATTGATGAAAAAACTGAAGTTAAACAATCAATTGATCGCCTCGTCTTAAATGCCTCATTGGCGGCCAGTCGGTTAGAAGTCATGAATCAAGATCAGATTGACGCAGCAGTGACCGCTCTAGCCCACGCCGCCCATGCTGCGCGTGGGATGTTAGCTGCCATGGCCGTCGAAGAAACTGGTCGTGGGAACTACCGCGATAAAGTTTCTAAGAACGACTTTGCCGCTAAGAACATCTATCACTACATTAAAGATGATAAAACAGTCGGTGTCATTAACGACGACCCCGTTAGCGGGATTACCAAAGTGGCAGAACCCGTTGGCATCATTGCCGGAGTAACACCAGTGACCAATCCAACTTCAACTGTGATTTTCAATGCGATGCTTGCGCTAAAGACCCGGAATCCCATTATTTTCGGCTTCCATCCCTTTGCGCAAAAGTCTTGTGTCGAAACCGGTCGCATCATTCGTGATGCCGCAATTGCCGCCGGTGCGCCTAAAGACTGGATGCAATGGATCAAGCAGCCTAGCTTACTTGCGACGGAAACGTTGATGAACCATAAAGGCATTGCGACCGTCATTGCAACGGGTGGTTCTAGCATGGTTAAATCAGCCTACTCCACTGGTAAACCAGCCTTGGGTGTTGGGCCTGGTAACGTGCCTTGCTTTATTGAAAAGTCAGCGAACGTCGATCAAGCCGTTAACGACGTTATCACCTCTAAATCATTTGATAACGGGATGATTTGTGCCGCTGAATCGAACCTAATCGTAGATGACAGTATTTATGATGATGTTAAACAGAAATTAAGTGCCAATGGCGTCTACTTCACCAAGCCCGCTGACGTTGATGCGTTAACGAGTACCGTCATTAACTTAAAGAAACAAGCCGTCGACCCGAAAGTCGCTGGCCAAACCCCATGGCAGATTGCCAAATGGGCGGGCTTCGATATTCCAGCTGACACCAAAGTCTTGGCCGTTGAATTACCAGATGTCGGTGGCGATCAACCGCTCTCACGGGAAAAGTTATGCCCCGTTTTAGGTGTTGTGCACGCTAAAGATACTCAGACCGGTTTCAACTTAATGAAGCGGACTTTAGCTTTAGGGGGCTTAGGTCACACGGCCGTCTTGCACACAACTGACGATGCCGTGATGAACAAGTTCGCCATTGAAATGACTGCTTGCCGGGCCTTGATCAATGTACCATCTTCACAAGGTGCTATCGGATTCAAATACGACAATGTTGCGCCATCCTTGACTTTGGGCTGTGGCACTTGGGGCCATAACTCAATTTCGCACAACTTGGAAGATTGGGATCTTTTAAACGTCAAGACCGTGGCCAAGCGCTTAAGTAAAATTCGTTAAAGCCTTCAAACAGATGTAATAGAATTTGCCGCCAAATAAGGCGCCGTCACTCAGCAAGTTATCCTTGCTAGTAACGGCGCCTTTTAGGTTGCTATAATATTCTCTTATCGTTTCGGTCGGACTGGATTGACGCTGCCACTCTAGTTGGCCCAGAATCGGCTGGAACGTGGTGGCCACGTTTCCGAGCCATAGTGCGGTCTCGAAAGCCGGGCTTTATCTAAGTCGAAACCCACGACTAAGATAAACGACACCACTGAGCCAATTCTGGTCCGCCTGTCGTTAACAATCAGCTATCTATAAGTAAACGATCATTTTCCACTAGTCGACTTAGCCATACATTGGCTTCAAAATGGCCCATGCCGTTCCAACACTTTAGAAACCAACCGGTAAGCGGCAATTTTAACCAGCACCAAGTGCAACCCCAATAGTTAATTTCATTCATAGTCGTAGTGACCAGCAGGTTCGCCGTGTCGAATCACTTGAGCCGGTGATTTCCCGGTTTTAGTGATTGGGCCGACTTTTAAGACGTGATTTGCGGCTTAAAAGCGCCCTGCAGACCGATCTTTGGCTGCAGGTCTGCCCTCCACCGCGAACCTGCTGGTCAACGGAGACGGCCACCTAATGATTATCTAACCGTTTAAACTTAAAGGCATTGCGAATTTTATCTGGCCGATAGAGAATCCAGCGACCGATGCTCCAGGTTAAGTAAGCCACTAGCATCGCCATGATCACACTTTGATACCAAGGGATCGTCTGATTATAATGATTCGTCACAATCTCGACCAGTAGCATGCCGAAAGATGAGAAGCTGACGGCGACCGTTAAATACGCAATAACACTCCACAGAAAAATTGGGCGTAACTTGGGGAACAAGAAATAGTCGCCAGTACTTTCTAAGGACAAGTGGTCAAAAGCCCACCGGTTCAAATAAGTACAGCCCAACCAAATTACCAGACTGCCAGCAATTAAAACGCTAAAGCCCAGCCAAGTCGATTGATCCAATTCATTTAGCGGATTGATTGACCACGGCTTTTGCCCTGTCAGATACGCCACGATATTCATTAAGCCATCAAAAGCAAATGGCAGACTACACATAAAAATAAACGTTGTAATCGCACTACCAACTGTTTGGCCTAACCATAAGCCCCACGCTGCACTGATGCTCATCGCCGCAACCAGGCAGACTAATTGACTTATTAAATAACGCAAATCAGCACCCCAATTTAAATTATAAATGGCATCCGATCGCTTAATTAAAGCTAACAAGCCTAAAAATACCGCCTGCATCAAAACATAACTACCGATAAACATGCCTGTAAATAAACCGACCTTGACGCGATAAATCCGGCGCCTAGTCACTGGTAAAGCCAACAAATAATGATTAAAGGCCGTATAGTTGTCCCAAGTAAACATTAGCCAACCTAAAATAATCGCAATTACCACGCTCACGGCTAACATTAATAAATCACTATCTGATGCTATATAACCAGCGTTATTAAATAACTTCCCGCTATTTTGTGTCATATTAGTCGCGGCTTTAAGTCCCGTTAAGCCCATAATCACTAAAACCGGTAATAGCATCCCGCGGTAATGCCGCCACAATAATTGGCGTAACGTTGTCGTTGTCATCGTCCATTCCCCCATTCTAAGATAGCAACTCGTAATCGTGTTCATCCGTTAAGTTCGCCATAAATAAATCGGTCAACGATAACGGTAAGGTCTCTTGAAAGACTGGTTCAGTCGCGGCTAGTTGGCTTTGCAGTGCTGGTGTAAAGTCTTCAAAGACAACGACAATGACCCGACCAGACACACTCACAATATGTCCGCTAGTCTTAAGCAATGCTGGAATTTGCTTATCACGATAAACGAGTTGCAATTTACGGGCTTTCGTTCGCATTGTTTCTAATTGGTAATCGTGAATCACGTGACCTTGCTTTAGCATTAAGGCCCGATCAATAATGCCTTCAAGTTCGCTAAGATTATGTGAGGCAATCAGGATTGCCCGCTGTCCAGTTGCAACTTCATCAATTAAAATATTCAAGACATTCTTGCGAACAATCACATCTAAACCATCCAATGGTTCATCCAAAAACAAATAAGTCGCTTGGGTCGCCACACTTAGTATGATTGTAAATAACCCAAACATACCTTTAGAAAAGTGCCGTAACTTTTGATCCGCTTTTAAATGATACCGGCTCAATAATTGGTCAAACTTCACCTGATCAAATTGCGGATAAGCTGCTTGATAATACCAAGCAACTTGTTGAGCCGTCATCGTTTTAAAAAAGTTCGCTTGTGGGTCAACAAAGCTCAGTTGTGGCCGTACACTCGGATCATCAGCCACCTCGTGACCATCGACCAAGACTTGCCCACTCGTCCGTAGATATTGGCCATTAATCGTTCGAAATAATGTCGTTTTGCCGACCCCATTTCGGCCAATCACGCCAACGATCTGACCTGGTTGGACGTCAAAGCTAAGCTGATCCAATGTTGGCTTTTGATTAATCGTTTTTGATAAATGCTTAATTTGTAAGCTCATACTGAGTCCCCCTCATCCATTTGTTCTAGCCACTTGATTAACGTCCTAACCGGGATGCCAGCCTGGTTAGCCTGCGTTACGAGCTGCTGTAACTGTTGTTGCACTGTCTGCTGAACCAATTGTGGATTCGTCGCATTAATGTAGGTGCCTTTCCCCGGTACCGTACGAATCATATGTTCCGCTTCCAATTGCTTGTAAGCTTTAGCCACCGTATTCGGATTCAACAGATTGGCTTTCGCCATCGCACGAACCGATGGTAATTGATCATGTGGCTGTAACAGGCCGTGCTGAATGTCTTGCTTCAACCCAGCCACCAACTGCACATAATATGGCTGTGTACTTTGGTGATCAATCATAACCATGCCGTACCCCCCTGACTTCGGTGACTGTATTATGGTGTATTATAGCAAGTGCCCATTCAATTGACAAACTAATATAAAAAGTGCTCTAGCAATTACTGCCAGAACACCAATTAATTACCAAACTAAAACAAGCCAAAAACATCTTTAATCGCGGCTAATGCTTGAACTTTAGTTGCCCGACTAACATGGTCCACAACTTCTCCGTGGCGGGCTTGAAAATCATACCCCAGAACATTACTTAAAACAGCATAGCCATGAATTTTAGTATGTTCAATTTTTAAAGCCGCTGGAAATCCATTTGGAATAGTCGACGTGATTGGAAATCCAACGATCATTCCAGTACGTTGATTGTAAACATCGGTACTAACCACTAACATTGGCCGCCTAATATTACCCTCACTATGGCCACCGTATTCGTGACCGGCATGCGGCTCTGCCTCGATCCAAACTAAATCACCTTGTTTTGGGACTGTCACGTTACCAAACATTCTCCTTACCTACGACTTCCCCATTATCAGCCAAATTCATTGTTTTTAAAGCTTTCTTAAAATCATAGTCCGGATACTGACTAAATATATTTTGATGCGTTGGTATAAAGGATAAGGTGCCATCATCTTCCATGACTGGCGTAAATTCCACATTTTCAGCAATCTTAAATTTCGCAGGAACTGTAATCATGAGCGAGTTTCCTTGTTTTCTGGTTTTTACAGTCATCATTATCACCTCTATGTGTAATTATAGATGTAATTACATAAAAAGCCAACTTAAGATGTTCAAAAATATAAAAACGTCCCGACAGTAGTTGCCAGGACGTCCTTTAAGCCATCATTCTATTTCCGCCGCAATTCGCGGGCCGCATATTCCATAACACCCATCAACGCAATCAAACTAATTGGAAAAGCAATCGCACTAACCATGAGATTCGCGGTCAGTTCAAAGAAATAGAAAATAACTACCAATAATAACATGGCCACAATCAGCATCGCCGTGTCCGCTTTCGCCCAGTGCTTAATCATCGATACAACCTCATTTCATTTATTTTTGTCGTACCGAGTGTATCACGAATCCCATCAGTTTATCCGGGATTGGGCTAAGAATTAGATTAGAATGGCGCTCATATTTTGGTAGCGGTTGCGTGACAGTTTAGACTAGCAGTCGTGTCATGGTGGTGACAGCTAACCGCCCGTTATTTTTCAACGGCAAGAACAATTGATCGCCGTCTTCAAAGTCCAACTGATGCCAAAATGCCGCGACGCCTTTATCTGCCGTAACACGGGTTAATTGCAGACAGTGAATGCCACTCTTCAAGGCCGCCTGCATCAACCCCGTCGCAATCACTTTACCGACGGCGCGACGTTGATAAGGCGCACCGACCATCAGTAAACCGATAAAGATAAAATCCTGTTCTGGATACTGATTCAGGATATCCAAAACCGCTACTAAATGATTCGCCAAGTAGAAGCCAAAAACTTGCTTTTGATCCGCACTGACTTGTTCTGGATGAGCCGTTAAATCTGACTGGATCTCGGCTAAGGTCAATTCACCAGCCCCTAGTGACTCCCGGTAACCTGGATTGCTGCGTTCAAGATCGAATAAAGCCTGTTGATCAGCTGCCGTTAAGAGACGAATCTTAAAATTAGGTAATTCACTTTGTAAGACTGATAATTTCATATTAGTTACTCCCGTTCATTGAGTTACTGGCAATTATAGCAGAGTCCTGACCAGTACCGCCCTAATTGACCGATTTGGTCCGCTTTTAATGACCTTTTTAGGAACAAAATGGTCAACGACATGTCGCTTTTTAAATAGAAATGCTATACTTAAGTTGTGAATTCGTTTACAATTCAATGAATTCAGCAAATCTATAGAAATTAGGTGACGTCAATGCCAGCACAATCTGCCGAACAATTATGGAAAGCTTTTAATGAAACGACCGATACTCATGGTGCCTCGTATCAGACGCGGTGGTTCGGTGACCAAAATCAACCCGAACAAGTTCAAGCCGCTACCGATGCCATCTTGGCTGGTCAAAAAACGGCCACGACGACACCCCTAGATAGTTATACCGCCGAACAAGTGGCAATTCCACAAGTTGGCGATTACAATATCTTGTTTAACGGCGACTTAAAGCCCGTCGCAGTGCTTAAAACAGTCGTTTCTGAGCTCATTCCGTTCTACCGTATCTCCGCTGAACACGCCTATCATGAAGGTGATGGCGATGGTTCAATCGGTGATTGGCGCAAAATTAAAGCCACTGAATTTACGCCAGCACTCGAAGAACACGGTCATCATTTAAATCCAGATACCCCGATGGTCAGTGAAGTCTTCGAAGTCGTCTTTCGGGCGGATTAAACCAAATACAAGCTTTCAAAACGGACTTACGGACAGCTGTCCCGGTCCGTTTTTTTAATTACCAAGATTACCCGATGAATTTCAGCTTGTCACGACTAAAAAATCCGTTATAATTAATTGTTCGGACTAAACTTAAAGTTTACTCACGCAAAACTTATTAAAGGGGGTGACGGTCATTAATCTCGGTCAACAACTGCGGAATTTACGAATTCAAAAACAATTGACTCAAGAAGAACTCGGCGAACGCGCTGATCTTTCTAAGGGCTATATTTCGCAATTAGAACACAATCAATCTTCACCTTCAATGGAAACTTTTTTTGCGATTCTAACCGTCTTAGGCGAATCGCCCGCCGACTTCTTTCAGCCAGAAGATTCAACGAATCAGATTGTTTATCATCCCGCTGAACAAACCACTTTTGACGATGAAGCGCTGGGCTATCAGCTAAAATGGCTAGTACCGGCATCGAACGACAATGCGCTCGAACCAGTCACCATTACGCTGGCTCCCAACGGTCGCTTCAAACCCTTTGAGCCGTCGCCAGCTGAGACGTTTATCACTGTCCAAGCTGGCCGTTTAACCCTAAAACTCGGTGCGCAAGAATACTCGGCGCAAGCCGGCGATACCTTATACTTTCACGCAACTAAGCACCATCAAGTCAGCAATGCCGGTCAAACGCCCTGCACCTTTACCTTAGTCACCACAGCGTCTTATCTATAATTGGCCGTCTCCGTTGACCGGTATAGTCGCTGTGGGGCAGACCTGCAGCCAGAAACCGGTCTGCAGGGCACTTGTCAGCCGAAAAACACGTCTAACAAGCTGGCCCAGTCACTAAGGCCGGTAACCCACCGGTCAAAGTGACTCGACACGGCGACTATACCGGTCACTACGACTATAAGTGATAGCCCTAATTTAATGACTTGCCTTCACCAAAAACTAGAAACTAACACTAATTCACTCATGTTAATCAGCGCAGGGCGGACTGGATGATGCTCAGTGGTGAAATTTGACTTAGCCGAGTGGGTCTGCTCGGGTTAGTCAAAGCTCGGCTTGCGAGACCGCCCTTGAGGCGTACCCCAAAAGTTGGAACTTATAATTTAACAGTTTGTTGTTCGAACACTACTGGTGATAAGTCGTTCAGT
>NZ_BJDL01000003.1 GCF_005405125.1 Lactiplantibacillus songbeiensis
GGAGCTGGGTATCTACGCTCATTTTATCCATTATCAGAACACCTCAGATTGTGTTCCAACTTTTGGGGTACACCTCAGCTTTGGCTTCAAAATGGTCCATGGCGTTCCAGCGTTTTAGGAACCAACCGGCAGGCGGCAATTTCAACTGGCGCTAAGCGTAAATTAATGGTTGATTATTTTTAAATCTTGAGGATCGTTATTGGCTTCAAAATGGTAATCGGACCAAAAAAACGCCCACCAAATAGGTGAGCGTTGTGGGTTAGTTATTAGCTTTGTCAGAGATGGTGGTGAATGTCATCGCGGCTAAGAAGTCAGCAATCCGCTGGGTCGGCTGTTTGAAGAACTCAGCCGGTGTGCCATTGAATAAGATCTTGCCGGCTTCAACAAATAAAATCTTATCAGCGACGGCACGGGCGAACTCTAAGTTATGTGTCACGATAATCATCGAATCTTTTTCCTGGGCGAGTTCTAGTAAAACGCGTAGGACCCCCGCTTCTAACTCGGGATCTAGAGCGCTAGTAGGTTCGTCTAACAAGATATATTCTGGATTCATCGCTAGTGATCTAGCAATGGCCACACGTTGCTGCTGGCCACCGGAAAGTTGGCTAGGATAAGCTTCAGCTTTATCGGCTAAGCCAACTTTAGTTAAGAGTTCCAACGCCGTCTTTTTAGCGGCAGCGGGAGTTTGCTTTAAGACTTGAACTGGACCCTCCATCACGTTTTTAACAACTGTTAAATGTGGGAAGAGGTTGTAGCCTTGAAAGACCATCCCCGTTTTACGACGTAACGTTAAGATGTTTTTACTACTTAATGGCTTTGTAAAATCGATAAGTTGGTCGTTAAAGGTATAACGGCCACTTTCAGGCCGCTCTAATAAATTAAGTGAGCGTAATAAGGTCGATTTACCAGAACCAGAAGGCCCCACAATGACCGTGGTTTGTTGTTCTTTAAATTCGGCATTGATATCAATTAACGCTTGATGGTCGCCGAAAGTTTTATTAACGTGTTCTAATTTAATCACGGGAACTCCTCCTAATTGGCCGTCTTAATGTAACGCGAGCTCCGTTTCTCTAAGTAGCCTTGCAGCCAACTGAGAATTGAGCAGAGGATCGCATATAGTGCTGCGACCAACGTATACATCACTAGCGGCTGGTAGTTTTCAGCCGCAATCTGTTGACTGACTTCAAACATTTCGATGATCGTAATCGAGGCGGCCAAAGAGGTATCTTTCACTAAACTGATAAAGCTGTTGGATAACGGCGGTAACGAGACTCGTGCGGCTTGGGGCAAGATGATGCGTCGTAACACTTGCGGCTTCGTCATACCAATCGAGTAAGCCGCTTCCCACTGACCTTCGGGAATCGATAGAATCGAAGCCCGAATGGTTTCAGCACAATACGCTCCGGTGTTAAGTGAGAAAGTCATGATTCCAGCGGTCCAGGGGTCTAATTGGATCCCGTTGGGGAAGACCCCTTTGATTTTGAGATACGGCAAGCCAAAATAGACGATGAACAATTGGACTAGTAACGGGGTACTGCGGAACAGCCAAACATAGAAATAAGCAACTGCTTTGAGAATTGAGAACCAGCCATGGCGTGGTGACAATTTCACTAGAGCCGTCAAAACCGCTAAGATTAAACCGATGATAAAGGACACGATTGCAATGGGAATCGTGTATTTAAGCCCCGCTAGAGCGATTTGCGGGGTCGCTGTGACAATGATATGCCAGATAGAATTCATAAGTGTAAAGCGCCTCCTATAACGCGTAATGGGTCAACCTATGTAGCCCGTCAAATTGACGGGGAAAAATTACTCTTTAGTGACATCACCACCGAAGTATTGCTTCGATAGCTTCGTCAAAGTACCATCTTTTTTCAATTCATTAATGGCTTTGGTAATCTGCTTTTGTAATTTAGCATGTTTTTTAGTGACGATGGCGCCAATCTTTTGACTGGCAATGGCATCACCACTGTCAATTAACTTGATGCTGGCATTGGGCTTTTGTTTTAAGTAAGCATAGAATGCTTCACGTGAGTTAATCGTGCCATCAACGCGGCCTTGATTAACGAGATCAATGGATTGTTGGAAACCATCCGTTGGGGTAATCGTTGCGCCTAAACGCTTGGCATCCTTGGCATTGTTCGTCGTCGTAGCTTCGGCGACTTTCTTGCCCTTGATATCGGTAATCTTTTTGATGGTTTTGTTAGATTTCTTAACCGCTAATTGTGATTTAGAATAGATGTAAGGCGTTGAGAATAGATATTTTTGTTTCCGGGCCTTATTTTCTGCAATATTGTTGAACACAACATCGTATTTATTGACATCCAAACCAGCGATTAAGGAATCGAACTTTGTTGGGACGAACTTAACTTTTAAGCCCATCTTTTTAGCGACATCACGGGCTAAATCAACTTCAAACCCAGTTAATTTGCCATCTTTACGGTAACTGTAAGGCTGGAAAGTCCCTTCCAAACCGACCGTTAACGTGCCGGAAGTCTGTAAGTCTAAATTAGACCCAGCGGCACTACTTTTACTGCTTGAGTTATTCCCGCAAGCTGTTAAGACCACAGCTAGTGCGACCCCGAATAACGCAAGACTTAATTTTTTAACTAAACGTTTCATAGCGTAAGAACACTCCCTAATTTTTTTGACACCTACCTATCATAAATGAAAAGTCACTAACTGACAAAAAATAAGTGCTTATATTGATGGTTTTCTAGTTATTAATTGGGCCGCTTGGTGCTAGTCAAAATTGCCGTCTACCGGTTGGCTGCTAAAATGCTCGCTGTGGGCTATTTTAGAAGTCAACCAGAGTGGCAAGTTTAATCCAACTAACGCTAATCACAAATTAAGTCTATTTTATCGGAGCTAGCCAGTGACCGCAATGCTAGCTAATAACTTTTGCCAATGGTTAGGCACAAAAAAGAGTTTGGCAATTAGGCCAAACTCTGATTAAAGACGTTTTAGAATTGGATCGCTGTTTTTAATGGTAGGGCTGGTGCTACGGCTTGGTTAGCTTGTAGTAAGGCACCGAGCCGCTTGATCCCGGCAGTAATGGTGACGGGGTCTAAGCTGGTAAAGTTCAAGCGGAAGCCGTTTTTAACCGTACGGCTTGCGAATTGGCAAGCGGCCGGGACATAAGCCACGTGTGCTTGCGGGAGTACTTTAGTTTCTAATAATTGTTTAGCGTCGATATCGCTAGGCAAAGTCACCCAAATGAAGAAGCCACCAGCTGGTCGCGTATACGTGATGTTTTTTGGGAAGTACCGATCCAAGGCAGCTAACATGGCATCGCGTTTGAGGCGATAGGCGGCGTTGATCGTAGCAATATGCGCGTCGATATCGTGTTGATCCAAATAACTATTGATTGCTTGCAAGGTGACGTTTGGTGATTGCACATCAATCGCTGATTTTAAGCCGATTAATTCTGACATGATTGGTTGGTCAGCCACAATCCAGCCGGTCCGCAAAGCGGGTGATAAAATCTTTGAGAAGCTAGAAATAAAGATGACCCGGCCCTCAGTATCGTAGTGTTTAATCGCTGGGACTGATTTACCACTATAACGGAGATCACGATAGGGACTGTCTTCCAAAATAATCACATCATATTGGTTGGCCAAGGCGACCATTGCTTGCCGGCGTTTCGCAGATAACGTAGTGCCAGTTGGATTATGGAAATCTGGAATCGTATAAATGAGTTTGATCTCTGGATGAGCCTGTAAGGTTTTACGCAAAGCCCGGATATTCATCCCATTTTGATCAACGGGAACTTCATAATAAGTCGGTTCGTAGGTGTCAAAAGCGGCGAGCGCCCCCATGTAAGTTGGTCCTTCTACGACCATCGCGTCACCGTGATTCAATAATAATTTAGCTACCAGATCAATTGCTTGTTGGCCGCCTTGCGTCAACATGATGTTATCAGCAGTCGCCGTGACGCCGGCATGTGATTGCATACGGTCAGCTAACTTTTGCCGTAAGTTTTGTGGGCCTTCCGTTGCTGAATATTGGAAGATTGCGGGTCCTTGTTGATCGATAGCGGTTTGATAAGCTTGTTTTAAGTCTGCATCTGGAAAACGACGACTATCAGGGAAACCGCCCGCAAAGGAAATGTTTTCTGGATTTACACTATTCTTGAAAATTTCATCTAAGTCGGATGTATCGTTAGCTAATACCCGGTTTGCAAATAATTCTTTCATAATTAATGCCCCCACATTCTGTTAAATCCTAATTAATTTCTTGATGACCATATGATATGATGGAGGGTAGATTTAGTAAAGCTCAACTTTTTCAATTATAAATGAAATTCATTCATCTAAGGAGTAAAGACGACGATGGCCAATTTTGCGTATGAAGTATTTGCCACGGTGGTTGCCCAGAAAACCTTCTATCAAGCGGCAGCGACCTTGAATGTCACGCCCAGTGCAGTCAGTCACTCGGTGAACCAATTAGAAAAAGATTTAGGGTTCCCGTTATTTATTCGAAACCGTTCGGGCGTTGAACTAACCAGTGACGGCCGCCAAGTCTTACCATATGTGCAAGAGATTTTGAATACGGAGAGTAACTTACGCCAAGTTGCGGATAATATCCAAGGCTTGCATTCTGGGTCAGTCCGGATTGGGGGCTTTAGTAGTGTCTGTATCAATTGGTTGCCACGGATTATTCGACGCTTCAATCATGAATATCCTGATATTGAGATTTCAGTCGTTCAGGGGAATTTTAATGAAATTACGAAATGGGCCAAGATTGGGACGATTGACATTGGGTTTACTGCCATGCCCGTCAATGAGAATTTATTAGTACATTCACTGATTAACGATCCCATCTATTGTGTGACCCCAGCCGGTTTTGTCCCTGAAAATGGCGAATACATTACGATTGATGATGTCGCTGATCAAAACTTTATCTTGCAACAAAGTGACTACGATCGGGATACGAAGTTAGCGTTGGATCATTATCATGTCACGAATAACTTCTTACGTTTCTCAATTGATGATCAGTCGATTATTTCGATGGTGGAATCTGGTTTAGGGATGGGTATTTTGCCGAAACTCGCTTTAAAGAAACTAACCGGGGATGTCAACACGTATCCATTTGCGGAACCTTATAACCGTGAGATAGCGCTAGTGGCGAATAAAACGCAATCAACCGCACCATCGACGGCGATGATGATTCGCTCGATTAAGCAGTTCTTAGTTGACGAGTATGGTGACGAGATGCTTTGGCAAGCGTAGGGCTTGAGGTTGTGAGTGTAAAAATAAGGATTCAGAAAGTCGCAATTGATTTCTGAATCTTTATTTTTAGGCTTGATAGATTAAGTTATGTTTGGTGCTAGTTAATCGAATCTTGAATGAGGTTGGCTAAGCGCCAGCTACTGAATAATCGCGCGTGACTGGCCCGCCAAGTATGCAGAATCCGATGTTGATAGCGATTGACTTGATTTTTGAAGATTGCTTGACCAGCTAGTGCACTCTGAACCGGCACGACGCCATCGCCATGTTTGATCCCTTTAGCATTTCCAGCAATTAGCGTTACGTTGATGGCTGAGTGAATGTTTTTTCGTTGGGCAATGAGCTGTTTTAAGGTGGCTGTTTGCTTAGTTGCGTGAACCGCCGTTGCCGTATCGTTATTTTGTTTTAAGCTGGTTCCATTGAACGGGGTCGCGATGGCGACAAAGTTTAGTGGCGACAAGCTAGCGGTCGTGCGAGCGAGGTAGTTGGTCGCCATTAAGCCGCCATCGCCGTATGCTAGTAAATTGTAGTGCTTAAAAGCCAGCTGTTGTTTGGCGGTCGTTATAATGGTCGTCATCCAATGGGCCTGTTGGGTAGCAGTCCCCGTTGGCAAGTTGAGCTGTAAGTAGGGCCGATTATCATGAGGTTGCAACTGACCATGGAAGGTGACATGATCAGTTTTAGTGACCTGAATCTGAATGATGGATTGACTGCCATTATTCTGTTGTAGTCCCGCCACTAATTGACGACTATTGGCGGGACTGACGTGGTTACCTAATAACAAAACAGTCGGTACGCGATTTGTTGATGTAACGGTGACTGCGTTGACGGGCTGCTTCGGTTTGCGCACTTGTCGTTGCCAGAGCAACGTACCACCAATGACAGCGATTAGGATTGTGAACCAGCCGGCCGTAATCAGGGCTTGCTTTGTGGTCGTCTTCATCGTGCTCGGTTACCTCGTTTCCAAATATGTAGACTTTTTAATGCTAATTAGCTTGGGCTTGTTGTTCTGGTTAAGCCGGAGTTGGCTGGAACGTGGCGACTTTAACTAACATTAGGATGAAACTTACTTTAAATTTAGCTTAATTGGGTGTTAGTTGCAACTTGTGACTGTAGTCGATATTGGTAGATCATATGATTATTAATCAGAATAAATGCTTAGCGCTAGTTGAACTTGCCGCCTGCTGGTTGAGTTTGTGGTCGACAATAGACAATCATTAATTCCCGTTGATTAACGCCGGGCGGGCCAGAATTGGCTCAGCGGCCACCACGTTCCAGCCGATTCTGGACCAACCAGAGTGGCAATTTACGCCAACTAACACCAAGCGTAGACTAAGCCTTTTGTTTTAATTAACGAAGCCAGGCTGGCTGATTAAACAAATTCTGGTTTTAGTTCTGAAGACAGCAAAAGACCCGACCAAAAGATTTGGCCGGGTCTCCTTAAAGGCAATCAGTCGACTGCTCCGTACAGGGCAGAGACTGATGCTTTAAGATTAGATATGGTACTCAAAAAGCATCACCCCCTTTCATTAATTGTCTGTAGCTTACACTGGTTTGCCAGTTGGGTCAATTAATTAGTTCGGTAACCGATGAAACGTGCTATAATAACGTTCCTTGGCAGGGGCGCGGGAGTCTTAATGACGCCACGAGCTTTAATTGGACCGGTTGACTTTTATAAGTTAACCGGTCCTTTATTTTGATCTAACCGGGCTTAATTCGTTTTTTAATGAAACGAGTCAGTTTTTATTTAGGAAGGCTCCCTCCCGTTAATTATTTATGGTATCTTAATAAAGGTAGTTTTTTCTTAATATTTTATTGGGTTGCTAACGTTTATAGGGAAGAGGGATTATTCACATGGTCTTTAACTTGGTAGTTAATATTATTGGGATTGTGGTCTTTATCGCAATCGCCTACTTATTCTCCAAGCAAAAGCACGCCATTCATTGGCGTTCAGTTGGTATCATGTTAGTTTTGGAAGTTATCTTAGCATGGTTCCTAACCGGTTCACAAGTTGGGGTCGACGCGGTTAAAGCGGCGGCTGACGGGTTTACTTGGCTCGTGGACGTATCGTATGACGGGATTGGCTTTGCGTTGGCTAGTTGGGTTAACGTTAAACAGATGGACTTTGTTACCAGTTCATTATTACCAATTTTGTTGATTGTGCCATTATTCGATATTTTAACGTACATCGGCGTTTTGCCATGGATCATTAAATGGGTCGGCCGGGGGTTAGCTTATATCACTGGTCAACCAAAATTCGAATCATTCTTCGTCGTTGAAATGATGTTCTTAGGAAACACCGAAGCTTTGGCCGTTTCCCAATTACAATTGAAGCAAATGAAAGCACAACGGAACTTGACGATTGCGATGATGTCAATGAGTTGTGTCACGGCTTCCATTTTAGGGGCTTATATCCAAATGATGCCTGGTCAATTTATTTTGACGGCGGTACCAATGAACGTCTTGAATGCGGCCATTATTGCGGCTATCTTGAATCCAGTTGAAGTTAAACCGGAAGAAGATACGATTGCTAAAATCGGTGGTAGCAATGCGGTTGAAGAAAACACCGCAACGACTGAAACTAGCGGTTCTGAAGAATTAGCTGACGAACAAGTCAAAGCTGCTAAGCCAGCACGCGAACCATTCTTCTCTTTCTTAGGTGACTCAATTCTTGGGGCTGGTAAGTTAATTTTAATTATCGCCGCTAATGTTATTGCCTTCGTGGCTTTAGCCAAATTAATCGATAAATTATTAGGTTTGATCAACTCAAACTTATCACTTGAAAATATCTTTGGGATTGTGATGTTCCCATTCGCTTGGTTATTAGGTTTCAACGCCCATGATGCCTTCCAAATGGCTTCTTACATGGGAACCAAGTTAGTGACGAACGAATTCGTTGTCATGGGGGAAGTCACTAGCAAAGTTAGTGGTTTTGAACCCCATTTCAAGGCTGTCTTGACGGTCTTCTTAACCTCCTTTGCGAACTTCTCAACGGTCGGTATGATCATCGGGGCTTTCAAAGGGATTGTTAATCGTGAAAAGAACGACTTGATTTCACGGAATGTTGGTTACATGTTATTATCTGGGATCTTAGTCTCCCTCTTATCATCCGGGGTTGTTGGCCTATTCGTTTGGTAAGCTTTAAATATTAAAAATTAGTGGTACGGCAATTCGAGGTAGTTATCTCGGATTGCCGTATTTTTTTGGAGTAAGCATTGCCGCCTGCCGGTTGGTTGCTAAAATGCTGGACCAACCAGAGTGGTAAGTGCTAGCTAACTAGTGTTTATGTCGCCCACGTTAGCTGACTGAAAACCTAGCATTTTCAAGGGTTAACCGCGGTTAATAATGCGGGTATCAGCATTGATTTTAGCCCAATTTTAAGTTAAAGTTATGAGGTGACGTGAAACATTAGCGTTGTTTCACAACTGTCAGGATCTGAGAACCTTAATTTAAGGAGTTTTAAATGAATCCAGAAGAATTTAAACAGGCTTTGGCGGCTAAAGGGATTGCCCTTGATGACCACCAAATGGCCCAGTTTGCAACTTACTACCGGTTGTTGATCGAGACTAACCGGCAATTTAATTTAACAACGATTACCAATGAAGCGGATGTTTATTTGAAGCATTTCTATGACTCGATTACACCAGCTTTTTACGTGGCCGCGTTACGGGAGCAACCATTGACTATTTGTGACGTTGGGGCGGGAGCCGGATTTCCATCGTTACCATTGAAGATCGCTTTTCCCAAGTTGCAAGTCACGATTGTTGATTCGTTGAATAAACGGATCAATTTCTTGAACGAATTGATTACCGCGTTAGGCTTAACTGGGGTTCAGACGTTCCATGATCGGGCTGAAACCTTTGCCGGTAAGAAGTCTGTTCATCGTGAAAGCTATGATTTAGTGACTGCTAGAGCTGTTGCTCGGCTGTCTGTGCTAAGCGAACTTTGTTTACCATTGGTTAAAGTCGGCGGGCAGATGGTGGCTTTAAAGGCTGCCAATGCGCGGACTGAAACGGCAGAAGGCGACTATGCGGTACAACAATTAGGTGGTCAATTAAGTGCCGATGAGGCCTTTACATTGCCCCAAACAGGCGATGCCCGGCACATCGTGGTGATCGATAAGAAGCGACCATCACCAAAGCGCTATCCGCGTAAACCTGGGACGCCGGCGAAACAGCCGTTAACAGCGCCTGAATAATGTTGGGAGGTAATTCAAATGGCATTCTCCTTATTTGGCTCGAATCGCGATAAGCGTAATAAGGATACGGAAGCGGCAACGCAGCATCAACAAATCATTCGCGTGCCGGTTACCGCCATTATTCCGAACCGTTTTCAACCGCGCCAAGTCTTTGATGAAGCGGGGATTGCGGAATTAGCGGCTACGATTGCGGAACACGGGTTGTTGCAGCCAATCGTGTTACGCGAATATGCAGATAAGAAATATGAGATTATTGCTGGCGAACGCCGTTTCCGGGCCGTCACATCCTTGCATTGGGCGGATGTTCCAGCGATTATCCAGAAAATGGATGATGGCGAAACGGCGTCAATGGCGTTGATTGAAAACTTGCAGCGCCAAGATTTGACGGTCATTGAAGAGGCCACTGCCTACCAAGAGTTAATGAAGTTAAATCACTTGACCCAGGCTGCGATGGCGAGCGAACTCGGTAAAAGTCAGTCATTTGTCGCCAATAAGTTACGGTTATTGAAGTTAGCACAACCGGTCCAACAAGCGTTGCTGCAGCGACAGATTAGTGAACGACATGGTCGAGCCTTATTGACCTTGACGACTGAACAGCAACTAGCTGTGTTACAACAAATCTTAGCGCATGATTTAACGGTCAAAGCGACGGAACAATTGGTTCAAAAGCTAAGCAATCCGCCTAAACCAAAACGTAAACGACCACGAGGGTTAACGGGCGATACCCGGATCGCGGTCAATACGATTAAACAATCGATTAAAATGGTGACCGATGCTGGTTTATCAGTGAAAACCCATGAGGAAGACACTGAGGATGGCTATCGGATCACGATTGAAATTCCGAAAAATAAATCAAGGGGTGGTAAGTAATTATGGGAACCGTTATTGCACTCGCTAACCAAAAAGGTGGCGTTGGCAAGACGACCACGAGCATCAATCTAGGTGCGGCGCTGGTCGATCAAGGCCAAAAAGTACTATTGATTGATACGGATGCTCAAGGCAATGCCACGAGTGGTCTGGGCATTCAAAAGTCAGCAATCGAACATGAAATTTATGATGTTTTGATTAATGATACCCCGATTAAAGAAACGATTATCCCGACGACTCACCAGGGTTTAGATATCGTGCCAGCGACGATTCAATTGTCGGGTGCTGAAATCGAACTGACCCCAATGATGGCCCGGGAAACGCGTTTACGCGACGCCATCGATGATGTTCGTGGTGATTACGACTTTATTCTGATCGACTGTCCACCTTCGCTAGGGTTATTGACGATCAATGCGTTTACCGCTTGTGACTCGATCTTAATTCCAGTGCAAAGTGAATACTATGCGTTGGAAGGGCTAAGCCAGTTATTAAATACGATTAAGTTGGTTCAAAAGCATTTCAATCGTCAATTGAAAATTGAAGGCGTGCTGTTAACTATGTACGACGCTCGGACGAACCTTGGCCAACAAGTTAATGCCGAGGTTCGGAAGTTTTTCAAGGATGCTGTCTATCAAACGATTATTCCTCGGAACGTCCGGTTGTCAGAAGCGCCGAGTCACGGCTTGTCGATTATCGATTACGATATTCGGTCCAAGGGTGCTCAAGTTTATTTAGCATTAGCAAAGGAAGTGTTGGCTGCGCATGGCAAGTAAAGATCAAAATAAAGCATTGGGCCGAGGCATTGATGCCTTGTTTGCTGATGCTGATGAACCAACCAGTGAAGCGGCAGTGGTCGACTTAGCGTTAACTGATATTCGGGCGAACCCGTATCAGCCACGGCATAAGTTCGATCAGGCGGCCTTAAAAGAACTCGCTAGCTCGATTGAAAAGTCCGGCGTCTTCCAGCCGATTATCGTGCGGCAACCAGATGCCGAGATCAAGAAGTATGAATTGATCGCTGGCGAGCGGCGTTTCCGGGCCTCCAAGCTTGCCAAACAGACCACGATTCCAGCAATCGTGCGCGATGTTACCGAAGAACAAATGATGGAAGTTGCGGTGTTAGAAAACCTGCAACGGGAAGACTTAACGCCATTGGAAGAAGCGGAAGCCTATGAGTCTTTGATGAAGAAGTTGAAGCTCACGCAAGCGGAAGTTTCCAAACGGCTTGGTAAGAGTCGGCCCTATATCGCGAACTATTTACGCTTGTTGGGCTTGCCAACGGGCGTCAAACAGTTGATTCAAGGCGGCAAGTTGTCGATGGGCCAAGCGCGGACACTGTTGTCATTAAAAGACAAATCAAAATTAGCACCATTAGCGAAAAAAGCCGTCAAAGATAATTTAACAGTGCGGCAACTCGAACAAATCGTCGCGCGTTATAATGGAGATGCGGCGAAACCCGCTAAGAAAGCTGCGGTTAAAAAGTCGCCATATATCCGGGCGAGTGAAGAACAGCTACAAGAAAAGTTCGGCACGGCCGTTTCGATTCAAACCAAAGCTAGCAAAAAAGATCAGGGTAAAATCGAGATTCCATACTTATCGAATGACGATTTAACCCGGATCTTAGAAATTTTGAAAATCGATTTAAATTAAAGGACTAGGTGCTAGTGGTATTGTTGGCAACTGGTTAAAATATATCTGGTAATTAATGCCAGCCGATTCTGGCCCAACCAGAGTGGCAAGTTAAACCAAACTAGCAAAAAAATAAATTAATTGATGAAGGGGCGTTGCGCATGTATGATTTAGGTGATATTGTCGAAATGAAGAAAGCGCATCCGTGTGGGGTTAACCGTTGGGAGATTACCCGGATGGGCGCTGATATTAAGATCAAATGTACGGGTTGTGATCACATTGTCATGCTGACGCGCCGCGAATTTGATAAGAAGTTAAAAAAAGTTTTAGTTAAAAAAGCCGAAGCTTAATTATTAAAAGGAAGAGTGAATAACTGATATGGCACTTACAGCAGGTATCGTTGGCTTGCCCAACGTTGGTAAATCAACATTGTTCAACGCAATCACAAAGGCCGGCGCCGAAATGGCAAACTATCCATTTGCAACAATCGACCCGAACGTTGGGATGGTCGAAGTTCCGGACAAACGTTTAGACCGGATTCAAGAAATTATTCCAGCTAAGAAAGTCGTCCCAACGACGTTTGAATTTACTGATATTGCCGGGATCGTTAAAGGTGCCAGCAAAGGTGAAGGCCTTGGTAACAAATTCTTGGAAAATATTCGTCAAGTTGATGCCATTGTCCACGTTGTCCGGGCATTTGATGATGATAATATTACCCATGTGACTGGGAAAGTCGACCCACAAGATGATATCGAAACCATCAACTTGGAATTGAGCTTAGCTGACCTTGAAGCCGTTGATAAACGTTTAGCGAAAGTACAACGGGCTGCTAAGGGGAGCGATAAAGAAGCCAAGGCGGAATTAGCGGTACTTGAAAAAATCAAACCAGCTTTGGAAGCTGGAAAACCAGTCCGGTCGTTAGACTTTAACGAAGATGATCAAGCCATCGTGCGCGGGTTATTCTTGTTAACTTCTAAGCCAGTCTTGTACGTTGCGAACATCGCTGAAGATGATATGGCTGATCCTGAAAACTCGAAGTATTATCAAGTCGTAGCCGACTATGCGAAAAAAGAAGGCGCTCAAGCAATTGGGGTCGCTGCTGAAACGGAAGAAGAAATCGCTGAATTAGATGATGACGATAAAGCTGATTTCTTAGCTGCTGAAGGCGTTGAAGAACCTGGCTTGAATAAGCTAATTCGGGCTTCTTACAAGCTCTTAGGCCTCGAAACCTTCTTTACAGCTGGTGGCAAGGAAACTAAGGCCTGGACCTTTAAACGTGGAACTAAGGCGCCTCAAGCTGCCGGGATTATCCATTCTGATTTTGAACGCGGGTTTATCCGGGCTGAAGTCATGTCTTATGATGCCTTAAATGAAGCCGGTAATGAAGCTAAAGTTAAGGAAAATGGGAAGTTACGTCTTGAAGGTAAAGATTATGTCATGCAAGACGGGGATATCGTTGAATTCCGGTTCAACGTTTAATCATAAAGGAGGAACTGCTCGTGAGTGAAGCACCGAAACAGCCGCGCAATGCCCAAGCGGGGGCCAAACAGATCCAAGCGGCCGAACACCCATTACGGGATGCCAGTGAGTTAACTAAGCGTAATGATGAGTACATGCGCCAGATGCGCAAAGCTTTAAACGCGACGGACCTCACTGGTGATAAGAAAAAAGCGGCGTTAGATGAAATGATGACGACGCTTTTGGCTGAACAGCATAAAGGGACGACTGCTCGTCAATTATACGGGACAGTTCAAGAGCGCGTTCAAGCGATTATCGAAGGCCCTAAAAAGGACCCAGCCCAACAAGCACAAGCGAACTACTGGGTCACCGCCTTAGATAATGGGCTGATGTTATTCATGATCTTCTGCTTGATGTATGGGGCTATTGCTCTCTTTAACAAAGGTCCACATGCTTATGGAAGTCAGAACGGTGCCAATGGGATTACAGCCATTTTGGTTACCTCAATCGTTGGTGGACTCGGAGTTGCTAAGTTGTTCCAATACTTACAACCAGCAAAAGGCAAGAAAAAAGTACCAATGTGGCGCAAAATTTTCTGGTCAATCTTAGCTGTTATTGTGTGGATGATGGTCTTTACACTAACAGCCGCTTTGCCAAAGGGCATGAATCCAAGCTTGAATGGAATTGTTTATCTAGTACTTGCTGCCATCGTCTTTGGGATTCGTTTATGGCTCAAACGTCGCTTTAATATTGCTAACAGCATGTTTTAACGTTATTAAACACTTATTCTACTGTGGAATAAGTGTTTTAATTTACGCTAGGTTTGGCGTTAACCGTGAGTTGGCCGTCTTCGTTGACTAGCCGGTTTGCGGTGGGGCAGCCCTGCAGCCAAAGGGTGGTCTGCACGGCGAACCGGCTGGTCACTGCGACTATAGTGTAGATGATTCCTCTCATTTCATGGGTGAAATTTTTTTGAAGCGGGTGTTAGATGGCATCATTGCATTAAGAGTGACTGTTGTTTTTAACCGTCTTCGTTGATTAAAGTGAAATTTGTAAATATATCGCTAATTAACGCCGGGCGGGTCAGAATTGGCTCAATGGTGTCGTTTGACTTAGCCGGTGGTTTTTCCGGGTTAGTCAAAGCCCGGCTTATGAGACCGTCCTGTGGCTCATAACCGCGGCCACCACGTTCCAGCCGATTCTGGCCCAACCAGAGTGGCAAATTAGAGGATCTATCTGCCAGGAACTTTGAACTAATCTAAAATGTAGTGCATAATTAAAAGTGAGGGCGGGCTAGTGAAAACGGTCCAACTGGCAGACACAGTTGTCTGAGCTTGGCACATTACTTAAAATGAAAAATCACTGAAAATGCGCGGATACGCTTGCATTTATCAGGATGTTTTGTTACCTTTACAGATAAAATAAAATCACAAGGAGCTAACGTTCAATGTCTAATTGGGATACAAAGTTTGGAAAAAAGGGTTATACGTTTGATGATGTACTATTAATTCCGGCCGAAAGTCATGTTTTACCGAATGAAGTTCATCTAGGTGTCAAGCTTGCTGATAATTTGCAACTTAATATTCCAATTATTAGTGCGGGCATGGATACCGTTTCTGAATCTGCGATGGGCATCGCGATGGCGAACCAAGGTGGGTTAGCGGTTATTCATAAGAACTTGAGTATTGACGCTCAAGCCGCTGAAGTTAGCAAAGTGAAAGCTGTTGAAAAAGACGCCGATCATCCGCATGCAGCCGTTGACGCTAACAATCATTTGTTAGCTGTCGCTGCTGTTGGCGTCACAAGTGATACCTTTGATCGGGCAGAAGCCTTATTTACGGCTGGTGCTGATGCAATCGTGATTGATACGGCGCATGGTCATTCCGCAGGGGTTTTACGCAAGATCAAAGAAATTCGCGAACACTTCCCTAAGGAAACGTTGATTGCTGGGAACGTCGCTACTGCTGAAGGAACGCGGGCGTTATTTGAAGCCGGGGTCGATGTGGTTAAAGTTGGGATTGGTCCTGGTTCAATCTGTACGACACGGATCGTTGCCGGTGTCGGTGTGCCACAATTGACAGCCGTTTATGATGCTGCCAGTGTTGCGCGTGAATATGGCAAGCCAATCATTGCTGATGGCGGGATCAAGTATTCTGGTGACATTGTTAAAGCCTTAGCCGCCGGTGGTAACGCCGTTATGCTTGGGAGTATGTTAGCTGGGACCACTGAAGCACCTGGCGAAATCGTCTTTGATGACGGTCGTCAATACAAGTTCTATCGTGGTATGGGTTCAGTTGGCGCGATGTCACAAGCCCATGGCTCATCTGATCGTTACTTCCAAGGCGGCGTCAATGAAGCCAACAAGTTAGTACCAGAAGGTGTTGAAGGCCGCGTGCCATTCAAAGGTAGTGTTGATGACATTATCTTCCAAATGCTTGGTGGCTTACGTTCTGGGATGGGCTACGTTGGGGCCAAAGATTTAACGGCGCTCAGTAATGATGCGCAGTTTGTTGAAATTTCGGGTGCTGGTTTACGTGAATCACATCCACATGAAATTCAAATCACCAAGAATGCCCCTAACTATTCGGTTAACGGGTAGGCTAATAAAATAAATGGTACCTAATAAGTCGGGGAATCTAGTTCCTCGGCTTTTTTGGTACGCTGAATTAAGTTGCTCAAACTGACCAGACTAGCTAATCTTTGCGTTTTCTCTAAAAAAGGCCTTTGGGCGCCATGTTGACAGTAGTTTTTGGTAGAATGGAAACAGAATTACTTAAGGAGAAATTTAAATATGAAAATTTTAGTAGTCGATGACGACAAAGAGATTGCACAATTATTAGAAATTTATATTAAAAACGAAGGCTACGAGCCGATTAGTGCTTACAACGGTAAGGAAGCCTTAACGAAATTAAATACAAACCCCGATATTGCCTTGATGATTTTGGATATCATGATGCCGGAAATGGACGGGATTGAAGTTATTAAAGAAGTCCGTAAAGATTCTCAATTACCAATCTTGGTCTTATCAGCTAAGACTGGCGATATGGATAAGATCCAAGGCTTGATCACTGGGGCCGATGACTATGTCACCAAGCCATTTAATCCATTGGAAATTATGGCGCGGGTTAAGTCGCTATTGCGGCGGTCAGAAAATAACGTCACGACCACGGAACCGGACGTCTTGGATATCGGCCCATTGACTATCAATAAAGATTCACATGAAGTTAAGACGTTGACTGGTAAGGATATTCAATTAACCGCTTTGGAATTTGGTATTTTGTACTTATTAGCCAGCCATCCGAACCGGGTCTTTTCAGCTGATGATATTTTTGAACGGGTTTGGCAACAAGAAAGCATTGTCTCAGCTAAGACGGTCATGGTTCATGTCAGTCACCTGCGCGATAAGATCGAAGAAGCGACTGATGGTGAAAAGGTGATCCAAACCGTCTGGGGCGTTGGTTACAAGATCGAATCACGCTAAGAGTGAGGGTTACTTTTGAAATTAACTGGACGTGAAAAAAGTGAATTATTCTTTGAAGGAGTAGTAACGGTGATTTTGCTACTCCTTTTGAACTTGTCTATCGTGGTCTTAATTAATCAAGCCATTGCCCATAATCCAGGCTTACAGAACGGTATTTTTGAGATCAAACGGTCGATCAAGCTGGGACCAACGGACTATCAATTATGGAGTTACGAGAATTTATTTGTCGCGTTAATGCTGATTGCGGATGGCTTTGTCTTATATTGGCGACTCATTCGGCGCTATAAGCAGATGCAGTTGCGACATATCATTAGTGAGTTGCATTATATTGCGGCCGGACACTTTGATCATCGGATTGGTTTCAGTTTGACGGGCGATACCCAACGTGTCGTTGAAAGTGTCAATGCGTTAGTTGATTCGGCGATTCACTCGATGGATGAAGAACGGGAGATTGAGCGGTCGAAAGATGCGTTGATTACGAACGTTAGTCATGATATTCGGACACCACTGACGTCAATTATTGGGTATTTAGGTCTGATTGAAAACCATCAGTATCAGTCAGAAGACGACCTCGTTAAGTATACGCATATCGCTTATAACAAGGCGACACAGATGAAGTCGTTAGTCGAAGATTTATTTGAATATACCAAGGTGCGCCAGACTGAGACACCATTGACAATCAGTCGTTTAAATGTGACGGCGATGATGGAACAACTGGCAGCTAGTTTTGAGTTGGAAGCGAATAAGAAGCATTTAAAGATTGAAGTTGAAACAGGGACGGCGCCGATTTACTTGGAAGCTGATGCCGAAAAGTTAGGCCGGGTCTTCAATAACCTGATTACCAATGCCTTTAAATACGGAACTGGCGCGCATAAGGTGATTCTGCAAGCTGAACAGCGTGGGGAAGAAGTCGTGATTCGAGTGGCCAATGATGGTCAGCGAATTCCGGCTGATTCACTAGGCATGTTGTTTGAACGGTTTTATCGAGTGGAAGAATCGCGTTCTAAGGCGACTGGTGGTTCCGGCTTAGGCCTCGCGATTGCGCAAAGTATTGTCCAGCATCATGGGGGCTATATTTATGCGCAAAGTGACGATGCGTTGACCAGCTTTGTGATTCATCTGCCGGTTAAACATGATCATCCATTGACGAAAAAAGAACAGAAAATTGCGAATTAACTTGTTTCCAACCGCTGCATTATTTAAACTTATAGATAGCATTCAGGAAAGGGATAATTGAGAAATGAGAGTTGCAGGAAAGTTTAAGAAAATCATGATTAGTCTGGTCGCGGCCGTGACGTTGGCTTCGACTGGGCTAGGCATTATGGCGACCGGCGTGACTGCCCAAGCTGCTACCACCCCAAAAATTTCCGCTAAGGCGGCGATTGCGGTGGACGCGTCAACCGGTCAGATCTTGTATAACAAGAATAGTAGCAAACCCATGGCGATTGCCTCAATGACGAAGATGTTGAGTACGTATCTAGTTTTGAAGGCGATTCATGAAGGTAAGTTGTCTTGGAATCAGAAGATCAGTGTTAGCAAGGCCGTTGCGAAGATGAGTCAGAACAAAGATTATGCGAATGTGCCATTATTATCAACGAAGACTTATTCCGTGCGGCAATTATATAACGCTACTGAAATTTATTCGGCCAACGCGGCCATTACGGCGTTAGGTGATGCGGTCGCCGGAACACCACATAAGTTCGTCCAATTAATGCGGCAAACGGCCAAATCATTTGGCATCACTGATGCGACGATTATCAATGCTAGTGGGTTGACCAATAAAGAAGTCGGTAGTGAAATCGGGTATAGCAGTGAAGCTGCTAATGCAGAAAATGAAATGTCGGCTCAAGATATCGCGACCGTTGCCCAAAAGTTATTATCAAAATATCCAGAAGTTTTAAAGACGTCTAGCATTGCGCACGCTTGGTTTGCCAAGGGGACGAGTTCTGAAACTAAGATGGATAACCGTAACTTTATGTTGAAAGGGTTAGTCAAGCATTATTCAGCATTACCTGTTGATGGGTTAAAGACCGGGACTTCAGCTAAAGCCGGGAATGCCTTTACCGGGACCGTCAAGTTCAGTAATGGCAATCGGATTATTACCGTTGTCATGCATGCTGGTTCCGCTAGTGATAATGGAACCGAACGCTTCACTCAAACGGCGCAAATTATGTCATATGTTTATCACAATTATACGACCACGACCTTAGATAAATACAAGGCCATCAATGGCGTCGAAGCAGTGGCCGTTCAAGATGGGAAAGCCTTGACGACGAAGCTAGTTTCAAATAGTGATAGTACTAAGATTTATTTGCCAACTGGAACCGATGCATCAGCCGTTAGAGGGACTGCCAGCTTGAACAAAGCGGCAACGACTAATAATAAGTTGCAGGCACCATTAACCAAAGGCAAAACGGTTGGTACGGCTAATTTGAGCCTTGGTAAGACAGCAATTTCAGTCGTTAATGGAACTAAGAGCAAGCCAATGCAAGTTAACTTAACCCCAACTAAATCAGTTGAAAAGGCTAATATCTTCGTCAGAATGTGGCGTGGTATTAAGAGCTGGTTCTAATAGGTTGAAATTTATTGTGACGAGACTGGAAGTTAATTCTGGTCTCGTTTTTTTGTGGTTCCAGATTAAACTTGCCACTCTGGTTGGGTCAGCATTGGCTGGAACGTGGTGGCCGCGTTTATGAGCCATAGGGCGGTCGCATAAGCCGGGCTTTTACTAAATCGGAAAATCGCCGATTAAGTAAAACGACACCACTGAGCCAATGCTGACCCGCCCGGCGTTAATTAACTGGCTACTAATAAGATAAACAACTTGGTCAAATTTAGTTGATTAGTTAGTAGTTAAACGATGTCATTGTGTCAAGTAGCCAGTATGTTTCAGTGGGGGAGAGTTATTGTTAACATATGATTTTCAAGATGAATTGACTGAGTACGATGACTAAAGCTGACTTTCTGTTGAACTTAATTGGTTTTGTCTTTAACCAACTAAATAATTGGTCGCTTAATCAGCGCAGGGCGGGCTGGATGATGCTCAGTGGTGAAATTTTACTTGGTCGAGTGATTTTCTCGGCCTAGTAAAAGCCCGGCTTGGAAGACCGTACTATGGCTTCCAAACGCGGCCACCACGTTCCAGCATCAAGCCAGACCACCCGGAGCGGCAAACCAATGCTTAGACATAGCGATGATATACTAGCTTAAATAGTGATATAAACTGATTGAAAAAGGAATATCATCTAACTGCATAAAAATGTATAATGGAATTAGGTCGAAAATGTAAGAGCTTTCGAAAGGATGTTGATAACATGGATGTGACGCTGCGAATGGCGACCATGTCGGACTTACCATTGATTGTGGATATTTATAACCAAACGATTCCGGGCCATCAAGTGACGGCGGATCTCAAACCGGTGACGGTAGATCAGCGGCGGCCGTGGTTCTTAGCCCATTCGGCCAATCATTACCCGCTATGGGTTGTTCAAGCCAGTGATCAAGTCGTTGGTTGGATGAGCTTTTCACCGTTTTATGGTCGGGCGGCCTATGCTAAGACGGCGGAGATTTCGATTTATTTGGATCGAAGTGTTCAGGGGCAAGGCGTTGGGAGTCAAGTCTTAGCTTTAATTCCGACTCAGATGACCACGGTCGGGTTAACAACGTTAGTGGCCTATATCTTTTCAAGTAATCTGCCAAGTATCAAACTTTTTAAAAAATTTGGCTTTGAACAATGGGGATTTTTGCCGGCAGTTGCTGAATTGGATCAACGACCGAATGATTTAGTGATTTTGGGGAAACATTTTTAGAGACGTCAGGTGTAAGGAAACGATTACATATGGGCTTAAACCGAACAATATCGGTGAAAAGGTAGGATTGCAGCTTGAAACATGTTAAAATTAAACCCGAATGTCTAAACAAATAGACATCACACAATGTTGCTAGAATTCTTTACTGGTATGGTACTGGAGGCATTCTTGGTGAAAAAGAACGAGCCAAATTGGTTAGTGGTATTACGGACAGTAATGCCACTTGGGCTTAGCTATATCCCCATTGGTTTAGCTTGTGGGGTCTTATTGCATGCAGCCGGGTTCAACCATCTACTGACAGCGTTAATTTCAGTGTTGGTCTTTTCCGGTGGTGCCCAATTTTTGATTGCATCGATGTTGACCATCAATGCACCAATGACGACAATTATTTTGATGATGTTTTTCCTAGAACTACGGTATGCGCTGTTAGGGTCGAGTTTATCCCGTTACCTTAAGGGCCAGCCGTTACCGTTTATTTTTGCGTTCGCTTTTTCGATGAATGATGAAAATTATGCGGTCAACTATTTGAAGTTTGCCACGGATAAACATTGGAAACCAACCCAAGCCCTGTTGGTTGAACACTATTCCTTACTTTTTTGGACTGTCAGCAATATTATCGGCAGTTTGATTGGGAGTGCGTTGACCATCAACTTGAGCGTGGTTGATTTTGCTTTGACGGCGTTATTTATTTATATGGCAGTTATGCAAACAAAGAGTCGTTTAACAATTTTAGTCTGTGCGTTATCAGGCGTCTTAACGATTTTCTTCTTGGTTTTGATGAAGAGTACGTTAGGCTTAGTAGTGGCAACGTTGATCGCATCGTTGACCGGCTATTTTATCGAGCGCCATTTATTAGCACATAAGCCGGAAAGTCATCTGTTATACAAGGTTCACGATCCAACTAGCCAAACGGCGATGGAAGAATCTGACAAGTAGGGCACCGAGGAGTTTTGATTATGCAATCAGTTAGTTCAATGACTAGTATGGACCATTTTTGGTTGATTATCTTTTGTGCAATCGTGGCGTTTCTTCCACGTTTTTTGCCGTTGCTGTTCTTCACGAAGCGGCAAATTCCCGAATGGTTTAACGAATGGATGCGCTTTGTTCCGGTATCGCTGTTCACAGCGTTAGTGGTCAAGAGTGTCTTCGTTGACAGTAAGTACAATATTATGACTTCCGGTAATCTAGGTCTGATTATTTCGGCAATTTTAGTGGGCTTCGTGGCTTATCGAACGCGTTCGATGACGTTGTCAGTGGTGATTGGCTTAGGCGCGGTCATGATATTTGTACTTGTCCTGCATATTTAACGATTGAATTTAAGGGTATAAAGACTGGGAAACCGGTCTTTTTTTGTAACCTGTGACGATGGTTCAGCCAGTAAACTAAGGAGCTTGAAAAAATGTCGCAATTATTAATCATTTTACCAGCTATCTTGGCGGGTCTGGTCCAGGGGTTAACGGGTTTTGGCGCCGCCATCATTATGATGATCTTTCTACCAGCGTTGTTACCCATCGATCAAAGTGCCGGGGTGGCCGGCTTAATTATGTCAGCCAGCGTGGCCATGTTAGTTTGGCGTTATCGCCAAGCGGTGAAGCTTAAACGAATCATTATCCCGTTTATTGTCTATGCCAGTGTCGCCGCATGGTCTGTTCACTTGGGACAAGTTTTGGATTTGAAATTATTACGGCTATTACTAGGTGGCTTGTTAGTCGGTTTGGCTATCTATTTTACGTTATCCAAGCAAGCAGGGACGCAACGGTATCCGTTTTATATTGCCGGTAGCTTTATGATTATTTCCGGTTTCTTCAATGGCTTATTCGGAATTGGCGGACCGTTGATGGCGTTGTATTTTTTATCGCTATCAGAGTCAACCGCCGACTATACGGCTAATATGCAGACCTTTTTCTTAATCGATGTCATTTACATCACCAGTATTCGGGTCGTTAATGGCATTTTAACGGTCAAGGTCATCCCAGTGATTTTAATCGGTATGCTAGGCGCATTTATCGGCACCGCCATCGCCGCGCGGTTATTACCACATATGAATATCCAACTAGTTCGACGAGGTATTTACGTATTTATTGGCATTAGTGGTCTATATTATTTGTTGTTTTAGTCGATTGCAATGTGTTACTTGGGTATGAATAATTTTTTAAATGTTAGCTAACGACGGGCGGGCCAGAATTGGCTCAGTGGTGTCGTTTATCTTAGACGGTGATTTTCCGTCTTAGATAAAGCCCGGCTTATGAGACCGTACTATGGCTCATAAACGCGGCCACCACGTTCCAGCCGATTCTGACCCAACCAGAGTGGCAAGTTCAATCTGATAACACAAAAAAATGCGCCTAGTCAGCTGACTAAGCGCATTTTTTTGTTAATCGTTAAGCATTAACGGTGTTATCGTCATACATATATTCCCGCGTCATTGGTAAGTTCCGTGAAGAAGGTCCCTTTGAGACAAGGTATTGCATCACATCGATGTTCCCAGATTCAAATGAAGCGGCACAAGCTTGGAGATATAAATCCCACATCCGTGTAAAGCGGACGCCCATCTTATCTTCGATGGCTTCGCGTGCGGCATTGAAGTTGACGTCCCAGAGTTCGGTCGTCTTTTGGTAATGCCGACGTAAGGTTTCAACGTCATCGACTTGTAAGCCACAGTCAACGATGTGTTGTAAGTTTTCGGTCATCCCAGGAACGTAGCCACCGGGGAAGATGTACTTGTCTAACCAACCATTAGTAGCACCGCCTTGTTGCCGGGTAATCCCGTGCAATAAAGCCACGCCTTCTGGTTTCAAGTAATGGTTAACTCGTTCGAAGTACATTTCCAAGTTGGCTTTCCCAACGTGTTCGAACATCCCAACACTGGTGATGTAGTCGTAAGTTTCGTCGCCAAGTTCACGGTAATCTTCTAACCGAACTTCAGCAACATCACTTAACCCTTCGTCTTCGATCCGCTTAGCAACTAAGTTGTATTGTTCTTGGGATAACGTGATCCCAACTACTTTTAAGCCGTATTCTTTGGCGGCCGTCAACATCAAGGTTCCCCAGCCACAACCGATATCTAGCAAGGTCTTGCCAGGTTCAGGGTTTAACTTTTGAATGATGTGGTGAACTTTGTTGATTTGTGCTTGTTCCAACGTGTCATCTTCATTTTGGAAGTAGGCACAAGAATAAGTCAACGTGGGGTCTAACCACATCTCGTAAAAGTCATTACCAACATCATAATGACTCTGAATATCTTGTTGGCTCTTCTTTTCAGAATGGGATTGTTTGGGCATGAACTTCTTGAATTTGGAGTTATTAAAGAAGCTTTCAGCAGATTCGTAAGCTGATCGAATCAACTTTTGAATACTGCCATCGATTTCAATTTTACCATCCATGTAAGCTTCGCCAAGCGCAATTGACGCATTTTTGGTGATATCACGCATAGGAATGGCTTCCTTAAACGTTACCGTAACTTCAGGAGTGCCATCGCCACCGTAGTTTTCGCTACTGCCATCCCAGTAGTTGACTTGAACTGGAATGTTGAAGGAGTGGCTCAACAAGGTGCGATAAAAAGTCTTTTCTAGCATTACAATAAGGATCCTTTCTCGATTAAAAATACAGAATATATTATACGCCAATGAAAATGGGAATGTAAGCACTTGGTTTCAGGAGGTTCACTTGCAACCGGTTAACTAGATGCTGGGCCGCGGTTCGTCAGTTAATAATTTATTAAATTTCAGGATATTCGGGAAAGTGATGGAAGTTCAAGGAGATTCAACCTTAAAAAATCGGCATAACAATGTATAATAGGCTTAGGTTCTAATTTATGGAAACCAACTAATGGGGGTGTCATTTTTGAAAAAGTGGATGTGGGTGATTGTCGCAGCAGTCATTGTGATTGGTGTCAGCGGTTATACCTATTCAAAGCACCGCGAACAAACGACTGCTTATACAACGGCGATGCGTTATGGTAAAGAAGCCATTCAAGATAAAAATTACACACAAGCGGAATCGTTCTTCAGTCGTGCTTCACGGACGAAAGCCAACGATGCGACCGCACAACGTTATTTAGAACAGACGCAAACGTATGTTGATGGGGCTAATGCTATCAAAGAACGGCAATTTTCAGATGCCAAGACGAGCTTCACCACCGTTTCAAAGACGAAAAACGGGTCAAGCGTGTTAGTTACCCGGGCGAAGACCGAATTGAAGCTGATTAAGCAAGTCTTGAAAAAACGGCAGACCTATGCGAGTGAGTATCAAAAGGCGTTGGAATTAAATCAATCCAATGAATTTACGGATTCTAATGGTGTGCTGACGGTGCTTTTCCAAAGTAAAACCTTTAGTCAGTCTTATTACAAGGATATTTACAAAAAAGCCCGCGCATTAAGGAAACAAAATAACGCGGCGTTGAAATCCTTGACGGGTTCGACACCAGTCATCGCTAATGGGAGTTCGCAAAGTAGTAGTTCAACGACTGATAGCGAGAGTAGTCAATCAGATAATCGCAATTCATCGAGTAGCAGTACGGCTAAAAGTAAGGCTAATAGCAGTAGTTCTGGCTTGACCAGCGCGGAGCAAAGTGCGGCTAATAATTATTCTGGTAGCAATGAATACACCGTGACGAGCTCACAGCAGGCGGTTAATGGCTCTGCTGTGACTAGCAGCCAGATCAAGTCAACACGTTCTGAGTTGAAGGAAGCAGGTATTGATGCGGATGCATTAAGTGACCAAGATGTTCGGACCGTGCTACAGACGGCGGCTAGCGACCATACGTCACCAGTTCAAGCTGCAAAAAAATTATTTAAATAATTTAAAATTGACCGCTGGTATGGCAGTTGACTTTACAATCATCGAGAAAACGCTTAATTTTAAGTGCGAATCGGTGATTTTTTTATAAAAACTGTTATAAATATATGAGTAAGAGTGAATAAGTTCATTTCTTGCGTGTAGCGGAACAAAATGGGGGCAGTCAGAATTTGTATCGCGAATTGGGGCATTTTTTTACACGATCAAATGTCAAAACGGGTATAAATATGACTATTTTGTGTACTATTTCAGTTTGATGCTTTAGAATATTAACAGACTAGGGGGTTAAGGTGAACGTAAGTCTTATTGGATGCATGGCAGCGCCAGAAGGACTTTTGAGTAACATGGACTTCGGCATTTAAAAGGGCTATTCAATAAAACTTAGGTGGACACCGAAATGTAAGTATGATTATTAATAAACATGTCATGCGCAGTACCAACGAGAAACAGGTCCTTCAACAAGTGATTAATGAAGGTCCAATTAGTCGTAGTCAAATTTCACGTAACTTAAGTTTGAATAAAGTGACGGTTTCTGATATTTACAATCAACTGCTGCGGGCACAGTATATCAAGGAAATTGGTTGTGGTGTTAGTACCAAGAATGGTGGCCGTAAGCCAGTCATGGCGGAATTAAACGTCAATTACGGCTTTGTGGCTAGCATTGATTTATCGGAAACGGCTGTCAAACTAATGTATTCACGTTTCAATGGCAAGATTCTGCATTTCCAAAGCTTTAAGACGGCGGATATGACGCTGACCGATGTGATTGATTTGATTGAAGATCAGTTACGCAACGTTGACGATTATGGCACGGTTCACGGCTTGATGGGGGTCGCAATTGCCTTGGACGGTATCATTTATGAAAATAAAATTTTAAAGACGCCAATTAAATGTTTAGCACATTTTGATTTGGCAAAGTATTTACGTGACAAACTGCGGATACCAGTTATGTTGGAGAAAAAGGCCAACTTAACGGCCGTCTTCGAACGGGATTTCCACGACAATGAGATCTTCGATAATGTGGTCTCGGTAGTTGTTCGTGACGAGATTCACGCCGGAATTGTGGCAGATTCACGGTTGTACTCCGGGCATGAAGGTGAAGCTGGTGAAGTTGGGACGGCTTTACTGGAAGACCGGAAGCTCGAAAATCATATGGAATCTGCCAACGACTATGCGTCTGAAAAAGCGCTCTGGGCGAAATTAAAGGCGATTAAACATGTCGACCGGTTAGATTTGACAGCGGTTAAGCATGATTATATCAACCACAATCCCGAAGTCACCCAAGTCTTTGACGATTTCGTTTACTACTTGTCAAAGGTAGTTGCGAACGTGTCAACGGCCTTTGCACCGGATGTGGTTGTCTTGAACACCAGCGTGCTGGAAATCTTGCCACAACTGTTGACGGATATCCGCAACATGACGGCTAAGGTGTCCTCACCAAGCCGGCAAGTGCCAATCATTGCCACTAAGAACGTGCAATCAGCGGCGTTGTTAGGTGGGGCTTCGGAAATCATTCATCAAGCATTGGGTCTCGAAAGCTTGAAGATGCATTTTTCCTAAATAGTTAAAGTATGAAAACTAACGTGTCGGTAACTTTGGGTTGACCCATTGTTACTGACACGTTTTTGTTGTGTCGTCTCCGCTGACCAGAAATTTAACGCGGTGGGGCGGACCTGACAGCCACAGTGCGGTCTGTCAGGCGCCTTTAAGCCTAGAACCCGAGGCCCAGCCACTAAACCGGGAAAAGCACCGGCTTAGTGGCTCGTCACGGCGTTAATTTCTGGCCAGCTCCGACTGGGTTAACGATTAGTTGGATGAGCTAGGCAGGACGACATGGGTTAATTTTGAAATTAACTTAGTCTTCAATAGAGCTGGGTGTTTTAGAAATTAAATGTCTAGCTAAAAATATACATAAGCAAGTTAACGCCGGGCGGGTCAGAATTGGCTCAGTGGTGTCGTTTGACTTAGTCGGTGATTTTCCGGCTTAGTCAAAGCCCGGCTTTTGAGACCGCCTTGTGGCTCAAAAACGCGGCCACCACGTTCCAGACAATTCTGACCCAACCAGAGTGGTAACTTCCACCAGCTTTCATGAAAACAAACCAATAGAAAGTCAAAATAAGCATCACAGTTTCATATTTTTTTAAACCGTTTTCAGTTACAATGAAAGGGAGCGCTTTAAAGGGAGTTGAATGTTTTGGAACTTTGGTCACACTTTGTTCATAACGTCCGGTTGCGGCGGGCCAGTGTGTTGGCTTTAATTGTGGTGATTTTGTATTTCGCAGCTAGCATGATGAGTATCATTTTGTTAACGTTTATTTTCACTTTCTTGGTGACGCGGTTGGTGCGCTGGATTCAAAAGCATGTGCCGGTACCGAGCGTGTTAATTGTGATCACCGTGTACGCGTTAGTGGTGCTGGGGATGTACTTTGCGGTGACGGCTTATTTGCCGCAGTTGATTAAGCAGACACTCATGACCTTTCAATCGGTCTACGAGTTTTATCAGAATCCTTCGAATGATACGAATGAATTATTACGTTGGGTGACCTCATATTTTCAGGAATCCGATATCATTAAGCAAGTGAAAACGGGGATTTCAGTGGTGTTTAAGTATATTACTAATATTGGTAATATGGGGGTCACCTTCTTCTTGTCACTAGTTTTGAGCTTCTTCTTCACCGTTGAAGATCAACAGATGCACCGGTTCTCGCAACGCTTTTTAACGAGTACTTTCGGCTGGTTCTTTCAGGACGTTTATTTCTTCGCTAAGAAGTTCGTGAATAGTTTTGGGGTTGTCCTAGAAGCCCAGTTTATGATTGCGCTGGTTAACACCGTGATTACACTGATTTTTATGGCATTTTTGCATATGCCACAGTTAATTAGCTTAGGCTTGATGATTTTTCTACTGAGCCTAATTCCGGTGGCTGGGGTGATTATTTCGCTAATTCCATTGAGCTTAATTGCGTATTCCGTTGGTGGCTTGAAGTATGTCGTTTACATGGTGATCATGATCGCGGTCGTGCATATGTTGGAAGCATACGTATTGAATCCGAAGTTCATGGCAAGCCGGACGGAAATTCCCGTCTTTTATACGTTTGTTGTTTTATTGGTCAGTGAACGACTCTTTGGTGTTTGGGGATTAATTGTCGGGGTGCCGATTTTTAACTTCATTTTAGACATTATCGGCGTGAAACCGGTTCACGGATTAAAACCGCAATTACATTTGAAAAAAAGTTTAAATTCACACCATGATTCTGCAAATAAACCCTGATAATATTTTGATTTTTCAGCGTTTCAGTGTAAAATGAATGAAGTAAATAATAAATGAAAGAGGTCATTAACTGCTATGGCAAAATTAGTATTGATTCGTCACGGTCAAAGTGAATGGAACCTGTCAAACCAATTTACGGGTTGGGTTGACGTTGATTTAAGTGAAAAGGGTGTTGAAGAAGCTAAGGCTGCTGGTAAGAAAGTTGCCGAAGCCGGCTTGAAGTTCGATTACGCCTTCACTTCAGTTTTGACTCGTGCCATCAAGACATTGCACTACGTTTTGGAAGAATCTGACCAACTTTGGATTCCTGAAACCAAGACTTGGCGCTTAAACGAACGTCATTATGGCGCTTTACAAGGTTTGAACAAGAAGGAAACCGCTGAAAAATACGGTGACGACCAAGTTCATATCTGGCGTCGTTCATACGACGTTTTACCTCCATTATTGAGTGCTGATGATGAAGGTTCAGCTGTTAACGATCGTCGTTATGCTGACTTAGACCCTAACATCGTCCCTGGTGGCGAAAACTTGAAGGTTACCTTGGAACGGGTTATGCCTTTCTGGGAAGACCAAATCGCCCCTAAGTTGCTTGATGGCAAGAACGTCATCATCGCAGCCCATGGTAACTCATTACGTGCCCTTTCAAAGTACATCGAACAAATCAGTGATGATGACATCATGAACCTTGAAATGGCTACTGGTGAACCAGTTGTTTATGACTTCGACGAAAAGTTGAACGTCTTAGGCAAAGAAAAGTTAGGCAAATAATCAGCTGATTATTTACTAGATTTTCAAGAAGCGCCCGCTTAGTGGGGGGCGCTTTTTTATGGCGCTAAAACCGGCTAAGTTGAGATAACTTAGGATGAGTTTGACAATTAATGACAATAAACGGCCGCTAGTGGACGCTAAATGGACACTGCCACTTTCAAGTTAGTTGATACGTTTTCTAAAAATCAAGGGGGACTTTACATGTATGATGAAGCAGAATTAGTAGAAGCCAAACGGCAAATTGATTCAACCTTGCATAAGATTCGTGAAGTTGTAAAGACTCTTGAGGTTAAGGAAAATCCATCACGGTATAAGTCGCAATTAACACTCGCCAAGCGCCGACTGAAAGCTTTTGGTATTGCGAATCAGTTAATTGAAGACAAGTTGGCTGAGTTGAAAGCAGATAGTGGTCACTAGCAATTAAGATTTAGCGGATTGTGAGTGGAGTGAAAAAGCTCCCCGTAATTCCCGTGGCACCCGTATAGGTGTAAAGTATAAGATTTGATTGGTTAAGACGAAGAGAAATTGATAGGGGTATTTGAATACATGAGTGAAACAGCAGCAAACGAAGTGACACAACGCGAAATGATCCGGATTATTGGGTTGTTCCGCAAGAACGGTTTTAAAGGCGAATACGTCAGTTTTCAACACGTCGTTGATGAAGGAGCTAGTTACTTTGTTGTGATGTCTGATGAAAACAACGGGACGCAGGGCTTGTTTAAAGCCGACTTGTTAGCTGGGACGATTGAATTCCAATATATGTTGGATGAAAATCATGAAGTAGCTAAGTAATCAGGTTAAAAATGGTTTTATAAAGAAGTGTCAATTACCTTTATTGGTGATTGACGCTTTTGTTATTTAAGAGATAAATAATTAAGTAATTTAGCCAGGTAAGCAGTACTTACGAACTCACTGTTGGTAATCCTAACATTCTGACAGCTACGGCGATTTTTTATTCACTCCTTGACGACATGGCTGGCTGCAACGTCTGTTAGCTAATTGTGTTAACATTATTATGTCGTTTTTATCAGACAGAATCAGGGAGCGGGAAAATTGAATCACATGAAAAAAACAAATGTTTTGGCAGTCACCATTGCCATCTACGTTGCTACTTTTATTAGCGCGGTCGAAGGTACTGTTGTTTCGACGGCTTTACCGACCATCGTGGGGGATCTCCGCGGGGTTAGTTTAATGAACTGGGTCTTTTCGATCTACTTATTAACGACTGCGATGGTTACGCCGATTTATGGAAAATTAGCTGATTTGCTTGGTCGGAAGCCAGTGATGCAAGTTGGACTAGGTATTTTTATTATTGGCTCGACGATGAGTGGGCTCGCTAGCACGATGCCCGTCTTGATTTTCTGGCGCGCGATTCAGGGTATCGGTGCCGGTGCGTTATTGCCAGTTTCGATGACAATTATTGCGGATATTTATTCTTATGAGAAACGCGCTCAAGTTCTGGGTATTAATAATTCAGCTTGGGGCATTGCCGCGGTATTGGCGCCTTTAATCGGTGGGGTGATTATTGATAAACTCAGTTGGCACTGGATCTTCTTTATTAATGTGCCAATCGGTCTCATTACCATGATCTTATTTCAGCTGTTTTTACATGAGCCTAAGCACGCGCAACATGAACAGATTGATTACTGGGGCAGTTTTTGGCTGATGCTTAGTTTGTTAAGCTTGATGCTCAGTTTTCAGAGTTTAGGTGGTCATCCAATCAAGTGGGGTGTGGTTCTTTCTGAATGGCTTGTGAGTGGTATCAGTCTTTGGTTGTTCATTCGTCAAGAAGGTCGCGCTGCTGATCCGGTTATTTCACTGGACCTATTTAAAAACCGCCCGTTCATTGGCCAAAATTTAATTGCGGGACTGATCAATGGGTATTTAATGGCGATCAGCGTTTATGTTCCAACTTGGGCGCAAGGCCTGTTAGGTGTTTCGGCATCATACGCTGGTTTTGCCTTGACACCGAATTCTGTATTTTGGGTTATCGGGTCAGTGGTGACAAGCTATTTGTTAGTCAAATGGACCCCGCGACGGATACTGTATTTTAGTTTGTGTTTTATTTTGGCTGCTGGTGTCTGGTTTGCGCTACTGCCAATGACGACCAGTTTTGGCTGGTTCTTTATGATTACTGCAATCGGTGGTTTTGGCTTCGGAATTACGATGACAACGACCACGGTAACGTCACAACATTTGGTGCCGGAAGAGGCTGTTGGGGTCGCGACATCATTTAATACGTTGAGCCGGACAATTGGTCAAACTTTGATGGTATCGATCTTTGGAATTGTTTTAAATGTTGGCATGCAAAATGGGTTAAGCCAACATGCGGGTGTTACGATGAGTATGATGAATAAATTGATCAATCCGAAGACAGCAAACCAATTACCCGCAAAGCTATTACCGACTTTGCGGCAAGTCTTATATAACGGCTTACACTGGGTCTATGTGATTGGGATTATCTTTGTATTACTGGCTTTCTTGATTAATTATTTAGATCACCATGATTGGCAACTTGATTAGATGTGTGATATTGGGACAACAGCTTTTGCTGCAAAAGATAGTGGGCTGTTAATATGATTGTCAGTACTTTGGTAAGACAGGTTCTTGGTCATTGGAGGAAGCAGCTGCGATGAAAAAACAGTTATATAAATTTGGTCGGGTCAGCACTATTTTTGAAACAACTATTTTGATGGCACTGATTGTGCAGCAGACAATGTATGACATGTTCTAGCCGGGATGATTGAATTTCAATATACGTTGGATGAAAATCATGAGGTAGCTAAGTGAATAGAACTAATTGAAGGGATAGCCGTGGCTGTCTCTTTTTTGGTACATATATAGTATTTAAAAGCTGGTATACTAAAAAATAAACTTAATATACGCCTGGTGCTAGGTGAACTTGCCGCCTGCCGGTTGGTTCCTAAAATGCTGGAACGCCATGGGTCATTTTGAAACCAAATAAGTCCGTGTACTTCTAATCAAGTTGATGCCATTTCTTATCTTCCAGTTTGTGTTTCAACAGTAAGTGGTTGCGACCGATGCAAAATAATCGAGCATCTGAGCGACTTATAAAGTGTTAATTATGATAATAATGATATTAGGCTTTTAAACGGCACTCAGTCATGGTATGATTAAACGCGTAGGCGTACCCATGGTCGGGTATGTTCGAAAATCCTGATAATTTACGTTATGAGGTAATGGAGTCTTTGGATTGCAAAATTCAAAGGCTCTTTTTTTGCGATTACATATATGGGGACTAGTTGTTAACGGTCTTGGTGACGGCGTTTTCTAGGCAACTTCTGTAAATAAATTTTGCCATTCCTATTGACTGTAACCAAACGGGACAGTTTATGATTAGAGTTGAACTTAATGTAGGTTTGTTTTCAAAATAATCTAGATTAGGTTAGGATTGAAATTAAAGGTGGCTAATTATGGTAACAAATGAAAAGCAAATTGAACATATTAGTGTACGGGGCGGTAACGTCCATAACTTAAAAAATATTAATGTTGATATTCCACTGAACCGGTTTGTGGCCATTTCAGGGCCTTCGGGATCAGGTAAAAGCTCGTTAGCGATGGGCATTTTGTATGCAGAAGGATCGCGGCGTTATCTAGAGGCACTCTCAACCTATACGCGCCGGCGCATCGGTCAAAGTAAACGGTCGCAAGTCCAGGAGGTCAAACATATTCCGTCCGCGATTGCCTTGCGTCAACGGCCGAGTGTTCCGTCAGAACGCTCAACCGTGGGGTCAATGAGTGAATTGTTCAACGTGGTGCGACTGATCTTTTCACGGTTAGGCTCAATGGTTTGTCCCAACGGGCATCGCCTGGCGCCTAGTCTCAAAGTGGCGCAATCGATGGATTTACCCGGTGGGGCTGACAGCAAGATGGGCTATGTGACGTGTCCAGAATGTGGCGTTGAATTTATGGCGAAGTCTGCGGAAGACTTTGCCTTCAATTCTGGTGGCGCTTGTCCAGAATGTCATGGGACCGGGAAAGTTCAGGAATTAGATGAAGCTAAGTTAATTGGCGATGAAAACTTGAGCCTGGCTGAAGGAGTCGTAGCATCGTGGCATTTACCTGGCCGGAACTTTATGCCAACTGTAGCGGAAACCCTGGGCGTGCGCATCAATGTTCCTTATAAAGATTTAACTGATCATGAAAAAGACATTGTGTTGAATGGCGCGAAGAAACAATATCCGGTTGACTTTCGAACTTCGACAGGTCGGGTCTTCCATACGGATAAAACATTGTATGAAAATGCCCATGCAGCGGTCTATGACTCACTTAAAACGGTTAAAAGTGAACGCGCGATTAACAAAGTGAACCAATTCTTCCACTTTTCAGTTTGCCCGACTTGTCATGGAACCCGCTTGAATCCAGAATTATTAACCCAATTAGTTGGCAGTAAGAATATTGCCGAAGTTGCGGATCTGACGCTTGGAACCTTGACTGATTGGCAAGCTGAAGCCCAAAAAGACTTGCCACAAGAAATGACCGCGATGGCGACCGTTTTATTTAAAAACTTAACGGATACGTTGCGGCCACTACTTGAGCTAGGTCTTGATTACTTAACGTTAGCGCGTAATGGAAATACCTTGTCGACTGGTGAATTACAACGACTCCAACTAGCCAAGACGATTCGGACAGAGACAACTGGCGTGTTGTATGTTTTAGATGAACCGTCAATTGGGTTACATCCTGACAACGTCAAAGGCTTGATTCGGATCTTTAGAGAATTGATTGCCCAAGGAAATTCGTTAGTGGTCGTTGATCATGAAGTCGACATCATTGAAGCCGCCGATTGGGTGATTGAGATTGGTCCGGGTTCTGGCGATGCTGGTGGAAATGTGATTGCTGAAGGCACGCCGCAATCGTTAGTCGGTAATCCCAAGTCGTTGATTGGCCCATATATTTCAGGCCAAGCGTCAATTATGCACGAAAAGGTGCCAACTGCTAAAAAGGCCAGTGAGTTGACGACTGAGTTTGAAGTGCAAGATTACTTTAATTTGCACGATGTTGCTGTTTCAATTCCAGGTAATGAAATCACGGCGGTGACCGGTTTTTCCGGTGCCGGGAAGACGAGTCTAATCTTAGACAGTCTAGTACCCGCGATCAAAGCGGTTAACGAAAAGGCGGCTTTGCCTAAACAAGTGAAGCGGCTAAAAACCCATTTAACCGATGTGGTTTCCGTCGATGCTAAGCCCATTGGTAAAAACACGCGGTCAACGATTGCAACTTACACGACAATCATGGATAATTTACGGCGGTTATTTGCGAGCTTACCAGCCGCCAAAGCTAAAAAGTACAGTCTGGCCTATTTTTCGTACAATAATAAGCAAGGCGCCTGTGAGCAATGCGGCGGGCTCGGGACGATTACGTTGGATATTCAATATTTGCCAGATATGGAAGAAGTCTGCCCTTACTGTCATGGGGCGCGTTATAAAGATGAGATTCAGCAGATTCGCTGGCATGGCTATAACATTGTTGATTTATTGAACTTATCCGTTCGTGAGGCGTTAGCTGTTTTTGAAACGGTGCCTAAGATTGAGAAACAGTTACAATTGCTGGATGAGATGGGGCTCGGCTATTTGCATTTAGGTGAAAGCACGCCGAGCTTGTCTGGTGGCGAAGCCCAACGGTTAAAGCTGATGAGTCATCTGAATAAACGTCAAAACAAAACGCTATTTATTTTTGATGAACCTTCTGTTGGCTTGCACCCCCAAGATGTCCAAACCTTGTTGGGTGTGATCAATAGTTTGAAGGCAAAAGGCGCCACAATCATTATTATCACCCATGATCTGGACTTGATGACCAATGCCGATTACTTAATCGACTTGGGACCTAAAGGCGGTCAAGCCGGTGGGCAATTAATGGCTAGTGGTGAACCTCAGCAATTGATTAAAACCGCTAAAAGTTTGACGTTGGATTACTTGAAGGCGCATTTCCAGAAGTTTGATTTAGTATAGAATGTTCAAGAAAAGGACCAGTGACCCCAATAGTGGTTGCTGGTCTTTTAGTCGTGGATTATATATTGGAAACGCTTGGTGCTAGTTAAACTTGTCGCCTGCCGGTTGGTTCCTAAAACGCTGGAACGCCATGGGCCAGTTTGAAGCCAAAGTGTGGTCTTCAAAACTGGCCTTGGCCTAAGTCCGAGCAGACCACTCGCACTAAGGCCAACGACACGGCTGAGCATTTTAGGAACCATAAATGGCCGAACTGAAAATAATCAATCGTTAACTTTTTAATAGCCGTTAGTTAACGGCGGGCGGGCCAGAATTGGCTCAGTGGTATCGTTTATCTTGGTCGGTGATTTTCCGACTTAGATAAAGCCCGGCTTTCGAGACCGTATTGTGGCTCGAAAACGCGGCCACCACGGTTCCAGCCGATTCTGGACCAACCAGAGTGGCAATTTAAACCAACTAGCACCAAGCGTATTAGTTCTTAGTGAATAGCATAAGTACAAAGGGATAGTTTTTGCTATCTCTTTTTTGAATTATCGCGTATGTAAATGAGTCATGATTTTTGAAACTAGCATTTTGTGGAATGCTTGAATTGCCTTTAGTAGCTAGTAAAAGTAGTCGGACTTTTTAAGAACCCGGCAGCAGTGTGCTATGATACTTAAGAAGTCAAAATTTAGGATGGTAAAGTAAAAATGTCAGAAGTAAAGAAACAGTTAGCCGCATTGTCAATGTACGAACGGGCGATTTTAATGTTCTGTTTGCACGCTTATTTCAGTAGCGGTAACTATACAAACAAGCTGCCACTAGGCGAGATGTTGCCAGACGTGGCCGCAATCTTTGATGTGAATCCTAGTGTCAACGTGTTTGCCAAGCTGGCAGCGCTACAGATGAGTGCGACTAATGATGCTCAAACGCTAGTTAACGTTTTTGAATCGATGACTTACGAAAAGGCCGGGCAACAATTAGTGACGGTGTTAAATAAGCAAGCGGATTTAAAAACCTTACTAAACACCGTTGACGACTAGCTGGGTTAATCACTTTTCATAACAAAAATTGCTGATTTTCAATTGCGATTGGTTGGCATGAGTAACGGCACCAAAATACGAATTTAGATTAGAAGGGATAGTTAAAGCTATCTCTTTTTTTGTTGGGTTGCCATAACTAAGCTACTGGCTTCTGGATGATACCGGCAATTCAAGATAATAAAGTGTCTTTGTAAACACCCGCTAAGGTCCTGTCACGGTTCCATGAGGCTTTAGAATAATTTAAACAAAAATGGTGAAATCAGCTTTACACTTTGTGCATCATTGAACTACAATGAAGTTGTAAATGAAAACGCTTTCACTTTTTGGAACAGCTTAACTTGACCTGAAGTTGATGTTAACAGTTACAGGGAGGTAATATCATGAGTAGTCGCGATACAGCAAATGTGTTATGGTTTAAAGATTTACATCGTGAAGATGTTAATTTAGTTGGTGGAAAGTCGTCATCATTAGGGGAAATGACGTCTTCAATGAAGGTGCCAGTGCCTTATGGCTTTGCCACCACTGCGCGGGCTTATCGGTACTTTATGAAAGCTACGGGCTTAAACGATAAAGTTAATGCTTTACTACAAGGCATTAAGGACTACGAAGATTCAGATGAACTACATACCACTTGTGAACAGATTCGGAACTTGATCGTTGGTGCCACGATGCCAACGGATCTCGCGAATGATATTCAAAAAGCCTATGTAGACTTAGCTGATAAGATGGGACAGTCCAATCCATTCGTTGCCATTCGGTCTTCAGCCACGGCGGAAGATCTACCGAACGCTTCGTTTGCCGGTCAACAGGAATCCTATCTCAACATTAAGGGTGCCGCTGACGTGGTTAACCGGGTACAACAGTGCTATTCATCGCTGTTTACGGATCGGGCAACGTACTATCGCCATAAGCAACAGTTCCCATATGAAAAAGTCGCGTTATCGGCTGCGGTTCAAATGATGGTCTTCTCTAAGGCATCGGGGATTATGTTCTCCGTTAACGTTGCCAATGGGGATGACACCAAGATTGTGATCGATGGCATTCGTGGTTTAGGCGAATACATCGTTTTAGGTAAAGTGACACCGAACCACTTTGTGATTGACAAAGGTTCGATGCAAATTGTTGAACGTAATATTGTGAAACAACCGGTTGAATTGATGCGGGTTGCTAACGGCGGGACGAAAGAGCAAGCGGTTCCTGCTGAATTACAAGAAAAACCGGTCTTGACCGATAGCCAAGTGTTAGAGTTAGCCGGTTACGCTAAAGAAATCGAAAAACATTATGGCTGTTACATGGATATGGAATACGCCTTGGATGTGAACACAAACCGGCTTTGGATCGTGCAAGCACGTCCAGAAACTGTTTGGTCACAGCGTAATAAAGCGAAGACCAGCACAACTGGAGATGATAACGTGGTCGCTGAAGCAGATGCTAAAGTTGTGGTTCGTGGGTTACCAGCTAGTCCTGGTTTAGCTAGTGGCGTGGTTCATGTCATTGATAATCCGAAAGACATCGATCAATTCAAGAAGGGTGAAGTCTTAGTTACCTTAATGACGTCACCAGACTGGGTACCGGCGATGAAGAAAGCCGCCGCCATTGTCACCAATAATGGTGGGATGACGTGTCACGCGGCGATTGTCTCACGGGAAATGCAGATTCCATGTATCGTTGGGACGGAAAGTCGGCACGTGGCGGCAACCGAAGTTTTGAAGACTGGCGATGTGGTTACGGTCGATGCGAAGAATGGGGTTGTCTATCAAGGCAAGGTTGAAAGCCTCTTGAAGAAGAACGCCCCAGCAACTGCTACGGCTGGTCAAGTTGTCGCGGCTGAAACCTTTGCGCCAACAGCTACTGGTGTGATGATGAATTTAGGCGATCCTGAGTTAGCGGAAAAGTATTCGACTTTGCCGGCTGATGGGATTGGGCTGATGCGTGAAGAATTCCTTTGGACCACGTACATTCACGAACATCCACTCTACTTGATCGAGCAAGGTCATCCTGAAAAAGTCGTTAATATGTTGGCTGAAGGTATCTCGAAGGTTGCCCGGGCGATGGCGCCACGGCCAGTCGTCTTACGGTTGTCAGACTTTAAGTCGAGTGAATATCGGAAGCTTAAAGGCGGCGAAAAGTATGAACCGCACGAATCCGCGGACTTATTAGGTTGGCGGGGGGCGTCCCGTTACTACGATCCGAAGTATATTAATGCGTTCAAGCTCGAATTGGGCGCCGTTAAGAAGGTTCGGAACGAATACGGCTTGAAGAACCTGAACGTCATGATTCCATTTGTACGGACGGTCGCTGAAGCACAACGGGTCACCGACATTATGGCCGGTGAAGGCTTAGTTCGGAATGCCGACTTCAAAGTTTACATGATGGCCGAAATTCCATCGAATATCATTTTGGCCGACAAGTTCAACCAGTTCATCGATGGGTACTCAATCGGGTCTAACGACTTGACGATGTTACTCTTGGGCTGTGATCGGAATAATGATCAAGTTGCTAGTCTCTTTGACGAACGGAACTTAGCTGTTAAACGGGCCATTCGCCACTTGATCAAGACCGCGCATAAAGATGGTAAGACCGTCTCAATCTGTGGGCAAGCACCATCTGAGTTCCCTGACTTCACGAACTTCTTGATTCAAAGCGGAATTGACTATGTTTCGGTTAACCCTGATATGGTCAAAGCTACGAAACGTAACGTCGCTCACTTTGAACAACGGATTATGTTGGACAAGGCGACGGGCCGCGGACTGCAAGATCCGACTGATTATGATTGGAAATAAAAGTAAGATTATAACTAACTAAAAAGCGGCTCCTGTCAAGATTCTAAACTTGAATCTGATGGGAGCCACTTTTTGTTGCTTGTTAAGCTTTAATCGAGCATTTTTAATCTCATCTATTCCTGGATTGGCTATCAATAAAAGTTAATAAAGTTGTCTAAAGTGGGTGAAGTCACTCATTTTAGGCAACTTTTTTTGATTTGAACCAATTAGCGGTTAATGGCGCAATAAAGCGACAATTAGATGGCAATATGCCACGCCAACGCTACTTACTCAGAAGTTTTAAATGATAAGCATTTATTTGATATTCAATTAGTAATTTCAGCTGACTAACTAATAAATAAAAATGGTTAAATCCGTTAAAAACAGTCGAATAAATAATATTTAAATAAAACTAATTATATTTATCTGTTTTATAATCGCTGATTTTACAGCAATACCGGTCCTAAAACGAATTGTTGACAATTATTATAACCTGATAACTTTACTTATTGACAGTTAGTAAATTCGTTATTCTTACATAACTATAATTATATATAAATATAAAAATCATGCTACAATGAGTGTCGTAAATGGTTGACCTAGGCAACAGAACAAGACTGGTAGCAATTATGGACGACTGTTTTTGATGTTGTAAGGCAATGTAACTAGTAGCGGTTCGCCTACTTACTTAACTGGCAACGTTGCCGAAAATTTGGGGATTTAAAGCAAAGGAGTGTTTTGTATCATGAATAAAAGCGTAAGTAGTTTAGTGTTAGTCGGGGCATTGGCATTGGGGAGCGTGCTACCATTAACGGCGCATGCAGAGAAAGTAACCGCAACGAGTGGTGAAACTACTAGTGACGTTACTTTTGAAGCGCCAGAAAATGTCGTTAATCCGGTTGATCCGAATAATCCAGGTACAACGGTGACTGATCCGGATGGTACCAAGGATCCTGGTGGTGCGACTGTCGATCCAACTGGGCCATTATCTTTCTTATATGTCTCACCAGCAATCAGTTTCGGGAGCCAAAAAGCGGTTTCAAGCAACACGCAGGATATTACTAATGCGGATAAACCAGGTCAAATTAAAGTTACGTCACAAAAATTCAATGGGACAGATGCTAATACTAACTTGGTCACTGAAGTTTCAGATACCCGTGGGACTAATGTTGGCTGGAATGTTCAAGTCAGCAGCACGCCATTAACACTAAAGGGTGCCACAGATGTTTTGAAAGGTGCCACGATTAACTTAGGTGCGAATGATACCGCTAAGAATACGGTTAATAACTCGGGCGATCCAACCGGGATTGATGGTCAAGATGCGGCGCTATCGACTAAAGATGGTAATGCGGCCACGATTTATACCGCTGCCAAAGATGCTGGGGCTGGCCAGACTGCCTTCCAGCTTTCACCAGATAACATTACCATGACTGGGATTGAAGCCAATGCCAAAACCGGGACTTATGAAGGCACTTTGACTTGGACTTTAAATGACACGCCAGTTGAATAAGTCATTTCGTGAAAAAAGGTGATCATCGCTAAAATGAGCGCCTTTTTCGCGCTACATAGTAAAAATAGGTTGTTCAAGGGGGAGTTCAAAATGCGTTTAGTTAAACGATTATCAGTATTTGGGTTAGTTTTACTGGCTGGGTTACTAAGTGGTTGGGGACACTTAGTCGGTCAAGCAGCCAATGTGACAAACAACGTTGGGTTTAGTGTGGCCGCTAAGTTACCGAAGAATCAGCTTAATAAGAAAAATTCATTTTACGATTTGAAGCTGAAGCCGGGGCAAACGGAAACGTTGAAAGCGACTATCTATAATTCAACGAATCGCGATATCCGCGTACGAATGGCAATTCATACGGCATGGACCAATTCAGCTGGGACGATTGATTATACGAACGTTCCAAAGTCATTTGACGCTTCTTTACAGACGCCGATGAGCAAGATTAGTCAGTTACAAGGCGCTAAGACAATTACGGTGGCAGCCGACAGTAAGCGGATTGTGACGACGAAAGTTAAGGTTCCGGAATCAGTGTCCAATGGTGTTATCTTAGGTGGCTGGTTCTTCAAACGGGTCGACCACAAAGTCACGAGTGCGGTTAAGGATGCGAATAATATTCGCAGTACCTATGCGTATGTCATCGGGATGAAGTACACCGTTGGCAAAGTACCAGCGCCTAACTTGGTGTTGGGCAAAGTGAATGCTGGGACTTATAACTATCATCGTGGCATTATTGTTAATCTGCGTAACCCAATGGCGGTGATTATCCCGAATTTGAAGATGGATACAACCGTTACGACGCAAAGCGATGGCAAAGTTGTGAAACATCTAAAGCAAAGTGATGTTCAGATGGCGCCCAATACCGTCTTTCATTATCCGATGCTAGTGGGTGAAACCAAGTTACAACCGGGTCGTTATCATCTGCATATGGTGGTTAAGAATAGTGCGCATCGTTGGGTCTTTGACCGGGACTTTACCGTTACCAAAGCCGCTGCCAAACAAGCCAATATGGCCGCTGGTGACCGCCAAAACATGAATGTTTGGTTATTAGTCGCTTTAGGAGCGTTAGGCATGTTGCTATTAGTCTTGCTAATTTGGCTGATTATTTACCTGGTTAAACGGCGGCGTCATGCCGATGAAGCGGAGGCTTAGTTAAACAAAAAGGGGGGGCGTTAACTTTGAGGAACCGTTTAAAATGGTGGGGATTCATTTTAGTTTTGATGTTAGGTGTTGTGGGACCGACTAAAATGGTCCGTGCCGTGACTACTCAGCAGACTCAAGTTGGGGTAACGATTACCAAATCCGATGCTGACGCCGATCAATTGCAGCAAAGTAATCATCAGATCCCTAGTGGCACACAAAATCAGTCAGCGGCAGATACAATCGGAACTTATAGCCAGGCGTCTAAGCCGGTAAATTGGTCGAAAGCCGTTCAAGCCGCTGCCGTTAACTTGCGCCAAGGCCGGTTACCACAAACGGCTGAAGTGAGTGCGGGGTTAATGGTCATGTTAGGCGGCTTGCTGCTAATCTGTTGGCTATTGGGGTTAGCCATTGTCTGGCAACGGCGACAATCACGAGAGGAGCGTGACAATCAATGACACATCAGTTAATTTGGCGTCGGTTAATTTTACTACTGGCCATCTTATTAGGTGTTGTTTGGGGGCATGCTCAAGTCGCAACTGCCGCAGCGTCTGGTACAACTGGTACCGCGAACTTTACACCTAGTCCGACTGGTACTCGGCTTAAAGCTTATGATGGTTACACGGTGGGGCCATATCTTGGCATTAGTAAGGTGACAGCTAATAATGTTCAAAATAACCGACTGACTAGATATACGACTCAAATTACAGTGACGCTGAGTTCCGGTGCTAATCAAATGGGCGGTTCAAATTATGACCTTGGTCAAGCCCATTTGGATGTTCTTGATGCACAGGGTAATTCGTTGTTATCGTCTACTAGTACTGCCGCTAAGATTTCTGGCATGATTGCGACGTTTACGCCAACGACACAAGTCTTAAAGGTTGACCTTTCCAAATTAGGGACGGCTGATTTGAAAGCACCAATCTTTGTCGGGGCTTCGTTTACCCCGAAAAATTCAACAATTACAGGTGATCCTATGTGGATGGCATATGGGTTTGGTGAATTCAAAAAAGATGATGTAACTACTAATAACATGAAAGATGTCACTATTAATGAGCCCGTTCAGATCAATGATCAAACGATTACTGGTACGGCTGATCCGGGTGCCCGTGTGTCAGTTAGCTTGAACGGCAAATCATTTGAAGCGACAGCGGATACTGATGGTAAATATACCTTATCTTTAGGCTTGCCGTTGTCCTTACTAGGAAACCCGGACTCGATAACCGTCTATGAAGGTAATGATATGGGTGATACGAAGACAGCAACGGCCAAAGTGCTCAAATCGGTACCCGTGTTGGATGCAACTTCAAAAGAGTTGACGATTACGCCAGCCGATGCTGAAAACTTAAGCTCAGATGATGACGTCTTGAAATGGATTGTCGATAAAGCGGGGATAGAAGTTAAGGACTCGTCGACGGCTGTTACTGATGACAAAGCGACCTATAGTTCAACGGATAGCGATTTAGCTCAAAAATTAACAGCTTTAGCCAGTGGTGATAGTACCACGATTGATGTCGGCGCAACCAGCAACGGTGTTAAAGCACCGACAGACTTGTCAATCAAGATTACCAAAGGGGCCGGTGAACTTAAATTCACTACGGTCAGTGATAAGTTGAGTTACGGTGATTTACAGGTGCCAAATACGACGACTTTATTCGCCCCAACGAGTGCCCCAGATGTTGAAATCTCAGATACGCGGATGGCTGGATCGCCGTGGCGGGTCACCGCTTCGGCAGATATTCCAGTTGATACGGCAGATGCCAAGCATACCTTAAGCGGGCAACTGATGTACGTTGATGCCAGTGGTCAAGCCAAGTCCTTAGCAACTAGTCAGACGGTTGCGACCGGTACCCGGGCAAAGGGTGGCGATAAGGTCAATGTCACTGACGGCTGGGAAACACAGGCCGATAAGCCATCTGGTGTTGGTAAAACGGGTATTTACCTTCAAGCTAAACCAAATATTTACACTGGTAGTGGCGCTGCTAGCTACAGTGGCACGGTGACTTGGGGACTGATCGATGCACCTTAACTTGAAATTATTTAGCGCTAAAGTGTGCTGATAAGCATAAAACAGCTCCTAATTTAGCAGGTTTAAAATCTGCTAAATGAGGAGCTGTTTCGTTTACCTTCCATTAATGAAGCAGTTTTAAGCGTGTCGATGGAAGCTGTAACTGCCTAACAACAAGCAAAGCAAGAAGCTAACGAGGCCAATCATCACTAAATCAATGGCTGGATGGTCGTTAGTTTGTGGCAACCGATTGCTAGGAATCGCGTTGGCCGGTGTGCCAGTAGCAGCTGGTGCATTGGTCGTGGTATCATTCGTCACAGTTGGCGCCGTTTGTGAACTTGGCTGGCTAGTGACGGGTGTCGCCGTTGCTGGAATCGGTGTCGTTGGTGTTGCGATGCTTGGCTTAAATGGTGCGACGGCTGGCTTCTCAGCACTTGGCTTAACTGGTTTAGCAGCACTTGGCCGACTGGGCTTAGTCACGCTCGGCTTATTCGGTTTGGTGACACTAGGTTTTTTATCTGGTGTGGCCGGATGAGTTGGGGTGGTTGTTGCTGGATGTTCAGGTTCAGGCTTGCCAGGAGTTTCCGGTGCCGGAACGCTAGGTTGTTCTGGCTGTGGGGTTCCTGGTTGCGGCTGGCTAGGTGTACCTGGTTCAGTTGTCCCTGGTTCGCTAGGCACTTCGTCGCTTTCGTCACGATCAACCGTGGCATGCGCTGAACCGCCGTTACCGTTGTCATCTTCATAGATGGCCGCGTTAGCGAAGCTGTCATTGCCGCTGGCGGCTAACGTCTGATAGGTTAACGTGAAGTCATGAGTAAGCTTGCCAGTAATCGTAAAGACGAGCTGGTGACCCACGACCGTCACTTTAACGGGCAATATTTTGCCGGTGCTGTCTATCACCTTGGCACTGCCGTCGACATAAGTTAAGTCCGCGCTACTGTCATCAGTGATCTTAGGATTCAGCAAGTCGTTGCCATTGGCGGCAATCTTGATTGTCCAGTCAATCTTGGTGAAAGTGCCCGGATCAGCCCAAGTGGCATTTTTGGTCATCCCAATATCTTTGGTAACTGGTTGTTCGGGTTCAACTGGCAACTCATCGCGGTCAATCGAGGCTTCCGCTGACGCATTGTTGTCAGCTTCGTCTTGATAGATGGCGGCGTTGTCAAAGATAGTGGCACCCGTTGGTTTGGTCGTTTGCGTTTGATAGGTCAAATGCAAGTTTTCCGTAAACGTGCCGCTTAACTTAAAGGTCAGCTCGGAGCCCTTCACGGTAACCGTCAGTGGAATACTGGTTCCGCTGGCAGTGGATGCCTTAGCACTGCCGTCAACAAACGTTTGATTATTGGTAAATTCATCAATAATCTCCGGGTTAACGAGCTTATTCCCATTGGCCGCTACTTCCAGGCCCCAATTGATCTTGGTCTGATCGTTTGGGTCAGTCCAAGCGGCGAGCTTTGTCATCGCAATCGGCTTGACGGTTTCGTCAGGACCATTGGGTTCATCAACTGGGCCTTCACGATCGAGGGCCGCTTGTGCTGTGGCCGTATTGCCATTGTCGTCGTGGTAAACGGCACTGTTTTCAAACGTTTCATCACCCGTCGCATTGTCGGTCGTGGTCTGATAGCTGACTTTTAAAGCCGTAGTATAAGTACCCGTGACTTTGAACGTGACGACTTTGCCATTGGTCTCAACGGTGAATGGTACCGCGGTCCCCGTCGTATCGGTGATCTTAGCACTGCCGCTGAGATAGCTATGGTTGGGACTTAACGTGTCGACAATGACGGGATTGGCCAGCTTTTGGTCGTTAGGTTCAACGACTAAGTGCCAGTCAATCTTAGTGAATTTACCAGGATCAGCCCAAGTGGCGGTCTTTGTCATGTCAATGGGTTCGGTTGCGCCCGGCTTTTCGGGTTCGGTCGGTTCAGTGGTCCGGTCGATTTCAGCCTGCGCGGTGGCGGAATTCTGATTGTCGTCACTGTAGTAGGCGACGTTATCAAAGGTTTCGGTGCCGCTTGGCTGATCACTTTCCGTCTGATACGTGACGTGTAGGTCAGAATCAAACGTTCCAGTGACCTTGAACTCGACTTCGGTCCCGTTAGTCGAAGCGCTGACTGTTGCAGCTTTGCCAGCGCTGTCGGTGACACGAACACTGCCATCAACGTAACTCTGGTTGGCGCTTAGCTTATCAACAATGACCGGATTGACTAATTTATGCTTGTTCGCTGAAATCGCCAATGCCCAGTTGATCTTAGTGAATGTCCCAGGATCAGCCCACGCAACGGATTTCTGCATGGTAATCGGTTCCGTTGGGGTGGGTTCAGGTTCTTTCAGCGTACGATCGATGCTAGCGTTCGCGGAAGCATTGTGGCCGTTGTCGTCATGATAAACGGCCGCATTCGTAAAGGTTTCTAAGCTACGCGATCGTGCTGGGTACGGCGTGCTGGGCGTCGTTTGATAGGTGATCTTAAAACTACGCTTGACGGTGGTCCGCAGATGAAACGAGAGGCTGGAACCGTTGTTCACGGTCGCCACCGGTAACGTCTGCCCAAGTGAATCGGTCGCCCGCGTGCTTTGTGGCACGAAGCTTTGGTTATCGCTGAGCTGGTCGTCGATAACTGGATTATCTAACGTATTACCGTTAGCGTTGACCCGAATCGTCCAATTTAGTTTAGTTGGATTAGTTGGATCGACCCAGCTGACACCTTTAGTCATGGAAATGGGTTTCGTGGGCGTTGGGGTCGGCGTTGGTTCTGGTGGGGTCTCAGGGGCAGCCCCAATGACGCCAATCCGAATGAAGCCGCTACGTTGTGACATACTTTGTAGCCGACTATTTAACGTAATCAGCCCCACATGTGACCCGGACTTGATACTCGTGACCCCGCAGACGCCGATATTGCCGGAACCCGCGAGATCAAAGGAACGATCACCCACGACTTCCACATTAGCTGGTACGTAGAAGTGGACGGTATCACCGCTTTGAATCCGAATGGTATTTGAAATCTTCCAGTTATAGTTAATTGTATATTCCTTATCTGGCGATAGCGTGGCGCTGTGTGAGACGACTCTACCGCGAGCGTCCTTGATGACACAGCTATTGGCATCCAGACCAGAAGCCGCCACTTCTTTGGCTTGACTAATCAGTGGTGGACTTAAAATCATGATGATTAGACCCGTAACCGCTAACAAAAGGTATTGCCAAAACTTCCGCATCGTTACTCCCTCCAATCAATGCCGATTGTCTAACCCTAAGCGCAGTTCGTGCACTTAGTAACTTTAATCTAGCACGGGTCGCGGACGGTTAAGTCGATGAGGGATTATTTGGATAGCTTGCAAACTGGTGATTTTGGGGGTAACGATTAGTGGATATAAATCATTAATTAGTGGGGGATTGTTAACGTTGTGAGTGATGATGGTTTTTGACTAGGCTTGGTTTAAAATGGTTATTTTAAAAATTAACTATTTTAATACCTTGGTGTTAGTTGAAATTACCGCCTGCCGGTTGGTTCCTAAAACGCTGGAACGCCATGGGCCATTTTGAAGCCAAAAACCAGTCTTCAAAGCTGACCTTGGCCTAAGTCCGAGCAGACCACTCGCACTAAGGCCAACGACACGGCTGTGCATTTTAGGAACCAACCTCTCGGCTAAATGACCGAACTGATGCTAATGTTTTTTAAATCCTGTTAGTTAACGGCGGGCGGCCCAGAATTGGCTTAGTGGTGTCGTTTATCTTAGGCGGTGGTTTTCCGACTTAGATAACCCCCGGCTTTCGAGACCGCATTTTGGCTTCCAAACGTGGCCACCACTTTTCAGCCGAATCTGGTCCAACCAGAGTGGCAAGTTTAATCTAACTAACATTAAACATAGGTTACTAAATGAAGTGTAACCGCTTGTTTGATTAGTTCATTTAATTTACCATAAAGGCAATTAATGACGAAAGGGATGGCTTGCATGACAAAGCAAAACGAACCAATTCGCTCAGCAGATCAGACGGGGTGGTTAGATCAGGGGCCTCGTAATCAGGAGCGTGATTTACAGAACCCAGATGTTTTAGTGCCACCGACAACTGATCATGGCACCATTACGAACTTGCGGTTTAGTTTCTCGGATGCGCATATGCGCTTGGAAGAAGGCGGCTGGGCACGGGAGGTCACCAATCGTGAACTGCCAGCATCGCACGACATGGCCGGGGTCAATATGTGCTTAAAGCCGGGTGCTTATCGAGAATTACATTGGCATAAGGAAGCTGAATGGGCCATGATGCTCAAAGGCAACGCGCGGGTCACGGCGTTGAATGAAAACGGCGAAAGCTTTATTGATGACATTAAAGCTGGCGATTTATGGGACTTTGAAGCCGGAATCCCGCATTCTATCCAAGCTTTGGACCAAGGCTGTGAATTCTTGTTAGTCTTCAGTGAACCCGACTTCTCGGAAAATAATACCTTCCTATTAACAGATTGGTTAGCGCATACGCCTAAAGATATAGTTGCGGCTAACTTTAAGTTGGATGAAGCGGCCTTAGCGAACTTGCCGACTCATGAAAAGTATATTTTTGATGGGGCAGTGCCGGGCCCAATCGACCAAGTTAAACGGCCAGGAACACCGATGGCAACACCGTTAACCTTGCATATGGCGGATGTGCCAGCGAAACAATTTGAAGCCGGCAAAGTCTGGATTGTTGATCAAGCTGTCTTTCCAGCGGCCAAGACGATCTCGGCGGCAATTGTGGAAGTCCAACCAGGCGGGATGCGCGAGCTCCATTGGCATCCGAAGTCTGAAGAATGGGATTACTTCATGCAAGGGCGGGCGAAAGTCGGTGTCTTTAATTCCAATACGTTAGCGCGAACCTTTGATTATCAAGCGGGCGATGTTGGCGTCATTCCGAAAGAAGCTGGACATTATATTCAAAATATTGGTGATGAACCGTTGATTTTTATCGAGTTATTCAAGAATCCGGTCTACTCAGATATTTCATTGAATAAGTGGCTGGCCACAACGCCAACGCAAATTGTGGCCGATCATTTGAATATCACTAAGCAAACGGTGGCGCAATTACCGAGTGAAGAAGCGGCGGTTGTCTGGTATGACAATCCTAATCAGGACGTAACGGCAACCACGCCGGGGCATGTCGATGATGCCAACGATGCGTTTAGTTAAATGTCAGCTTTTGATGTAATTGTAATTGGCGGCGGTGTCGGTGGTGCGGGGGTAGCCTTGAAAGCCCAAGCACATGGCTTAAAAGTTGCGGTCATCGAGCAACGTGACTGGGGCGGCACGACCGTTAATCGGGGCAGTACCCCGAAAAAAATCTTGTTGGCGGCGGCTGAAGCACATCGACAATTCCGGTTGACGACGTTTGCGGCCACAACGCCGGCGATTGATTGGGCGAAGCTCGCCGCGTATCGCGACACGGTGGTGACCCAGACAGCCGTTAACTTTAAAGCGCGGTTTCAAGCAACTGGCGTGACAACTTATGAAGGTCACGCTGAATTTACAGATTCGCACCATGTGAGGGTTAACGGGCAGTTATTACAAGCTGATAAAATCGTGATTGCAACCGGGGCCCATCCGTTTGAATTGTCATTTCCTGGCAGTCAGTGGGTCCAACATTCTGGGAGTTTCTTCCGTAGTGAACAGTTACCAGTGCGCCTGACGATCTTAGGCGCAGGAATTATTGCCATGGCGATAGCCAGTATTGCTAATGAAGCCGGCGCCAACGTTACGGTGGTCCAGCACGATGCAGTCGCGTTGCGCGGGTATGATCCGGAGTTGGTCGCACGATTGGTGGCCGACTTAAAACAACGTGGCGTTATCTTTCGCTTTAATGATGAAGTGGCGGCACTTGCGCAAACCAACCATGGCTTACAAGTTACCACCCGAACAAACGCCACGTTTGAAACTGACGCGGTCTATACGGCATTAGGCCGGACCGCAAATGTGGCGGACTTGCATTTGGAACAAGCTGGCGTCATTTATACGTCACAAGGGATTCAGGTGGAGGAGCAGTTGCAAACGACACAATCTTCAATTTACGCAATTGGGGATTGTGCGGCGGCTGGGGTACCGAAGCTGGCGAACTATGCCATCTATCAAGGGAAATACGTGGGCGATAGCTTGGTGGCACCAGTAGGCTTTCCAATTAAATATCCGATGCCAGTCACGGCTGTCTTTAGTCTGCCACGGTTGGCACAAGCCGGTGTCACGGTTCTGCAAGCCCAAGCTGAGCCTGATAAGTATCAGATCAAGGAAAAGTCATTGGCGCATTGGCTGAATTACCAGCGTCAACATGATGATCAAGCCCGGTTAAAACTGATTATCAATCGGCAAAATCAGCTTGTGGTGGGCGCGGAGGTCTATAGTGCCACGGCCGATGAGTTGATTAATGAATTGGCGATTCTGATCCAGCAGCGTGTTTCAGTGGCACGCTTGCATGACTTGTTTTTAGCTTATCCAAGTGTGGCAACGGATTTATATGGGATTTGGGTTTAGTAAAAGGCATTGCTAATTTTCGAGATTAGCGATGCCTTTTTGTTGCCCACCGGACAATGAAAGCAATCAGTGATGACCATTGCTTTCAGAAAAAAAGAATAAAGTACTGCAAATTACCAAGGTTACGCTATAATAATAGTTGCATAAAAGATTGATGTGCTCTTGGCGATGTGAAAGCGACTAGCTGAGGTCAGGTTAATCGGGGGTAATCATTATGGTTAAAGGGAAGAGGCAGTTAAATGGAAGAAACAAAGTTTTGTCCTCATTGTGGGACTAAAGTCGGGGCAACGGTGAAGTTTTGCCCGAAGTGTGGGTTTAAGCTGACAAGTGACGAGGCCACCTCGAAGCCGCAAGCAACGACGGCAACGGAGGAAACCACTAAGACAGCGACGACGCGGACGACCGCTAATACGACTAATCAATCAACGGGGTCTGGCAGTGACTTTAATGCCCGGTTAGATGCGATGATGAAGTGGATTACGGCGAACTGGGCCACGACTGTGGTTATTGTTGTTGGCATTTTCGTCTTCTCATTTCTGATGCGGGTCTTGTTCTACCACGCTTCATTAGGTTGGATCGCCGTGATTGCGGCGGTTGTCTGGCTATATAGCTATGCGTGGACTAACGGCGTTGAGCCAACGAGTATGGAACAACAATTGCGGCATGTCACGAAGAGTGGTGTCGATGCGGTCAAGACATCTACGCAAGCTCATGCCGATGCAACTACGACGCAAGCACAACCGACCGCGAGCCAAGCAACTACTGATCCAATTCAAGATACGACCCAAGCCACTGGTAGTAATAACATTTACGTCCAAGCCGCACCACAAAGCAATGGGATGGGAACGGCTGGGTTTATCTTAGCCTTACTCTCATTCTTATTCTCTTGGATTCCTGGGGTTAGCTTTGTCGTTTGGTTCTTAGGGATGTTATTCTCATTTATCGGGATGTTCAAACGGCCACGGGGCTTAGCCATTACTGGGTTTATTCTATCGTTTATTGATTTGATTGTTATCTTTGTTATTTTAAGTGTGGGAATTGGTATTCTTAGTTCATTATAGAAATTAAGCTATTTTTTTAGAACGTCTTGGTCTGTCAATGTTATGTTGGCAGGCCTTTTTGTTGTCAATGACGTTAATCGCTAGGTGATTTCTTTATAGCTTGAGTCAAGAAATTAAGATAATTATGAGTATTAAGCTAAATTGAAGCCAATCGGTGAAGCGTTGTAAAAGTCTGACCGGGTCTAAAACGATACTTGACTCAATATTGACCTTACTCAAATATTGAGCTAGGCCAATATTTTTTTATTAAACTAAAATGCCGGCTTAAACCGCTTTTTAGCGCAATTTTGATCAAGATGACCCCAATAAATAAAAAATCGTGAGCGTATCTTTTGTCAGCTTGATGTCAATTTGTTAAATTTATTACACGGAACAAAGTTATTGAGTCAATTAGATTTAAGTTATTACATTCTGATGACTAATGTGAACAGGAGGCGGTAAGACGCTAAGTTAAATTATGAACAAGATAATTGTAACTGGAAAATTGACCAGAAAATGACACTGTAATGTTGGACAACCCCCAATGAGGAGGCAGCCCTGATGAAAAGACAGCTAATCATCGCCGCGCTAAGTGCGATCACGTTGTCGGTAGCGCCCGTGACTGAGCGAGTGAAAACACCACGAGTCGAAGCAACGACTAGCGTGCAAGCACAGGCAGATACCGATGCACGAGTGGCCGAAAAGCAAGAGCAGGAACGCAAGGAACAAGAAGAAAAAGCCAAAAAGGAAAAAGAGGAGCAAGAACGAAAAGAACGTGAGGAAAAAGAACGACAGGAAAGAGAAGAGCAAGAACGTAAGGAACAGGAGGAACAAGCCCAAAAGGAAAAAGAAGCGCAGGAACGAAAAGAGCGTGAAGAAAAAGAACGGCAGGAAAAAGCCGAGCAAGAACGTAAGGAACAGGAAGAAAAAGAGAAAAAGAAAAAAGAAGGGCAGGAACGAAAAGAGCGCGAAGAAAAAGAATGGCAGGAAAAAGCCAAGCAAGAACGTAAGGAACAGGAAGAAAAAGAGAAAAAAGAAAAAAGAAGGGCAGGAACGAAAAGAGCGCGAAGAAAAAGAACGACAGGAAAAAGCCGAGCAAGAACATAAGGAACAGGAAGAAAAAGAAACTGAAGAAAAGAAAAAAGTTGATCAGAAAAACGAGCCTATTAAAGAAAGTGCTGACGAGTCAGCAGGTAATGTTTCAGAAGAAGCCGAGGCTAAGAATGAAGATATTAACGATAATGAAGAAATTTTAACGGAATTGCCTGAGGGTAAAAAAAGTGTATCAATGAATCAGGCAAGCACTGACGAGAATTCGAAGGTAGAAAAAGACTTGGTTGGAAAGGAAAACTCTGGAACTGTTGTAATTGAAGAAGTTCCTAATTTTAATTTTGGTAGTAAAGAATATACTACCACGGCAGGAAGAGTTAATTTGGAGAATGAAACTCTTTCTGTATACAATGGTATGGATAATAACTCGTGGCAGATTACAATGAAGATTGACCCTTTTGTCCTTAAAATAAATCAGCATACTATGCCTTGGACAGGATACCAAATTCACGTATCTTCAAGTACAAAAACTGAATCCCCTGACGACCCACACCAACTTATAGCATCAGCGCCAAGCTTTACAAATACTGATAACGTAGCCAAGAATGTATTGGGTAGCTCAAAGGGTCGAAAGGGTCTAACTAAAGTAAACATACACAACATTATGTTAGAAATTCCAGCTAACTCATTACCAGGTCAGTATGAAGCTGCTATTACTTGGACTGTTCACTCTGGGAATCAACCTTAAGAGAAAGGAGCGATATTGTGAAATTACGTTCAGCGATGATAGTAATGCCGTTGCTACTGTTTTTAGCACCACTGACTGCGAATGCACGAGAAGAAACTGCTAATTTTGAAATTACAGGTGGTAACACATATGAGTTAAAAGAAGTTCCAAAAATTGATTTTGGCAGTCAGACTAAGGATAGTGGACCTGGAACAGTTAATAATTTAGCAGAAACTAATCTAAAGGTTTTTAGTAACACTGGTAAGGCCTGGAAAGTAACAGTTAGTGAAGAAGGATTTCAAAGTGAAGGGCGAAAACTAATTGGAGCTAAACTTGGATTTTACTCGAACCAAGTCAACTCGTTTGAAGCAATCGGAGAAGCATATGGTAATGAAGTGTCTTTAGGTGGCACTGGAGTAAATATAGAAGTAATGAACGGAGAAACTGGTGCGGTGGGTACATTTTTACTTCCATTTACAAACGATCAGATTAAATTGGAGTTTCCTGATACAACACCGGCAGGAACCTATACTAATAAGCTGACCTGGAATATGACGGAAGAGTGAGTAGGCTAAATATTAAAGGTGGTGATTATTGAGAATGCAATTGTCAATTACTGATCCATGGCGCTAGTCACTTAAGAATTAAAGGAGGATAACACCATGAAAAAGCAATTAGGATTATTAACGTTAGGTATGACTATGGCATTGTGTCTAGCTGCACCTATTGTTGGTTATGCGGCTGAGCCAGGAGAACAAAATGCAACCGTAACGATTGAGGATGCGTCAGATGCAGGAGCAGTATTGCATGCAGCCCCTCAAATTACGTTTACTGGATTAAAAAACGCTACTGATAATGTTAATACTACAGGTAACGTTACGGGTCAATTAGTAGTTGAAAACACGGCAACTAAGAATGATTGGGAAGTAACTGTTAATGCGTCTGACTTTATGAATAAAGAGCATGACAAGAAACTTGTATACAGTAATTTACATTTAGGCCAAGGAAGCGTAGAAAGTGACGGACCTGGTCAAAGTCCAGCGATAAGCGATATTACAGACTGGACAGGTGCTTCCAAAGTCATGGTCAGCGCGGGTAGTGGTAATCTTGGCAAATTTACACAGACTTTTGGTGCTGTTTCCATTGATGTTCCAAAGAGGCAAGCGGCTGGTGAATACGAATCTAAAGTGACTTGGACGTTAAGACAAACAGTTGATGGTCCCGGTGATATCCAAAAAGCTCGGTAGTGACAAATATTGATTGATAAGTTTATTCAACATTAAAACACCCAATGGAGGACACATTATGCTTAAAAAACTTAGTTGGATGCTAGGATTGGCCATTAGCTTAACTTGGCTGGGCGCCGCAACCCCGGCCAGTGCTGAAAAAAATTACTACTCTGTACAACCGGAGTTACCGGCGAACCAAATTGATAAAAGTGCCGGGTACTTTGACTTAAAGGTAAAGCCTAATCAAGAACAAACATTGTATATCAAGATTAACAACAACGGTAAAGTTGAACGAACCTATGATGTTAATACAAATTTAGCTACGACTGCTGACAATGGGACTCTTGATTACAGTAACAATGATCCTAAGATTGATGAGTCACTAGCGTTCAATATTGGGGCCGCAACGACTAATACTAAAAAAGTGGTCGTCGCAGCTAAGACCACTAAACGGGTACCGATTAAGTTAAAAATGCCGGATCATCATCTGGAAGGACTTGCTCTCGGTGGTATCAACGTTGTTCAACGACCGCTAGCTAACCGTAAGAAAAGCAGTGGCATCGCGATTCAAAATCAATTCGCCTATACTATTGCGATTAAATTACGGGAACAAAATAAGATAACGGTCAAACCGAAAATGAACTTGCTAAAAGTTGGTGCAGAGCAAGTGAATTACCAAAATTATGTTATTGCACAATTACAGAATCCACGGGCTGTGATTATGAATGAACTGAAAGTTACAGGTTATGTGACTAAAAAAGGGAGTGATAAACGATTATTACAAACTACTAAAAAAGAGATGCGGATGGCACCTAATAGTAACTTCAACTTTGCTTTAGGTGATGGTACTAAAACGTTGGAAGCTGGTAAGTACACCGTCCATTTAAAAGCTGACTCTGAAAAGGGCAAGTATAAGTGGAATTTCACTAAAGACTTCACGGTCAGTCCGGCTCGAGTTAAAGCGTTGAGTGAAAGTACGATTTACAAGCCAGATACGATTAAGACGACTAACTGGTGGTTGATTGGTAGCCTAGTTGCGGTAATTGTAGCCTTAACAAGCGCATTAGCATGGGTCATCTATCAAAAACGGCGTTCAGCTAATTAAAGTCATAAAAGTGATCATTGGGTTGTTTTAAAGTAAATTAGGTCTAGACGATTAGTAGTCATTGACTCTGAAAGTGAATTATCTGATAAGTAACTGCTGCCACCCAACCCTACAATGAGGAGGGGACAACATGAAAGCACGATTAGGATTATCCATGTTTGGATTGACCTTGTTATTACTACCGGTTGCTGGTCAAGCTGCTAAAACCAAAGCGACTGTTCAGTTAAGGGATCCTTTTCCCCGAGTAACCATGATTACCGAAGCCCCACATGTTGACTTTGGCACAACGGCAAACCATAAAAAGCAAGAATTGACGGCGAAAACTGTTAAAGGTAAATTAGAAGTATTGAATACGCGAACACCTGCTAATTGGGAGGTTCAGTTGACCGCTGGAGACTTGGTGGGCTCCAACCATGGCGTTATCTTAAGAGACGCGAAGTTGAATGCTTTGGAAGGGACTTCATCTAAGTCTAGTAACTATGCGGAATTACCCGAAATAAGTGAAGCTAAATCTCCTAAAAATAGCGTGGTAATGTCATCGAAAGCTGGTAATGTTGGTCACTTCCGCCACCATTATGGAAAGGAACATTTTGAATTAAAGATTCCAGAATGGGGACCGGCAGATCAATACACGGCTAACTTAACATGGGCGTTACGTTCTAGTGTTAAGTAATGGAACGCAAAAAAGGCGATGTAGTCGCTTTTTTTGCGTCTGGGACCATTGATTAATTTACATACGAAAATGGTTACTAGTGATTATGAAAGATGTTCAAATCACTAGTAACCATTTTAAATTTTGGGTAGTAACTACATAAAAGTGTTAAGCAGAGTAAGTGAACAATTTAATTAGTCGCCCAAGCACTCATCCCTTGCGCCTCATACAAACTAACGGCGGCATCAACTTGTGCTTCCACGGAGCCACTACTAATATGCATATTCTGGAACAAGCCATAAGCACCACTAGAACTATTTACAACGTAAGGTTCCCAGTTAGATTCACGGGTAATAATGGTATTCCAAGTTGCTTCTGAAACACCAGTCCGTGACGCCATCTGACTTAAGACGTAGCTCTTTAGGTTTGTACCGGTGTAACTTGATGATGAACTGGTATTGCTAGTTGAACTTGTATTAGTCGTGGCGGTTGTTGATGACGTTGCCGCATAGCTAGTTGTTGGTGCTTGACGATAACCATACCGCTGAGATTGATGTGTCGCATAAGTCGGTTGGCTAGGGGCGGTCGTGGTATCAGCGTTAGCGGATAGCCCACTGACGACAACTAAGCCGGTGGCGATAGCGGAGGTGGTTAAGAGATTGCGTAATAATTTTTTCAATGGAAGAACTCCTATTCTATGATTCTGTGTCTGAGTTAAATTCACTCGAGTTTTTGGTTAATCGATTGGAACTGAGTTTAGCGCGGCTAGGTTACAACCGTGTGTCAAACTCGTTAAAAAGTTCTGGCCTAGATGGCAGCTTGATGACGAGTGGGGGGTTATCATCATTGTTGGCGGTAATGGGAGAATCGCTGAAATGCGTTGCTGGAGAGCGGTGTCGATGAAAGCGTTGGGTGATGGAAATATGACAAAACTAGCTTAGCTGTACATTTGAAAGTGGGGTTAAGAAAGAGTAAAGGTCGTTTGTGTGTTAGTCGTAAAAGCCGTAAACTTAGGCTATTAAGCAAGTTATGGGAGGTCAAATCGTGGGTATAAAGATTGGATTAATCCTCGTCGTGCTGGTTGGATTGGGTTTAGTGTGGCGGTTCGCGCGATTGAAGCAACAAATTATTAGTGATCGACAACACTATCACCGTACAATGTCGCCACAACAAATTCGGGCTAGTCGGCGTTTCTTTTATCGGACTGAAATTAAGCAGTCGCCGCGGTTACGCTGGCTGATGCGGTTAGAACAAATCGGTTTAATCGCGGTCGTGATTAGTGTCGGGTTACCGTGGATCGTGACGCCTGCCCCAACGCCGGTGGTGATTGTGGGCATGGTTGGATTGTTAGTGGGGAGTATCATTTTTGTCAGTTGCAACATGTTGCTGAATCGACAACTTTTGGCAACGACCGTGGTCCCAGACCGACCGGCGACCACATCTTTATCTGTTACACCGAAACATTTTGCGGATCAAGAGTTGCGGTACTTTAAAGTCTTGAATGGCTTGTTTTTGGTTGCGGCGATTCTTGGGGCCGTCTTAATGTTTGGTCTGGTTCAGGATAACGAGGCGATCCAACAGACGAAGGTTGTTACCAAAGTTTCTGCGGCCAATCAAAATGTGCGGCAGATTCAACGCTTGGCGGTGGGGTCGCAACGGCTTTCGTCACGGGCGAAGATGACGCTTTTTTCAATGTATTATAACGATATCACCAACTATGACTTAGATACGGATAGTACTTACACGTATCATGTGATTCACGATCAAGCGGCGACGTGGTACGTGTTGATGCAGGATTCTGAGGATGACGGCGTTAGCTTTTATTACTTAGTCAGAGAAAGTACGTCCCATCAGATTCAACTCTATCGGTTCAACGATCCGACTGGCGACAAGACCGCTTTGCATGGCTTGGTGCCAGCCTATACACCGTACTATCAGACTAAAGTGAAGCTCGGTCAGTTGACGACCGCTTTTATGACGCAGAAGAACTATCAATATGTCATTAAAAAGATGCATCCAGGAAAAGTTTGGTCCTTCTAAGCTAATTAGTTGACCTTTTTAACTAAAACCCGTATGTTGAAAGTAACACTATAAATAAATTTATTAATCAGGGGGTCTGTCAGATGGCAGCAGTAACGATTTTCGGTAAAGGTAACATGGGTCAAGCAATTGGTGATGTCTTCAAGCAGGGCGGTAACCAAGTCACTTATCTAGGCCATGGCGATCCGGTCGCTGATCTCGGTGATATTGTCGTGCTAGCGGTCCCTTATCCCGCTGCAATCAGCATTGCCAAAGCCAACCAAGCCGCATTAGCCCACAAGGTCGTCGTGGATATTACCAATCCATTAAACTTTGACACTTGGGATGCCTTAGTGGTGCCAGCTGATAGCTCAGCCGCCGCTGAAATTGCCGCTTTATTACCAGAATCAAAAGTGGTTAAGGCATTCAACACGACTTTTGCCGCCACCTTACAAAGTCGTAAGGTCGGTGATGCCCAAACAACAGTGATGGCTGCTAGTGATGCGGACGATGCTAAAGCTGTTTTGGCCGATGCTTTAACTGATAGTGGCGTTGCCTTTGTTGATGCTGGCTCATTGAAGCGGGCACGTGAATTGGAAAGCTTAGGCTTCTTACAGATGACATTAGCTACCAAAGAAAAGATTGGTTGGACTGGTGGCTTTGGCGTGATGAAGTAAATTAGGACTGAATCAATACCGATTGCCATGGGGAGACTCATGTCGATCGGTATTTTTTGACGACAAATAATGTCGTTTGGGGGCTAGTGATTTTTGCACGGTAATTTTATAATGAAGACGTTAATTACGTAAATTAGTCTTGGGGAAAGCTATTTAAGCAAAAAGTACTTTGGGGGAGAAAATGGTGTTAAAAGTTAATCGTTTTAAAAATTATTGTTGTATGTATAATACTGAAAAGAAACAGTTAACATTAGGCTTGCTGTCATCGGCGTTAGTGTTTGGTGGCTTAACGTTTCAAGCGGAAGCGGCGACGATGACTGACGAATCCGTGGCGGTAGTGGCGGAAACAGCAAAGCCGGCTGAAGCCACGTCGATGTTCGCGAATGAAGCGAGTCAAGTGCTACCATCAAGCCAACTGCTACCGTACCAATTGAAACGGCAATGGTGGGACAAGGTGACCAGTTACAACCGAGTCATTGGTTACCGGTAATTGGGCTGTGGTTATCCGCATTAGTCGGTGGCTTCGTGTATCGCCGGCGTCATTAATAACTCATGAGTGTCCATCTGCGGGTGGGCACTTTTAATTTGGCTTGAATTTTATCGTTGACAAATGTAAACGATGAGACTAAACTAGTTTTTGAGGTTTACGAGTGTAATCATAAAATAAATAAGCAGAGTTAAGAGAGAGGTTGGTTTCAAATGACAAAAATTTTAGTGCTGATTGTTGGGTTAGCGATTATCGGGTTCATTCTTTGGTGGTTTTTCGGCAAGCATGCTGTGGCTAGTGCCGACGCGACCGTAACCGATCATCAACAAAGTGTGGATATTGAAGTCAGCGGAGGGTATTCACCAGAAAATATTGTCTTGAAGCAAGGGGTGCCCGCGGTATTGAACTTTACGCGTAAGGATGCCTCCAGTTGTTTGGATCACGTAGTCTTCAGTGATTTTGGGATTAACCAGGCGTTACCACAAAATCAAGCGGAGCCGATTCAGATTGATACCAGCAAGCCGGGCGAATACGAATGGGCTTGTGGGATGGACATGTTTCATGGCAAGTTAATCATTAAATAAAACGGAGGTTGTCATCATGACAAATAAACAACAAAATCAAACGATTATGGTCGCTGGTGGTTACGATCCGGCTGTTGTGACTTTAAAACAAGGGGTTCCTGCTCAGTTAACGTTTACCCGCACTAGTTCGCAAGGTTGTTTGGATGTGGTACAGTCGACGGATTTGAAATTCAACCGTGACTTACCATTGAATCAGCCCCAGACGATGACAATCCCCACCGACGTTGCCGGTGAATTCACCTATAGTTGCGGGATGGATATGTTTCAAGGAAAAGTGGTGATTAAGTGATGACGATTACGAAACGGTTTTGGATCTCGCTGATCTTCTCGTTGCCGATGTTGGCGAATATGATCCTCATGCCATTTGGCTGGATGTTGCCCGGTGGTGACTGGACACAGCTAGCGTTAACGACCGTTATCATGTTAGTCGCTACGGGACCGTTTGTGCAGAGTGCGTGGGCGTCATTTAAGAAGCACCATGCGAATATGGATACATTAGTGGCGATTGGGACGGCAACTGCGTATCTTTATAGTATTTACGCAATGGCAACGCAGCAGCCGGTTTTCTTTGAAAGTGCCGCTTTTGTGACGACGTTCGTCCTATTAGGCCAAGTCTTCGAAGAACGGATGCGCAATAACGCGTCTAACGCGGTTGAAAAGTTAGTTAATTTGCAAGCGAAAGACGCCGAAGTGTTACGGGGTGACGAGTTTGTTAAGATTCCCTTAGCCGAAGTCGAGCTAAACGATGTCGTTCGGGTTAAACCCGGGCAAAAAGTTCCGGTTGATGGGGTAATTGTAAAAGGCAGTTCGACCTTAGACGAGTCGATGGTGACTGGTGAAAGTATGCCCGTCGAAAAAAGTGTTGATGACGCCGTGATTGGGTCGACGATGAACAGTACCGGGACTTTCCTGTTTAAAGCCAACAAGGTTGGTGACCAGACGATGCTGTCCCAAATCGTGGATCTCGTAAAGAAGGCGCAAAATAGTCATGCGCCAATTCAAAAGTTGACTGATAAAGTTTCAGATGTTTTCGTGCCCGTTGTGTTGATTTTAGCGATTTTAACGTTCTTAACTTGGTATGTCTTTCTCGATGCCAGTATCGCCCGCGCCTTGATCTTCGCAGTTTCAGTCGTTGTGATTGCTTGTCCATGTGCGCTCGGTTTGGCTACCCCAACCGCGCTAATGGTCGGCACTGGCCGGGGCGCTAAGATGGGGATCTTGATTAAAAACGGTGAAGTCTTAGAAGCCGTGAACGATGTGAAGACAGTGGTCTTTGATAAGACTGGGACGATTACGGTTGGCAAGCCCCAAGTCACGGATATCGTGGGTGATCAGCAACAAGTCTTACAGATTGCCGCTAGCTTAGAAGAGTCGTCTGAACACCCGTTAGCCACCGCGATTTTGGCCCGGGCCAAAGCGGCAGCGATTACGGCTTTGCCGGTCGATGACTTTAAAGCAATCGAAGGTAAAGGCGTCTCCGCCACGATTGATGGTCAGACTGGCTTTGTTGGTAACACGAAGTTATTAACGACGGCCAAGCTCAGCGATGACCTCGAACAACAGGCAGTTAAGCTGCAAAATGAAGCTAAAACGGTGGTCGTTGTCGGCGTCGCCGATGAGATTATCGGTTTGATTGCGATTCAAGATATGCCGAAGTCCACGTCCAAGGCAGCGATTGCGGCCTTGAAGTCACGAGGCTTAAAGACAGTGATGTTGACCGGTGATAACCAACGCGTTGCCCAAGCGGTAGCGGATCAAGTCGGCATTGACGATGTGATTGCGGATGTCTTGCCAGGTGATAAAGCCGAACAGGTGCAAGCTCTGCAAGCAACTGGCAAAGTAGCCTTTGTTGGTGATGGAATTAACGATGCGCCAGCTTTGACAACCGCTGATGTTGGCATCGCGATGGGTTCTGGGACAGATATCGCCATCGATGCTGGTGGGATTGTGCTCGTTAAGAATGACTTGCGGGATGTTGATCGGGCCCTAGCGTTGAGTAAGAAGACCTTCAACCGTATCAAGTTGAACTTGTTCTGGGCCTTTATCTACAATATCTTAGGTATTCCAGTTGCCGCCGGAATTTTCTTCGCCATTGGCTTGACGCTTAGTCCTGAATTGGCTGGTTTGGCCATGGCTTTTAGCTCATTGTCTGTCGTCACAAGTTCAGTCTTGTTGAATAAAGCGAAGATTACGTCGAAAGTTCAGGCAGCATAACCAATCTAGTTAGATAGACAAAAATGGCACTCAAACCGATAACAGGTTGAGTGCCATTTCAATTAGTTAGGTATTGAGGGATCGAGGTTTAAAGGGCCCAAGCAGCCATACCTTGGGCGTGATACAAGGCGACAGCCGCGTCAACTTGGGCTTCAACGGAACCGCTGTGGATATGCATGTTCTGGAATAAGCCGTAAGCGCCGCTAGAACTGTTGCGGACGTATGGTTGCCAGTTGGATTCACGCGTGATAATCATATTCCAAGTGGCCGCGGAAACACCCGTCCGGCTAGCCATTTGACTTAACACATAGTCGCGTAAGTTGCTACCGGTGTAAGTCGTGGCACTAGTTTCGGTTGTTTTGGCAGGTGTCGTGGCCGTTGCTTGACTAGTCCCAGGAATCGTTAATTCTTGGCCAGGTAAGATTAAGTGGTTTTGAATGTGGTTAGTGGCTTCTAACTTAGCGACCGTGGTTTGATGATCTTTGGCAATCGCCCAAGCTGAATCGCCAGCTTTTACGGTGTAAGTGGTGGCCGCATTAGCGGAAACGGCGCCGGCCATGATGAAGCCAGCGACAACAGCAGTGGTAGATAAGATGGTACGAATTAGTTTTTTCAAGTTAGTTCTCCTTCTCGTGTCGATCGATTAGTTGCGGACAAAGACTTGAACAAGCGTGTTGCTCAAGCTGATGACCAGAGTGTACGCCGGGAATGTTACGGGTAAATGTCAGTCGCGTTAAGAAACTAAGGCAAAAACGGCTGATTGAAGGCGACTTGTCATACTTGTAATCTTGGCCAGTATGAGTCAGTGGCTGAAAATAGACTGATATCGGGGACGTGACCGAGTTCGTTAGGGTAACGGTATATTACAGCACCGTTTGACGGTAGTGGGTGATGCCCGCTATAATGCAGCTAAAGCCTAAAAGTAGGAGGACCCAACATGAACTTTACGTTCGCAGAATGGTTTAACTTGAAACAACGGGTTAAACACGATCAAGTATTCGAAAAAGAAGTTAACGGCGAACGCCAGACGAAAAAAGTCTATGGGTCGTTCAATTGGTGGGCGCTATTGTTCACCTGGTTTTACGCCGTCTTAAGCCCTCGTTGTCAAACCAAATTTTTCGCAATTAAGTCAGCGGTTCCGTTTCTGGCAATGCTACTTGTCAATATGATCATGCGCCTATTCTTTGTCGAGAACGTTGCGTTGATTGTGAGCTTAATCGGTGATGTTTGGTATGGGTTGATGTTTGAAACTTGGTTCCGTAATCAATTAATTGCGAATGGGTATCAACTCGTTAAAGATCCTGAAAATTGAAAAATCAGCTTAACTAGCGTCTTTTGGTGATGTTAGTTAAGTTGATTTTTTTGTTTTTATGAAATTTTTTTGATTTATTTATCAGTTTAAATTAATTTAGCAGTTCAACTAATATAGGAAGAATTAATTCAGCTTTGGGGAAAATAGCAATATAAGTAAAGTTAATGATAAAAATCGTTGGTTAGTTAAAGAAAAGGTGTCGGGTGGTTTCAAGCTAACAATGGGTAATAAGTAATAGTTATAGTGTGATTAATGAAATATTGGCGTCCAACTTATCCGGAACCAACCTTTACCAGCTGACAAACACGGATGAAAGAATGTAAATGGCGATATATCAACGTTTATAAGTGCAGTAGCTGGTTGAATTGTACACGTTGAGGGGGTACACTATCAGTGTAGATGAAGATTTAAGCGGATAAAAATAAATAATGCATATCGAGTTAAGGACATCAATAAAGGGGACGGCACAGATGAGTACGAAGATGAACACGACAACCGTAATGAACGAAAAAGAACATTATAAGATGTATAAAAAGGGCCGGGTTTGGCTCTTTGCTGGCGTCCTCGCGATGACCGTCTGGCAGGGGAGTACCTTGGCACAAGCCGATACAACTGCGGAATCAGCAACTAGTTCAGACAACAGTTCGGTAACCACAGCAACTAGCAGCTCAACGGATAAGACGGTGACGTTGTCTAGCAGCAGTAATAGCACTGATACTAAGTCTAATGACCAAACGAAGCAGACCAGCACGGCCACAACGACGGCTGACGCAACCAAAACCACCGATTCAACACCTACTGATACGACTAAAAAATCAACGACTGATCCAACACCAGTCACTAAAACTGACAGTTCAACGACTGCTGATACAAGCGATTCAGCAACAACGGATCCTACTAGCAAAACACCGGCGTCAACCACTGATGTGAAAACACCAACGACTGACCCAGTAACATCGACAAGGGATACTAAGCAACAAACCGTTACTACGAATAAGGACACGTCAACTGAGCCAACCACGACAGTTCAATCAACCACAGTGACTGCACCGGATAAGACCGATTCAGACACTAATGACCTGCCAGCCGATGATTCGACGGTTGATACTAAGACGTTTTCATTAGCTGACTCAAAAGTTGCGACCGGGGCTAATCTTAACCGGGCTAACTTAATGCGGATGGCCGTTGCGCCGACAGCTACAAGTACGGATCTTGGCAGCGGAACGTTTGGGACCAGTGACTGGCGGATTGATGCAGATGGTGTGTTACATATCGGCGCTGGGACGTTTGTTAATCTTGGTGGCACCTGGTCGAAGTACGGGACATTAATCAAAACGATTACGTTCGATGGTAAAGTCACGGCCGCATCAGATTCAAGCCTAGTCTTTAGTGGGTTAAAGAATCTAACGACGATTACCAACCCAGAAATGTTTGATACGAGTTCTGCGACACGGATGGTTAGCGCGTTTGCTAGTGATTCTAGTCTGACCAGCTTGAACTTGAATAGTTGGGATATGAGCAATGTCACGGATATTGGTTCAATGTTTGCATGGGATACGAGTCTAGTCGATTTACAAATCGGTGACTGGAACACTGGTAAAATCGAATCAATGAAATATACCTTTTTTGTAGCGAATAACTTAACGAGTCTTGATTTGAATAAATGGGATACGCACAACTTGAAGTCACTTTATGAAACATTTGCTACTGAAAATGGCTATCAAAGTCATTTGCAAGACTTGGAAATCAGTAATTGGAATACTAGTAGCCTGACGAACATGTGCTATGCGTTTGCTCAAGCTGAAAAGTTAACTAGCCTGGATTTAAATGGTTGGGATACGAGTCATGTTACTGATATGACGGCGGCCTTTATGAGCGACCATGGCTTAACAACGTTCAATACTAGCAGTTGGGATACGAGCAAGGTTACCTCGATGTCCTCCATGTTCGCGGGTGACAATCAGTTAACGACCTTTGATCCCAGTAACTGGCATACTGAAAATTTAACTGATATGGATAGTATGTTTAATGGCACCGGTTTAGCTAGCCTTGATTTGACCGGTTGGGACACGAGTAAAGTTACGGATATGGGCTTGGCATTTTCTGGTAATAAGAATTTAACGTCATTAAAAGTCGCTGGCTGGAATGTTGGCAACGTCACGACTACTTTCTCAACTTTTAGTGACGATCCTAAATTAACCAGCTTAGATCTAACGGGCTGGACACTGACTAACGATAAGCAAGCTTGGAACATGTTTATTGATAATGCCAATCTTGAGACGATTAAGATGCCAGATATGGATTTCCCAGTACTAGAAACTGCAACGACCATGTTTGCGAACAATCCGAACTTAACGACAATTGACTCACCATCTTGGCACTTAGATAATTTATCAATGGCCGACGATATGTTTTCGGATGATGCCAAGTTGACAACTTTGGATACAAGTAACTGGGGTTTAAGCAACTTGGTTAATGCCAGTTATATGTTCTGGGGCGACAATGCATTGAACGGCCTTGATACGAGTAACTGGAATTTGAATAATGTCACTAATGCTTTTGGGATGTTCTGTGATAATCATGCCCTAACGACTCTAGATACGAGCAACTGGGGTTTGAGTAGTTTAACCAATGCCCAACAAATGTTTGCTGGCGATAGTCAATTAGATGGCCTAGACACGACTAACTGGGATTTAAGCAAACTTCAAACTGGTTATAGCATGTTTTACAATGATAGTGGGTTGACTAAGTTAGATACGAGCAATTGGGGCTTGAATAGTTTAACAACAGCTTATCAAATGTTTTATGGCGCTAGCGGGTTAACCAACTTGGCGGTTGCTAATTGGCAACTTGGTAACTTAGTTAATGCTTATAGCATGTTTTATGGTGCGAGCGGACTGACTAGTTTAGATACGACTAATTGGGATTTAAGTAGTTTGAAGTATGCTACGCAGATGTTTTGTGACGATACGGGTTTGAAGTCATTACCGGTGGGTAACTGGAATTTGAGTCAACTCCAGTCTGCCTTTAGTATGTTTGAAGGTACTAGTGGGTTGACCAGCCTGGATACAACTAATTGGAATTTAGGCAATTTAAGAGATGCGACGCAAATGTTTTATGGCGCGACTAACTTGGCATCATTGCCAGTGGGTAACTGGAATTTAAGCAACCTTCAATCTGCTTACAGTATGTTTTATGGGATGAGCAGCCTCACCAGTCTTGATACTGGTAAGTGGAATTTGAGTAGTTTGAATGACACCACGCAAATGTTCTTTGGCGATTCAGCATTAACTGCCTTAGATGTTGCTAACTGGAATATGAGTCAGGTGACGAGTACTCAAAATATGTTCTACGGTGATAAAGCGTTAGCGGAATTAGATGTTTCCAAGTGGGATATGGGTAATGTGCAGAACGCGGCCTGCATGTTTTATCAAGATGCTGCTTTAACGGCGATTGCGGTTGATAACTGGAATACTCAAAATATGACTGATGCGCACGGTGCCTTTAATCAAATGTTGACCTTAAAGTCGATTAACCTATCTAACTGGGATACTAGCAAGATGACCTCGTTAGTTGGGATGTTTAATCGCGATTACGACTTAGCTGCCGTTAATTTGGGCAAAATTGATACGAGCAATATTACGGCGATGCGGAATATGTTCTTTGATACGACTAGTTTAACGGATTTAGATTTATCGAATCTTGATATGACGGCCTTGAATCCTTTTGATACGTTGCTTAAAGGTTCCGGTGTTAAAACCTTAACTTTGGGTACCAAGAACGTGTTGTCTAAAGATGGCGTGACCGCTGAAATTCCTGACGTCCCAACCACTGATGGCTACCTCGGTCACTGGATCAATACGGAAGGCCAATTATTCACTTCTGCTGAATTGATGGCGTTATACAACGGTACCGATACGGCAGTGGCGGATACTTATACATGGCAAGTCGACAAGACCACGTTGGCGGTTCATGACACGACGGTTGACCAGACCCACAACGCAACTTGGACAGCGGCGGATAACTTCACTAGTGCGACTGATGAGATGGGTCAAGCAATTACGGTGGCGGATGTCACTGTTGTTAGTGATGTGGATTTAACCAAACCAGGTAAGCAAACTGTCACTTACAAGGCAGCCAATGGGACAACAGCGACCGCGACGGTTACGGTTGTGCCAAGTCAGATGACGTTAGACGTACAAGGGGTAACGGTTACTAAAGGTGCCAAGTGGACGGCAGCTGACAACTTTGTCAGTGCAGCCGATGCTACTGGCAAACCAGTGACCTTGAGTGATGTTACGGTAACTGGTGCTGATAAAGTGGATACGCGTCAAGCGGGCAAAGTTTATCAAGTCACTTACAGTTACACTGATGCTAATGGCAATCCTTTGAGCAAAACAGTGACGGTCACAATTGCGGCTAGTCAAGTGAGTGTTAAAGCCCACGATGTCAATTTAACACAAGGTCAAGCCTGGGATGCCATGCTTGGTTTAGATGACGCAACTGATGCTGATGGGAATGTGGTCGCGCTTGATGATGTCACAGTGACTGGCGATGTCGATACGAAGACACCAGGTCAGTATCAAGTGACGTATACCATGACCGATGCTTATCAAAATACCGCTACGACCACGATTACGGTGACAGTGGCTGCTACGGCGGCGAGTGTTAACGTCAAAGACAGTACGTTAACGCAAGGTGATCAATGGACCGCCGCGGATAATTTTGTCAGTGCCACGGATGCGGCTGGTCAAGCGCTAGGTTTGGATGCGATGACCGTGACCGATGCTGACAAAGTTAATGTCGCGGTACCAGGGACTTATGCCGTCACTTACAGTTATACGGATGGGTATGGCAATGTTATTACCAAGACGATTACGGTGACCGTCAAAGCTAAAGCCGCGGTTACGAAACCAGATGATCACAACGGTGGGACGACTGGTACGGTCACAACGCCTGATACGGATAATAATGGTGGCACTGGTACGGGCACCATTACGACGCCAACTAGTCCAGATACGGATGCAAGTGCGGGTGCGACAATTGATCCCGATACTAATACGAATGATGTTGCGCCAACTCCAGATGTCCCAACAGTTTCAACCCCAACGGATGCTGGGCAAGCTGATACGATTGACCCCGGGAACACGACTAATCCGGTCAAACCAGCGACTGCTAAAACGACAAAAGCCGTAGCTAGTGCCGATTGGGATGGCGATCATATCAATGCGCAACCAGCTAAGTCAACGGTTCAACCAACTAACTTGGCAATGGCTAAGGCACATGTGCAGACGACGACCACAGTTGCAACGACTGACGCAACTGTGAAAGCCGGAACGCCATCGCAACCAGCTGTTAAACCAACTACGAGGTTGCCACAGACAGAAGAAGCCACGACAACGCCAACGACCTTGATGGGCTTGATGTTGTTAGGGTTGAGCAGTGTAGTTGCTAGTCTTGGAAAAGCACGGCGAGAAGATAAATAAAGGACTAACCCTCTAAATAAGAATGGTTTGAAGCAGGTGTCACTGCTTTGAGCCATTCTTTTTAAATTGCAGTAAAGCGTAATCATTACTATTTACAAGAGTAATGATTATTGCTAATCTATAAAGCGTAATTATTACGATTTGAAAAGTGGAGGGTTCATGATGTTTAAAGTGCACTATCTGAAAGTTATTGGTATGTTAGGGTTAAGTTTATTGATTGGCGGGAGCTTACTAGCAGGATGTCGGAAGTCAACTGTTCAACCGGTCAAATCGCACAAGTTAACAGTCGTTACCTCGACGAATTTTTATGGTGAACTAGCGCGTGCGGTGGGTGGCAAACGGGTACACGTGACATCGATCATTAATCAGCCGTCTGTTGATCCGCATGACTTTGACCCAACGAGCAAAGTTGCGGCGACCGTTGCTAAAGCGGATGTTGTGGTGGCGAATGGTTTGGGTTACGATAGCTGGCTATCAAAGTTAGCGAAAAATGCGCCACAAGCGCAGATGATTCAAGTTGGGGAAGACGTGATGGGTAAGCAGACTGGGGCGAATGCTCATCTGTGGTATGATCCACAGACTATGCCAAAGTTAGCAACGTATTTAGCGACTCAATTGGGTAAGCAACAACCGCAATCCCGAGCTTACTTTAAAGCTAATGCGAAAAAGTATGTAGCGTCGTTAAAGCCGATTCAAACTGAGTTAACGGCCTTGAAAAAGAAAGCGCAGACTAGCAAAACCAAGCAAGTCTTTGTCAGCGAACCGGTCTTTGACTATGCGTTGACGGCGATGGGGTTTAACGTTGGAAATGTTAATTTTGAAAAGGCGGTTGAAAAAGGGACGGATCCGTCACCGAAAGTAATTAAAACGATGCAAAGCGGGTTGAAACACCAGCGTGTCGCTTTCTTTGTGCAGAACAAACAAGTCAGTGATGCACTAGTGACGAATATGGTCAAATTAGCTAAGCAACACCGTGTGCCGGTCTTGCAAGTGACGGAAACGATGCCGGCCAAGCAGAATTATCGCCAATGGATGCTGTCACGGTATCGGACATTGGGGCGAATTTTAGACTAAGCGGCTTTAGTTTCAATTGAAATAACTGCGATTGACTTCAATTTAACAGGCTAAGAGGTGCTTTAACGTAATTAAAGTTGTAAAGATTTGTTACATTTGAGCGTTAAACCCGCGTGCTAACTGGAGATATGGTATAAATAGATTCCAAGCAAAAAAAGTTGTTAAGTCAGTGTCCGTTTGAACATTGTCAATTGACAAAGGGGCAAATCACAAGTGAGAAAAATTGGTCGGTTACTATGGTCAGTCATACTGATCATCGGCATTATTTGGGGTTATCAAAATCGCGCCACGGTCGGGCCAAAGATCACGTCTGCCGTAGCATTTTATCAGACAAAACTTACCGATGCCTTATCAGGTAATCTGGGCAGCAGTCTGCTAGATGCTGATGATCAAGCATCGGAGACTGAAAGTAGCAGTGGGTCATCGACAACTACTAAAAATAGTTCCAGCAGAACCGCGACAAGTACCAGTAAAAAGACAAGTCAGCAAGCTGCTAGGGTCAGTACAAAAGCTGCCACACCGGTAGAATCAATCGTGCAAGGGATTAAGTTATCAAATAAGTATTATTATCAATTTGATGATGATCTATCACCATCTGGACGCCAAGTCTTTAAAGACGCTGTGGCAACATACAATCAGACCGGAATTGTGAAGTTGGTTGCGGGCCAGGCGCCCACGGGTGGCAACCAGATTACGTTTAATGTGTACCATAAAAAGATGCAGCACTTTTCAACGAGCATTGAATTGGGACATGGTGGTCCAAAAATTATCGAGCGGATTAGCTGGTACGGGACTGAGTACCAGAACCAAGCGACTGCTAGCCTGAATGGCTCGTACTCACGGTCATACAGTGATGCGGTGGCTGTTCATGAGTTAGGCCATGCGCTAGGGATGGATCACAGTTCAAAGAAGAGCTCGGTGATGTATCCGATTAGTCAAGGTAAAACGGCGTTATCAACTGCCGACTTAGCGAGTTTGAAGTTAATTTATCAACAGTCATAGAGTTATGGAAGAGCTAATGTGTAGTTGGCTCTTTTTTAGTATCTGTATTTTAACTTTGACGATACTAATCAGTATCAAGAGAACCGATAATCAGTTATAATAGGTTAACAAATTAAAAGACATCTGAGGATCGATAGTGTGAACAAATATGAAGCACTAGCTCGACTAAAATATTTAGTGTCGGTAAATCAATTTACAATGGTTACGCGTCGATCCATGCAAGCTACTGCCGTTACGAGGTCTATGGCGAAAATCATCGTGCAACAATTGCAGGTAGAAGATTTCAAAAAATATGAGTTAGATCGTGATCGTCCAGGAACATATCTTTGGGTGTTTAAAACAGAATATGGGGATACTTATTATCTTAAGTTCAAGTTTCTTGATAAATCAGTTAAATTTATTAGTTTTCATCTATCAAACTAGCGGGGTGCTAATATGACGAAGACAGTTGTTAAAGATTATACGAATACCTTTTTGATTCGTGGGCATGAATATTCGGTGACAGCGCCAGCCCGTTTTGATGCTGTTACTAATCAATTAGTGCCAGATGCTGAGTTGGACGATGCTGCGGTTGAAATAGCTAATGATCAGTATCGGCAAGAATTTCAAGTGGTTACGCCAGCGGAAATTAAAAAATATCGGACCAAAATTGGGTTATCGCAACGTGAATTTGCAGAATTACTTGGTTGGAGTCCCAATACAGTGGCTTTATATGAAACTGGTGCGTTGCCGTCGAAAGCGAATAACAAATTGTTAAAAGCTTTGATTAGTGATGCACATTTTCTGGCAGCGTTTAGTATTCAAGATGAGGCCGTTCTGGCAACCACGGTCACGAAAAAGATAACCGCTTATTTGCATCAGGAGTCGACCCCATCAATTGCATCGGCGTATACGGCAATCCAATTAACGAACTGGTATCGAGTGCGTAATTATTTTGATGCTGAGTTAGATCCTAATGTTGAGGAATTGACCCAAATGAAAGTCGTCAAATTGCTTTATTTTGCTTATGGTCGATATTTGGCACTGACGGGTCAGCGATTGTTTAAGTCACCAATTATTGCCATGCCGTATGGGCCCGTTATTCAAACCGTTCATCAACAATACAACGGTCACCGGGGTATTGTGAGTGGTCAGCTGAATGATGTGGCATTTGATGACTATAATCATGTCCAAGCGGATCAAGAAATCACTGATCTTTTAAGCAGTATTCAATGTGATTATGGTGATCAGACGGCGGCTAGTTTGAGTCGGATTACACATCAGCCTGGTTCACCGTGGTCCTTGACGTCAACGAATCAAGTGATTGAACCAGCGTTAATTCAAGCGACGTTTAAAAAACACGTTGAACGTTAAATGAAAAGTCATAAGCAAAATCTGAACTACTTTCAAAATAACGACTATAATAGGTGTTGAACCTTAAGAAAGGAAGTTGTTTTAGTATGGCTACTGTTGAAAAGACTAAAGTATTGGACGAGAAGATGTGTGATGTGTTCGAATGGAGCGATTCCAAGATGCCTGTTCGGGATGCATTATGGGATCATTTCATGGATGGTAACAATCATGATACGGACAAAACTTCCGCAGAAGTCGCAAAATACATGGACATGAGTGATGACGACGTTAAGACTAACGCCGAAAAGCTCTTAAAGGCCTAAAGAACAGCTTAATTTCAACTAATTAAACAATTCCAGCACCTATCAGTTAACTGGTAGGTGCTTTTTCTTGGCAAAATGTAAGCGAACCCAATATAATTAAATTGTTAACATGGGAAACTGGACCGTTATTAATGGATGACGTCAAATTACATAGAGAGGTCGCAGATAAATGAGTATGAAAAATGAACCATCGTCGCAGCAGTCGTCAGAAGAACTAGCGACCGCTGAAGTTGAAGAAGTCGTCACGCCTATTGAGGTGATTGAGCCGATCGTGACTGAAGCCGGGGAACATTCGGCGGGCGCCAAGTTAGCGCGCCAACAAGCAGTGCGGTATTTACTGTGGGGCTTAATTAGTGTATTTGTGAACTTAGGTGCTTTTTACGTCGGGTATCGGCTACTAGGAATTGAATATCAAGTTGCCAATCTAATTGCCTGGGCACTCGGGGTACAGTGCGCGTTTTGGGTTGATCGTGTCTTGGTCTTCAAACATAAATCTGCCCGTCCATTTCACGAGATGGGAAAGTTTTACGTCACCCGGATTGCGACCTATTTAGTCGAAAGTTTGGTCCTCTGGGTCGGTATTTCATTATTAGGAATTCCTGGGACGTGGACAAAAATCATTGGTCAAGGATTGGCAATTGTGGGGAACTTCTTCTTTTCGAAGCTAGTCGTTTTTCGAAAAGCAACTAAAGAATAATTAGTAAAGGTGATGATCAGCTATTGAACACTGACCATCACCTTTTTACGTTTAAGCCAACAAATCATTTAATAAATGGTATCAGTTTAAAATATTTCCTGTTTGTTAGCGTAGGACGGGCTGGATGATGCTCAGTGGTGTCGTTTATCTTTGCCGATGGTTTTTCGGCTTAGATAAAGCCCGGCTTGTGAGACGTTCTTTGGCTCACAAACGTGGCCACCACGTTCCAGCATCAGTCCAGACCAACCGAAGCGGCAAGTTTAGAGCTTTTCAGGATCAATCGGCGGTAAATCTTGAGCCAAGACACTGCGAAAGATAATCTTGGTCAGCTCATGTGGGGTCTCAGGCATCTCGGCTTTAACCCATTGCTGGATAATGGCTTTGACGCCACTCCAAATATAAGTCATTTGGTAAGTATTGGCGAACGGCACATCAGCCGGGATTGTTGCTTGCATCCGGTCTAGCAGTTTCGTCTTACTCCCCACAAAGACCAGATTACTTAGGCGCCGCTGCTGATAAAAGGCATCTAACATGCGCTCAACATTAACCGTTGGCCGAGCGCTTTTATCGAAAGAATATGAGGCTAAAAAGGTTTGTTCAATCTGATCTAAGCATTGGAAGATATCAGTATAATGGCGATAAAAGGTCGTCCGGTTGACGTCGGCTAGTTGGCAGACTTCAGTGACTGAGATACTTTCAACTGGTTTGGTTTCTAATAACTGTAACACGGTATCTTCAATGACTTGCTGGGTGTATTGAGCCCGGCGATTATTGGGCGTTGCGACCATAAAATCCTCCATGACTGCAACAGATTAGGGTAAACTGTAGTGTTCACAACAAACTGCTGCTAATTGACGGTTGTCAGTTTAAAACATTTAATTTATTATTTGAGACACGATGTTGCATTAATGATATAGTAACAGAAAGTCAATTGTTTGGGATAAATATCGTCATTAAAGATTGGGAAGGACTTAACTTAAATGCTTGAATTAACTCACATTAAGAAGTATTACCACGTTGGTGATTCGGTCACCAAAGCGCTCGATGATGTGTCGGTCGCGTTTCGTAAGCGAGAATTCGTCGCCATCTTAGGCCCAAGTGGTTCCGGGAAGACCACCATGCTGAACGGTATTGGCGGGTTGGATGTCTATGATTCCGGGGATTTAGTCATTAAAGGCAAATCAACGAAGGATTTCAAAGATAGTGATTGGGATGCTTACCGGAATAATTCCGTGGGCTTTATCTTCCAGAGTTACAACATTATTGGTCATTTAAGTATTCTCGATAACGTTGAGATGGGGATGACCCTAAGTGGTGTTGGTAACGCTGAAAAGAAGGCTAAAGCTAAAAAGGCTCTAGAACGGGTTGGCTTAGGGCCACACATGAACAAACGGCCGAACCAACTCTCTGGTGGTCAGATGCAGCGAGTTGCGATTGCGCGGGCGATTGCCAATGACCCCGAAATCTTACTTTGTGATGAACCAACTGGGGCCTTGGATACTGAGACCAGTGTTCAGATTATGGACTTAATCAAAGAACTTTCAGCGGAACGCCTCGTGATCATGGTTACCCATAATCCGGAATTAGCGAAAGAGTACGCGAACCGGATTATCGAATTCGCTGATGGAAAGATTCAGCATGATTCTAATCCCTTTAACGAGACCGAAGCCGATGAGACGTTTGCTCTGAAGAAGACTAAGATGACGTTCTGGACGGCCTTAAAGTTATCGTTCACCAATATTAAGACGAAAAAAGGACGGACCGCCTTAACTGCATTTGCCTCCAGTATCGGGATTATTGGGATTGCGATTGTCTTAGCGCTATCTAATGGGTTCCAGAAGCAGATTGATAAAACACAGAGTAACACACTGGCACAAATGCCGATTACGATCTCACAAGTCGTTTCTAGTCAAACGGGGACGCCTAAAGCTACGACCAAAGCCGCCAAGTCAGGCGCAGTCAAAGCTAAGACAAGTCAAGCTGACCAAGCGACCCATACAAATAAGTTAACGAAGCGTTACTTAACGTATATTAAGGATTTGAATCCAGATTTAAGCAAAAACGTCACGTATACGTATTCGACGGGGATGAACTTGATTCGCCAAGTTGACGGTAAGACCAAGTCTGTCTCATTCTCTAATCAAAATAGTAAGAATGGCTCCGCGGGCAGTGCGTCTGCTGCGATGGCTAGTGCGACCGGGGTTGGGACCTCCGTTTACCCGAGTGCGAACCAAGGTAAGAATAGCTTACTCAAGAAGCATTACAGTGTCTTAGCCGGTAAGTATCCAACGAAAGCTAATGAAGTCGTCTTGATTACGGATCGCAAGAAGACAACCAACATCAATGCGCTAAAGAACTTAGGTTACGATGTGAAATCAAATCAAAACTTGAGTTACAGCAAGTTAGTCGGAACGACGATCAAAGTTGTTACCAACAATGATTACTATCAAGAATTACCAACTGGCAACTACTTGCCGAATAAGTTGACCAAGTCGATGTACAATAAGTCAGCTAATCAGACAATTAAAGTGGTTGGTATCTTAAAGGCGAAGAATAAGGATTCCGAAAATGTGTTGGCAACTGGGATTGCTTACAGTGACCAATTATCGAAGAACATTATTCAAGCCAACAAGGATTCTAAGATTGTTAAAGCACAAAAGAAGAGTGATACTAACGTCATGACCGGGGCTAAAGTTGATAGTGATACCAAGACGAGCTTGATCAGTTATCTTGGTGGGTCATCAACGCCAGCTAGCATCCTAATCTATCCGAATAGCTTCAAGAACAAGGATAAAGTCTTGAAATACTTGGATAAGTATAATAAGGGTAAATCGAAAGCCAACAAGGTCATTTATACCGACTTAGCTGGGACGGTTTCGACCTTAACGGGTGGCTTGATGGACGCGATTACGTACGTCTTGATTGCCTTTGCTGGGATTTCGTTAGTCACGAGTATGATTATGATTGCGATTATCACATACACTTCCGTCTTGGAACGGACCAAAGAAATCGGGATTCTAAAGGCTTTGGGGGCACGGAAGAAGGATATCACCCGGGTGTTCGATGCCGAAACTGTGATTCTCGGGGTTGCTTCTGGGGTGCTCGGCGTGCTGATTGCGTGGGCCATTACGTTCCCAACCAATGCCATTTTAAGTAACATTACGGGCTTGGGTAATGTCGCCCAGTTAAATCCAGTCCATGCGATTGTGTTGGTCATCATTAGTACCGTCTTGACGGTCTTAGGTGGTCACATTCCCGCACGGATGGCCGCAAAGAAAGATGCTGCGACTGCTTTGCGTTCAGAATAACAGGATGATTTAAAAAACGTCTAACCTTAATTGGTTGGGCGTTTTTTTTTACCTTAACAACCAATTCATTCCAGTAGTACGCTGGGATAAAATTAGTTAAGCTACGGCAAAAATCAGCTGAATAAAAGACATTAATTTTGAATATGAAAGAATATCAGCCATTAACTGATGGCATCAGGGAAAACGCGGCTAATAAAAGGGCTAAAAAAACTTTTTCACCCACAATTGGCCTAGATCAGCGGCAAAACCATTGATAGTACTGAATATTTTACCACTTATTATATTATAACTATTAAATGTACGACTGTTTTATGAATTAATAGTGATAAAAATATTGATATTAAAAATTAACGTGGTAAACTATGCTAGCAGGTCAATTGAAAAGGGGATAACTAATTATGAAAAAAAGTCTTAAGACGTTATTAATGAGCAGTGCATTATTGTTAGCAGTTGCCGCACCATTGGCAGCTAGCGCGGATACATCAAGTGATATTGGGAATGGTAGTGGGTCAACTGACGTTAGTGCGACTTTTGAAAAGAGTACACAAACCGTAAATCCAGTTAACCCTGACAATCCTGGGACGTCTGATAATAGTGGTGACAAGGGTAACGGTGCCGCAGCTGGTGGCGATCTTTCGTTAATTTACGTCACGAACAAATTAGATTTCGGGTCACACGAAATTGACGTTTCGAACGACCAGACTTACGCCGCTAATTACACTGATTCTGATACGACCAAGAGTGCCGATGTCAGCAGTCTTTGGAATAACAAAGCCGTTGTTGAAGTTTCCGATGTGCGTGGGACGAACGCTGGCTGGAACTTAACGGTTTCTGGGACAGCTTTAACTGGTACTGATGGCACGACCTTGAAAGGCGCAACCTTGGTTTTACCAACTGGGACGTTAGCTAATACTGGTAGCAGTAGTAATGGGACGCAGAGTGTTGCGGTTACCAACGCGTTGGATACCGCCGCGGCCCAAGTCCTAACTGCTGGTAAAGATAACGGTGCCGGGATCACGACTGACCAATTGAATCCTAGTGATATCAAGTTGACAGTTCCGGCTAACCAAGCGAAGGCACAAGGTTACACCACTAAATTAACTTGGAACTTAAGCGATACCCCAGCAAGCTAAACATTAATAAACGTAAAGGGTGGCACTGTGTAAACGGGGCGACCTTTTACTTACATAGAGGAACCAATGTAACTAATCTGCAGTAGCAATCAACATATGCTTAGTTGGCTTGGCTTGCCACTTTGGTTGGCCCGGAATCGGCTGGAACGTGGTGGCCGCGTTTTCGAGCCGCAGGGCGGTCTCGAAAGCCGGGCTTTATCTAAGTCGAAACCCACGACTAAGATAAACGACACCACTGAGCCAATTCTGGTCCGCCCGGCGTTAATCAACATATAAAAGACCTTTTGGTTCCAAGTAATCTATTGGCTAGGATGAAAGCAGATTTTATTAAGTTATAAAGACCTGTTCATTAATGCCAGTTCTAGCCCAATCGGCGTAAAAATATAAAACCTAATTTTGAGAGGAGTAAATAATTTGATGCAGTGGATGAAGAAGTTGGCTTGGGGAGGCGCGTTGTTTGTGGCTTTCATGAGCTTTAGTATGACGGCCCAAGCGGCGAAGACGACTCAAAGCAATGAGATTGGGTTTAGCGTGGCCGCTAAGATTCCTAAGAATCAAATACATGCGAAAAATTCATTTTTTGACTTGAAGATGACGCCGGGGAAGACCCAGACGTTAAAGACGGTTATTTATAACGTCACGAATCGAGATATTAAGGTGAAGACGGCGATTCATACGGCCTATACCAACAGTAACGGTGTTATTGAATATGTCACGCCAACCAAAAAATTAGATGCCTCGCTTGATTATCAAATGAGTCAGTTGACGAAGCTTAATGGCGTCAAAACGGTCACGGTACCGGCGAACGGCTCAAAAGTTGTGACAGCCACCGTCAAAATGCCAAGTGCCAAAGTTAACGGGGTCATTTTAGGTGGCTGGTACTTTAAACGTGTTGATCAAAAAGTCACCGGGACAGTTAAAGGGTCGATGAATATTAGTAATCAATATTCGTATGTGATTGGCTTGAAATACACAGAAGGGACCATCCCTGAACCCAGCTTGAAGTTGACTAAAGTGACCGCTGGAATGCGGAACTATCACCGTGGCATTTTCCCTGAGCTGCGTAATACCGCCGCTGTCATTATTCCCAACTTAACGATGAAGACGATCATTACAAGTAAGAATAGTGGGAGAGTTGTGACTTCAGCTAAAAAGGCGAATGTTCAGATGGCCCCTAATTCAACTTTTGATTATCCGATGTTATTAGGGAAGACTAAGCTACAAGCAGGCAATTATCATTTACACATGGTCGTTAAGAATGCGAGTCATCGTTGGGTCTTTGACCGTGACTTTAAGATTAATAACGCTGATGCGAAGAAATACAATCAACGTTCAGTTGATAACAGTGGGATTAATGTTATTTGGTTTGTCATTCTTGGCGCCTTAGGAATGTTTGTCTTGATGTTGCTAGGATTATGGTTATTCTTCTGGTTACGGAAACGGCGTCAGTCAAAAGCACAATAAAAGGAGGGTCCGTTCATGCGCAGAATGAGTTTAATTGGTCTAATCGGATTGTTATTAGTGCTAGGCTTAAGCCCTTCTGTCTGGGCGGCACAATCCTCGCAGACTGAACTGTCAGTGTCGTTTTATGATGATCCAACTACCGTTAGTGGCGCCAAGCTAAATCCTGGCATTCCAGATGGACGGACTGCCTATCGCATAACGGCGCAACCAACGACGATTGCGCGGCATTCTAAGACTGCGACTAGTACGGGTCATTTTGGCGCTTGGATTCAGGCGGTTCGGCATGGCCAATTGCCACAAACGAGTGAGTACCAAGGGGTTTATCTGGGGTTCATCGGATGTTTGTTGTTAGTGATTAGCGGGTTATTGTTGATTATCTGGCGGCAATGGCGGCAATTACGAAAGCGGGTGTAGATGATGCGACGATTCAGACGATTATTAGCGCCAATCGGTTTATTATTAGGCAGCTTGATCGCGATGGGCTGGAGTCAGTCGCTAGTCAGTCAGGCCGCGGATACCATGACAGCCGTGTCATTCACAAAAGCTACCAGTATTACGGGGGATTCACTTTATGGTGGGGATACCTCACTTAGTTCCGCACCAGCAGTTACGCAAATATTGGCTAATAACGTTGAAAACGGCAAATTAACCAATCGAACGACTGTATTGTCGATTACGTATTCAGGAACATTAACGACCAAGAACTCTAGGGATACGGTTAAAAACTTATACGCTTCGGCCTTTAATGCTGATAGTAATGTTGCTGGGTTGATAAATAGTACTAATCTAATTCCAGGATCATTAGTCAAAACGTTTACGTTTAGTTCCTCGAATGCGACACAAACAGTTGGTTTGGATTGGTCGGTTTGGAATGGGACGGCTTTATCGATTGGACTTCGCTATACGAATCAGTTAGGTGATGAATCAGGCCGGGCTCTTGCCTATATTTCCAAAGACAGCATTGTCGAGCCCAAAGTCTTAACGCCAACGATCACCACTGATTTAACGCAAAGTACAACGGTCATTGAGGGTAAAGGGACGATTGTCGGCGACAAGATTACAGTCGATGCTGATCCCTCTGTCTCCACCACGGTCGGTGCTGATTTAAGCTATTCCCTCAAGTTAAGTAAGAGTTTAGCTGGTCAAAAAACGGTGGTTGTCACCGAAAGTAATGATGCTGGTGATTCTGGGACAGTCTCTAAGGATGTGGCGCAAAAGACCCTAACCCTTGATAATAAAGAAACCTCATTAGCGACTGGGCCTAATGATATTACCAGTAGCATGAGTAACAGTGACGTTTTAGCTTGGATAACGAAGCAAGCGGGTTTGAGTGCAACATATTCGGATGGCAGTAGTACTGCTGATGTGACTTATACGAGTGATGCGACTGGGCTGGCTGCTAAAATTGCGGCTTTAGCTAGCGGTGACAGCATGACGGTCGATGTCTATGCACAGGATGGAAGCACCAAGTCTAGTTCGCAAACGATTACGATTAAAAAGACCGCTGGGACGTTAAGTTTTGGCACCATCAGTGGCAGTATCGGTTTTGGGACGTTAGCGATTCCAACGAAGGAAGCGATTTATCAACCGAGCAGCAAATGGGATGTTAATATCAGTGATACCCGCGCGACGGGATCAAAATGGTATGTTTATGCGAGTGCGACGGAATTAGAATCAGACAGTCATAAATTAAAAGGAAATTTGATCTACCAAGATGGTTCTAATCAATCAGTGTTGACGAATCAATCAACGCTGGTGGCGAGTGGGTCGCGGGGCACCACTAATACGACCGCCGTGACAAGTGATTGGTCGAGTACAAAGGGTATCTTCTTAGATGTCCAACCGAGTGTGTACGCCGATAGCTATCAAGGTAAAGTGAACTGGAGCTTACAATCGACGCCAACTGAATAGCTCATTAAAAAAGTTCTAAGTCAAATCGACTTGGAACTTTTTTGTGTCTAACTAGCGAGTGGCGTTTGTTTTGGTAACGCCGCCAGCTGTTGGTTGGTTAATGGAATGGTCTTGTCAAAGTGAAAGTCGCCGGACATTTCTGTCTGCGTGGAGGCTTGATAGACTTTGATGGCGTGGTCAGCGAGGTCTAATTGATAGACGGTCCGCTGACCATCGACATCGACACACAGCGCGGTGCTTTCAAAGATTTCCCAATGAAAGGCTTGTTGTGGTAAAACGTTGATGGTTTGTAAATAGTGTACTAACATATTTGGGCTCATTAAAAATGACTCCCTTCACTTGCTGAACCGCGTCCATTATAGTTCTTTTGTAGTGTGATTCAAAATATTTAGGACTGCCTAAAATCCGAATGCTAAAAAGGGTAATAATAGATAAGCAGTCTGATCCCCTAAAGCTGGGCGTAACTAGTATAATAATTTTAGGAAGATTAGCAATATTTTATAGAAGCTTTTTAAGTTAAAACTGAATCATAGTTAGTTGAAAGTGAGTTGGAAATCAATGTTAAAAGACGAACAGATTGTCTGGGCGATTCATCAAATGGAAGCAGATATTGGGCCAGTGGGGCCATCACTAGATTCGCGGACGCCATTTCAATATTTAGTCTCCGTTATTTTAAGTGCCCAAGCGACTGATGTGTCAGTCAATAAGGTCACCCCAATCCTGTTTGACCGCTATCCGGAGCCGAAAGATTTAATGATCGCGGATGTGACTGATGTAGAGCAAATCATCAAAAGTGTGGGCTTATTTCATAACAAAGCAAAGAACATTATTAAAACCGCGCGCATTGTCCATGAAGACTTGCATGATGTGGTGCCAACGGATCGCAAAGGGATTATGGCATTACCAGGGGCAGGTCGCAAGACAGCGAATGTTGTCTTAAGTGATGTCTTTGAACAACCTACATTTGCGGTTGATACACATGTCTCGGCCATTTCCAAACGGCTGCATTTCGTGCCACAATCAGCGACGCCTTTGCAGGTGGAAACGAAGATTGTTGGCGCCTTGCAGCCAGAAGAGTTACATCAGGCGCATCATACGATGATTGAATATGGACGTAAATATTCAATGAAGTTGGCGCCGGAGAAAGAGGTTTGTCAGCTGATTATTGATTGCGATAAGTTGAATGAGGAAAACGAATCGGGACTATAGGTTGTTGGGAAATAGTCAAAAAAGTGACGTTTTTTAGATGTTGCCTAGATTTAGGGAATTGAACATTCAAAAAATGGCTATTTTTTGAATGTTGCGACAACTATATTGAAGTAACATTCAAAAATCGGCTGTTTTTAAATGTTACTTTTATTTGACCAATTACGCTTGGTGCTAGTTGGTTTAAATTGCCACTCTGGTTGGTCCAGAATCGGCTGGAACGTGGTGGCCGCGTTTTCGAGCCACAGAACGGTCTCGAAAGCCGGGCTTTATCTAAGTCGGAAAAGCACCGACTAAGATAAACGACACCACTGAGCCAATTCTGGCCCGCCCGCCGTTAACTAACGGGGATTAAAAAATGGTGATGGTTAATAACTGTGTGGTTTCACGCAATCACAACCTAAAAAAGTTCAGGGTCAATGTCATTAAACGACATTGACCCTGAACTTTTTGACTAAGCTTCAACCTCAAAACCAGCAGTAGTTAAGACTTGATTGACTGCCTTACGAGTTTCGCTATTAACATGTAACTCAATAATGCGATCGGCTTGCCGGCGCACGACCATGAGTGTTTGAATACTCAAATCATGTTCGGCGAGGACTTGGCCGATTTTGAAAATCACGCCAGTCTGATCGTGGTGAATGACCACCCGACAAACCACGCCCGGTTCACCATAACCGGTGATATTTAAGAAGGCATCCAAAATATCGTTATTAGTGATAATACCAACGACTTGATCATCTTCAGTGACGGGCAGTACGCCAATTTTGTGGCGTCGCATTTGGTAAATGGCGTCCTCTAATTGGGCTTTGGCCGTAATCGTCTGCACCGTTTTAGCCATGATGCTGGCGACAGTGGTTTTTGTGAGTAAATAGTTGGTTTCATAAACGGATAAGCTAGTCGCTTGCGAGGGCAAGTTACGGGCGATAATACCTTGGGTCACTAAGCCGACCAAGGTATTGCCATCCATAACTGGCAGTCGATGAATATTGGCTTGTTTCATCAATTCAATGGCGGCGCTGACCGTCGTCGTGGGATTGGCGACAATTAATTTTGGGGTCATATAATCTGCTACACTCATAAATTATCCTCCTAGGTAAGCTTGTTGAACGGCTTGATTGGCTAATAGGTCTTGACCGGTACCGCTGAGCTTGATGTGACCACTAGCTAACACATAGCCGCGATCTGCGATGGACAAGGCTTTTTTAGCATTTTGTTCAATTAATAAAACCGTGGTTCCGGCAGCGTTGATGGCCTTGATAATCTCGAAAATTTCATTGATAAAGATTGGCGCTAGCCCCATCGAGGGTTCATCTAATAGCATTAATTTAGGCGCAGCCATTAAAGCCCGGCCCATTGCCAACATTTGTTGCTCCCCGCCGGATAGGGTGGCGGCGTCTTGGTGACGGCGCTGTTTGAGGACGGGAAAGTACTGGTAAACATCAGCGTAAGCTTGCTTAATGGCTGACCGATCCTTACGGAGAAAGGCCCCCATCTGTAAGTTTTCTTGTACGGATAAGCCTGGGAAAATATGGCGGCCTTCTGGAACTTGGGAGATACCGGCTTGGACAATTTTCGGCGCTGACGTTTTTTGAATTGGTTGGCCCAAATAGGTCATTTGGCCGCTTTTAGGTCGCATGATCCCTGAAATCGTTTGGAGAATCGTTGATTTACCAGCCCCATTAGCGCCAATCAGGGTGACAATCTCGCCAGTATGAATCTCAAAGCTGACTTTTTTAACCGCTTGAATGGCGCCGTAATTGACGACTAGATCGGTTACGTTTAACATGTCGTTTCATCTCCCAGGTAGGCCTTAATAACGGCCGGATTTTTTTGGATTTCAGCGGGGGTCCCTGCTGCGAGCAAGGCCCCGTGTTCTAGAACGTAGAGCCGTTCAACGACCGTCATAACTAGCGACATATCATGTTCAATTAAGACGATGGTAATGTGGAAGTCATGTTGAATCTGGCGAATGAGTCGCGTTAAATCGGCAGTTTCCTCGGGATTCATCCCAGCGGCGGGTTCATCTAGAAAGAGTAATTTGGGCTTAGTTGCTAAGGCCCGGACGATTTCCAAGCGACGTTGAATCCCATAGGGGAGGTTCTTAGCTGGCTGATCCGCCACGGTGGTTAAATCGAAAATGCCTAATAAATTTTGGGCAGCCGTAGTCATCGCCGCTTCAGTTCGATAAAAGGCTGGGGTGCGAAAGATACTGCCAAAAAAGGTTTCGTGATAATGGTTAGTCATGGCAATCCGAACGTTATCCAAGACCGTCAAGTCTTTGAACAACCGAATATTTTGAAATGTCCGAGATAACCCAGCTTGGGCAATTTGGGCGGGGCGCTGGCCGTTAAGTGTTTGGACGCCTTGGTCGGTCGCTAAGGTAATGGCGCCGGAACTAATCGGGGTGACCCCGGTCAGTAAGTTGAACAATGTTGTCTTACCAGCACCATTGGGGCCAATCAGGCCAACCAATTCATTTTGATCAAAGTGAACGGACACGTCCGAAACCGCCGTTAAGCCACCGAAATTTTTAACGAGGTGTTGTGCATCTAATAAACGATTACTCATGGGCCGACACCTCCTTGTGATGATTGAGCCGTTTGAATGAGAGTTCCCAGTTGCCGAGGAGACCAGTGGGTTTGAAAATCATAATCAGAATTAGGGCGAGTGAATAAATAATCATCCGTAGCGTCCCGAAGTTTTGCAAAATCGTATCGAGTGCCCCTAGGACAATGGCGGCGACAAATGTACCAGTGATACTGCCAACCCCGCCCAAGACAACGATAATCAGAATAGCGATGGAGGCCATAATGTTGAAGTCACTGGGGGCAATCGTTTGGATATAAGCTGCGTGCAACGAACCGCCAATTGCGGCCGTGGCGGCACCAAAGACGAAAGCGGCGAGTTTCCAACGAGTGGTGTTGATCCCCATTGCTTCGGCGGCAATTTCATCTTCGCGAACGGACATGACCGCGCGACCGCCGCGACTGTGGATGAAGTTGACGGTCACAATTGTGGTGACACACATTATGGTGTAGACGGTCGCCCAAGATGCTAAGGCTGGGATATTGAACAAGCCGGCCGCGCCGTTGGTAATTTTTAAATTATTGATCAGAATCCGAATGATTTCGGCGGCACCCATAGTGGCGATAGCGAGGTAGTCCCCACGTAATCTCAGGGTAGGAATGCCAACGATTAGAGCGGCGATAATGGCGACGAAGATACCAACAATCATCGAAAGATAAAAGCCCAACGGTGTGGCGATACTCTGGGTGATAATGCCAGTCGCATAAGCCCCAATCGCCATAAAGCCCGCGTGACCCAGTGAGAATTGACCAGAAAAGCCGATAATCAGATTCAAGCCCGTCGCTAAGATGACGTTAATCCCGATGGTGACCAACATGTTTTCAATAAAGGTATTCACTAACCCGGCGAATTCAGCGGCATCGATGACGACAAAGCCTAAAATCATCACCCCTAACCAGACGGCGTTAGCTTTTAGCGTTGTTTTCATGACTGATCACCTACACTTTCTCTTTGACATTTTTACCAAAAATCCCGGCTGGCAAGACGAGTAAAATCACGATTAAGACGACATACACGACGGCGTCTTTATAAGCAGAAAGGCCAATTGCTTGAACGGCAGTCTCCAAGAGGCCAATGATGAACCCGCCTAAGGAAGCCCCCGGAACGGAACCAATCCCACCAATGACGGCGGCGACGAAGGCTTTGATCCCCGGTGTCATCCCCATTAGTGGATCAATCGAGTTGTAGTACAAGCCGATTAACACCCCCGCGGCGCCCGCCATCGCCGAGCCTAAAGCAAAGGTAAATGAAATCGTGTGATTCAAATTAATGCCAACAAGTTGGGCGGCGGTCGGGTCAACGGAGACGGCCCGCATGGCTTTGCCCATTTTAGTTTTTTTAATAATCAGTTCCAGGATTAACATCAACAGGCAAGCTGTTACTAAAATCAAGACTTGAATGTTAGAAATCCGCATCCCGGCAAAGTGCCAAGTGACGGTCTTAATAACTTGGGGAAAGTTGCGGGTGTTAGCGGTAAATAAGTAAGACATCCCATTTTCCAACAAGAAGGAGACCCCGATGGCGGTAATCAAGGCGGTGATCCGCGGCGAGTGGCGTAGGGGACGATAGGCGATGGCTTCAATTACCACGCCAACTAAGGCACAAAATACCATGGCTGAAAGTAGCGCGACAATGAAGTTGACATGCAACACATTGATCACGTAATAACCCCAAAAGGCGCCGAGCATATAAATGTCGCCATGCGCGAAGTTAATCAGCTTGATAATGCCGTAAACCATCGTATAGCCAAGTGCTAATAAGGCGTAGATACTGCCTAATGAAAGGCCATTAATTAATTGTTGTCCGATTGTCTGCATATGATGGTCACCTTTCTAACGGCTATTGCACGTTGTAAGTTTGTTTAACGATCCCTTGGGTCAACTTTTCAACCACGATTGACTTTTCAGGATTGTGCTTTTTGTTCATCGTGATGGTCCCAGTGACGCCCTTGAAGTTCTTAAGCTTGGCGAGACCGTCAGCGATTTTAACCGAGTTCGCCGATTTTTCGTTTTCAATCGCTGCCTTGATCATGTAGACCGAGTCATAAGCCAACGCTGAGAAGGTCGGTGCGGTGGTCTGATACTTGGCTTGGAAGGCTTTCAAGAAGTTGGCCGCAGTAGGATTAGTAGCACCAGACTTCGTGGAAAATGGTGTTGTGTAATACACGTTCGTTGCATTGTGGTTACCAGCGATCTTAGCCAACTTAGCATCGGCCATGCCGTCGCTACCGATGATTGGCACATTAATGCCAGCTTGGCGGGCTTGCTTGATAATCAAGCCAAGTTCGGAATAGTAGCCAGGCGCATAAATGGCATCAACCTTTTTATGCTTCAAGGACGTCAAGATCGCGTTGAAATCTTTGTCGCCTTCTTGGAACGTTTGACTGCTGGCAACCGTGCCGGTGTAGGCTTGCTTAAAGGCTTTCGTCAAGCCAGTACCGTAGTCACTGGAATTATCGGTCAAGATGGCCACCCGTTTGGCTTTGAGCGTCTTGGTCACGAACTTGGCCGCTGATGAGCCTTGGAAGTTGTTCTGATAACAAGCACGAAAAATATAAGGCTGGACGGTGCCGCCCTTTTGCAACGTATAACCGGGATCGGTCGCGGAGGGACTGACTGACGGGACCGCGGCTTTAGTCATATTGGGAATTGAGGCAGTCCCAGCATTGGTGGCCGCGGGACCGACGACAGCCACCACTTTATCGTTATTGACGAGTTGGGCGGCAACCGAGGCGGCAGTCGTATTAGCGGTCTTGTTGTCACGAATGACGAGTTGAATTTTTTTCTTAGTACTACCGACTTTAATACCGCCATTTTTGTTAATTTGATTAACGGCCAATTGAATACCTTGTTTTTCTTGGTTGCCATATCCGGCGGCAGAGCCAGAGAGTTCCATATTGACCCCGATTTTAATCGTCTTACCCGGATTGTTACCCTGACTGGTGCTGGACTTAGCGGTGCTGCAACCAGCTAGCGTCATAGCGATAGTAGCGAGGGCAGTTAGTTTGATCGTTGTTTGTTCCCATTTTTTCATATGTAATTCCCACTTTCTTGTTTTGAGGTGACGGCTGTGACGGTATTCTCGATCCTCCTTTGGACTAACAAAAAGGCCTCATCCACCGTAGTGAATGAGGCCCTAAAAAATAGGTGCTGAAGCCTCATTACCACAATGGGAAAGAAGGGCTCAGCACTTGAATTTTGAGTTGTTAGCTCATGGTCAAGTGACCGGGTCCTTCTTAAGTAATAATAAGGCTAAATTTTGAACAGCAAGGGGTGCCAAAATGTTGGTTAGGTTAGTGGTTAGTTTCATCATAATGGTCCCTCGCTTTCAAAATTTGGTTTGGTTTAGTTGATGTGTCTCAGAATAATTAAAAATTGATTAGATGTCAAGGGCTTTTTTAATTTTTGAATGAAAATAATTAATTAGAAAGCTGAATTAATGCGACTTTGACGCTGACTAAATTTTTTTGAATGTGCTAGATCCTACTGAAACTAGAATAAATTGGTTGCGTCAAATGAACTAGTCGTTTATGATGTTGATTATAGATATTAAGCTTTGATGAGAAGAGTAGTCGACTTGGCACAGAATAGCGACCGTGGTCTAGTGTAAGCATGGCAGTTGCCAGTTGATGAAGATGAGCTCGGAGCGTCAGATTTGGTGCAAGCTGAATCTGCGGTTAGCCACGTTATTTGGCTACACAAGTGACTAGCTGGGCTAGTTAGTAAGGTGGTAACACGGGTGGCACTCGTCCTTTCAATTAAGGACGGGTGCTTTTTGTTTAGAGAGGAAGTTAGACGATGAAAAAGGGTTGGCAGTTAGGGGCAGTAAGTTTAATCATATTACCAGTATTGGCCAGTTGTGGTTCGCAACCGCGTCAGCAGACAAGTACCAGAGAAACGTTAAAGCTGATGCAGACGTCAGACTTAACCACGTTGGATAGCACCAATCAAGCCACGTTACCAGAATTTAGCACTTTAGTGAATACAACTGAAGGGTTGTATCGGTTAAATGCTAAAGATCAGCCAGTTGCGGCGATGGCAACTAAGGTTGTTAAACCGACTAGAAATGGTACGCAGTATGTCTTCCATATTCGGAAAGATGCCAAGTGGAGTAATGGTGATCCAGTGTTGGCCAGTGATTTCGAATATGCTTGGAAGCGCGCGATGAATCCGGCAAATAAACCGGTTTATACTTATATTTTTAGCGGCATTAAAAATGCTGATCAGATTAATGCTGGGAAAAAGGCCTATCAAAGTTTAGGCATTGCGGCGACTGGTAAACGGACGCTTAAGATTACCTTGGACCATCCAATGACGTACTTCAATAAGTTAGTGACGGTGCCAGTATTCTTGCCCCAAGATCAAAAATTCGTGACGAAAGTCGGCACTAAGCGCTATGGGACTAATGCGACCAATACGGTATCTAACGGGGCTTTCAAGATAACCAAGTGGAGTGGGACTAACGACACGTATACCTTGGTACGTAATAAATATTATTATGACCAAAAATCAATTAAATTGAATAAAATTAACTATGTAACGGTTAAAGATTCGAATACGGCGCATAATTTATTTGCCGATAAAAAGCTAGATGACGCGACGATTTCTGGGGTGACAGCGAAGAGCTTGCAGACCAATAAGGATATCAAACATGTTCGCAAGGCTTGGACGTACTATTTACAAGTTAACCAACGTTCGGGGCAGCCGTTAAAAAATAAAAAGTTACGCCAAGCGTTGTCGTTGGTCATTAATCGCCAACAGCTAACTAAGAATGTATTGGCGGACGGGTCAAAACCAGCCTCAAGTTTTGTTAGTCCAGGAACGGCGACTGACCCAACCACCGGTAAAGATTTTAGTGCTGAAACGAGTTATGCCACTAACGTTAATCTGGCGAAAGCTAAAAAGTTGTGGGCAGCCGGCTTAAAAGCGGCGAATATTAAGGGAACGGTCAATTTGCAACTAGTCGGTGATGACCAAGATGTGACGAAAAATGTCGCACAATTTGTACAAAAACAAGTTGAACAAAATTTGCCACGGGTTAACGTGACTATTAAGAATGTCCCGGATAAGGGGTTACAATCACTGAAAACGGCGGGTGAGTTTTCGTTAAGCCAGTGGTACTGGTTAGCCGATTTCGCTGATCCAGTTAATTATCTGGGGGTCTTGCAGACCGGTAATGCCATGAATAGTGGTCATTTCAGCGATGCCACTTTTGACAAGTTGGTCAATGCCGCCAAGCAGTCGAATAATCAGACGACGTATTGGCGTTATTTGCGTCAAGCTGAGGAGCGGTTACAGACCCAAACCGGGATTATTCCGTTATACTATGTTAATGAATCACATTTAGTGAACCCTAAGTTGACTGGCGTCCAGTACCATAGTGGTGGGCAAGCCGATTATACGCGGGCTAGCTTTGAATAAAATTGAGGAGGGTGTTATTTTGGAACGATTACCAGCGACCAGTAAGGCCGATTTAATGGCAAGGTTAGCACAAGGCAACTATATTTTGTATTTTGGGGCGGACTGGTGCCGTGAATGTCAATATATTCGGCCAAAGTTACCCACGATTGAACACAATTTTCCAGCGTACAAATTCTTGAAAATCGATCGTGATGAGAATACACAATTGTGTTTAGATTTGGAAGTTCGTGGATTACCAAGCTTTGTGGGTTTTCATAACGGCGAGGAAAGTGGCCGCTTTGTGAATGGCGACTTGAAGACGCAACCAGAAATTGAAAACTGGATTCGTCGTTTGCCAATTAAATAGCTGTTTTTTAATAGATCCCTACCGATGTGCCTGTCGGTGGGGATTTTTGAAATTTAAAATCCAGCGGTGTTTTGAATTGTCTGTTAATTGGTCGGCATGCTAAGCTTAACTCAATTAAATTATGGTAGGTGAAACCAATGCAGAAAACCCGGATTATGTTGTATGTCGACAATGTCACGACCCAAGTCAAATTTTGGCAGGATAATTTCAATGCCAAGATCAGTGAAATTAATTCATTACCCAAAGACTGGCAAAATATCGTTTTAACGCTCTCACCAGAAGTGGAGTTATCATTCTTTCCGAAGTCATTTATTGCAGAATACTCACCAGAAGTCTTAGGTAACACGCCATCATTAATGCTTTTTAGCTCGGATTTTAAGGCGCTACATGAACAGCTGACAACGGCTGGCGAGATTGTTGATAACAATGGCACCTTAACGTTTAACTTTGCTGATCCCGAAGGTAATTATTTTGTAGTTGCGGAAGCAAAATAATTTTGGGCCCTAAATACAAGTCAATAAAAATGCGTTATAATTGTATTGTAAACGATTACAATATAAAGGGGCGTATTTTTTATGAGTGAAGCAACTTTAGATAAAGCATTAGTGAATAACGATTTTAAGGACATTATGTTTGGCCGGAAATCAGTCCGGAAGTTTGATGCCAACGTTAAGATCTCGGCTGAAGAACTACAAGCGATGATTAGTGAAGCCACTAGCGCACCATCAGCTTGCAATTTACAATCATGGCACTTTGTAGTAGCGACTAGTGACGCCGGTAAAGCTAAGGCGAAGTCGGTCTTAATGCCATTCAACTATCCACAAATCGATTCGTGTTCAGCGATGGTCTTTGTCCTCGGTGACACGCAATCCCATAAAGTTTATCGCGATGTTTGGAACAAAGCTTGTGATGAAGGCAAGATTACCCCTGAAAAACGGGATGAGATTTTCAAGACTTTCCTGCCAATGTATGAAAGCGCTACCCGTGAATTCTTAATCGGCGATGCCACGATTGACAGTAGTATGGCTGCGATGCAACTCTTATTGGTTGCGCGGGCACATGGCTATGAAGCCAACCCAATTGCTGGTTATGCTGCCGACAAAGTGGCCACGACCTTTGGGTTAGATCCGCAGCGCTTCGTGCCAGTGATGGCGGTTGCTATTGGTAAAGCTGAAGAGACCCCGATTGACTCTAATCGCTATGATGCGACGAGTTTAACCGAATTTATTTAAGTTCATTATGATGGCGTCAACGTTGACTTGCGTTGGCGTCTTTTTATTAAGTTTTATTGACATTTTCTAATCAAAAACTCATAATTAAACTTATGAGAAAAGTCGTGTGCGTGGGTACTCGTTGCGCAAGAGGAGGACTAATTCTGTGAGATTTGAAGAATCGAAAATTTTACAACAGCTGCCAAAGCAGTTCTTTGCTAATTTAGTGAAAAAGGTCAACGCAAAGATTGCGACTGGGGCTGATGTTATTAACTTAGGCCAAGGTAATCCAGATCAGCCGACGCCGGATTTTGTTGTGAAGGCGATGCAACAAGCGACCGCCGATCCCGCTGACCATAAATACTCGTTGTTTCGGGGATTACCACGGTTTAAACAAGCCGCCGCTGATTTTTATGAACGAGAATATGGTGTGAAGCTAGACCCTGAGACCGAAATTGCCGTTTTAGGCGGCAGTAAGATCGGGTTGGTAGAGTTACCCTTTGCGTTGTTGAATCCTGGCGATACGATGATCTTGCCAGATCCTGGTTATCCAGATTATTTATCGGGGATTACGCTAGCGCAAGTTAAGCTGGAGCTGTTGCGTTTAAAGGCGAAGAACGACTTCTTACCGGATTATGCCGACCTTGATCCGCAAGTAGCCGAGGCGGCCAAGTTGTTGTATCTCAACTATCCGAATAACCCGACTGGGGCAGTTGCGACGCCGGAGTTCTTCCAAAAGACGGTTGATTTTGCGAACGAAAAGCAGATTGGCATTGTTCATGACTTTGCATACGGCGCGATTGGTTTTGATGGCAAACGGCCGGTTAGCTTCTTGCAAACGCCAGGTGCCAAAGACGTTGGGATTGAAATGTATACTTTGTCGAAATCCTTTAATATGGCTGGGTGGCGCGTGGGATTTGCGGCCGGTAATGCCGATATGATTGAAGCGTTGAATTTGATTCAAGATCACTTATTCGTGAGTGTCTTCCCCGCGATTCAAGATGCGGCGATTGCGGCCTTGAATAGTGATCAAAGTTCGGTGCAGGCGTTAGTGGCTTTATACGAAAAACGGCGCAATCAATTCTGGTCGGCTGCCCGCAAAATCGGTTGGAAACCTTATCAATCGGGTGGGTCATTTTATGCTTGGATGCCCGTTCCAGCTGGGTATACCAGTGAAAGCTTTGCCGACTTGTTGCTAGATAAAGCGGCCGTTGCGGTAGCGCCTGGGAATGGTTTTGGTGAAGGTGGCGAAGGCTATGTCCGGGTGGGCTTGCTGATCGATGAACCACGCTTTAGTGAAGCTTGTGAACGGATTGCGAAGTTGCATTTATTTGATAACTAATTGTTTTGACGAGTTCGGCTGTTGTGGTCGGACTTTTTAGTTACTGAAAATTGATTAATTTGTTTTCATAATATTGGCGATTACCCAACCTTTACCGGATACTTAATTCACTAAGTTGTGACGGTGGTGGCTGTTTAGAAAACTGGGGATGGTGCTTATGCCAAATAGGGTACCCATACTAGGAAAGAATTTCAGCCATGTTAGCTTGGTGCTGGTTCGTGTTCGCGGTCATCCGCTTCACGTACGAAGTCATCAAAGATAACGAAAACAAAAAATAACCACCCGATGTAACTTTTGGCAGAGTTACGGGTGGTTATTCCAACATTTAAAACTAAGCCATTACAGTAACAACTTAGGTGGAGTGTCAGCCTCATTTGCTGGCACTCTTTTTTGTATCTTAATCATAGCATGTTTTATAAATACAGGGTATTTATGAGCCTTGATTATTTTTTCTTGACCTCGAACGCGTTCGAGACCGTAAACTTAAGTTATCGAACATGTTCGATAGTGACGGCCAAGCTGGTATACTCAAGTTATACCGACAGTTTTGCAGGAGGCGTTAGGATGACGAATATTCGGGATGTGGCGAAAATTGCGGGTTACTCAGTGTCGACGGTCTCGCGCGTGATTAATCAGCAGAATTACGTTTCCACAGCAACACGCGCGGCGATTCAAAAAGTTGTTGATGAGTTGGATTATGCGCCTAACGATGTGGCACGTGATTTAAGCCGTGGCAAGACGTTTAATGTGGGCGTGGTGTTGCCCCACGAGGACCATCCGTACTTTACACAACTCATTCATGGGATTACTACCGCGGCGTTTGCGGCTAAATATCATGTGGTTTTGTTATCCTCGCGTTACGATGCTGACTTAGAGCTGCAATATTTAGAAGGGTTGCGGCGCAAGGCCTATGATGCCTTGATCTTTACGTCGCACGGTCTGCCATTAAGCCAATTAGCTCATTATCGACAATATGGGTCAATTGTGATTTGCGAACATCCACGTGACAGTGGGATTCCCGCTGCCTATGCCCATCGCCGGACAACCTATCGCGATGCCTTAATATATTTGAAAACGCATGGTTATCAGCGGATTGGACTCTTAATGAGTCGACCAATTGCGGTTAGTGCCACGAGTCAGGCGACGGCGGATGCGTATCAGATGGTCTTTGGTCAGCGACCGGCCCCGGAAATTTGTGTGACGGATGTGATTACTTTAGCGGATGGCGAGCGAGCCGCTAAAACGTATCTAAAGCGTGGGCAACATTTCGATGCGATTCTTGCTAATAGCGATGATATTGCGATTGGCGTTAGTCGCGGTTACCAGGCGGCTGGCGAGGCGGTACCGTTTCTAATCGGTCAGGAACATCAGTTGTCGGGGGAATTGGTTCATTTGCCAACGATCGATCATTATTTTAAAACGGTTGGTGAACGCGCACTACAATTAGCGATTAGTGGTGAAAAAAAGACGATTGCGATTAATTCAAGGTTAATTACCGAACAATAATTAGGACAGTAATCTCAATGGTATCAAGGGATTGCTGCTTTTTTGTTGAAAATAGTTAGCAAATTAGTTAGTTTTTGTTGCATTAATCTAACTAATAGACTAATATAATAAACATTCAAACTACAGGAGGAAATTTAAAATGACAGATCTTAATCATGAGTTATTCGATAGTTTTGGTAAATTAATGCAAAATCGGGCTTTTATGATGGCCGTCATGCATCAGCGCGATCTCGGCGACATGCACGGCGGAATGATGGGGGGCGGTCGCGGCCAGATGCGACTCCTACAATTGTTATCACAATCCCCGGCTGGCCTGACGAACGCCGAAATCGCGGAGTTACTGGATATCCGTCCCAGTTCCGTCAGCGCCACCATTAGTCGCTTAGTTGATGCCGGTTTGGTTGAACGACTCCCTAGCGAGACTGATAAACGGGTCGTCATTGTGCGGTTAAGCGCAGACGGTCGGGCGATGTTTGATCAACATGCTGACCGGGTTGATGACTTAACCACGAAGTTATTCAGCGGGTTAAGCGATGATGAAAAGACGACTTTGGAAAAGCTGTTAACCAAATTAAGTACTAGTATGACAGATTTAGATTTACGGGACTTTATGCCGCGCGGTCACGGTCATGGGATGAACTTCCCCCATCAACCGGGCTGGGGTCGACGCTGGTTCTAAACTTTTAAGAGAGCATGGGGCATTGAGATGGATCGTAGAATGGCCGCGCCGCGTACGGCGCACAAAAAAGCAAGTGGTAAGTTTGATTTTCGCGGATTCTTGCAGTTAATTCGGCAGACGAAACCGCGTTATTGGCAGTTATGGGTTGGGTTGTTGCTCGGTATGTTGGCGACTGGCGCGCAATTAATTGTGCCGAAGTTCGCCCAAACGTTGATTAATGGCTTTAGTCACGGTATTAGCCGGCCGCTTTTATTAGGGGTGATTGGCCTGTTCGTGGCCAGTGCGGTGATTAGTGCGGTTTCGGGAACGTTACTGGGGATTTTTGGCGAAAACGTTGTCGCTAACTTACGGTCAACGTTATGGCAGAAACTGGTGCGGCTCCGCGTCAGTTATTTTGATGATGTGAAGACGGGTGAGATGACCTCGCGTTTGGTCAACGATACGACCCAAATCAAGGATTTGTTAGCTAATTCATTCCCACAGATGGTCACGTCGTTGTTGCAACTTTTCGGGGCCTTAGTGATTATGTCATTAATGGATTGGAAGATGACGGCGATCATGTTTGTAGCGGTACCGTTACTGTTATTGATCATGATGCCAATTATGAATTTGTCGAGTAAAGTCGGTCGGCAACGCCAAGATGCCTTAGCGACTTTTAGTGGAGCTACGGATGAAACGTTGAGTGAGATTCGCTTGGTAAAGTCGTCCAATGCCGAAGCTTATGAAACGAAGACCGGCTTTGGTCAAATCAAAGACTTGTATCAGATTGGTTTAAAAGAAGCTATTTATGATTCAGTCGCTGGCCCAATTATGACGGCCGGCATGATGGCATTGTTTGTCGGCGTGCTAGTTTATGCGGCAGCTCGGGTAGCGGATGGTACCATGACGATGGGGACATTAGTGTCATTCTTAATGTACCTGTTCCAAATTATTGGACCAGCTGGAACACTAGCTCAGTTTTTTAATAAATTATCGAAAGCAAACGGGTCCACGGAACGGGTACGCGACTTACTTAAAGAACCCGAAGAAGCATTGGAAACGGGTGTTGCCAAATCAGTGACGGCTAAGACGTTAGCGATGCAACACGTGGACTTTGCGTATGACGATGACGACCAACCCGTGTTACATGACGTGAACTTTGAAGCTAAACCGAATACGGTCGTGGCGTTTGCCGGACCATCCGGTGGCGGTAAATCAACGATTTTTGGTTTGTTGGAACGTTACTATCAACCAACTGCGGGTCAAGTGATGATTGGTGATGAGAATGCGGCTGATTTGAATTTAAGTGATTGGCGTTCTCAAATTGGTTATGTGAGTCAAGACTCTGCCATTATGGCCGGCACGATTCGGCATAATTTAACGTATGGGTTTGCCCGTAACTTCACCGATGATGAGTTGTGGCAGGCCTTGAAGTTGGCGTCAGCGGATGGCTTTGTTCATGAGATGTCAGCTGGTTTGGATACCCAAGTGGGTGAACGCGGTGTTAAAGTTAGTGGCGGTCAACGTCAACGCTTAGCGATTGCGCGAGCCTTCTTGCGTGATCCGAAAATCTTGATGTTGGATGAAGCCACGGCGAGCTTGGATTCTGAATCAGAAGCCATGGTTCAAAAAGCTTTAGGTGAATTGATGAAGGGTCGGACGACCTTAGTGATTGCGCATCGCTTGAGTACGATTGTCGATGCTGACCAGATTTACTTCATCGAACAGGGTCATGTTAGTGGGCATGGGACACATCAAGAATTGATGGAGAGTTTGCCGTTGTATCGGGATTATGTGAAGATTCAGTTTAAAGCTTAGTTGCTTATAATAGTAGAAAGCTTCTTGCGGATTAATTGTCAGGTGTTATTGATTGAAGATAATCTATGATGAGAAATCATAGTTAGTTATGAAAAGTGTCTTAAGCCAATTCTTGGTTTGAGGCATTTTTTGTATTTGAGAGAGAAGCTTTTGACGTAAAAGAATTTTATTTCCGTTAATAAAATCATGCAAAAACGCAATATTTACATAAATAATATATTTATTTTCTGAAAATAAACACAACCTTTACCCGGTGCTTTCAGCTTATTTACATTAGTTCAGTAAACTAATTATGTTGAGAAGACACATATGACAAAAGAAAATGGAGTGAAGATAATTTGAATCCTCGAGTATTGACGACGATTGCGTTGTGTTCAGCGACTTTAACTTTAATTACAACGGCGGCTCCAGCAGCCGCGGCAGTTACTAATGCCAATCAACCAAGAATTAGCCGGGCTGAAGCTGTGGCAAATCTGCCTAAGTCTGACGTGGATATGGACTTTTCAAAGGGAACACCAACTGATCTTACTGGAACTATTAGTAATATTAAAACAGTTGGAACCCCTCAAGTTACAACCGATGAAAATATGAACGGTAAGGTTGCTTCTTTTGACGGTACGAGTGCTTATTTATTGCCAATGGCACAAAAAAACTATGATGCAATGAAAAATGGTGTTGCAGTTGAAGCGCTCTTTAAGTATGAAGGTAGTACAAGCGGTGAGCATGACATTTTTTCTAACCAAGAAAGTGGTGGCCTTGGATTAGGGATGGTGGATGGAAAGCTAAACTTCTTTGCAAATGATGGTAATGGTTACAAGCAACCGAAATCTGATGTAAAGATTGGTAAATGGGTACATGCGGTTGGTGTTATTGACACGGTAGCTAAAAAGACCAAACTATATGTCAATGGTAAAATGGTTAGTCAACTTGATAATAGCGGTAATATTAAGTTTGCTAGTTCTAGTGCCCAAAACTTTGTTATTGGCGGCGATAGTGGCTCAAATGATGCTTTACAATTTGGCATGCAAGGTAAAGTTAAAACAGCGCGAGTCTATAATAAAGCTTTAACTGATGCTGATGTACAAAAATTGAGTGTTGCCGCTAGAAATGATATTCATGATGAAAAAAATGTCAGCCAACAATTAAAGACCGAATTAGTGGGCCCTTCAGATGTTGTCTCGGGACATACTTACAATTTAAATGTGCATACAAATCAAGCCGATTATGGCGATATTGATAAAGTAGAATATGATGTTACCTTTGATCCAGCTAAGTTTGAATTCACAGGTGCTGACTTCTTACTTGGTGGTGACAAGCAAACAGCTGTTACTAAGGTTGATGATCATACCTTACACATTTCATCGACTGCAACTTTATCTAAGGCTGACTTTAATCAATACGGTGTAACGCGTCTGGCACGGGTTCAATTGAAGGCCAAGCCGGTAGGTAAGCAAAATGCGACAACAACTGTATCTGTAAAAAACGCTAAAGCTAGTGTTGATGGCAAAAATGTTACTGATATGAAGATGGATATTGTGGGGCAACAAAACATCACTATTCATGCAAAAAATATTAATGACTATAACGGTGACGGCATTGTTGGTGCTGGTGATGTTGCCTTAGCACCGGAAGCTCGTAAAGCTGAAGTTGCTAAAGCTGCTGAAATTCGACCATATAAGCATGTTATTGTGTTGACGACTGATGGTGGTGGTAACCCATGGGACCCAACCGGGATGTACTATACAAATGATAATAGTAAACTCCCACAATGGACGAGCAGCCCAACACTGTTAGCTAAACGTAAGAATAGCTATGCTATGAACTTGTTTAATAAACAATTTGCAATGAGCACAACGGCTCAAGCGGTACAGCCAACAATTTCGGCACAAAACTATTCGTCCATGCTACATGGGTTACCATGGGGTCAAATGGATAAAGAATATCAGATGACTAATAGTACAGCTGGTCAGAAATACTTTGCTGATTTTGGGAAGAAAGATCCGAAGTATCCATCAGTATTTAAAGTTTTACAAAAGAATAATCCAACTCAAGGACTTGCTGCCTTCGCTGAATGGCATCAAATTATTAGTGGTATCACTGAACCAGATGCCGCAGTTGAAAAACAACGGTCAAATTCTTGGAAATCATTTGATGATGTCGCAAACTATATTGGAAGTGACAAGTTTAATGATACGTCATTAGTTTATATGCAAAGTGACCAAATGGATGGTCAAGGCCATGGTCATGGTTGGTATAATGATGATTATTGGGCAACGTATTCTAAGTATGATGCGTTGTTCAAGGAAGTTATGGATAAGTTGGAAGCAACAGGCCATATTCATGATACGTTAGTTATTGCTAACTCTGATCATGGTGGTAGTGGCTATGGTCATGGTGGTCCTGGTACTAAAGATCCGTCAAATTACAATACGTATCTTGCTTTAGGCGGGGAAACGATTGATGCTGGTCGTCGTCTTTCAGGTGGGAGTAACGCTGACGTTTCGGCATTGATTTTAAAGGCGTTACAAGTTGAACAGCCTAAGTCAATGACGGCAAAAGTTTTTGATTCTTCAGCATTCCTTTCTCAAACTGAATTGGCGAAAAAGAATCGTCAAGTTGAATCTGTTAATTTAGAAAAGGATCAAAATAAGTTTGCTTTGAAATTCAAAGCAAATGGTAATCGTCAGATTCGAACAGTTGATGCACGAGTTGATTTAGGCGGTCGGAGTATTGATAAAATCAATGTGCCAGCTGGTGCAAAAGTTATCCGTCAAGAAGTTCAAAATGGCATCTTGAAATTAACTTTAAGCTTTGATAAGCAGCCTGATGATACGATGGTAGTTGTCACTATGAAGCCTGCTAAGGCTAAAGCAGCTACTGAAGTAGCCATTAAAGAAGCTATGTTAGGTACTGATAAGGGGAAAGAAATCTTATCTGACTTAAGTACTAAGCAAGTTGACAAAGTTACGGATTTAACTAATGGTCAGCCTGCACCAAAACCAGAGCCAAACAAACCAGCTCCAGCACCAAAGCCAGAACCAAACAAGCCCGCTCCAAGCACTTCTGGTAATAATGGTAGTGCAACGACTAAACCAACAGAGTCTACTAAGCCAAATACAGATACTAATGTAACAGTATCTGAATCACATAAAGAAAAACCAGCTAAAAAGAATAAACTTAAGGGCAAGATTGTTTGTGCTCAAAAGAAGGTTGGCTTCTACAAGAAGGCTAAGTTTACTAAGAAGAACCGCTACAAGTTCTTTGCAGCTAAGCCACAAAATAAGTGGGCTCAGTTCAAGATTTTGACAAAGAAGGGTAATCGTTACCAAGTTAAGGACATCAACAAAGGTTCTAAGACGTATGGTAAGACTGGTTATATCACCTCAAGTAGCAAGTATGTAACATCTGCTGATTATACTAAGAAACCAATCAAGGTTAAGGTAATCAATGCTAAGGGCTTGTCAGCTTACAACAGTAAGACACTTAAAGGCAAGCATATGACCTACAAACGTGGGACGATGCTTAAGATTAAGAAACTTGTTAAGAGCAAAGGCAAGTTAAGGTTACAATTGAAGAATGGTAAGTATATTACTGTTGATAAGCACATGATCCATGCTTACTTTGCAAAGTAATAAGCACTAAAGGTATCATCTGAAAAGTTTATTGAAGTCGCCTCAATCCTTTTAAAAAGGAAATAGAGGCGGCTTTTTTATTATGCATTACTAATGTGGTGACGTAAAAGGCTTTGCATTCCATCAATAGACTTATGGAATGTTAAAAATTTTACACAAAAAATATAATCATTTTCTGAAAGTAAAGACAACCTTTACGTAATACTTTCATTGCTTTTACATTGGTTCAGTAAACTTATCAATGTTGAGTAAATATAGATAATCAGAAAACGGAGTGAAAATATTTTGAATTCTAAAGCATTAACAACAGTCGCATTATGTTCGGTGGCTTTAACTATACTGACGACAGCTACGCCTGCACTTGCAGCGACTCCTCATGTTGGTATTCAGGTTAAGGGTGATGGTAACCGTAGTGTGACTAATCAGACTTTTAAAGCAGAAGTACCTAAATCTATGGTAGGTTTTGATTTTAATAATGGTTCGAAAGGTTTAACCACAGTAGGCAGCCCTAGCATTGTTGATTCAACAGTTTTTGATGGAAAAGAAGCATTATTAAATGGAACTTCTGGCTATAGTTTTAACTTCGATAAGTCAGTTCAAAATAAGGTCAAAAAGCAGATTTCAATTGAAGCAATGTTCAAATATGAGGGCTCAGCTGTTGGTGAACACGCCATTTTTTCTAATCTTACAGAGGCTGGTGGCTTAGGGCTAAGCCTTAATGGTGCTAATATTGTTTTTACGGCACATGATGGTACTAAGAATGTGACTGCTAAAGGTGTCATGGGTGGTAGGAAATGGATGCATGTCGTCGGTGTGGTAGATACCGACAAAAAGACGACTAGTCTATATGTTAATGGCCAACTAGTTGATGAGCAGAAGAATGATGGTCAGTTGAAGTTTAGCGATAATGGTACCAACGATCGTTTTATTGTTGGGGGAAATAGTGCCAAGAATGAGAGCATGGAAAAAGGGATGGTTGGTAGAATTAAATCAGCCCGTCTCTATGATAGTGCTATTACCAGTGAACAGGCACAAAATCTCAGCATATTAGCACACAAGGGTATGCAGTTGACGTTACAGAAATTCACAACTCAATTAGTTGGGGCGACGGATGCCGTTGATGGTCATATCTATAACTTGAATCTACACACGCATCAGGATAAAACCGGCGATATTGAACAAATTCAATATGATGTCACTTTTGATGCTAACAAGTTTGATTTTGTAGCTGCTGATCAGACATTAGGTGGTAATGCGACAACTGTTCAAAAAATGAGTAATGCTCAGGATAAAGGCAAGACAACGTTGCGAGTTACCTCTAAGGCAAGATTTTCAACTAAAGAAATGCGTGATTATCGGGCAACACGACTAGCGCGAATTAAGTTAAGGGCAAAAGCCGTCGATGGTCAAGATACTAAGGCAAAGATAGCTATAACTAATGCGTTAGCTACTTTCGCAAATCAACCTGTTAAAAGTGATTTTGATATCAAGCAAGAACAGAATGTAACTATCAGAGCCAAAGATACGGCTGATTTAAATCGTGATGGACTTATCGGTGTTGGCGATATTTCGTTAGCTTCAGCTGATAAGAAAGCAGCAATTGCTAAAAAATCTGAGATTCATCCGTATAAACACGTGATTGTACTGACAACGGATGGTGGTGGTAATCCATGGGATCCAAAAGGAATGTACTATGCAAAAGATGAAAAGACAGTACCAACTTGGGAAACTAGTCCAGAAATTTTAGCTAAGCGAAAAAATAAGTATACGATTGATTTATTTAATAAGCAGTTTGCTATGAGTACCACGGCTCAAGCTGTTCAACCAACTATTTCTGCACAAAACTATTCATCAATGATTCATGGCATTCCTTGGGGAACTATGGATGAAAGTTATAAAATGACGAATACGAGTGCTAAACAGTATTACTTCGATGATTTTGGTAAAGCACAAGCTAAGTATCCTTCGGTATTTAAAGTCCTTCAAAAAGAAGCGCCGATGCGAAACTTAGCTGCTTTTTCTGAATGGGCACCATTCTTAAACGGTATTATGGAACCAGATGCTGCAATTGAAAAGGAAAATCCAGGAGCGTTTAAGTCATTTGATGATGTTGCAGATTATGTAGGTAGTGATCAATTTAAGGATACATCACTTGTTTACATGCAGAGTGACCAGATGGATATAGAGGGACATGCTCGTGGTTGGTATAATGACAACTATTGGGACCACTATGCACGTTATGACTCATTGTTTAAGACCCTGATGGACAAGTTGGAGGCTACTGGACATATTCATGATACGTTAGTCATTGCTAATGCGGATCATGGTGGGGCTTTACGACGTCATGGTGGGCCTTACACAAAAGACCCATCTAATTATAATATCTTTTTAGCTTTAGGCGGTGAAACGGTTGATGCCGGGAGACGACTTAAGGGTGGTAGTAATACTGATATTAGCTCTCTGATTTTGAATGCTCTTCAAATCAAACAGCCAGCTTCAATGGTCGGAAAAGTATTTGACTCCTCAGCCTTCCTTGACCAAACTGAATTGGTTAAAAAGCATCGTCAAGTTGAATCAATTAATTTGAAGAATAGTCAAAATAAGTTTGATTTACAGTTTAAGGCTAATGGTAATCGCCAAATTCGAACGATCGAGACACGGATTGACTTAGCTGGTCAGACAGTTGATAAAGTAACCGTTCCAGCGGGTGCTAAAGTCTTACGCCAAGATGTTGAAAATGGCATTTTGAAACTAACGCTTAGCTTTGATAAGCAACCAGCTACTGATATGGCAACTGTCACGCTCAAAGCTGGTAAGGCTAGATCTGCTGCTAAGGTTACCATCAAGCAAGCAATGATTGGGACTGATAAAGGGGCGGAAGTATTGCCCGATGTCACAACCGATGCCACTGCCAAGCAACCAGAACCAAATAAGCCAGCACCAAAACCGGAACCAGGCAAGCCAGCTCCAAGCACTCCTGGTAATGGTGGTGCCATAACTGCGCCGGCAACACCTGGTAATAGCGCAACGATTAAACCAGCAAAGCCTGCTAAGCCAAATACAGATACTGTGGCAGCTGAATCTCATAAAAAGAAACCAGCTAAAAAGAACAAGCTTAAGGGCAAGATTGTTTATGCTCAAAAAAAGGTTGGTTTCTACAAGAAAGCCAAATTTACCAAGAAAAACCGATACAAGTTCTTCGCAGCTAAGTTACAAAACAAGTGGGCTCAGTTCAAGATTGTGACGAAGAAGGGCAATCGTTACCAAGTCAAGGACATCAACAAGGGGTCTAAGACGTATGGTAAGACCGGTTATATTACTGCAAGCCGTAAGTATGTCACGTCAGCAGATTACACCGAGAAGCCAATTAAAGTTAAAGTAATCAATACCAAAGGTCTGTCAGCTTACAGTCATAAGACACTTAAGGGCAAGCATAAGACCTATAAACGTGGGACGATGCTTAAGATTAAGAAACTTGTGAAGAGCAAAGGCGAGCTACGTTTACAATTGAAGAACGGTAAGTATATTACTGTTGATAAACACATGATCCACGCTTATTTTGCAAAGTAAAGAATAACAGTTTTAATTTGTAATTGAGGGAGTCGACAAAATTAGTCGGCTCCTTTTAGTGTGCAATCATAGGGTTGATGGGGCACTTAGTAATTTATTTACATAAGCTTTATATTTATAGCTGTAAATAACATCTTATGTTTACATTGATTTTTCATAAAATTTACATTGATTTAGTAAAATAATTGCAATAGATGTAAGTCTATAAAAAACTAAATCGGAGTGATTATATTTTGAAGACCCGAGTGTTGACAACCATCGCATTATGTTCAGCAACATTATCGTTGCTAACAACTGCCACACCCGCTTTTGCAGCAGCAATACAGTATCAGAGTCATTCGGTAGCGAACCCTAAAACTACGATAAAACCTTTTGTAGATATTGATTTATCGCAAGCTAATCCGATTGATGGGGTAAAGACAATCCCAGAGGTTATTGCGCTAGGAACACCGCAAGTCGTGACGGATCCAACCATCAAGGGCAAAGTTACAAGTTTTGATGGTAACTCTGGTTATGTAGTACCATTTACAGAAAGTAATTATACGGAGATAAAAAATGGTGTCACGCTCGAAGCTTTTTTCAAATATGAAGGACCAACTAGTGGTGAAAAAGATATTTTTTCAAACCAAGAAGGCGGTGGTCTAGGACTTGGGATTCAAAACGGTAAGTTAACATTTTTTGCTCATGATGGTAAAGGTTACAAGACGCCTAATTCAACTTTTAAACAGGGTAAATGGAATCACGCAGTTGGGATTATTGATTTTAAGAATCATAAAACTAAATTATATTTAAATGGTAAGTTAGTAGGCAGTGTGACTAATAGTGGGAACTTCAAACGAGCCAATTCAGCTAATCATTTTATGATTGGTGGGGATAGTGGAAAAGATACTAGCTATGTTCAGTCAGCCATGATTGGAGAGGTTAAGACTGCTCGAATTTATAATCATGTTTTATCAGATGCTGAAGTTCAGCAGCTAAGTACAGCTGCTCGTGCAGATATAACGAGTGAAAAGGAAGTCATTCAAGCATTTGACACTCAATTGGTTGGGGCAGATGATGTTGTCGCTGGGCATAAGTATAGTTTAAACGTGCATACTCGGCAGCAAACAGCCGGTGATATTAATAACCTCGAGTATGATGTTTTATATGATCAAGATAAATTTGATTTTATTTCAGCTGACCAGTTATTAGGATCTAACAATACAACCGTGACGCAGACGAGTGCCGGCGTGTTACATGTTAAAACTAGTGCGGTTCTCTCTAAGAGTGAGATGCGGAAATATAGTCAAACGAAGCTAGCACGTATTAATTTGCGGGCTAAAATAAATGGTCACCAGAATGAGACGACTAAATTAACTGTAAAAAATGTGTCAGCAAGTGTTGATGGTAAAGATGTTAGTAATCCGAAAATGACTATTGCCGGTCAACAAAATGTGACCATTCATGCTAAAAATATTAATGATTACAATGGTGATGGCATTGTCGGGGCTGGTGATATCGCCTTGGCACCGACAGAACGCAAGCAGGCAGTAGCGGCAGAAGCTAAAATCCAACCATATAAACATGTGATTGTTTTAACCACTGATGGTGGTGGTAATCCATGGGATCCTAAAGGGATGTATTATGCCAAGGATGATAAGACAATCCCAACTTGGACTGAAGACAAAGATATTTTAGCTAAGCGAAAGAACACTTATACAATCGACTTATTCAAAAATAAATTTGCGATGAGTACCGATGCAGAGGCGGTTAGACCAACCATTTCTGCTCAGAACTATTCTTCAATGATTCATGGAATCCCGTGGGGTGATATGGATGAAAATTATAAAATGACAAATACATCTGCAGGGTTAGAGTACTTTAATGATTTTGGGAAAGAGCAAGCTAAGTATCCATCAGTATTTAAAGTATTACAAAAAGCTGCGCCTACTCAGAATATGGCTGCATTTTCGGAATGGGCACCGTTTTTAAACGGTATTATGGAACCAGATGCAGCTATTGAAAAACAACATTCAGGTGCTTTCAAATCTTTTGATGATGTTGCTGACTATATTGGTAGTGACCAGTATAAAGATACATCCGTAGTTTATATGCAAAGTGATCAAATGGATATCGAAGCACATGCTCATGGTTGGTACAATGATAACTATTGGAACCATTATGCAAGGTATGATTCGTTATTTAAAACTGTGATGGACAAACTTGAAGCGACTGGGCATATTCATGACACGCTAGTGATTGCTAATGCTGATCATGGTGGCGCGCTACATCGCCATGGTGGCCCATATTCAAATGACCCATCAAATTATAATATCTTTCTAGCGCTTGGCGGTGAGACTGTTGATGCAGGTAGGCGGATTAAAGGTGGTAGTAACGCAGATATTAGTTCATTGATTCTAAATGCGTTACAGGTTCAACAACCTGTTTCAATGACTGGTAAAGTATTTGATCCGTCAGCATTTCTCAGTCAAACCGAGTTAGCTAAAAAGCAACGTCAAGTTGAATCTATTAATTTAAAGAATGGTCAAAATAGATTTGATTTACAGTTTAAAGCTAATGGAAATCGCCAAATTCGGACTTTTGATGCACAAATTGATTTGGCCGGTCAAAGTCTTGATGATATTAAGATTCCTGAAGGGACTAAGGTATTACGAAAGTCAGTTGATAACGGCATCTTGAAATTAACGCTTAGTTTCGATGGGCAACCGACTGCCAATGTGGCAACTGTTATGCTTAAAGCAGGGAAAACTAGAGCTGTAGCTAAAACAATTATTAAACAAGCGATGTTAGGTACAGATAAGGGTACGGAGATCTTACCTGATTTAATTAATGATGTTAAGACTGGTAATGCGACAGTGCCAGCACCAAGCAAACCGGGAACAGGTAGTACAGCAACGCCAAAACCAGATAAACCGGGAACAGGTAGTACAGCAACGCCAAAACCAGATAAACCAGGTACAGGTAGTACAGCAACGCCAAAACCAGATAAACCAGGTACAGGTAGTACAGCAACGCCAAAACCAGATAAACCAGGAACAGGTAATACAGCAACGCCAAAACCAGATAAACCAAGTACAGGTAATACAGTAACACTAAAACCAGATACAAATAGTTCAACCAACACACCCAGTGTATCTGCTAATGGTAATGCACAAACATCTTCAAGTGCTGGTGATTCAATTTCTGCAAACTCAACATCTGAATCCCACAAAGAAAAGCCAGCCAAAAAGAACAAGTTAAAAGGCAAGATTGTCTACGCTCAAAAGAAACTTGGCTTCTACAAGAAAGCCAAATTTACCAAGAAGAATCGCTACAAGTTCTTTGCAGCAAAATCACAAAGCAAGTGGGCACAGTTCAAGATTGTGACGAAGAAGGGCAATCGTTACCAAGTCAAGGACATCAACAAGGGGTCTAAGACGTATGGTAAGACTGGGTATATTACCACAAACAGTAAATATATTACTTCCGCTGATTACACGAAGAAGCCAATCAAGGTTAAAGTAATCAATGCGAAAGGCTTGTCAGCTTACAACAGCAAGACGCTTAAAGGTAAGCACACAACCTACAAACGTGGGACGATGCTTAAGATTAGGAAACTCGTGAAGAGTAAAGGTAAGTTACGTTTACAATTGAAGAATGGTAAATATATCACTGTTGATAAACATATGATCCACGCTTACTTCGCCCATAAATAAGCTTTTAACCACTTTAATTGAATAAACCTCTGGAAAACGTCGGCCAATTGGTCGGCGTTTTCGATTAGAGTCCAACAAAGGCGGCCATGCTAAATCGAAAAATCGGTTTAGCATGGCCGCCTTGTTTTATTCAGTAGGTTTAGGAAAACTCTGCCGATAGACTAAATCAGCATCTAACAGAATCTTACGTTTGCCCCGAGTATCAAAAATCAAGGATTCTTTCAGCGCGTTAATCGCTAACTGTCCCAGCTCGTCGGTATCAATATGGAAGGTTGTTAGTGGCGGTGACACATATTGAGCAATATCGATATCGTTGATACTGATAATGGTCGTGTCTAACGGTACGGTAATCTTATGTTCATTAAAGGCCTGCAACACGCCAACGGCCAATGGATCCGAGGCGACTAAAAAGCCTTTAGGTAATGGCTGAGTTTGCAAAGAGGCGACGATCTGTTCACCCAATGCTTTGCCGCTAGCAACCGAGAAGTCTTTGCCGATAAAGACAAAACGGTCATCGTAACCATTTAGTTCACGCAAATAACTTTCAAAGTATTTCTGACGGGCATCCTTATGAACACTGCCGGCCTGATTATCAGACCAAAAGCCACCACCGATAAAGCCAATCGGAGCGATGTCACCTTGTCTAAACAAATCAATCGCACGTTCCGTGATTGCTTCCAGGTTAGGCTGTACCGAACTGAAGTGGTGCGGATCAGGATTAGCATCCACAAAGATCCGATGCGGAGATAATTGCCGTAATGCGAGTAAGCTTGTTTTTGAAAACTCACCAACGGCAATAAAGCCATCGATGTCTGGTGGGACGGCTTCGATATTATGATAGAAGCTGAGTTTCAGGTTTGATTGGTCACCATGCGTCACAATACTTTGGCGCAAATTACTATAGTAGACGTCTTCCAGTTCTTTTTGCGGTTGGACGGCAAAGATGACGGCGACTTGATAGGCTAAGCCACGAGTCGCATTTGGTTGTTGATAATTAAGGCTTTGCGCGGTTTTGAGAATTCGTTTACGGGCGGTATCTGAAATGGAAAAGGTTGGATCGTTATTCAACAATCTTGAGACTGTTGCCGGTGAATAGCCAGCTTTAGCGGCAATTTCACGAATGGTTGCCATACGACCACCTCCTAGTTAATGGTTTTACTAAAATTATCCTGATTTTTTAGCCAGTTAAATGGTTATTCACTAAATTGAATTGTTTTCCTAATTAAATAATACGCTTACATTTGCGAATGTAAAGCGATGTAATGGTGGTAAACAAGTTTAAATCTTGTTTACCACCTTTTAGTAATTAATTTATTAAACCGCTTTCATAAAGCCTGTAAATCCATTATGATTAAGCCATCGAATAAGTTAAACAAGCGACTAAAACGAAAGCGAGTGATTTTACTAATGACGAATCCTTTAAAGATTGATGGTTTTCTCCATGGCGGTGATTACAATCCCGACCAATGGCTTGATCATCCAGAAATTATTGATCAAGATTTTAACTACTTCAAAGAAGCTAAATTAAACGCAGTGACACTTGGCATTTTTTCTTGGGCCAAGTTGGAACCCAGTGAAGGGCATTACGACTTTAGCTGGTTAGATGATATTTTTGATCGAGCTGCGGCGCAAAACACCAAAGTCGTTTTAGCAACCCCGAGTGGGTCACGGCCTCAATGGTTAGCGCAAAAATATCCGGAAGTCTTACGGGTCGATGAGAATGGCCAACGCAACCAATATGGTGAACGCCATAATCATTGTTACACTTCGCCAGTTTATCGGGAAAAGGTCCAACAGATCAACCGGAAGTTAGCCGAACGTTATGGTGATCGCGATAACCTGGTGCTCTGGCATATTTCCAATGAATATGGTGGGCAATGTTATTGTGACCTTTGCCAAACCGAATTTCGGCGGTGGCTACAAGCTAAGTATCAGACCCTAGATCGGCTGAATCACGCTTATTGGAGTGGCTTTTGGGCGCATACCTATACGGACTGGAACCAGATCGTGGCGCCAACCCCACACAGTGATGTCGATGTGATGGGCTTAAACCTAGATTGGAAACGGTTTGTCACGGATCGGACGATTGATTTTTATGAAGCTGAGATTAAGCCATTACGCGAGTTGACACCGAACATCCCAATTACCACGAACTTTATGGGCGGTAATCCGCCAGAATCAGAAGTTTTCACCGATTTAGATTATCAAAAGTTTGCTAAGCATGTCGATATCGTCAGCTGGGACTCTTACCCGAACTGGAGTAACGGCTATGAAAGTACCGCGCATCTTGCGATGAAGACGGCCTTGATGAACGACATGATGCGTAGTTTGAAGCATGATAACTATTTAATTATGGAAAACACACCCTCGCAAGTCAATTGGCATCCAGTCAATCGGGCCAAACGACCGGGCATGCATGAAATGGCCAGTTTACAGGAAATCGCGCATGGTGCGGATTCAGTGATGTATTTCCAATTACATCAATCGCGTGGGGCTTCGGAGATGTTCCATGGGGCAGTGATTACGAATAATTTGAGTGATCAGACGCGGGCTTTTAAAGATGTGACGCAGGTTGGCAATGACTTACAACGGTTGCAGGCAGCGCATGATACTCACCGAACGGCTGCTAAAGTTGCGATTGTCTTTGATTATGACAATATGTGGGCGTTAAATGATGCTCGCAATTATGCCGGGGCGACGAAACACTATTGGGAAACGATTCAAAACCAGTATCAGTATTTTTGGCAGCATGATATTCCGGTTGAGTTAGTGGGCACGGATGCGGACTTAACGGCGTTTGACCTCGTGATTGATCCGATGCATTTCATGATGACCACGGTTTTTGCTGCAAAGTTAAAAGCTTATGTGGCGCAAGGCGGTCATCTGGTCGGCACGTATATTACCGGTGTCGTTGACCGAGATTTCTTAACTTATCAAGGCGGTTGGTTACCAGATTTACAAGCGGTATATGGCGTTACGGTGACGGAAACGGACACGTATTACCCCGAACAGCATAACCAACTCAAAGCTTTTGGACAGACGTATCAGATCAATGATTACAGTGACTTGGTAACGGTCAAGACAGCAGAAGTCTTGGGCACGTATCAACAAGATTTCTATGCTGGCACGGCTGCTTTAACCAAGCATCAGTTAGGAAAAGGCACCGCGTATTATTTGGCGGCACGGATGGATAATGCTGGTTTAGCCGACTTTTATCAACGGGTTGTGGCGGACTTAAACTTAGTACCAGCGATGCCAATTCAAAAGTCGACGGCGGCGGTTAGTATTCAGAGTCGTGAGAATGACCATGCCAAGTACTACTTTGTGATTAACTTTAGTCATGAACCAGCGACTGTAACCGTTACAGCGCCATTAGCCGATGCGTTGAACGCCAATCAGCCGGTTAGTGGCGAACAGACACTTGGTGCATATGGTGTGCGGGTCTTTGTAGCAACGAAATAGTCAAGTTTAATGGGGTGAAATTGATGGAAGAAAATGCAAATCAACAAGTTGTGACCAAAAAGAAACTGTCTTGGCATCAAGTGAATGAGGGCGTGGCCTTTGCGTTAGGTAATTTGGGACATTCGGCGTTTTATGGCGCTTTAAGTACGTATTTTATTGTGTATGTGACGAGTGGGATGTTTAGTGGCTTGCCTGTTAGCATTGCCAACAAGCTGATTGGGTTAATTACTGGGTTAGTCGTCGTCATTCGTTTAGCAGAAGTCGTCGTTGATCCGATTCTAGGGAATATCGTTGATAATACCGAAACACGCTGGGGCAAGTTTAAACCGTGGCAAGTCATCGGGAGTGTGGTTAGTTCGATTTTATTAGTCATTATTTTTACCGGAATCTTTGGACTTGCGAAAGTGAACTGGGTCCTGTTCGCGGTAGCATTCGTCATTTTATTTATCACGTTGGATATTTTCTACTCCCTAGCCGATGTCTCATATTGGGGCATGGTACCGGCGATTAGTGAAGATAGTCATGCGCGGGGAATCTTCACCTCGTTAGGCAGTTTCACGGGGTCAATCGGTTGGAATGGTTTGACGATGGTCGTTGTCCCAATCACCACTTATTTCACGTTTATGGCGACTGGTAAACACACTCAAGGTCCGCAAGGCTGGTTAGCCTTTGCGATAATCGTTGGGATTGTCGCTATCTTTTCCGCTTTATGTGTGGCCTTTGGGACGAAAGAAAAGAACAACGTCATTCGCCAAGCCGCTAAGCAAAAGACTTCTATTAAAGATGTGTTCGTCGGGATTGCGAAGAATGATCAGATCTTATGGATTAGTTTAGCGTACTTGTTATATTCTTTGGCGTACGTGGTCACAAATGGGGTCTTATATTACCTCTTCAAATTCGTAGTTGGGCAACCGGGCGAGTTCTGGATTGCCGGAGCCGTGGCAACGATTATTGGTTTTGGGACCGCCCCATTATACCCAATCTTAAATCGGTTCATTCCGCGGAAGGTTTTATATGCGGTCGGTCAAGTATCGATGATTTTATCTTACTTAATCTTTATTACGGCACATACGAATATGACGTTGTTGATTATCGGCTTGATTTTATTTAACTTTACCTTTGCCCAATTAGTTGTGGTGCTATCATTAACCGATTCAATCGAATATGGGCAATTAAAGAATGGTAACCGTAATGAAGCCGTCGTCTTAGCGGTTCGCCCAATGTTAGACAAGATTACCGGGGCGTTCTCCAACGGGATTGTCGGTGCGATTGCCTTAGTTGCCGGGATGACGGGGAGTGCGACCGCCGCAGATATGACGACGCATGACATTAATGTGTTCAATGGCTTGGCTTTTTACTTGCCATTAGCTTGCTCGATTCTGTCCTTGTTGGTTTTCATGTTCAAAGTTAAGATTACGGAAACCAGTCATGCTGAAATTGTTGATGAACTCCAAGCAAAGTTGGCAGATGGTGATATGAGTATCAGTGATACGGACGCAATGCCAGCTACCGATGCAGCTACGACAACGGTCTTAGCACCAGTCGATGGTGACGTCTTAGCGTTAACGGATGTGAACAATGGGGTTGATCAAGCGGGCTTACCAGGAACTGGCTTTGCGATTCAACCGAGCGACGGCCGCATCTATGCGCCATTTGATGGGACCATCAAGTTCACCTTCTCGACGAAGCATACATTTGGGATTATTTCTGAAAATGGCCTTGAAACCATTATTCATGCTGGGATTGATACGGTTAATCTCCGTGGGGAAGGTTTTACGACTTATTATCAGGATGGACAAACGGTCCATGCTGGTGATTTGTTATTGACCTTCGACCGGGATCTGATCCGGCAACATGGGTACAACGATGCCGTGATTACATTTTATACGCAACCTGGTCGATTAACGACTGTTCAGCCAATCGTGCCACATGCCGTTAAACATGGGGATGCGGTGATGTCAGTCACACTTAAATAGTACTAAAAAAGCTAATCGTAATGATTAGCTTTTTTATATTGAAATAATTTTTATTTATGTCGCAAATATGTTCGTAAAGCCAGTCACCGAACGACTTTCAAACCGCTTAAGGTCACCAACCAGCCCTTAACCGGATTTGACGGTCAGTCCGAAGCCATGCTAATCTGTTAAAAACGTTTACAATGATAAAAAAGTAATCATTATCATGAATTAGACGGCTAAAATGGGGGCAGTAATATGGAATATCTAAAGCTAATTGGGATCGTCATTATCATCTTGGGCTTCGCATTCAAGTTTGATACAATCGCGGTCGTGATTATTTCGGCGGTGGCGACCGCCTTAGTGGCTGGTATCTCGGTACCGGACTTATTAACGTTACTAGGTAAAAGTTTTGTGGAGAATCGCGTCGTCTCGTTGTTCTTCTTAACCTTACCGATGATTGGGGTTATTGAACGGCACGGTTTAAAACAAGCCGCCGTCAACGCCATCAAAAAATTGAAGAATTTAACACCGGGTCGTATTTTGAATTTATATTTACTGATCCGTGAGGTCGCTTGTGCCTTTGGGATTACGTTATCCGGGCAAGTTCAATTCGTCCGGCCACTAATTAGTCCAATGGTCCAAGCCGCGGCTGGGGCCCGGGAAAAGTTAACGCCGAAGCAGATTGACTTGATCAAAGCGCGGTCAGCAGCGACCGATAATTTCGGTAACTTCTACGCTCAGAACCTATTCGTGGCGTCTGGGGGCGTGTTATTAATGGCCAGTACGATGAAGTCGCTAGGCCATGCGGTTGAGCCAACCAGTATTGTCCTGTACTCGATTCCAATGGCGGTGATCACGTTTATCATCACGGCCATCTACAATATACGTTTTGACCGGCAATTTAATGTTAAGCGCAATAAGAAGCAGGCGGACGATAACTGTTAGCTAAAATGTAGTAAAACATGGTGTCTTATAGAAAAATGATCATATTATCTAAAGAAAGCAAACATGGAGTTGGATAGTATGAAAATTATTACCACAATGGTAAACCGCCTTTGTATTAATCTTGTAAAGTAAGTATTGATTGTGTAAATTCAGGATTAGTTTTGAGTTATTATGCTATATTGATTAAGTAACGTAATGAATGATTGTTTACGCTAACTTTTATCGCTGTCGAGGTGCTTATTAGCATGATTAGAACCCAGAAGGTCAGATTATCTCCTAACAGTCATATGCAGATAGCTCTCAGTAATTTATGTAATTATCGACGCTATTGCTGGAACAACGCACTAGCAACCTGGAACGATTTATACGAAGCCCATTGCTTAAGCGCTGACGATAATCCTAGACCTAGTCAATGGCTAGTTCGCAATGAATTAGTGGCAAACAAAGCTGACTGGCAATATGGCTTGTCAGCTCGGACCTTACAATTAACCGTTGCTGATTTAGGAATTGCTTGGCAGAACTTTTTTGATCAAGCTCAACCTAATTGGGGACGGCCAAAGCTCAAATCCAAGCGAGCACCACGCCAAGGCTTCAAAACTGACCGTGCTAAGTTAGTCGCAGGTAAGTTACGGTTAGATAAGCCATATGGTGTCAAAGATTGGTACGACATTCGCTTCAATAAGCAGGTCGATTTAAGTGGAATCTTAAAGTCCGTTAGTATTTATTGTGAGAATGGTATTTATTGGGCTTGCTTGAATTTTGAAGTAGCTATTGAACCGAAAATCAAAACTAATCAAGTGACAGCCGTGGATGTGAATGTCGGCCACTTGAACTATACGTTAGGTGTGTTAAAAACGCTGCCTCTCAAGTTGGTGCGCTTGTACAACCGGATTAAGTTCTATCAACGTCAATTGGCACGTAAACGTCAAGTTAATGGGAAACAGGCAACTAAAACGAAAGCCTATCTTGCAACGAAAAACAAGTTGCAACGAGACTATCGTAAAGTTGCCGATTGCCAACACGATCTGATGCATAAATTCACGACTATACTGGTTACTCAGTTTGATACGATTGTGATTGAAGATTTAGCCGTGAAGAAAATGCAGATGACACATGTCGCATCAAAAGGCTTACATCGCTCAATGTTTGGATATTTCCGTCAGCTACTAACTTATAAATGTCAATGGTATGGAAAAAAGTTGGTCCTAGCAGATCGACTCTATCCATCAACACAACGTTGTTCGGTTTGCGGCTATATCAAACAAGGTGAAGAAAAAGTGGGGTTGCGAGGTAATCAGCGCCATGGTACTCGACATAACGAGTATGACTGTTACCATTGTGGGGCTAGACTTGAGCGCGACGAAAACGCCGTGGCTAATTTATTAGCTTTGATTTAAAAAATATAAAACGATGGGGCTGGCTTAGCCCTTAAACTATCATAGCTGGTCAATGTAGTATTCCTAACTAGGAATATTGGAATACCAACGTTATAACGGTAGTAAGCAAAATAAAAGAAAGGAAATATGCAATCTTTCTAAATGTGGAAATCAGTAATGTTTTTCTACATTTCTCCATGTTTTGCATAGCAGGACTAGCAATGACCACATTTATAACTAATTTTCTAGAAGTCTTCTATGTCCTGATTGGGTTGATTATGCTATTTGCCGGAATTGAATCGTTTCGTGACCGGGAAAATCCCGCGCGAATCGGAACTGGATTGTTTTGGGTGATTCTGGCGGTAATCTTCGCCGGTGCTAAGTTCTTACCTTATCTGGTGATTGGTATTTTAATCCTAATCTTGGGCCTGTTATCATTATTCAAACAAATTAAACCCGGCAATATCAAAGGGATCGATGAAAAAGTTGCCGAAAAATCGGCGCAACGACTTGGCGGCTGGATCTTCATGCCGAGTGTGGTTTTAGCGATTCTCTCAATCGTGATTGCACAGTTCACGCCATTAGGAGGGCAGATTGGAATTGGCATTTCGTCTGTCGTGGCGCTCATTACGGCTGCCGTGATGACCCGTGCTAATGCCAATATGACTTATCATGATAGTGAACGAATGGTGCGGTCGATGGGAACAGCGGGTATCTTGCCACAATTATTGGCCATGTTGGGTGCTGTCTTTACGGCTTCCGGTGTGGGTGAGTTAACGGCTAAAGCCATTTCAGGGGTGTTCCCAGTTGGTAATCATTTGTTAGGAGTGGCGTTATATTGTATTGCCATGGCCGTCTTCACGATGATTATGGGGAACGGCTTTGCGGCCTTTGCTGTCATTACCGCAGGAATTGGGATTCCATTTGTCGTGGCGCAAGGTGGCGCACCAGTTGTGGTCGCTGCGCTTGGGATGACGTCGGGGTATTGTGGCACGTTGATGACCCCGATGGCAGCTAACTTTAATTCGCTACCAGTCGCCCTAATGGAAATGAAGGATAACTTGGGCGTCATTAATCAACAGGCGCCGGTTGCGATTGTGTTGTTAGTGATTCAGATTGGCTTGATGTATGTGTTAGCATTTTAATTTTTGGAGGTCTTTTGATGAAGATTTTAGTAACTGGCTTTGATCCCTTTGGTGATGATCAGATTAATCCGGCCATTGAAACGGTCAAACGCTTGCCCGACCAAATTGCTGGTGCCGCAATCGTTAAGCTAGAAATTCCCACGATTTTTGACCGCTGTGCCGAAGTTGTCCATGCAGCGATTATCAAAGAACAACCGGACTATGTGTTAGATGTCGGGCAAGCCGGTGGTCGGTATGCATTGACACCAGAACGGGTGGCCATTAACTTCGATGATGGTCGGATTGCGGACAATGCCGGCTTTCAACCATTGAACCGACCGATTCATGCTGACGGCGAAGCTGCTTACTTTACGCAGTTACCGGTTAAGGCAATGGCGAAAGCAATTCGCGCTGTTGGACTGCCAAGTGTGGTCTCAACGACGGCGGGGACGTATGTCTGCAACCACATTATGTACCAGGTTCAGTACATGCGGGCTAAAGAATTCCCGAACTTGAAGGCGGGCTTTATCCATATTCCATTCTTACCAGATCAAGTGACCGCTCGACCAAATACACCGGCGTTATCTTTAGCCGATGATGTCCGTGGCCTGACAGCGGCAATTGAAGCGATTGTTGATCGCGATGGTCGCGGCGATATTGAGACAATCGAAGGTAGCATTGCTTAAAGCGATAGCTAAAATCCTGTTAAAAACTAGTACGCTAGTTTTTAACAGGATTTTTTGGTTACTAGTCAAAGTTGAATCAGGTCATAAGTAAAAACAGCAAGGTGCTGCTATCAAGTGGCTAATCAACAGCCATCCTGTCAATAAATACTAGTCCGCAGAACATGTTCGACTAGTCATGATTTATAGCTGGAAAGGTTAAAATTTAGCGCTAGTTTCGTTACCTAACAACTTTGATGACGAAAAATAGCGACCAATTTTCAGTAAATCGCAATTACGCATTATCAATGTGGGAAAATGGGACCGGTTGAATGCCATTGACGCAGTCTCAATGGTTGAGGCAAGTCGACCTTTATCTTAGTTATTTAACTTGAAGAATGAATTAGCCCTTTTTTCGAAAAATTTTTTCAAGTAATAAAAAGTTAATTATTTTCTATTATTAATAACTATTAAAATTTAGAAATGTTTGAAAAAATGGTTTCATTGATAACCCACCTTATTCAGATACATACAAAGATAGTTGACTGTCGAAACAAACGAATCACGTCAGTTTATCGCTGCTTTATCAGCAATATAACCTGTTAGAAGTAGTTTTTATTTTCATGAAAATAAAGCTATTTTAATTTGAGTTTACATTATTACCTGATAATCACTGATATACCGGCATCTTATTTCTGTGCAAACAAAGTGACTCGCACATTGTTTTATCAGAAAGTGCTAGCAACAAATTAAGTTTTTTATGTTTCCATATTTTGATTTCAATGATAATATAAGCGATGTCAATGATAATTAACGTGCTAAACAAAGAATGAGCATTATTGTTTGACACAGGAACATTAATTACTGAATTGAGTATGTTTATCAAACAGGAAAAGTTTAAGAAAGAAGGCATATATCGTGAATTTTCTACGGAATAAGGCTTTTAAAGGCGATCCCAAATTACACTATAAGATGTTTAAAGTTGGCCGGGCATGGGTTTTCACAACTATGGCTAGTTTTGCGTTGACTGGGGCACTGCAATTATCAGCTAAGGCTGACACAACAACTGACTCAGCAGCTGAAAGCAGTGTAGTGGCAACTAGCGCTGCGACCAGCAGTTCAACAACTAATAAGACTCAGGATCAAGACTATGCTGCCGCGGCCGCTTTAGCAGCTGCAACGGCGAATGATACGGCAACTAGTGCGTCAACAACATCAGCAACCAGCTCATCAACTGCTAGTGTCTCATCAGAACCGACTGTTGATAGCAGTAGCGTTGAGACCAGTTCTGAAACGAGCAGTGTGGCCGATGATGACCAACCGACAGCGACCACTGACGCTGACAGTACTAGTGACGCGAGTTCATCAGTTAGTGAGGCTGATAACAGTGTCGCCACTAATGAAACCAGCAGTGCGGCTTCGAGTGAAGCTAGCTCGGCTGAATCAATCACCGATAACGTGGCTGATGACACCACCACTGATACAACGGATGCCGATGTTGCAGTCGTTTCTGAAGAAACTGCGTCCAACAGTTTAAACGGTGACCAAACAAACACGACCGTTAGCAGCGTAGCCACAGTTGAAACGACCATGGCGGTTGCGGAAGAAGATTTAGCTGAAATTACCGATACGAGTCGCGATACGGCGGTCGCACCGGTAACCTATAAGGTCGTTGCCAAAGACAATACCGATAGTTCGGCTGCCCAAGCTGCTGCCGCTGCTGCTGAAAAAGCCAACTCAGCCGCACTTACTGCTAGTAGTTATGCGAAGTTAGTTAATAATTTACAGACCCAGACAGCAACTAGTGCCGCTCAAAAAGCATATCAAGAAGCATTAATGGCTGCTGATATGGCTAACTACTACAATAGCTTGGCGAATATGTATCTGGATGCTTCCGAAAATGGTGCTGGTGACTTAACTCAAAATGCCGTTAATTATGCCAATGCCAGTTCAGTTGCATCAGACGCTGTACTTACCGCTTTATCCGCTGCTGATCGAGCATCTTCTGAAGCCGAAACAGCTCGCAGTGCGGCGACCCAAGGGTTAGTTAACTTAGCAAGTAGTAACTATGCGATTGCGAGTTCCGCTGCTTCCGCTGCTAATCTTGCGGCCAGTGAAGCTGCCGAAGCTGCGAACAGTGCTTACTTAGCGATGCAATATGATAAAAACAATACCGCCGTTTCTGACGCTTACACGACTGCCACAACAGCTTCGACCCAAGCGTCAACTGCGGCTGCTAAAGCAACCAATGCGGCTGGCTTAGCCTCTGCTGCTTACGATGCAGCCATTCAAGCCGCGGCTGCCGATGATTATGAAGCTGGGAGTACCGCCTTTTCAAACGTGACGGATAATATGACGATTGCGGTCGCTCAAAACGCTTTGGCTAGCACCGCAAATTCAACGGCTCAAGCGGCTGCCAAAGCGGCAAACTCGACATCAATCACTGATGCAGCGTCATCCGCTGCTAACGATGCGGCGACGGCTGGTTCTTATAGCAATGATGCTAATTCATCCGCCGTTGAAGCGGGAGCCTATGAAGGAAATCAGGCTAGTTACTATGCTGACCAAGCCGCTCAAGCCGCCACGGGAGCTAGCGAACAATACAGTATTGCGAGTTCAGCTGCTGCTGCAGCCATCGTTGCGGCAACACCTAAGGAAGCTAATTCATTAGCACGGGTCGCGGCCACGGCCATGGAAGCTGCTGGAAGTTACGCTGAAGATGCAGCAACCAACGCTGAGTTAGCGAAGTTATTTGCCATTGCCGATGTTGAAAATGAACAAAACGTGCATAGCAAAGCGGATGCTGTTTTAACAACCAGTACTGAAACCGTTGCGGTCGGTGGTAACGCGCATTTCCAAGTGAAAGTGACACCTAATTCGGGAAATGTGAAGTCTCAGAGCTTTGTCTGGTTTGTCTCGACTGATCGCCACAATTGGACCAGCCTTGGTGATGGTAGTACCGATGGCAGTTTAGCTTATCAGTTGCAGCAATCAGGAACGTATTATTTCCAAGCGCTTGCTTCAGGGACTTACAGTCAACTGATTATTGGAACTGGTAAATTTGAAGCGTCGACTAACATTGTTACGGTCGTTGTAACGAATCCGTCCGGAACCTACGAAGAACAAGGTGAAAGCTCAGCAAGTTTAGCGGCCAAACAAGCTTCCGCGGCCAATTCAATGGCAGCTGCAGCTAGTGATGCGATTGCGACTGCAAATTCATCCGCGAACTTAAACGGGTCCTTAGCGACATTCGCCAATAGCAATGCCAAATCCGCTTATAAACAAGCTGATAGTTATGCCAAGCAAACTGCCGCAGCTGCGAGTGCTGCTAAATCAGCCAGTGACGAAATCGCCAGCATGCAAAATACCGGTGACTATGTGTCAGCAAGTTCATATGCGGCTGATGCGGCTAGCTATGCGGCCAATGCAAGTTCATTAGCGGCGCAGACCAGTTCTGCGGCTTCAGCTGCGATGAGTTACATCAACGATGCTTTAGGAATTGCGGTGGATGAAGATGGTGGGGACGCTGCTGCTAGTTATTTAGCAAGTAGTTACGCTAAATCTGCCGCGGCTGCTGCTTCCAGTGCTGCTAAAGATGCGGCGACGGCGACATCACATGCGAGTGATGCTAATAATGCCTACACAGCTGGTGGGAGTGACTTCAATGGTGGTACCGCGGGTTATCTAAGTGATGCGAAGTCCGCCGCATCAACTGCCAATTCATTTGCTGAGGTATCAAGTAGCTATGCTGCGGCCGCTGCATCGTATGCGGCTGAATTGAACTACAAGAGTGCCGAATTACAAATGAAGTATGCAGATTTAAACGCCATCTATGCAAATGATAACTTAGTGTTAGCTGCTAGTGCTGCTAGCACGGTTACGAGTATGGTGGTCAATGCTGAATCAGTTTACTACAACTCATTGGCACAAGATGCCGCGACCGCTGCTACGGCAGCCAATGCTTCTGGAACATCGTTAGCTGCGGCTGCGAGTTCATTAGCGGCTAAGTTTACGCAAAATACGAGTTTAGGGTCATCATATGTGGCTTCACTACAAGGCTATGCTGATGACACATTGAGTGCCGCAGCTGAAGCAACGCGGGCTTCTGGTAACGCAAAGAAGTACATGAGCTTAGCGACTTCTGCGGTTGCTGCTGGTGAATTCGCGGATGCTAGTTCTTATGTAGCCTTATCAAAGCAAGCAAATACTGATGCCGATTCTTATGCCGCCGTTGCGGCTACTGCAGCGACTGCTGGGGCAGCGGAAGAGCTTAATGCGATTAACTATTCTAACAATACGACGTTCTATGATAAAAATACGGGTGACTCCACCAGCATTTGGGGCGTAGTTGTTAGTGGTGGGATGACATCACAACCGGCCGCGGTTACGTCAACAACTAAAGGTGGAACGGTCACCTTATCAGGATCCTCATCACTTGGCTTAGGTGTACCTGCAATTGGGGTTACAACAACATGGTACGTTCAAGTTAATGGGACGTGGATGGCGGCTTCAAAAGCGGGCGATTATTTTGATATTGTGAGTGAAGTAAACAATAACAGTGGTAGTGCCATTGGTGTGGCGCAAACATCACGTAGCGCAATTACCATGAAATTTAAACCGACTTTCCACGGAACGCTCTTATTCCAAATGGTTTCAGTTTACGCAGATATGGGCATAACAACGAAAAAGATTGCAAGTAACTTAGCTGAAGTTGATGTTTATGACAATGATATTCCGGCAACAAGTATCGACATCAGTGGTGCTGACTACGTGGTCGTTTCAAACGTTAATGGTACCACTCAAGCTGGTGATGACACAGACGATAAGGCGACTAGTCAATTTGTAGCGGTTACTAAGCCTGGTAATGCCACCGGTGAGATTTCCTGGTCAAGTAGTAATGAAGATATTGCCACGATTGATAATGCTGGGTTATTAACTGCCATTCAATCTGGCTCAGTAGTCATTACCGTTACTATCCAGAATGCTGATGGGTCAACATATAGTGCTCATAAGACGATTGCAATTGGTAATGGCCTGAGTGATCAGAATCTGGCTGCTGGTGATAACTTAGTTTGGGAACCAGTCGGCACTCAAACTGGTAGTGAAAGTGATGTCACTTATCAATGGTACTTTGCCACCCAAGCTGATGGATCAGATGGAACGGCCATTGATGGTGCGACTACTGGAAAGTTAGAATTAAGCGATGTTAAACTTGGCCAAGCTGGTTATTACTATTTGGTCATTACTAACGGCGATCAAAAGGTTACTTTAGGGACAGCTTACCTTGGTGTTGATGCCATCCAGACCGAAGCCGCAAGTTCAGCGGCCGATGAAACTGCGGGTCATGCTGCCGATGCAACTTCTTATGCGACCGTGGCTGGCAAGTACGCCGATGTTGCTGACAAGTATTCCGGTGTTAATGAATCAGCTGCTAGTTACGCGCAACAAGCTGCCGATGCTGCTGCCGAAGCTCAAAGTCAAGCTGATGCTGCTAACGCTGCGAGTGCCGCCGCTGAAGAAGCTCGTCAAAATGCCAAATCAGCCGAAGCTGCCGGAAATAATTCTGAAGCCGCAGAACATGCGAAAAAGGCTAAGGAAGCTGCGAGTGCTGCCAAGGATGCAAAAGAAAAAGCTGCTAAGGCTGCTGGCGATGCGGGTTATTACGCCGCTCTAGCTGCTAATGAAAACGGCGACGATACCGATACAGATACCGATTCTGATACAGATACCGATTCTGATACAGATACTGATTCCGACACGGATACCGACTCGGATACAGATACTGACTCGGATACAGATACTGACTCGGATACAGATACTGATTCCGATACGGATACTGATTCCGATACGGATACTGATTCCGATACGGATACTGACTCGGACACCGATACCGACTCAGATACGGATACTGACTCAGATACGGATACTGATTCTGATACCGATACCGACTCGGATACGGATACTGACTCGGACACCGACACCGATACCGACTCAGATACGGATACTGATTCTGATACCGATACCGACTCGGATACGGATACTGACTCGGACACCGACACCGATAC
>NZ_BJDL01000004.1 GCF_005405125.1 Lactiplantibacillus songbeiensis
CGACTCAGATACGGATACTGACTCGGATACAGATACCGACTCAGACACCGATACTGATTCAGACACCGATACTGACTCAGATACGGATACTGACTCAGATACAGATACCGACTCTGACACGGATACTGACTCAGATACAGATACCGACTCAGACACCGATACTGATTCCGACACCGATACTGACTCAGATACGGATACCGACTCTGATACGGATACTGACTCGGACACCGATACCGATTCCGACACGGATACTGATTCCGACACGGATACCGACACGGATACGGATACTGATTCCGACACGGATACCGACTCTGACACGGATACCGATACTGACTCTGACACCGATACCGATACTGACTCTGACACCGATACCGACTCTGATACGGATACTGACTCTGATACGGATACCGACTCAGATACAGATACTGATTCTGATACAGATACTGACACCGATACGGATACAGATTCCGATACGGATACCGACACGGATACTGACTCTGACACCGATACCGATTCCGACACGGATACTGATTCCGACACGGATACCGACACGGATACGGATACTGATACCGACACGGATACCGACACGGATACCGACTCTGATACCGATACCGATACTGACTCGGACACCGATACCGACTCGGATACGGATACTGACTCTGATACAGATACCGACTCTGACACGGATACTGATTCTGACACCGATACTGATTCAGACACGGATACTGATTCTGACACCGATACCGACTCAGATACAGATACCGACTCAGATACGGATACTGACTCGGATACGGATACCGACTCAGATACGGATACCGATTCCGATACAGATACCGACTCAGATACAGATACCGACTCTGACACGGATACTGATTCGGACACGGATACTGATTCCGACTCGGATACCGATTCCGATACAGATACTGACTCAGATACGGATACGGATACCGATACCGACTCAGATACAGATACCGACTCGGACACCGATACTGATTCAGACACCGATACTGACTCAGATACGGATACCGATACCGACTCAGATACAGATACTGACTCCGATACAGATACTGACTCCGACACGGATACTGACTCGGACACCGATACGGATACCGATTCAGACACGGATACTGATTCCGACACCGATACCGACTCGGATACGGATACCGATTCTGATACGGATACCGATTCTGATACGGATACCGATTCTGATACGGATACCGACTCAGATACAGATACTGATTCTGATACAGATACTGACACCGATACGGATACAGATTCCGATACGGATACCGACTCCGATACAGATACCGACTCAGACACCGATACCGACTCGGATACAGATACCGACTCGGATACGGATACAGATTCCGATACAGATACCGATTCGGATACAGATACTGACACCGATACGGATACAGATTCCGATACGGATACCGACTCCGATACGGATACTGACTCAGATACAGATACCGACTCAGACACCGATACCGACTCGGATACAGATACCGACTCAGATACGGATACCGACTCAGATACAGATACTGACTCGGATACGGATAC
>NZ_BJDL01000005.1 GCF_005405125.1 Lactiplantibacillus songbeiensis
GATACCGACTCGGATACAGATACCGACTCAGATACGGATACCGACTCAGATACAGATACTGACTCGGATACGGATACGGATACTGACTCGGATACGGATACTGACTCGGATACGGATACTGACTCGGATACGGATACTGACTCAGATACGGATACTGACTCAGATACGGATACCGACTCAGATACAGATACTGACTCTGATACGGATACTGACTCGGATACGGATACTGACTCAGATACAGATACTGACTCGGACACCGATACTGATTCCGATACGGATACTGACTCGGATACAGATACTGACTCAGATACGGATACCGATTCTGATACGGATACGGATACCGACACGGATACGGATACTGACTCGGATACGGATACTGACTCAGATACCGACTCAGATACGGATACCGATTCTGATACGGATACCGACTCTGATACGGATACTGATTCTGATACAGATACTGACTCAGATACAGATACTGACTCAGATACGGATACCGATTCCGACACGGATACCGATTCCGACACCGATACTGACTCGGATACAGATACTGACTCGGATACAGATACCGACTCAGATACGGATACCGATTCTGATACGGATACCGACTCTGATACGGATACTGACTCAGATACAGATACAGATACTGATTCTGATACAGATACTGACTCAGATACGGATACCGATTCCGACACGGATACCGATTCCGACACCGATACTGACTCCGATACGGATACTGACTCCGATACAGATACCGATTCTGATACAGATACTGACTCAGATACGGATACGGATTCCGATACAGATACTGATTCCGATACCGACTCGGATACAGATACTGACTCTGATACGGATACGGATTCCGATACAGATACCGACTCTGATACGGATACCGACTCAGATACGGATACGGATTCCGATACAGATACCGACTCTGATACGGATACCGACTCAGATACGGATACTGATTCTGATACAGATACCGACTCTGATACGGATACTGACTCAGATACCGATACCGACTCTGATACGGATACCGATTCTGATACGGATACCGATTCTGATACAGATACTGATTCTGATACAGATACTGACTCAGATACGGATACCGATTCAGACACCGATACTGACTCAGATACGGATACTGACTCGGATACGGATACCGATTCCGACACGGATACTGATTCAGACACCGATACCGACTCGGATACAGATACCGACTCGGATACGGATACTGATTCCGATACGGATACTGATTCCGATACGGATACCGACTCGGATACGGATACCGACTCGGACACGGATACCGACTCGGACACGGATACCGACTCCGATACGGATACTGATTCCGACACGGATACCGATTCAGATACAGATACTGACTCAGATACAGATACGGATACCGACTCGGACACGGATACTGATTCCGATACGGATACTGACTCGGATACGGATACTGACTCAGATACGGATACTGATTCTGACACGGATACTGACTCAGATACAGATACTGACTCAGATACAGATACTGACTCAGATACAGATACTGACTCAGATACAGATACTGACTCGGATACCGATACTGACTCAGATACGGATACTGACTCGGACACGGATACTGATTCAGACACGGATACTGACTCCGACACGGATACCGATTCAGACACGGATACTGACTCGGATACCGATACTGACTCGGATACCGATACTGACTCGGACACCGATACCGACTCAGATACGGATACCGATTCAGACACCGATACCGATTCAGATACGGATACGGATACGGATACTGACTCGGACACCGATACCGATTCAGGTTCCGATGGTGATGGTGACCTCATTAACCCAGGACCAGATACTGGTTCAGGATCCGGATCGGGTTCAGGTTCAGGATCCGGCTCGGGTTCAGGATCTGGTTCTAACACAGGTTCAGGTTCAAACTCCGGTTCCGGATCAGGCTCAAGCAACGGTGGCGGTACTAGTTCAAATGGCGGAACAACTACTAACACTAGTGGTTCCAACGGTGGTAACGCGACGACGCTTAATTATTCACCAAGTAGTAATGCTGGCTCGGGCACGGCGACAGCAAATGGTGATGGCATTGTCGCGACGAATGGAACTGCAACACCAAGCGTTTCCTTAGCAACGGCGGCTCGTCAAAGTACCAATAGTGATACTGGCGAAACCAAGGCAGCTAAGAAGAGCACTAAGGATAAGACTAACGTCAAGAAGGCCGCAACGAAGACAACGCCAACAAGCGATCAAACCGCGAAGAGCAACACGCAAAGTGATGGCGATAAAATTAACTCAACTAACAATTGGGCAACAGTTGGTGCTTGGCTCGCAGCCGCGGCGATTGCCGCTCTAGGTGCAGGGTATGCGTTGACGAAACGTCGTAAGGATGATTAAAATTCATAAGTGGTTTATCATGATGATTAATGGTTAAAGTGGTAAATTAGAGTTACATTATCAGGATGAAAGGAATTTGTTTCATCCTGATATACATAAAAAGCTATAAATAACTTAATTGCGAGGTAATCAAATGCAAAAGACAACGATTAAACAATTAAAACAAGCGGTTCTCATGTTAGGGGATTCAGTTGACCGTAGTACAGAGACGGTCACTTTAGCACTATCGATCTCTGATCACCGGCATCGAGCGGCTGTTCAGTTCATTCGGCGAGCGACTTTTAACCAAGCTTGGCAAGTCGTTGCTGATTGCTTGGCACAAACTGCGCAGCACAGTTGGGTGCGAGTAGAAGTGGTTCAATCTATGCAACGGCTAGCCCGATCAGTCTTTGAAAAGCGGTTAGCGGCAACGTTTCGGATGAACTACTGGCGTTACGGCGTCAGTTTTGACGCTGATTTCAAGTCGGCGTTGCTCGAAATGGAAATCAACGGAAATGCCTTTTTCCGGCCAAGTAAGGACCATCGAATTGGCAAAAATCGGTCGGGATCATGGGTCGATTATCAACGGGTATTGCCATATCTAACTAAACGCGAAGGCTCGCTACCGCTGGATATTCAAAAGACGGATTATGTCTGGATTTTCACAACAGCCGGTGTCTTTACTGATGGTGACCAGCTTTGGCAATTATCGGACAAAGAAGATTGCGGTAAAGGGATTCGCGTTTTGACGGATTCAAAGACTGAGATTGCTAACGTGATTGATCACGGGGAGACGTTCTTGGTGAACCAGATCAAAGCAGATGGTAAGTTTATTTACGGATATTTTCCTAGTCGCCAAAAGATCTTATCGAATTACAACTATGTTCGCCACTTTTCATCGTTATATGCGTTAGTCGAAGCCGTTGAGTTCACGAATCGGACTGAAGATTATGCTAAAGTTAAGCAGGCGATTCAATGGGGCCTGGATGAAGCCACGATTGAAAAAGATGGCGCCGTCTTCATTGATGATAATGGCGAACTAAAGTTAGGTGGACAAGCATTATTGATGTTGACGCTTAGCAAGTATCAAGAAGCCACGGGTGATCGGACTTTTGAACCGGTTTTGATGAAAGCGTTTAAAGGGGTGCCTTACTTCCGCGAACCATCTGGCAAGTTGAACCATGTCTTGAATCGCGATTTAACGTTAAAGAGTGCTTATCGCATCATTTATTACGAAGGTGAAGTGGTCTTTGGCCTGTCGCGGTTATATGAATTGAATCATGATCCCGCAGTCATGGCTTTGGTGAAGCGAATCTTAGATTACATGGTGGCGAATGATTATGGTAAGTATCACGATCACTGGATCTCATACGCGATTAACGAAGCCCTGCAAGTCTTTCCAGATAACCGCGACTACATGGCACTTGGTTTGAAAAATGTCTTTATTCACCTTGATTTCATTCAAGGCCGGGATACGACTTATCCAACGTTGCTTGAATTAGTGGATGCCGCCGTTAAAATGACGGATATGGTAAAGGCTTCCGGCAACGAGGATTTGCTCGAACCCTATGATTTGATTCGGTTGCGGCAAGTCTTAAAATATCGGGCCGAATATGAAGTGACAACGGGGAGCTTCTTACCTGAAATCGCAATGTATCTCTACAATCCAGCCAAGTTCATCGGTGGCTTTTATGCTCGGCATGATAGCTTCCGGACGCGGATTGATGATTGTGAGCACTTCTTATCAGGATTAATTAATTACTATAATTACACTTATAAGTGAGGCGAAGCGGCATGTTTTATTTTATTAATGAATACCTTCTTCCTAAAAATTCCAGTGTGGAACATAGCGCGATTCAACGGGCACGCTTATTTAACCATTACCAAACGCCCGCTAAGATTGTGACCAAAATGTATGATCGATTATTACACAAGACGTTACCCAGCTTTGACGTGCCGGATGACCAAGTCTTAAATATGTTCGATTATTTCCAACAAGCAATCACGGTCGAACCCAAAATTCTACACACGGTGGACTTACAGCTACCTGTAGAATATGCAGTCGAAGTCGGGGCGAACTTTAGTCGGGTCTTTAACGGTGATGATCTGGTTGAAAACGTCGGCTTTATCCCCGGGACAATTGGGCAAGTCTTCTATCAAGAATATGTTGATAATCAAGGCAACCGGTTGTCCACCGATCTATGGGACTCGCGGGGCTTTAAGTCCGCAACGCAGTATTTTGGCCAAAATGGCAAGTTAACGATGGAACGTTACTATACGCCGGCTGGTCAAGTCGTGATCGAGCAATACTTTGTTGCGGATACGAATGGCAATCCGATGGCCTCACGCTTGATCTTGAAAGATTATCAGCAGGCTGGCGATCGGTTCTTCCAAAATGCGGATGATTTGTTTAACTTTTTCATTGCGGAACTTAGCCGTCAAGATACTGGCACGACGACCTTCATTAGTGATCGTCCTGGGACTGGGGTGGCGCCGTTACTACAATTAAATGATGATGCCCGTAAATACGTCACAGTACCGATCTATCACGCTAAAGATTTAAATGATCCGTTACACGCACCATTAGATGGGTTCTTACAACCAGCATTTGATAATGCCCCACACTTCGATGGTTTTATCGTCGCCACTGCGACCCAAGCCCAACATTTGCAGAATCGGTTCCCAAAAGTACCAATTACAGTCATGCCAACCGTTGCCACAACGCCACTCTCACAGGCCAAATTGGCGCCGATTGGTCAACGGACACAACAGTTGCTATACGTGGGTCGTTTAGCCCCAGATCGCCAAGTCGACCAACTGATTCGGGTGGTAGCGTTAGTGAAGCAACAAGTACCGCAAGTCCATTGTGATCTATATGGATTCGGTGATGAAGCCTATCTCAAGACCTTACGTGAGTTGATTAAGGAACTGAAGCTGGAAGCCAATGTCCGCTTGATGGATTATCAGCCAGACTTGGCCCAACACTACGATCAGTATCAAGTGATGTTGAATCTGGATCTAGTGGATGGCGGACCAATGGCCATGCCCGAAGCACAAGCGCATGGTATTCCAGTGGTTAGTTATCGTTTTAATTATGGCCCTAAAGACTTCATTAAAGATGGTGAAGACGGTTATCTGATTGAACCGGGTAACCAACTGGCAATGGCGGACAAGGTTACGCAATTATTGACGGATGAAAAGTTACTCACGGTCTTTAGTGAAGCCGCTTTTCACAAGCAGCACACGGCCCACACCTATTTAAAGACGTGGCACCGTTGGCAGAAGTTAATGGACATATAGGAGGCGGCCAGGATGTATTACTTTTTAAATGACAATATGCAATTCTCAAAATCAGGGATTGAACATGCGGAGATCAATCGGTTACGACTCTTTAAAAAGCACCAAGTGCCCGCCAAAATTGTGACGCGCATCTTCGCCATGAATCTGCATGACGTGATGGCTGGCGCTAAGTTAGCCGATACCGACTTAGTCAATTTGTTTGACTTCTTCTGTGGCAGTCAACACGTTGAGCGGCACCCGTTCATGTTGAATGACTTTCAAGTGCCGGCCAATGCGATTAAAACGCGTAAGGATCGACAAGTACATGTCGTTCAACAAGGCAAGCTCTTAATGATCATTTATTTACGGGGCCAAAGCGGCGATGAAATCAGCAACGTACAATACTTTGATGTGAATAATAAGACGTTGAAGATGACCTGGTGGGATACCCGCGGGATGCGTTGTTTGGAACAATTATTTGATTGGGACGGCAAGATTGCCCAAGAAGCTTATTTTGGACCAGATGGGCAAATTCATCTGGAGAAACTCCATTTCTTAAACCACGCTGGTCAAGAACGACTGACGTGGCGGGTGGTGAACTATCGGGGGACGAGCTGGACGTTTAGTGGAATGAATCAGCTGACTAGGTTCTTCTATGATGAACTGAATGCCAATGGTGAGGATAATGTCTTCATCTGTGATCGGACCGTGGAGTGTGCCTGGGGCTTGTTCAATATGACAACGCCAGCCAAAAAGGTGCTCCATCTGCATAACAATCATGTCGGCGATTCTGATGATATCTTGCATTCAGCATTGAACAATAATTATGAGAATGCCTTAAATAATTGGCAACAATGGGATGCGGTTATTTCGGCCACGCCGGAGCAATCGGCGGATGTGGCGGCTCGGTTCGGTAAGGATATTCCAGCCTTTACGATTCCTGTCGGCTATGTGACTGATGGGACGTTGGCAGAATCGCCCGTGCCATTCCAGCAACGCCAACCGCATCTGATTGTCCAAGTTGCCCGGTTAGCACCGGAAAAGCAACAGAATCAGTCGATTGAAGCTTTCCAGCAAGTTCATGCCAAGTTCCCAGATGCCGAATTAGATTTCTGGGGCTATTCAAATGGTGACATGGAAGCCCAATTAAAGGCTCAAGTTGCGGCAGCCCATCTGGAGCAAACAATCCATTTCCGTGGCTATACCACCGATGTGAATGCCGTGTATAACCGTGCGCAACTTGGCTTATTACCAAGTCGTGCGGAAGGCTTTTCACTGATGTTACTAGAAGCCCAAGCGCATGGCCTGCCAATGATTGCTAACGATGTGAAATACGGTCCGAGTGACATTATTCAAGACGGTCAAAGCGGTATTTTGACGACTGACGGCAATGTGCAGCAACTTGCTGATGCGATGATTGAGTTAATGACCCAGCAAGACGAACTCGCTGACTTTAGTGCGGCGGCATATGAAAATGCCAAGCGTTATTCAGAAGATGCGGTCTTTGATCAGTGGCAAGCGTTGTTGAATTACTTTGAAAAAGTGCCAGTTTAGTTGGGTAGGTGTCCGTGGTTGATTGTCCGTCTCCGTTGATCAGTAGGTTCGCGGTGGGGCAGACCTGCAGCCAAAGGTCGGTCTGCAGGGCGCTTTTAAGCCGAAAGCCCCGTCTTAAAAGTCGGCCCAGCCACTAACCTGGGAATAACACCCAGCTAAGTGGCTCGACACGGCGAACCTACTGATCACTACGACTCTGATTGGTGGTTATAGGTTGAAAGATAGTCTAGTTATTAATTGTCTGTCCGTTAATTAACGTCGGGCGGGCCAGAATTGGCTCAGTGGTGTCGTTTATCTTGGTCGATGATTTTCCGACTTAGATAACCCCCGGCTTGTGGAAGACCGAACTTTGGCTTTCAAACGCGGCCACCACGTTCCAGCTGATTCTGGACCAACCAGAGTGGCAATCAGTATTGGGTAAAACAGTAGATAAAGACGCAGTGGTTGACAGTGAGAGGATGATTAAGTTGGTTTTACTATCAATTTACGGTACCGTCAAAATGGCGACGCGGTTAGGAATTTACTTGATTCTAGGAACTTTAGTCGTGGTGATTCGACTACGCAATCGCAAGAAGTCGCGTAAAGAAATGGATAAAGATACCGAACGCTTGATGCGTAAAACGCCAAAAGATGCGAACGGTAAGTATCCTTGGGAACAATAATTAAAAAATCAAAACTCGTATCGGTAATTGATGCGAGTTTTTTGTTCAGTAAACTAAATTGTATTGGCGTGACAAAATTATAACGTTTATAAATTTTTGAACGATAGTAGCGTTAAATAATGCCTTAAAGTTGATTTCAATTGAACTGAAATCAACTTTTTTTGTCGCTAATTAAACAATGAGCCACGCGGATTCTAGGACATTTACCTGACAGGCGCAATTAAAAAAGTCTTTCAAAGCTGGCATGGCTCGGTTAATAATAAATTTCGTCAAAAAGAACATACTGTGTACGACTTATAGGGTACATAGATTTTGGAGGGATTTAGATTGAAAAAGCGAGTCATTATTGGGAGTGCGGTCGCGGCGATATTGATTGTGCCATTTATTGGGGCTGCCACTTTTGTCCGGTCGGTGTGGGATCCGTTTGGTCATGTGAATCAGTTACCAGTCGCAGTGGTCAATCAAGATGAGCCGGTCACTTATCAAGGTAAGGTGATGGCGGTTGGGGCGACGATGACTAAACAGTTGCGGAAAAATCATGAGTTGGGCTGGCATATCGTTTCGGCGCAACAAGCCCGCGATGGGTTAGCACATAACAAGTATTATACCGTTGTCACAATTCCGAAAGATTTTTCCAAGCGGGCGACAACGGTGACGAGTGCCCAACCCAAACAGATGCGCCTGACCTATCAAACGAATGATTCGCTGAGTTATATTGGTGAAATCATTAGTCAGACTGGGGCCGATAAGCTAAATAGCGCCGTACGCGCGGCGGTCACGAAGGCCTATGCGTTGGCGACATTTAAGGAGATCAAACAAGCTGGTCAAGGTTATGCTAAAGCCGCAGATGGGGCGACTCAGTTAAAAGATGGAACCGTTAGCTTGCGGCATGGGTTAACTCAATATACGACAGGCGTTAAAACGTTGAAGAATGGTATTTTGACGCTGGATACGCAAGTACAAAAGTTACCAGCCGGTGTGACCCAATTGGCGAGCGGGTCCTTAGCATTAGCGACTGGACTGAACACGCTGAATGGCAAAACTGGGCAATTAGCTGGTGGTGTGCAACAGTTAACGACTGGTTCTGGGCAACTGGCCAACGGATCGCAACAAGTGACAACCGGTCTGGGGACTTTGAAAGCTAAATCTGGCCAGTTAGCCCAAGGGGTTGGTCAATTAGCTAGTGGCACGACCCGTTTGGCGCCAGGATCACAACAAGTCACGGCGGGCTTACAAACGCTGAATAGTCAAACCGGGGCTTTGGCAACGGGGGTCGGGCAACTCACCACCGGAGCTGGTCAAGTGAGTCAGGGATTAACGACTTTACATGGTAAGACCGGGGCCTTGTCACAGGGTGTGATTCAGTTGGCGGATGGCAGTCAGGTCTTGGCCACCAAGCTAACCACTTATACCGATGGGGTTTATACGGTTTCGCAAGGGTTAAAACAGCTTAATGGTCAGACTGGTGAGCTGGCTGATGGGGTTAAACAGCTGACAGTTGGGTCGCAGAGCTTGGCCGCTGGAGTGCAAGCATACACGACTGGCACGAGTCGAGCGAATCAAGGGGCACAAAAGTTAGAGACGGGATTGACCGCGTTAAATGGTCAGACCGGTCAACTTAAAACTGGCGTCGCGAGTCTGAGTCAAGGCAGTCAAGGTTTGGTTAGTGGGGCAACACAGTTAAAAGCTGGAAGTCAGCAAGTGACGACTGGCTTAGGTCAGCTAGCCACGGCAATCGCGGCCAAACAACCAGCATTAGCTAAGCTAACGACGGGCATGACTGGCATCGGTAGTGGCTTAACGGCTTTAAGTGATGCGTTACAGCAAGTTAAGCCGGGGGTAGCGACTGGCGATGCCACTAAGACATTGACGAAAGTCCAGACTGACTTAAACGGCTTAACAACCACGACAACGAATTCAAGTGCTAGTCCGGTCGATGCCAAGATTGATCAAGTGGCTAGTACCCAGAAGTTAACACCAACGCAAACGGCGGCTTTAAAGACGGCCTTAGCGGGAGTGGGAGCAGCAACGACGAAAACGACAACGGTTGATCCGGCTGCGATGACGACGTTAAAAAATGATGTTGCAACGCTACGTGGTCAGTTGGATCGTTTAACAAGTGGGAATGATCTAAGTGCTTTGCAAACGCAAGCCCGTAACTTAAGTACCCAATTTGGGGTTGTTAATCAAGGCTTTGGATCGGTGACCGCAGCAATCAAGACTGCTGGCACGAGTGCTGCTAGCTTGACTACCGGTTCACAAACGGTCACGAGTCAATTAGGCACGTTAGCCAATGGGGCGACGGCGTTAACTGCTGGCGCTAGTCAACTAAATGGTCAAGTGCCGAGCTTGGTCAGTGGCGTGGGTCAATTAGCGACTGGTGCCCATCAATTAGCCGGTGGAACCCAAACGTTAGTGACCAAAAGTGGACAACTAACCGGTGGGGCAAGTCAATTAACGGCTGGTTTAACTAACTTGAATGGCCAAGTGCCACGATTACGTTCTGCAGTTAGCCAATTATTTACCGGAGCGACGACTTTAGCCGCCAATAACGGGGCGTTACAAACTGGGACGCAACAATTGGCAACCGGGTTGCAACAGTTAAATGGACAGGTCCCAACGTTAGTGGCGGGCGTCAGCCGATTAGATACTGGTGCCCAACAAGTGAGTGGTGGTCTGACCCGGTTGTATGGTCAAGTACCTGCATTAACGGATGGCGTCCAACAGCTAGCCACTGGTTCTAACCGTGTGACGGCTGGCTTGGTCCAAGTTAACGGTGGTTTGACTCAATTGAATGCCCAAGTCCCAGTCTTAGTCAGTGGTGTGGCACGATTATTCGCGGGTGCTGACCAAGTGTCGATGGGAGCGGGTCAATTACATCAAGGATTGGATCAACTAAACGGTCAAGTTCCAGCCTTAGTTAGTGGCGTTGGCCGTCTAGCTACGGGTAGTAATCAACTTCAAGCCGGTTTACAAACCTTAAACAGCAAGACGGGTGCCTTAACAAGTGGGGTCGGCCAATTGGCTAGTGGTGCCACGAAGCTAGACCATGCCTCAGATCAGTTGACGGCCGGTACAGGTAAGCTGACTGACGGCAATACCAAGTTAGCTAAATCTTTACAAGGTGGCGCCAATCAGATTAACGCGGTGCCATTGACCAATCGGACCGCTAAGATGTTTGCTGAACCATCAACGTTAGCGCATGATAATTACAGTTATGTACCGAACTTTGGGCATTCTGTGGCGCCATTTGTGATTTCATTAGTTTCGTTTGTGGGTGTCACCTTGTTATTAGGTGTTTTTGATTATTTTGCGTTATTACGGACACCAAAGCAATTAGCTAGCTTGTTCGGACTGGTCGCACTGCAAGCCGGATTAACGAGTGGATTATTGCTGGCTGTTTTACTAAATGCGACACATCCATGCCAATTCATATTAGTGGCTGTGTTGTTTTCAGAAGCAATCCTCGTGATTGAACTGGCGCTGAAAGTCACGTTAGGTCGCATAGCAGTCGCGGTTGTTGGGGTCTTATTATTCCTGCAAGTCTGTGTCTCGAATAACTTGTTCCCAGTTCAAACGGTCAAGACAGCGTATGCTGGGATCGCCACTTATTTACCGATGACGTATTCTAATGCCGGTTTAGCGGAAGCATTGAGCGGGATTGGGCTAACGAGTACAACTGTCGTGCAAGGCTTGAGTGCGGTTGGCCTGATCTTCTTGATTGGTGGCGGTGTGATTGTTTTGAAATTGCGGGCTAAGCAGGCGGCGATGGTGGCCGATGGAGAGTAATTAGTGAGTAAAGTTTTAATTTTGTTTATTGACATTGTTGTGAGATGAGCGTATTGGTCGTTGGCCGATGAAACATCCGGTATACTTGAGCTAAAGGCAACTGAAGTGGAGGCGATGAGGATGGTGAAAGACTTAATTCGGCAAGATGAACAGGGCATTTGGATTAGCCATGAGATTCTAGAAATGGTTGGTATTCAACTTGATCAGCCAGTCCAAATCAATACTCATCAAATTGCTGGTCAGCGCGTCTTAGTGTTACATGCTTCGAAACAACCAGTGTCGGAACCGAAGCCACGGGAAGTTTAATTAAGGACAAAGAAAAACCGCGAGTAATCGCGGCTTTTTGTCGTTTCTGAATAAATGCTATAACCCAAAGAAAATTTTATAAGTAAAAACGCCAATAATTGCGCCAGTAATTGGTGCGAGCACGGGAACCCAACTGTAATCCCAGTGAGAAGACCCTTTGTGGGTAATCGGTAGGATGGCATGAACGATCCGCGGTCCTAAATCGCGAGCAGGGTTCAAGGATGGCCCGGTGGCACCACCTAAGGCAATGACCATGGTCATGATTAAAAGGCCGACCCCGATGTTGGCAATATCCACATTGTTGTGGAAAAAGACGCCTCGGTAGAGTCCCATGGCGCCGAATGCTAAGACACCGGTCCCAATTGTTTCAGTGATAAAGCCGTTGAACTTACTATCGGTCGCGTCCCCAGTCGCAAAGGTCGCTAAGATTCGACCCGCGTCATTCGTACGTTTGTAATGGGGGGCATAGATTGCTACGACTAATAATTGTCCCACAATCGCGCCGACAAACTGCCAGAATAAGTAACCGGCCACATGTGACCAAGGAAAAATCCCTGCTAAGGCTTGGGCAATCGTCATTGCTGGGTTAATATGACAACCCGAAATGGCGCCGAACATCATCGCCGGTAGCATCACCCCAAAGCCGAAGCCAAACGCAATGAAGATCCAACCCCCATTCGCTTGACCCTCGTCACCATTAGCTGTGGTGGCTTTTAGAAACGAGTTAGCAACCGCCCCGTTCCCAAATAAAACTAACATTAAAGTACCAAAAAACTCAGCAGCGTAGCGTGCATCCCAGGTACCACTCATAATGCATCCTCCTTTAGTTATGGATTAATTAGTTGTACACCTTGAAATATACAGGAAAATAGCTGTTATGTAAACGCTTACATAAGAAATAGTTGTGTTCGTTAAACAACGTTTGTAATGTTGGCTAAAATAATATCGCTGGTGAGATTAGATCTTGATGGTGAATTATTTTTTTTAAAACGGAAATCGATTGCTAAAAACGTACTTAATTCTAGTAGCTGATAATAGACAAAAAATTAGGATAACTAGAAAGGAGCAACTAACGGGAAATAGCTACTAAATTTAACTAACAGGGGGATTTATTTCAATGAAGTTAGGTAAAGTACTATTATTAACGGCGGCCGTTTTAGGGGCAGTTGGTAGTCTGTCGGTGACTGATGTGCAAGCTAAGACGGGTTACCAGCGGACGAAAAATTTGGCGGTCAAGCCGAAAGCTTTTTATTCGACTAGTAAACATGGCGCTACTTATCAGGCCAATGGATCACTAACTAATTTTAAGTTCAAAAAGAATCATGCCTTAACCCACTATCGGGATTCAACCTGGGTTGCGACCAGCAAAACCTATATTAAAATGCATGGTAAGCATCGCTTATATTATTATGTTCATAATTCTGACGGTAAAGCAAAAGGTTGGGTTTGGAATGGCTATTTGAAAGCCGGTAAGCATAATCAGATGCGGCATGAAGCGTCGAAACAGGTTGGCAATTATGTGATGGCTAAGCCTGGTAAGCTGTATCAATTTGGCGGCGGTTATCGAGCAAAGCACTTTAACCCATTTAACATTCGGTTTAAGCATGGGATTAAGTTGAGCGACAAGGTGACGTATAAGCGGACACAACTGTGGACGGTTTATAAACATGGTAAGGCGTCTAAGTATTATTATGTGACTAGTTCTGATAATCAGGTTAAAGGCTGGGTCTGGCATGGATTCTTGAAGCCGGGTGAAGTTAAAGAAGCGGCTAAGAAGCCCGCACCTGCAGTGACTAAGCCGAGTGGTGGTTCGACTCATGGTCAAGGTGTTGCTGGTGGAACAACGAAACCAGTTAAGCCGACTATTCCTGTTCAGGTACCAAAACCAATCATGCCTAGTGAGAAACCTAATATCAATAGTCGAGCCTGGTTGAAGGACGATGGAAAAAGGAAAAGAATAATTGTTCAACATGGAGAATTATTGGAATGGTTGGATCAGGGAAATTCGTACGACTTAGGTATCTACATTGAAAGATACTTCCGTAGTCAGCCAACTAGGTTAGTGTATGTTAAAAATATCTTTACAAAGATAGAAGATGATAGTCCGTATGCACATACAAAGCGGATGTACGCAATAAAGACTGATGGCACGCAGGTTCTAGGAGATTGGGCTATAGGGGCCCTAGCTAACGGAGACATACTGGAAGATAGTCGTGGATTTTCCAGTGTGAATCCGCCAGAAATTCATACGAAATATCCAATTCATGATTCATGGAAGGGAGCTTATATTGATGGTTCTCCTACTTGGACGCAATATAGTTCCGTCGAAGATAGACAAGTACTTTGGATGTTTAATTTAAAAAAACAGCAATGGGAAAAGCCACAATGGGGCAGACCTATAAATTAAAATCAAAAATTAAAGTTGACAACCAAAAACAATCTATGTTAAATTAACAATCGTTAAAAACAAATGAGAAAACAATTAAACGCAATGATTAGGACAGTAGCTCTTAGTGAATTTCTTCAGCGAGTCGTCGGGTGGTGCGAGACGATGAAATCACGAGTGGCGAACATCCCCTAATCACGGTAGGTACGAACTTTTGGGAGTATCTAATGGCGGCATCCATTATCTTGCTAGCGTATCGTATTAAGTTACTGTACGCGAATTAAGGCCATTTTTAGAATGGCAAAGCATAGGTGGTACCGTGGCGACGCCCTATGGAAATCAAGCAATTGATTTCTGTAGGGCGTTTTTGTTTTCTAAAATTTAGGAGGAATTTTATGACAACAGGCACTCGGTTATTAACATTAAAGAACGGTTATCATTTATTTACGCGGACGGTCGGGCATGGGCCAGTCAAGTTATTATGTGTCCACGGTGGACCCGGTGGTACGCATGAAGAATTTGAAAATTTTGCGGCTGAACTTGGTGAAGATAAGGTTCAGGTCAGTATGTATGATCAATTAGGGTCGTTTTACTCAGATCAGCCGGATTTTACTAAGCCCGAGAATCAGCAATATTTGACCTTAGATTATTATTTATCTGAGTTAGAAGAAGTTCGCCAGCAGTTGGGATTAGACCAATTTTACTTGCTTGGGCACTCTTGGGGTGGCTTGTTGGCACAAGAATACGCCTTAAAATATGGCAAGCATCTCAAAGGCTTAGTCGTTATGAGTATGATTGACAATATCGCCGAATATACCGTTAATGTTAATGCATTACGTGCACAGACTTTGACAGCGGATCAGGTCAGTTATATGCAAGGCGTGGAGCAAGCAGCAGCTTTCGATGATCCTGAATATCAAAAGCTAGTTGACGTTTTAAATCGCCACTTTGTTTGTCGGCAGCCCCAAGCGCACCCACGCCATCTTGTACCAACGATGGCTACGGCCGTTTATAACCATTTTCAAGGAAACAATGAGTTTGTCATGGTGGGAACGCTGAATGGCTGGGATCGGCGGGCTGATTTACACCGAGTTACGGTGCCGACGCTACTCACATTTGGGGAATACGATACGATGCCGTTACAAGCTGCGCGGCGTATGCAACAAACGTTGCCACACGCGCGCTTAGTCTTAACGCCGGATAGTGGGCATGGTCACAGTGTTGATAATCCGCGCGCGTTTTTCAAAACGCTCGGTCAGTATTTACACGATGTTGAGACAAATCAGTTTACGGCATATTAGGAGGTCATGGGGATATGAATTTTAAAAAAGTGGCGGTAGTCAGTAGTTTAGTCTTATTATCAGGTGGCTTAGCAGCTTGTGGAAAAGCGAATGCCAATAGTAAAACCAGTCAAAAAACACTTAGTTTGATGCAAACGTCGAGCTTACAGTCCTTGGATACGTCGAATCAAGCGGACTTTACGCAGTGGAACATGTTGCAGCAGTCGATGGAAGGCTTGTACCGGATGAATGCTAAAGATCAAGTCGTTGCGGGGATGGCGAGAAAGGTCGTTAAACCGACGAACAACGGCAAGACTTATACGTTCCAGTTGCGACGCAATGCCAAATGGAGTAATGGTGATCCGGTAACGGCGCAAGACTTTGTGACTGCTTGGCGGCGTTCCGTGAGTGCAACATCGACTTCCGGGTACAGTTACATTTATGAAGGGGTCAAAAACGCCGCGCAGATTTCAGCGGGAAAACAGCCAACGAGTGAGTTAGGGGCTAAGGCCGTTGATAAATATACGTTTAGGGTTACGTTATCGCATGCGATGCCATATTTAAATAAGATGTTAGTCATGCCAGCCTTCTTCCCGCAAGATCATCAATTGGTTACGAAGTATGGCAGCAAGTACGGGTCTAACAGTACCAAGATGGCTTATAATGGCCCATTCAAGTTGACGGGTTGGAATGGGACGAATGATACTTGGTCATTAGTTAAGAACAATACATATTATGATAAAAAGACCGTCAAGTTAGATAAGATGACGGTGCGGGTCGTTAAGGATTCGAATACAGCACATAACTTATTTTCATCGAATAAGTTAGACGATGCGACGATCACGGGTGTTACCGCGCAAGGACTGCAACATGACAAGCACTTAAAGCATGTCAGCAAAGCGGGAACTTATTATTTGCGGCTCAACATGGATAAAAATCATGCCTTACATAATGCTAAGTTACGGCGTGCGTTGAACTTGGTTCTGAACAAAGAAAACTTAACGAAAAAAGTTTTGAGTGACGGCTCCACGCCAGCTCATAATTATGTCACACCAACGTTAGTTAAAGATCCAACAACTGGTAAAGACTTCGGGACTGAGACAGCCAATACGGATACTTATAATGTGAAAAAAGCACAGCAGTTATGGCAACAAGGCTTGAAAGAATTAGGCAAGTCATCAGTGACGTTGAAGTTGTATAGTGATGATACGACTACCGCGAAGACGATTGACGAATTCGTACAAGCTGCGGTAGAACAGCACTTATCCGGCGCTAAAGTTAACGTCTCCTCCGTACCGGCCAAAGCAAGTGGTAGTGCCGTTGAAAGTGGGAACTTCGATATGGCGTATACGATGTGGTTGGCGGACTACGCTGATCCGGTATCCTTCTTCGATGTCATCACGAAGACGAACCCGCAAAATTATGGCCACTATGACGATGCGCAATTCAATGCAGCAGTGACAGCGGCGCATGGTAAGAACGCGACAAATACTGCGGCTTATTGGCAGAATATGCGGACGGCAGCCAAACGGGTCAATACCACGAATGCAGTTGTGCCACTGTATAATATGACGGAAAGTCACTTGGTTAATTCGAAGCTAGCTGGCGTGGTCTATCATTCAGTTGGTGAAAATGATTATACGCGGGCTTACTTCAAATAGCCTTGAAACTTCAAACTCGCAATTTAACCGATAGCCAGCTAAACTAAACTTACCAAACTAAAGTAGAGGGGTCGGCAATCTTGGTGATGCGAGATTTGAATATTGGTACGAAAGTTGGACTGGAACTATTAACGGATAAATGGAATGCGCTCACGCTGAGTAATTTAACGGCGGAAGCGGCCGGATTTATGGTGTTACGCGAAAAAGTCCGCGGTATTTCAACGTTAAAGTTACTGACGGTGTTGGCCAAGCTAGAACAGTTGGACTTGGTGACATCGACGGAGACATACGACTATGCGTTAACGGCAACAGGCTTAAAATTGCAACAAGATTTGGCGAATTTAGAAGCTTGGGGCAACCGTGTGATTACAGAAATGGGCGCGGAATAAGCCTAACTGAGTCGTCATTAAACATAATGAGCTTTAATTGATCCTGGAAATCAGGTCAATTAAAGCTCATTTTTTTGAGAAGTAATGCAGTTGTTATTGTTGGTATTGGTTGAGAATAGTAGTGATTAGCTAGCTTTCAAAATGCCGGGCGGGCCAGAATTGGCTCAGTGGTGTCGTTTGACTTAGCCGGTGATCTTCCGGGTTAGTCAAAGCCCGGCTTATGAGATCGTCCTGTGGCTCATAAACGCGGCCACCATGTTCCAGCCGCTTTTGGACCAACCAGAGTGGCAAGTTGAATCCAATTAGCTCAGCATTTATTTGCCATATTTCGCTAACACCGGACCCACCGTTGCAACATATTCACGTTCGCCCAGACTATTCGGATGTAAGTTGTCATCGACGAACCAGTTCCGATTGTCTTGACTGACATAGAGCCAGTCGACTAAATGAACGTTGGCATATTGTTTGGCGGCCGCGGCAATTAGCTTGTTATTGCTAGCTTGCCAAGCTTTACCGGGTACCCGAGTATTCACCCAAAAGATCTGGTGTTGACTGCCGATTTGCTTGATAATGCCGTCAATGGTATCGGCGTCAGTTGGGCCATTGGTACCTAAGTTAACCAGTACATTTTTAGCAATCGCGTCATTGCTTTTCAGTTGGGTAATAATGGCTGGAGCCGCGGCGACTTGCCGACCGACTTTGGCATTAGCATTGAAGCTACCGAAGACTTCTTTTAAGTCCGGTGTCGTGCGGACCATAATGGAATCTCCAATCCCCGTGACTTTTAAGTGCTTGAGGGTGGTGAGTTGCTGATCAGATAGTTGATATTTTTGCCCGAGTTTAGAATCAGCGACTGACCGGCTCGCTGATTTGGTAGTATGACCAGTCAATGTCTGGCCGATTTTAATGACTTGTTTTTGAATTGCCGGTGTTGGGATGATCAGCGCACCACCAATAAAAATAATGGCGAATAAGCCGACCAATCCATAGATTAATTTACGATGTCGCATCCCCGTAACCCCCTTGATTGCTACCAGACTAGTCCAGTGCCGTCCGCCTGTCAATCGTTTTTAGCGCTATACTACTCATATAACGAGTCATGGAGGTATGGTCTTGTGCTGGTTGGTTTAAATTGTCACTCTGGTTGGGCCAGAATCGGCTGGAACGTGGTGGCCTCGTTTGGAAGCCAAAGAACGGTCTTCCAAGCCGGGCTTTATCTAAGTCGGAAAAGCACCGACCAAGATAAACGACACCACTGAGCCAATTCTGGCCCGCCCGGCGTTAACTAACAAGGATTGATTATTTTCAGTTCAGCATTTTAGGAACCAACCAACCGGCAGGTAGCAGTTTTAACTAGCACCAAGCGTAAGGAGGAGTGGCATGAATAACAAACAATTTATCAGTACTCATTTAGCTGAATTTGAGGCCCGACTGGCTCAGTTAGTCAGCTTGAAAACGGTGAGTGGCGACGTTAAGCAGTTGCAGTCGGGGGTGACCTACCTAGTCGATTGCTTTAAACAATTATTACAGGCGCAAGTCACGGTCGTTAAGACTGGCGGCGCACCGGCGATTGTGGCGCGAATTAATGGGACGAGTGATCAGACCGTTTTGTTTTATGGGCATTATGACACGATGGCGCCTGGTGATCTAGCGGCATGGGCTAGTGAGCCATTCAAAATGACTAAAAGAGACGGCCGATTTTACGGTCGCGGTATTGGAGATAATAAGGGGCAATTAATGGCTCAGATTTTAGGCGTGTATACGTATCTCCAGACCCACGAGCAACTCCCACTTAACGTGATTTTTATGGTGGAAGGTGAAGAAGAACAAGGTAGTGTGCATTTAGCAGCGACGGTGGCGCAACTCAAGTCAACGTTGTTAGCGGCAGTGGACTTAGCAGTCGTGATTGATGGGTCGATGAGTCAATCGGGCCAACACGTTTTACGGTTAGGTAATCGCGGGTTGTTTGGCTTTGAGCTGACGGCATTGACGGGGACGGTGGATAATCATTCCGGCAATGCCGGAAACATCATGCCGAACGCGGCAGTGTTTTTGAACCAATTATTAGACCGGTTAGTGCAACATGGTCAAGTTCAATTGCCACACTTTTACGACGGGGTCCCAACCGATGCGGAGATCCCGTGGGACTTGATTGACGCGTTGCCGTTTGATGCCGAAGCAATTGCGACTCAGTTCGGCTTATCACAAGTACCAACGAAACGCGATTATTATCGGCGACTGATGTTTCGGCCAACGTTTAATCTCAATAGTTATCAAGCTGGTGCAACTGGATCGGGGTTTAAAACAATTATTCCGCATGCCGCAACGGCGAAAATTGACTGCCGCTTAGTTGGGCAACAGTCAATTCCGGCGATTGAAGCGGACTTACGCCAGGCACTAGCCCCAGAACTTGCGAGTGGTCAAGTCAAACTCGTTATTCGTGGACGGATTCCCGTTAGTGTGACAACCTTACCCGCAGCTAAGATTCAAGCGCTGGCGGCGATGATTAAGCGGGCAACGGGGGCGGTGGTGATTGAGCCGATGATGCCGGGCACCGTGCCGAACTATGTCTGGACAGATATCTTAAAGGTGCCAGTGGTGACAATTCCGTATGCCAACTTTGACCAGCACAATCACGCGCCCAACGAGAATCTGACTGAGGCTGCTTTTCAAACGGGTATTCAAGTGGCAGCCGAATTAGTCGGTCACTTGCAAACAGTCATTGGAAAAACTAGCTAAGCTTGTTAGACTGGAATCAAGCTTAGAAAACGGGAGGGAGTCATATGCAAAAGAAGACGGTCGGGCTAATTCTCGCCAGTGTGGGACCGTTTCTCTGGGGGAGTTCCGGGACAGTGGCCCAACATTTATTTGAAACGACATCGATTGAAACCATGTGGTTGGTTTCGCTACGGATGTTAGTTTCCGGGACCTTGCTGATTGGCTATGGATTAGTGACGCGTGCGCCGGTATTTGAAGTGTTTCATCATCCGCGAGCTACGGTCAAGTTAGTTGCGTTTAGCTTACTCGGTATGGCATCGGTACAGCTGACTTATTTTATGGCGATTAGTACGGGGAATGCGGCCACGGCGGCAATCTTACAGTTCTTGTCACCGGTTATTATAATTATCTATTTGTCGATTTTGAGTTTCAGTTGGCCCAGTAAAATTGATGTTATTTCAGTCATTTCGGCAATCCTAGGCACTATTTTAATCGTGACGGAAGGTCATTTAAATTCATTAGCTTTGCCGGTTGCGGCGGTCGTGTGGGGGTTGTTAGCCGCAGTCGGAGCGGCGGTCTACACGTTGATGCCGCAACAATTGTTAAAGCGGTATGGGGCGATCCCAATTGTCGGTTGGTCGATGCTAATCGGTGGTTTAATGGTCTGTGTCGCGACCCGAGCGTGGCAACATTGGCCGCAATTAAGCGGGCCTGCTTGGTTGGAAGTTGGCTTCGTCGTCATCTTTGGGACAATGTTAGCCTACTTATTCTTCCTCCAAAGCCTTGAATCCGTGCTACCAACGACGGCTAGCGTGCTAGGGGCGATTGAACCGCTGGCCGCTACAATTTTAAGTGTGCTATTTTTAAACGTCAGCTTTAACGGTTACGGTATTATCGGGGCCATATTAATTGTTGGCGTTACGTTCTTGCAATTTATCTCCGCACGCGATGCCATGATGACACCGTAGTGCTTGACGTCAACTCAATTGGGTTGGCGTTTTAGTTTGTAGGGTTAATATTGTTACTTTGTTCCGCCCGCCGGTTGGTTTCTAAAATGCTGGAATGCTGTGGACCATTTTGAAGCCAAAGAGCGGTCTTCAAAACTGACCTTGGCCTTAAGTCCGAGCAGACCACTCGCACTAAGGCCAACGACACGGCTGAGCATTTTAGGAACCAATCTATCAGCTAAATTGACTGAATTGAAAATACTCAATCGTTAACTTTTTAACTCCCGTTAGTTAACGACGGGCGGTCCAGAATTGGCTCAGTGGTGTCGTTTATCTTGGTCGGTGATTTTCCGACTTAGATAAAGCCCGGCTTGGAAGACCGACCTTTGGCTTCCAAACGCGGCCACCACGATCCAGCCGGTTCTGGGCCAACCAGAGTGACAATTTAAACCAACTAAATAGCTGTTCAGAAATCATTGTGCAATTTCTGAGCAGCTATTTAGTTTATCCAGATGAACATTATGACCATTTTCTACGGTAAGGCTAAGTAAAGCTTAGGTTGCCGTTTCTTCTTAGTCGGTTGTTTTTTAACCGGAGTGAGCTTGGCCGCACTCGGTGAGAGCCGTTGTAGCCCAGTCTTCGTAACCTTAAAGAACCCAGTCCGGACGCCTTTTTGGTGATAGGCGTGTTGCATCATGACGGTAAAGGTATGGTGATATTCCGGAATCGCCACGTAACGGTAATGTTGCAGGCCTTGCCGGAATTGTTGTGGTGTTTCCATAAAGTTTTCTTGCGCGGTCGCGTGGTTGGTAAAGAAGTAGTAATGTGCCACGAACCCAGCATAGTAGCTGTCAACATCGCCAGCGTGCGGATCGACGATTAAAATCTTGGTTCGGTTGTAATGCGTCCACGGTTGCGCAATCCGTTTGAATTGTTGCGGAATCGTGTTGCGGTTATAACGATTGGCGAAGTTCGTCCCGTTAATTTCTGAGAGCATCATAATGATTGAAAAAATCAACAGAATAAAGGTCGACATTTGATAAAAGTTCTTGGTAAAGATGGAGCGAAACGTCCGCAAGTCGCGTTTTTCAAAGCGCTGCTCGTATAAACCAATATCCATAGCACGGACGAGCATAATTGCGCCAATCAGTAAGTTCAAAATAACGGTACTGGACATGTAGCGCTCATAGCCATCCAAAACGATGGCTTCAGCATAAGGCATCGATAGGGCGTACATCCCGAATAGGCTGCCAAAGTAGGTGATAAAGATGACGTCAATGATGACGAGCATTTTCAACAAGTTAGTCTGTTTATGGCTGCCTATGCGAATTAAGCCCCAAGCAATCAGCAAGGTGATGTTGATCAAAATAATCCCTTGCACGGAGAGTGAATTCAAGTTCAGCAGTTGATTGACCATCTTGTGCCCAACTTTAAGAATCTTCGTGGTGCCTTCGGTATTAAGTTGCTGGCTATAAGCTTTGGCACTGATTTCATGTTTAGAAACAGTGAATGTTTGATGAACATGACGTTCCCACCACATGAATGGCAGGGCGCCTAAGCCAATGGTCCCTAGCCAACGATAAGCAATCCGCCAAGTTCGCTGTAAACGCGACCCTTGGGTGTATTTAATTAAGGTGTAGAGCAAGTAAATCGCGATAATGACCACGAAAAACGTCGCTGAATTTTTAACTAATAGTAACCCGGCGACAAAGATCGCCGTATGCGCCGCCAGCAGGCCGGGATGTTTTCGATAAACGTAAATCCCGACCAGCGCGGCAATCGTCAAAATAGGCAACACGTAATCAACTAACAAGTTATTCAACCGAATGGCGATGTTAAAGACATACGTCACTGCCAGGGTGAAGCATAACGTTAACGACATGAGGGCGCGTGTCCGATCGCGCAACGCCCCGAAAATCGCATAGGACGCCGCCCAGATCAGAATGAATTGGCCCACCAGCATCGTGCCATCACTGAATTTCGTTAAGGAAACAAAGTCGGTGATAAAGAGGGCGGTAGCGGGCGGATATGATGTAAATGAAATAATCGCATCACGAGCGCCGGGCAAGCGGCCTTCAAATGTTAAAAATTTAACGATAACCGCCCAGTGCGAGAAGTTGTCGTAATGAATGAGCGGACTATGATATAAGACATCCGCCATCGCGAGACCGAGCGCAATCATCCATAAGTCAAAAGTATGCAACCCTTCAAATTTGAGCCGGCCTTTTCCCATGAAGCCCAGCACAAACCGAATCCCAAATAAGATGATACCCAGTCCAGTTACAATCCAGATGCCCCACCGTAGTAGCTGCAGCATTGCAAAAGCATACAGTAATAGAATCTGGACTAAAATCGCGGTAATCCACGCTAGATAAGGACTAATCCCTAAGTAGCGCAGGGTCCCATCGTAGCCAATCAACGCAACAATAAAAATAATTAAACCTAACCAAGCCATAAAGTGCCCCCATCTAACTAGTCATTAAGCCTGTGAATTGCCCATCAAACTAAACATCAAAACCGAGTTAGTCGACTGACCCGCCGTTCTAACTTCTGTAAGCGAATCATCACGTTGGTGTAAAGCTCATCGAATGGTGAGATCCACGTGTCTTGCGTCAGTGGTAAAGTGTCATTGAACCCATTGTAAATGAGTTGTAAATAATGATTGCGGTCATCGCCATTGGGAACCGTCAATTGCACACTATAGGCGAAGTCGGCATTGTAGTGGCTGACCCGCATAATCTTACCCGTTAAGTTCACGTACTGCCCATGTGACGGTAGTCGTAGTTTGACCGTCTGACCTTGTAAGAGTTGTGAATGTTCCAAGTCGCGGGTGTCACCGCTGAGGCGAAATGAGAGTCCTCCTTCAGACGCGTCATTGGTGCGCATATCTTGCCAACTGTTACCTAGCCAGATATCGCCATCAATTTGACGGGAGAAACGTTCCGTTTTACGGTACACTGGTCGGCCCATCGCAATGAACAGACAGAAGCTTAAGTTGATAAAGTGCATCAATAACCAGAACGTGATGACACTCCCAATCAGAATTTCGGAGCCAAACTTACCATAGTTGAACTTGACGATCGCAATTAAGGTGACTAGCCAGAGTGAAAAGTACGGCAAGATGTACAGCTTATCAATAATTGAGAAAGTCACGTTTTTTTCGGTCACTTTGAACTTCTTCGCCTTAACACCCAGTGTTTCTAAAATAACTGGAATGAATAAGTAGGGCGCAAAGAAGGTTTCTTGAATTTCACCCCAACGTTCGTTCCGAATCGAATCGGATGTATCTTTTAAGACGTAATGCAGTAAGAAGTACCCTGGCGCCCAGACAATCATCAGAATCCAAAAGTTTGCCATGACAACTTGAATCTTAAAGAGTGCGTAAAGAATTGGCGCAATAATGTAAATGATTCGTCGAGCAAAGGACCACCAATATAAGTACGTGTTGATCAGAATCAGGCGGTTTTTCCAGCCGAGTTTCGGGTTAATAAAGATATGCAAGTTGCGGCAACTTTGAATAACGCCGCGGGCCCAACGTGTCCGTTGCTTGATGACGCCTTTTAAGTCGATCGGGGTAATCCCACTAGACTGTGGTTGTGCCGTTGCCAGACTGATGTAGCCTGCCATGTTGATCTCAGTTCCCAGTTCGAAGTCTTCCGTCAAGGTGTCGGTTGGAAACCCACCGACTTTATCGACGACTTCGCGTAAGAATAACGCGTTGGAACCGGTGAACAGTGCCGTATCATTACTCCCATTTAAGACGTTCACATCACGGGAGAAGAAGTCTTGTTCGTTCGGTACGATTTTTTCAGAGAATAAGTTAAATTGAAAGATATCGGCGTTATAGAAACTCTGAGGCGTCTGAACGAAGCCCAGTGGTTTCACATCTTGGTCGTCGTCGGCTAATTGTTTAAAGTTTTCAATAAATAACGGTACGGTGTCTTTTAGAAAGCCGGAAAAGGGAATCATATCAGTATCGAAAATCGCAAATAATGGCGAGTGTAAGAACTGTAACGTATGGTTGATATTGCCGGCCTTGGCATCGTGATTATCATCCATTCCAAAATATTGGGCATGGTATTCAGCTGCTAAGGCTTTAACCTCGGGCCGATTGCTGTCATCTGAAATCACGATATGCACCTTATGCGGGTCGGGATAGTCGATGAAAGTGGCCGCATTGACTGTCTTGCGGAGCAATTCAACGTCTTCGTTATGGGTCACGATAATAATATCAACGTCCGGTAATGGTTGCGTGTGATCGTAGTCCGGAATCTTTAAGTTGAGCTTGTTCTTAAATGCCAGCATCCGAAAGAAGATTAAGATGAAGGCGGTTAAGTTCGACATGATTTCACTACCGACCAGAAGTAAGGCAAAAATCAAGACAAAAAGACCTGCGTGCCAGGGTATCGTAAAAACGACTCGCCAAATTAAGTAAATGACTGAGAGGACGATCGCTAAAACGTAGGTAATTTTTTTAATGATGGACATGTGATGGCGTTCCTTCTTTGAAAATAAAATCGCGTTGAATTTGATAACTGATAATAAATAAGATAAAGTCAACGATCATCTTGGCTAAAGTCGGCATCCATTGTCCGCTAGTCGTAGGCAGTGCCCAGGTCAACAGGTTGGTCAAATAACCCGAGGCAAACATCTGCACTAAAAAGAGCAGGCCATACTTGATCAAGGTCTGATGACCAGCATGATCGAAGACCAGATGATGATTGATCAAGTAGTTAGCGATGGACGACAAGACCCGCGAAATGACCGTGGCAATCAGGATACTGTTGAGTACGTGATTACCGATCAAAGAGATGACCAAGTAGAACAAGCTGATATCAATTAAGAATGAGGCCAGCCCACTGGCAGCAAACTTAAAGAAGCGCGAGTAAATCGCGATTGAGTCACGGATGACGCGAAAGTGCGATGATTTATTCCCATCTAAGTAAATCGTGGGAATTGGGGCTTCAGTCACTTTGACATCATATTTGCGCGCTTCCAGTAACATATCGAATTCAAATTCAAACCGGTCACCCGGAAAGTTGACTAATTGCTGGGCGTAGGTCATTGGAATGACCCGCAAGCCGGTCTGTGTATCGGAGATCGATTGATGCGTCAACAGGTGCACCAAACTACTCGTCAACAAGTTACCAAAGCGACTGCGAAACGGAATGGTTTCTGTAAATTGCCGGACGCCGATGACCAAGTCGTGCGGGGTCTGTGCGAACTGTTGTAGACAATGTTGCAGCGCGGCGACGGTGTGTTGGCCATCGGAATCCATCGTGGCAATCCCGGTCAGTTGCGGCAGTTGGCGCTGACAGTAGTCAAAGCCAGTCTTTAAAGCCGCGCCTTTACCACGATTCTGCGGGTGGTGCAGAATATGTAAACGTGAATCAGTTAGTGTCCCCAATTGCGTAAAGATGGGTTGATGCTGTGCATCGCTGCCATCATCGACCACAATAATGGCGGTGATGGGTGCGGTGATCGTAATAAGTTCATTCATAAGTTTTATTAATTTATTATCCGGATTAAGTGCCGGAATTAGTACTCCGATGGCGGCCATTGTCGTTACCCCTTTTGTTTAATATACCTAAATAATGTTAACGATATATCAATTTAATTATAACATTGATTTGCTTAAACTTAACAGTTCATTCTGATGATGTCAGTTAACTATTTTGTTCCTCCAGTATTGGCGGAACAGTTGAGACATGCTGGTTGATTAGCCGTCTTCGTTGACCAGTCAGTTCGCGGTGGGGCAGCCCTGCAGCCCAAAGGCGGTCTGCAGGGCGCTTTTGAGCCGAAGCCACGTCTCAAAAGTTGTCCCAGCCACTGCGATTAAAACTAAGTTAATTTTTTTGAAGTTATAGCCATTTTGAATTCAACCAATGAGCTTCAAAATTGCTAGTTGGTCTTGGCATTCGAAGCAATAGTTGTATCAAAGAAAATATTCCAGCGACTAACTTTGTTGTTAAAACTAGTGCTTGAACATAAGTGACACTACGCTGGATGCTAGTTGAAATTGCCGCCTGCCGGTTGGTTCCTAAAATGCTGGAACGCCATGGACTATTTTTAACCCGATGCAATGTTGTTGGCGTAACTTTGAAAATCCCGGTTTTGAGCCGTTGATGATACACTTGCCAAGCCATCTTAGTGAAGGTCCGATGCCATTCGGGAATGACCACATATTGATACTGATTTAAAGCCGTGCGGAACGCTTTTTTTGATAACATAAAGTTTTCTTGACCAACAACTTTATCGGAGAGGAAGTAGTAGCGACCCACATAGCCAGTAAAGTAGTCGTTGACGTCATTAACGTGTGGATCAACGAGTAAGATCTTCGTATGATTTAGCGTCGTGGTCTGTGGGGCCAGCTTGGGTAACTGCACGGGTAATTCTTCTTTACCAAGCGTGTTGTTGTATTGAATCCCGTTGATTTCTGAGAACATCAGAATGACGGAAAAAATCATCAAGCCTAGCGCCAGAATCTGATACATATTCTTCGTGATGATCGAGTGAAACGACCGTAGTGATCGTTTGGAAATCCGTTGTTCGAAGTAAGCCCGGTCCATCGCGACGACTAGTGCCATCGCGCCTAACATCAGGTTTAGAATCACCATACTTGATAAGTAGCGTTCACAGCCGTCTAACAAGATGGCTTCCGCGTACGGCATCGAGACGATATACATCGCGAAGACACTGATGTAGTAGGCGATAAAGCTGATATCTAGGGCAATTAAGGTGGCCAATAAATTATTCTTTTTATGCATGAATAGGCGAATGACGATCCAAGCAATCAAGAGGCTTAGGTTGATCAGCAAAACGCCTCGCGTTGATAGCGAATTTAAGCTAAGAATTTGTTGGAGAAATTTATGCCCAATCTTCATGATGACCGTTGAACTTTCCCCAGCTAGCTGATGTTTATAGGCTTGGGTACTAATCTGATGTTTTGAAACGGCCGCAAAGGTAGCGTGAACATGTTGATTCCACCAAAAGAAAGGCAAATAGCCAGCGCTCATACTGAGTGCCGTCCAGCCTAAGCTTTTCCCGCAGCGCTTCAACCAATGACCGGTTGGCTGTTTCATAAGGACATAAAACAAATAGCAACCAATCATGACGACGTACATCGCGCCGGAGTTCTTAATGAGCAATAATTCGGCACTAAAGATGGCGGCGGTGAATACCTGCAGCTTGGGGTGTTCGCGATACGCGTAGACCCCAGCAATCCCGGCAGCAGTGACGATTGGTAAGATGAAGTCGACTAACAAGTTATTCATCCGAATCGCAATGTTAAAGACATTGGTAATTGAAATCACAAAGCAGAGTGTGAAGGCGTTCAAGGCGCGAGAACGATCCCGTAAAACGGCGAAAATCGCATAGAAACTAGCCCAGATTAATAAGAATTGGCCGAGTAACATGGCGCCGCCGCTAAAGCCGACCCAGCTGACAAATTGTGTGATAAATAGCGCTGTTGCCGGTGGGTAGGACGTAAAGGTAATTAACGGCTCAGCCGCAGTTGGTAGATGCCCTTGGAACAGGAGAAACTTAACAATCAATGCCCAATGCGAATAGTTATCGTAATGTAGTAAAGGACTGGCGTAGAGGACTTTACCGAGGATGATCCCGATAGCGAGCATCCAGATGTCAAAGTAATGAATCCCTTCAAAAGCCAGCTGTCCGCGCTTGAAGAATAACAGGGCAATCCGGACGACTTCAATACCAACCCCAAGTAAGATGACGGCCTTTAACGCAAATGGTAGTAGATTGAGCATTGCAAACGCGTACAATAACAACGTCTGCACAATCATGGCGGTAATCCATGAGAGGTACTTATTGACACCGAGTTTCCGCAACATTCCGGTGTATCCCAGTTGGGCGATTAAAAAGATAATAAAGCCAATGATTGACACGATCTTCACTCACAATCTAAGCGTTAAGAATTTTGGCGCATAAAGCTGGTTAAGGTTCGTTCGATATTTTTAAGGTGCATTAGGACGTTCATATGCAACTCGTCCAGTGGCGTAATCCAGTTATCTTGTGCTTTTGGCAAGAGTTGATTATCACCATCATGAATCAGCTCTAAATAGTTGTTCTGGTCACGCGCCTGCTCAATATTAATCGTGACAGCATACCAGACCGGTTCGCGTTCCACGACGCGCACAACTTTACTGGTAAAGCGAATCGGGTGATGGTGACGATATAAGATACCGCTAAAAGGTTGTCCTTGCGGCATGCGAATCGATTGGTCTTTGAATTCAAAGGAAAAGCCGCCTTCGGAAACGTCTCGGGTGGTGAAGCGGGCCCAACGATTGGTGCCGGGAATCAGGACTTTGCCGGGGGCTTCGCGAGCAAACCGCTCACTCTTACGATAGATATCCCGTTTCATTGAGACGAACAGGCAGAAGCTCAAGTTGATAAAATGCATCACGAGCCAGAAAGTAATTACACTGCCGACAATAATTTCGGACCCCCACTTGCCGTAATTGAACTTAATGATAGCCAGTAACGTCATGGACCATAAGAATAAGTACGGTAAGATGTACAACCGGTCTTTGAACGAGAACTTAACGTTTTTTTCAGTGACCTTAAACTTTTTGGCTTTAATCCCAATCGTTTCCAGAAAAACGGGAATAAATAAGTAAGGCGCGAAGAAGGTTTCTTGAATCTCGCCCCAGCGTTCGTTCCGAATCTTACTAGAAGCATCACTTAGGACATAGTGTAATAGGAAGTAACCAGGTGCCCAGATAATCATGAGCACCCAGAAATTTGCATTTACAACTTGAACTTTAAATAGGGCGTATAGCAGTGGCGCCGCAATATAAATTAAGCGTCGGGTAAACGTCCACCAATACAAGTACGTGTTGATGAGAATAATCCGGTTAATCAAGGAAAGTCGCGGATTCCAAAAAATATGCAAGTTGCGACAGCTTTGAATGACACCGCGCGCCCACCGTGTCCGTTGCTTAATGACCCCTTTAACATCAACCGGAGTAATCCCGCTAGAAACGGGTTGAGTCGTTGCCAGACTGGTATAGCCGGCCATATTGATTTGGGTGCCGAGTTCGAAATCTTCCGTAATCGTATCAGTTGGAAAGCCACCGACTTCATCAATGGCGGCGCGTAAAAAGACGGCGTTGGACCCAGTAAAGAGTGCCGTTTCGTTGTAGCCGTTGAGCACGTTCACATCGCGTGAAAAGTAGTCTTGTTCGTTGGCCACGTAGTTTTCAGAGAATAAGTTAAATTGAAAAATATCGGCGTTATAAAAGCTTTGTGGCGTTTGTACAAAGCCGAGTGGTTTCGTGTCATTATCGTCAGCCGCCCGTTGTGCCCAATTAGTCGTAAAAAACGGGACACTACTCATAAGAAAGTTCGAGAATGGAATCATATCCGTGTCAAAAATGGCGAATAACGGTGAATCCAGTTGTGTCATTGCGTGGTTGATATTACCAGCTTTGGCTTTCTTGTTATTTTCCATCGTGATATAACCGACGTGATATTCAGTCGCGAGTTGCTGGACCTCAGGACGATTACCGTCATCGGCAATGTAAATGTGGACCTTGTGTTTTTCCGGATAATCCATAAAGGTAGTGGCATTAACCGTCTTGCGTAACAACGCCACGTCTTCATTATGGGTGACGATTAAGACATCGATAGCGGGCACTGGTTGTGATAAATCAAACTTTGGAATTTCTAGTTTATGGTTCTTTTTAGATTCTAAAATGCGGAAAATAATCAGCACAAAGGCCGTTAGATTCGACACAATTTCACTCCCAACCAGCATTAACGCAAAAATCAGGGTGAATAAATGGGCGTGCCACGGAATTGTAAAGAGTACCCGCCAGAGTAAGTATAAGACGGATAATGCGATTGCGAGCACGTAGACGATTTTACGATGCCAAGAAATGCGCATAGACATAGTACCTTTCTATTAATTATGATGTTATTTATAGATTAGGAATTCGTCTGCTTAGAAAAAACGGCAAAGTCGATAAAAAATCCAATAATTGTTAATTAGCGAACAGTTAACTAGCATCAAATATGAATTAATGATTAGTTTTTAATTTAGTAGTTATTCAAAATTATCACTACTAAATTAAATTATACCGTTAATTTTAATAAACTAAAGCTTGAAAATCTCAAACCTAAGCTTACTTGTGAGAAGTCCCAAAATATGGGACACTAAAGTTAATTTAAAGGACGGTGATGGGTGATGACCAAGCAAATTTACTTTTTATGTACGGGGAATTCTTGCCGTAGTCAGATGGCAGAAGGCTTCGCTAAGCAATTATTACCAGCGGACTGGATCGTGGCCTCTGCTGGGATTGAGCGACATGGGTTGAATCCACGGGCAGTTCAAGCGATGGCTGAAGTGGGGATCGATATTAGCCAGCAACAATCAACTTTGATTGATCCGGCGTATTTAGCCCAATGTGATTTGGTTGTGACTTTATGCGGCGATGCCCGTGACCGTTGTCCAGTGACCCCGCCTAGCGTCCAGAAGTTGCATTGGCCATTACCGGATCCTGCCCAAGCGACTGGAACTGAAGCCGCGCAATTAGCCGTTTTTCGGTCGGTTCGTGATGAGATTAAGCAGCGTATTTTAGCATTAAATTAATTAGAAAATCGTTACTGTTACTTTTAAGGTGCCTTACAAGTAGACTTATTTGCCTGATGATTGTAAAAGATTTCGTATAAGCAAATATAGTAGTTAATTCAAAGCTAGAATTGTTTGTGAATACTTTAGTGTCGGGGATGGTTTGAAGGATCTAAGCATTAAGTGTCAGATTCTTAGCACTAAAAGTATTCTAGGTGGGTAAAGCAAGTGCGTGATCATGGTACGGGGACTTTGAAAAGGAAGTATCATGATAAATGTGGTGAAAATTGATGCCAAGCAATCATAACGAGTAGTTATTCAACGAAATTCTTTTAAGTAGCTGATAAAACATTCAGTCAAGTGACGTCTTTTATAAGTGTGCTTATCAATTTTTCATGGGTTTACCTAGTTGTATTTTGGAAAAGCGGTAATACTACAACTATTCCATCCAAGTGTAACTAAGTCTACCTACAAGTAATGTCATTTGGTCGAGTACTTTGTCAGTTACTTAACTTAGGTAAGACTGCAGATGGCTATGGAGTAGTTAATAACCAGTATGGTACGTTTGTACAAAATAACAATGATAGTTATACTAACGTTGGAACTCAGAAACAAGTTTTAAACGCAGGTTTACAGAAATAGGGTGGTCTATTATGTTTTTTAAGCATGTATTACCTTTGCTGATGCTTAGTGTATCAGGATTGCTAGTTTCCAATGGACTTCAAGCATCTGCCAAAAAAATTAAAACGAAAACTCCTACACCAAAGTTTGAACAATACTACAACATCAAATATTTGCAAGAAGCTACAGAAATTCAATATGCTATTAAGCACTCGACGAATACTTTCCCTAGAGGTACCAAAGTATCGGTAAGCTATGATCAACCACCATATACTGCCTTTATTAGGGCTAAGAAAAACAGTACCGTTTATGTAAAGCAAGGCAAACGAACTTTATATCACAAAAAATTACCAAGTGGTGTCGGCTTTCTTAAACTAAAGTTATTTGTTTTTCAAAAGTCGATAAAGGTATATGCAACTAGTGCAAATCATCGCAAGTCTAGTGTTAAATCTTATAAGTTTAAGCTCTATGATATGAACAAATAATGAAAGCTCGGTTAAAAAAGTTGCATACTAAACAAAGACTAAGTTAACTAAAGGTTGAAAGTTAATAATATACAGTAAAGCCCCGGCTTGCCGGGGCTTTACTGTATAAAAATAGACATGAATCACTTTACATCTGTATACTTAAAGTGCCTAAACTCAAACATACAGAGGAGTGTCATGTCCATGTCTACTATACAATATAATACTACCGATATTCATCATTTTTCAAAATTGGTCCACCCTTCAGCTACACTACGTCGTTCTTATATTTCAAAATCACACGGTATTCGTACCGAGTTACTCTTCTAGTGGCTATTGACCACTATTTTTAATCGTTATTCTATTTTTAGAGCCGAAAAAACCAATGGATTTTCAAAACGTACAGTTCGAAATTGTTTGAATAATACCCACACTAATTGGCAACGTTTAGTTCAACTTATTGGGATTCGACTGATTGAGTATATCCAACAGTTTACCGATTCCCGTCGTCGACAGGCCTTGATTATTGATGATTCGCTTTTTAAAAGTGAATTTTCTAAAGAGACTGAGCTATTAGCTCGTGCTTTTTATCATGACAAGCAATACTGTTTAAGGGGATTTCGCGCTCTAACCATTACATTTTTCACCCATGTCTTCTCGAAATGTTAAGAACCGGTTAGGACTATTTAAATCTGTTTATCACCGTTCTCTATCTGTGCGGCGCCGTTCACAAGAACTGCGTAAAATGAACGATGTTGCACTTGAGCTAGTGGATGATGCCATTGCGTCCGGTGTTAAAGCTAAATATATTCTTTTTGATAACTGGTTTGCTTCACCACATATGTTTTCGGAACTAGTAAAGCGACATCGCGATGGTATTGGTATGTTGAAGAAAACAACGAAAGTATACTTCCGTTATCGTGATCGCGAAATGGACGTGAAAATACTATACGACATTCTTCGCCGTAGTAAATGGCCGACTAAGTCCCAATACTTGTACAGTCTGATAGTAACGTTGACGTTGCTGGCAAGAAAATGTCAATGAAATTGGTTTTTGTGACCAAACGTGGTCAAACCGATCAGTACTTGGTTTTGGCGACCACAAAACTAAGTTTAAAACCAGATGAAATCATTCAAATGTATGGTCGTTGCTGGCAAATTGAATGTTGTTTCAAAGTGGCTAAGCAATATCTTCAATTTGATCAAACTCAAATTCAAAGTTACGACGGTTTATGTGGACACTTAGCGATGGTCATGCTATTTTGGCGTTATCACAACGTAAGAACGCAGATGAACGAACCCTAGGTGATGTATTTTATGGTTATGGGTGTTCATTACCGGATATTGAAGTTGTCAGAGCCTTAGACTGGTTACTAAGGACCATAACTGGTCTAGGTGAACGTTTTGAAATGATGGCCGAGATTCTTGATACTATTTTCAATAAATTAAAAAAACATTACCAAGTAGCCTGACACGACTACTTGGTAATGCTCAATACATCAGAAAACACTAATATTTAACCCCATAGGTCTTTTGTATCAAGGCGTGTGGTCTATTTTTGTGTTTTCAACCTTTAGGTTTTAAATAAAACTGAAGTTATTCATTGGTAAAGCGATGATAAGATCTCAGGCTTGTTTATATAAATGATGTTTACGCTTGAATAGTAAGAATTTAAGAACAAACAGGTGGTAGTTTGGTTAATGATTATGGAATTTATAATGTAACTGGTTAATTCGTACAGTTTACAGCTTGTCTATAATGTGTTTTTTATTATTGTAACCATAAATTTAATTTTTAAATATTCATTGTAACACTTGAAAAACATACGTATACTACATCAGGTAGTTACGAATGTAATTGCATTTATTCAATTTTCTTGCAAGAAAGTTATTTTAATATTATTTTGAATGAAAATTATTTCAATAATGCGCAAGGGATAAGTGACGGATATAAAGCGCAAAAACCGCAACAATCTATTTTGCTGTTGATATGGATATTGAAGATGGAAATATACCAGGTACGGTTATTCCTTACATTACTGGCGTAGCTGTTAGCTGTACGCAATATAAAATTGGTATATACGGTACTAGAAATGTCTGTACCAAGGCAACTGAAACAGGTGTAGTTTCAACCTGCTTTGTTTCTGATATGTCTACTGGTTATTCGGGTAACTTAGGTTTCAAAATGCCAAAAAATTGGGCATTTGACCAATTTGTCGAATATAACCTTACTGCCGATATGGGAATTGACCAAGTCGCTGCTTCAGGTCGCGATGAGGGAACATCGGAGTTTGAGGCTTGTGACATTACACCCGCTAGTATCATGGGAGATATAGTTAACAGTGTTCCAGCGCTGGCTATCTTTGCTCAGACTAATTTTACTCTTGAAATGAGAAAGGATATTTATACGCCAATTGCAGATTATCATTTGAAGTGGTCAGATAAAATTACCGTTGGTGATGACAAGAAATTGGGAAAAGTTGATATTACGAATGGCAGGATTACTACTAGTTTAAACGCGCCCCTTCAACATTTTCCAAATGTTTTTAAACAGAAAGACTCCGATGATGCCGAAACTCTATTCAATGAATTAGCGCCAGCAATAGATAACGGATTTATTAAAGTTGGACCAGTGGCAAAAGATGGACGCATTGGTATTAAGATGATTATTAGTGCGAAACAAGAATCTTGTGATAATTCCACTATTAAGATTTCAGTTGAAATAGAGATTTATTGGAATGTCGGAGGACTACCAATGGAAGCACCACAGGAAGTAGAAATCTATAATGACATCGAAAATATTCAACGTCACATAGTATCAAATCCAGATCCTGATTTAGTTTATGTGATTGTGTTGGGGCTTGCAATAGTTGGTGTTTTAGCAATTGGCTTTTCTACCGCTCCAGGAACGGGAGGGACAAGTGCTAGTGCAGCATTATTATTAGTGTCTGGAATGGCTTCGACTCTCAAATAAGGTATAGCTGAATAAATATTTGCTGGGAAAATTAATAATTTTGTTTAATTAAAGGTTAACAAATGGGGTGGTTGTTAAGACCATCCTTTTTTATATATGTAATCCGACTTAATTTAGGTACACTGAGTTTATAGGTATCAAATAAAAATGAATGGTGGTCAGTAAAACAATGACATTTTACCCGAGCAGCTTGCTGTTTAATTTTTTTGATCATGAAGACCTTAATTATCTGGTAACGTTGTTTACTTTTCTGACAATTTGCAGGGTGTTTGTAGTTATTATAGACAGGTACTTTAAAAGACAAGTTAAATTATATGTTTCCAAACATATTTTTAAAAAGGTTAGTTACACAGATAAGATGTTAAATAAAGTAAGTAAGTTTTTTCGAATGTTAGAAATTATGGTAATGATTACAACAACTCTGTCAATTTATGAGCAATCTGAAATTTTTGCAATGTTAACACAATTGATATTTACTATTGCTCTGTTTTTAAAATTGTTTACCCAGATGAAGCGAAATTGGATTTGGAAAAAGTTGAAAAAGGTAATCAATAAAGAATTTGAAAAGTCGAGCCAGCAAATTGATGCAGTTAATAAGCTTTATCGACTACTTATAATTCAAACGATAATCGAAGATATTTTTATAATACCGATATATCTGTGTATCATGGAATTTGTAGGTTTATTTCCCTATCTGCTTTCAGATCGGGGATTTTAATAAAAAAGACATAAGATAATTCATAAGAAAGCAGGAATTAATTTATATTTATGTCAATATAATATGCATGAAGCTAGAAGCCGTTAATTACTTTGTAGGTAAGACTTTGTTAGTGAATATGATAATCTTGAATGCAGTGTTAGGACGGATTGAAAATCAACCGGAACCGTGGAGACTGTAAGTTGAAAGCCCTTAATCTAGATGATACCTGTAGCACACATAAAAAGATCAGTAATGCCCTTAAGAAAGAATATTACTGATCTTTTGAACCGTATCTCTTTTAGTCTCTAGGAAACGTACCAGTTTTTAGAATGCACTCTTAGGTACTCTAAAAACAAGTTGGGCCACAGCATTTGAACTACTTTTATGGAAATGCTGGCTGACATAAATGAAATCACCCTTTAGTTGGATGCCTTCGACTTCGTTGTCATTTTTTCTATTTGCAAATTGAGGGTATGACAACGCAACGATGACACTTGGTGTCCCGTGTCCCCAGTAATACTTGCCAATTTTAGGTATTTGAGACTGGGAACCACTGGAAATGTAGATTGCTTGACCATCGGAAAATTCAAATCCTTGGAAAGATACACCGTTAGGCACTGACCATTGACCATTGGTAAACTGGGCCTGGCCTTTACATGCCTCACGTACTCGAAGATCGTCACAACCAACCCATTTAGAAGCTTGATTTTCTTTGCTATCCAGAATCGTATTTAGGGTATTGACGTTGTAGTATGAAAATTGGATGCCTGCTGCGGTGTTTTTCATCCAAATCATCAGAAAGTGTGAGTCACTGGAGAGCGCAGCTTCAACACGGTAAACCTTTCCGTAAGGTTTACCGGTTTTATTAGCTGAATCAATACCGGCTAAGCGTGGAATGTCAGTATAGCTGTTGATGGTGGTATTATCCCTGAATTGAAGTCGCCCGATTTGAATTTCCCAGTTGAAATCACCTTTTTCTAAGCCTTTAACCGCTAAATTTGTTGCTTTACAGACGACCCAAAAGTAATCTTTTCCTTTATGGGAGAAGTATTGTAGTGTTTGACCATGACCGAAATTGTATAGCGTCATTGTTGAAACGCGAGTCGCAGTCTTTTTTTCTTTATCCATTCTGCACTTAGACAAAAGTTGTTTAGCGTCACCTTTGACAAACTGCAAAGCGTAAGCGTTGGTTGTGCCAATATAAATAGATTGGACAACGTTACTGTTAGGAAGACCAATAAAAGTAAGCTCTAGGTCGGCATTGACATTTTTGGGGGTGACTTTGGGTTGGATAGCCTCTTCAGTTGGTTCGCTAGACTTAAGTGCTTCTGGATGCTGCGTCATGAATTTATTGTAGGCAGCTTCTGTTTCAAAGTTCTCAGAAGTAAGAACAATCTCTTCAGCGGATACTAAACCGGGGCCATCGTCCATATCTAATGATTTTTTATCGTCTTCATTATTCATATTTATTAACTCCTCTCTTATGCGTGAAAATTGTAATAAATGTTGATATCAACGCCTTTATAGTAATCGGAATCAAGAGAAAAACAAGCGCAAAAATATAATGTTTTTATTATTGTAAAAATATAAAATACCTCGATTTAAAATTGAAGTGCAACACCTGCTCTACTAGACCAGTTCTTTATTCAGACTAGTCAAAAAGGCCATGAA
>NZ_BJDL01000006.1 GCF_005405125.1 Lactiplantibacillus songbeiensis
CAAGCAAATCAAACGTACGGCATATGGTTACAGGAATTGGTCACATCTTTACACAAGAATTCGGATAGAATTTACAATCAAAATTACAAAAAAGAAACCAATTCGAAAATGAATTGGTTTCTCATAGGATCATTCATCAACAGCCGTTGACAAAGAGCCTAAAATTTTAACTTTATTTAGCAGTTTGACGAGCAGGCTTCCAAATACCGAGGATCACCCCAGCAATGACCGCCCCAATCACAGTCGCTGCCACGTAGCCCCAAATGTTAGTAGCTAGTAAGGCAACCCATAAGCCCCCATGCGGAGCGGGAACGGAAACTTTCCATAATTGAGTTAACCCACCAGCAATGGCGGCCCCAATTACGCTTGATCCAATGACATGCAATGGATCAGCCGTTGCGAATGGAATGGCACCTTCAGTAATGAAGGAAATTCCAAGTAACCAGTTAGAAATCCCAGCTTTACGTTCGTCATCCGTGAACTTCTTTGGCCAGAAGGCAGTCGCAATCGCGGTTGCCAATGGTGGCACCATCCCACCAGCCATAACGGCGGCCATTAAGTTCCCATCTTGAGTAGCCGTAAAGGCACCAGTGGCGAAGACATAAGCAGCTTTGTTGAAAGGACCACCCATATCGATTGACATCATCCCACCGAGGACTAACCCTAAGAGAACCGCATTACCAGTACCCATGGAGTTCAAGAAATGGGTAATCCATAAGTTGATTACTGAGAAGATTGGGTTAACAATGAAGAACATCAAAGCGGCAACAATTAACAAGCCCAAGATAGGGTAGATTAACATTGGCTTCATGCCTTCAAGGGATTGTGGCATGTTCTTCGTCCACTTCTTCATCCAAACGGTAATGTAACCAGCTAAGAAACCAGCAACTAATCCACCTAAGAACCCAGCTGGACTCTTAGCATTAGCTGTGATTGAAGCGGTATAAGCACCACCATAAGCACCGGTGTAAACCGTCGCCATAAACCCACCAACAAACCCAGGCATTAAGGCTGGACGATCACCGATTGATTCGGCAATATAGCCGGCTAAGACAGGGACCATAAAGGCAAAGGCCATGTTCCCAGCTTGGTTAAAGAAGATAAAGGGTAGGCTCTTATCGCCACCAGCGAATTGTTCGATCACGAAGGAGAGGGCCATTAAAATCCCACCACCAACGACGAATGGTAACATATGTGAAATCCCGTTCATTAAGTCTTTATAGATTTCACTCCAAACGCCGCCACCAGCATTGCTGGCATCGTCGTCAGTTGCCGCACCACCGTCAGCATCATGATAGACGGGTGCTTTGCCACTTAAGGCTTCGTTCAATAATTCCTCGGATTTGTTAATCCCATCGGTAACAGGGCGGTTAACTAAATGCTTGCCATCAAAGCGGGCCATCTTGACCTTCTTATCGGCGGCAATCACGACGCCATCAGCGCGAGCAATTTCATCGGCGGTCAATAAATGCTTGACCCCTTCAGAACCGTTTGTTTCGATCTTGATATCGACATTCATGGCTTCGGCTTGCTTGATTAAAGCAGCTTCGGCCATGTAGGTATGCGCAATCCCATTAGGACAAGCGGTAACTCCAACGATATAAGGCCGTTTTTCACCAGCAGGTGCGCTGGCTTGAGCCGCTTCTTTTTCAGCTTTGGCTGCGGCATCCTTCGCGTCTTTTTCTTCCTTAGCAGCTTGCGCATCAGCGAAGAGTTGTTGGACTTCATCGGGAGTGTTCGCTTGCTTTAACTTGGCAACCAAGTCAGGATCAATCAAGAGACTTGATAAGGCGGCCAAGGCAGCCAAGTGGGTGTTGTTGGCCCCTTCAGGAGCGGCAATCATGAAGAAGAGATGCACTGGTTGACCATCTAAAGCATTGAAGTCAACACCGGCCTTGCTCTTAGCAAACATGACGGTCGCGCGTTGAACGGCTTTATCTTTGGCATGGGGCATGGCAATGCCGTCACCAATCCCGGTCGTCGATTCAGCTTCACGTTTGATAATATCTTGCTTGTAAAGTGCTTCGTCGTTAATCACGCCGACTTTAGCATATTGATGAACAAGTTCGTCAATCGCGTCGTCTTTGGTCGTGGCTTGCATGTCCATGATCATGGCGTCTTTTAATAGTAAATCGCGGATATCCATAAGTTCGTAACAGTCCTTTCAAAAATAGCTAGTTAGTTAATTGTTCGATCTTAATTAGGGGTAAAATTTCATCAATCTTGGCACGGGTCGCAATGTCTTCTGAGAAGGCGGTAGCGGAGCCACAAGCTAAGCCGTAACGGAAACTTTCAACCGCATCATGCGTCTTAGCAAAGGTCCCAACAAACCCACCAATCATCGAATCACCAGCACCAACAGAGTTAATCACGTGACCCTTAGGTGCGGGGCTGAAGTAAACCTGGTCTGGTGTGATGAGTAAGCCGCCATCGCCAGCCATTGAGATTAGCACGTGCTTGGCACCTTCAGCTAACATCCGTTGACCGGCCGCAATGATATCGGCTTGGCTGTTAAACGTCGTGTGGTAATAAGCAGCTAGCTCATGATTGTTAGGTTTAACGACCAATGGTTTGCTTGGTAAGGTCTTTTTCAAGGCTTCACCAGTGGTATCAATCACGAAGTTTGCGCCAGCGGCTTCAACCTTTTGAATAATATCAAAGTAGAAGCTATCGGGTAAACTAGGGGTCAAACTACCAGACATCACAACCACATCATCGGGCGTCAAGTTAGCGAGTTCTTGGTAGAAGGCGTCAACTTCACTGGCAGTAATGTCAGGGCCCGCACCGTTTAATTCGGTTTCTTGTTCGGCATGGATCTTAACATTGATCCGCGTATCATCAGCGATCTTAGTAAACCGGCAGTTTAAGCCTTTTGCTTTTAAAGCCTCACTGACAAAAGTTCCGGTGAAGCCGCCAACGAACCCTAAGGCCACGTTAGGTTGTTCAAGATCATTGAGAATCTGTGACACGTTGATGCCTTTACCACCAGGTAATTTAGCGGTGTGGGCTAGGCGGTTAACACTGCCTAAAGTCATTTGCGGTAGTTGGACCACGTAGTCAATCGCGGGATTGACGGTAATGGTGTAAATCATGAGTTCTTTACCTCCTGAATCGTAGTTAATGGTTGATATTGTTCGGCCAGACTCGGCGTTAATTGGTCAGTCACGATGGTAGCACTGCTCAAGTCGCCGACCCGCGCAAAGGAAACGTGGTCGAATTTTGAATTGTCAGCCAAAATGAAGCTTTCTTCACTTTGCGCAATGGCTGTTTTTTTAACGATCGCTTCATCTGGGTCGGGGGTGGTCAACCCAAACTTGGGATGGACCCCGTTGATACCAAGAAAAACCTTGTTGAACCGATATTCTTGTAGTGATTTGACGGCTTCCGGACCGATAACGGCTTTGGTGACATTCTTGAGATTGCCACCAAGCAAGTAAGTCTTAATGCCCATGTCCGCTAAGACAGAAGCATGGACGACGCCGTTAGTAACGATGCGCAAGTTGTAGCCGGGGTTTAGATGTGGAATCATCGCGAGCGTGGAAGTCCCCGCATCGAGATAGATGACATCGTCAACTTGAATATTGGCGACAGCTTGTTGTGCAATCCGGTCTTTAGCATCAACATTACGCGAAACCTTATCATTCATGGCGGGTTCTTCTTGGAGCGAATTCATATACTTAGCGCCGCCATGAACGCGTAGTAATTCGCCTTGTTCCTCTAACTGTTGTAAATCGCGGCGAGCCGTTGATTCTGAACAATTAGTTTTGGAACAAATATCTTTGATTTTAATAATGCCCTTGAAACGGATCGTATTTAAAATGTACTGTTGACGTTCTTCTGTAAGCACTTTCAAATCCCTCCGAAGAATAATATACACGCTCCACTATCAAAACGCAACAAAAAGCTTCAAAAAACGTCAAAAATATTCAAATGCCGTCATCAAGTTAGTCATCATCACGTTAAACAGGACTATTTTGGTCCATTTTCCTTAATGATAGCGGTTAATTTGAAGCGAAAAGGTAATCTATGGATGATAGGGTTGACGGATTAGCTCAAACCCGTCAACGCTAATCAGCGGGATTGGTCTGATAACGCCCGGTCAGTTGGTAGGGATAGACGGCGGATACTTTGACGTGGTCGCTTAACATTTGTATACTAGGTCAGGTATCTAATTTCGCACGAACCATTTCGTAGATAAATAATATAGAAGAAACAGGAGAAAAATATGTTTGTCGATCAAGTAAAAGTAGATGTAAAAGCCGGTAACGGTGGTAATGGGATGGTCGCATTCCGGCGCGAAAAGTTCGTGCCAAATGGGGGTCCTGCTGGCGGTGACGGTGGTCGTGGCGGCAGTATCGTCTTGCAAGCCGATGAAGGGTTACGCACGTTAATGGATTTCCGTTATACGCGTAAGTTCAAAGCTGAATCTGGTGGTAACGGCATGATCAAGCAGATGACAGGTCGGTCAGCTAAAAACCGGATTATCAATGTGCCGCTGGGGACGGTTGTGACCGATCTCGAAACGGGTAAATTAATTGGTGATATTACTGAAAAAAATCAAAAGTTAGTCATTGCTAAAGGTGGCCGTGGTGGTCGTGGCAATATTCATTTTGCCAGTCCGAAGAATCCAGCGCCAGAAATCGCTGAAAATGGGGAACCTGGGGACGAGTTGTCGATTCGCCTCGAATTAAAAGTCTTAGCCGATGTTGGTTTAGTCGGGTTTCCATCCGTTGGGAAGTCCACCCTATTGTCCGTAGTTACAAGTGCCAAGCCTAAGATTGCGGCTTATCATTTTACAACACTGGTGCCTAACCTTGGGATGGTTCGCTTAGATGACGGCCGTGATTTTGTTATGGCGGATTTGCCTGGGTTAATCGAAGGCGCGGCTAATGGGGTTGGTCTAGGGATTCAATTCTTACGGCATATCGAACGGACGCGGGTTATCTTGCATCTGATTGATATGAGTGGCGTTGAAGAAAACGATCCCTTTGAGGATTATTTGAAGATCAATCATGAATTGACTAGCTATGATCCTGACTTATTAAAACGACCACAAATCGTGGTTGCGACTAAGATGGATATGCCAGATTCAGCGGATAACTTGGCTAAATTTGAAGCCAAGTTAAAGACTGACAAGACTTTAGCTGAAACGCCAAAGATCTATCCAATCTCATCGATTACCCAACAAGGGATTAAAGCCTTGTTGGCACAAACGGCGGACTTACTCGATACGACACCACAATTTCCAATTAAGGGTGTCGATGATGTTGAACATCGTGAATACACGACGGCCACTAATCCAGACTTTACAGTGGATAATCCGGAACCAGGGTTGTTCGTCTTGTCGGGTGAAAAGCTGGAACGTTTATTCAAGATGACAAACTTGGATCATGAAGAAAGTATTATGCGTTTTGCCCGTCAAATTCGGGGCATGGGGGTTGATGATGCCTTACGTGCTGCGGGTGCGAAGAACGATGATACGATTCAAATCTTAGATTACTCTTTCCAATTTATGGACTAAAATCATTAAATAAAAGCCGGTTTAGCAGTGTTAAAACTGTTGAACCGGCTTTTTTTTGCGTTAACGAGCGGCCATTAATGTGCCAATATCGATCTTCTTCATTTTCATCAGTGCTTGGATCTGCGCGGGTGTCTCAGTCAGAGTGGCGATGGCTTGGGGGACGATCTGCCAAGATAGGCCAAACTGATCCTTGGCCCAGCCGCATTGTTCCGCGTCTGGAACGTGCGATAACTTTTCCCAGTAATAATCGATCTCAGCTTGGTCAGCACATTCGATAGTGAATGAGACGGCTTCATTAAAAGTGAAGCTGGGTCCGCCATCTAGCGCGGTAAAACGGTGGCCATCTAAGGTAAACACCGCGGTCAAAACCCGGCCGTGCATGCCAACGAAGTGGTTATCCAGGGACTCGTCCGGATAAAAGGTCATGCTTTCGAGCTCAGAGTTAGGGAAGACCTCTAAGTAATAATGGATAGCTTCTTCACAGTTGTTTTGGGAGAACCATAGACTTGGGATTATTGCGGGCATTAGTAAAACCTCCATAAAAAGTAATGTCCTTAGTTTACTCGGCTGTGAAAACGAATACAAATAAAATGAACGCCAAAAACGCCTCCGAGTGACTGGCGGCGTTAAGGGTAGAACTGTTGTTAGGTCTGAGGGTGCTTGGTATCAGTTTAGTGTCAACGTTTGAAAAGCACTGGCTTTGGCTAAAGTTTTGCCACTTGGTGTGAAGATACCACCCAAAATGACATCGACATGCTTAATTTTGGTAGGGGCGCTGGTAACTAAAGCCATGGTAAACCGACTTTTATGACTACCCTTGGTTAGCTGGGTACCCGCACCGGAATCGTACATCTGGGTGGCAGGTGTCAAAGCCTGACCCTGATCTGTTTTAAGGGCAGTGATGCCGTCAATGTTAATGGTGGCGTTGCGATGATTAGTAACGGTGTATTTAAGTTGCAACGTATAATAAGTCCCTTTAATTTGATCGGTATTCAAGGCTTGGTTGGCCATCTTAAGGGCTGTCTTAGTGGCTGGCTGGTTTTTTAAGATACGAATCTGAGTGAATTTAAAGCTCACTTGGCCGTTAGTGACCGTTTTGGTGGTTGGTTTGACTTCCGTGAGACTGACTTTGGTGCCGGCTTGGTCATAAGTATATTGTTTATCTTTCGTCAGCTGACCGCTTTTGATGTAATTTTTATCATGTTGCACTTTTTTCGGTACTTTAAATGATTTTAACTTGGTCTTGGTTGAACTGCTAGCTTTAACTGAGCTCGCTTTGGCCGTTTTATCTTTGGGCACCTTCTTTGAAGTCGCAGATTCACTTTCAAATTGAGCCGCCGTTTTGTGATAGCTGGGGGTGGACTTAGCTGTACAGCCGCTTAAGAGTAGGCCGCTGATGAGTAGTAAGCCCCCGAAGATTGATCGTTTTAACAACATGAAAAACTCCTTTTGAACTGAGATTAGCCTAATAGTAAGCGTTGGTCACTGAGCCGATAGCCGAATAAGGGCACCGGGGGCGCGGCCGCAATTAATAGCGGCGTGGGACCACTGACTTGTCGCGTGCGGGCGTTTAACTGATCGAGTGTCATGGGTGTACCCTTGGCGGTAGTCACGAGTAACAACTGTCGATCGTGCAACTGCAAGTCGGTCACTGGCTGTAATTGGGCTTTAGTTTCCCAGTAGAGTGGCAACTGCTGGACTAAATCAGCAGTTGAGAGTTTGAAATCAATTAAACGCATTTGCTTACCTCACTAAATAGTTACAAACTTTCTTCAGCTTAAATGATACAATATTAAAGGAAGAATACAAAGACTAATCGTTGTTAATTATCGCCGTCTTCGGTAAAATAATTAGCAGACTGTACAGATAAGGACGAACATAACGATGCAATTAGAATTTTTAGGTACCGGTGCCGGTTCACCGGGTAAATTTCGCAATGTCACGAGTACGGCATTACGACTCTTAGATGAACGTAATGAAGTTTGGTTATTTGATGTGGGTGAAGGCACGCAGCATCAAATTTTACGGACGACACTTAAACCACGCAAAATCACGAAAATTTTTATTACCCATTTGCATGGCGATCATATTTTTGGCTTACCCGGCTTTTTAAGTTCGCGCTCGTTTCAAGGCGGCGATGAACCGTTAACGATTTATGGTCCTAAAGGTATTCGGGACTTTGTCATGACTGCGATGCGGGTGTCTGGAACGCGGTTATCCTATCCATTGCGGTTTGAAGAACTCAGTGGCGATGGGGTGATCTTCAAAGATGCGACGTTCAAAGTGTCTTGCCAACATCTGGAACATCGGATTGAAGCTTTTGGTTACCGCGTAGAAGAAGCCGCTCATCCTGGCGAGTTGCAAGCGGACAAGCTAAAAGCGTTGAATATTCCTAGTGGGCCACTTTATGGTCAATTAAAGGCAGGTCAAACAGTGACCTTGCCGGATGGCCGCACGCTTAATGGGCAAGACTTCTTAGGTGCGCCCCAAGCCGGTCGGATCGTCACCATTCTAGGTGATACGCGACAGACACCGAATGCGGTGAGCTTGGCTCAGCATGCGGATGTGTTGGTGCATGAAAGTACGTTTGGTAAAGATGAAGGCAAGCTGGCCCATAATTACTACCATTCAACGAGTACCCAAGCGGCACAAGTTGCTAAAAAGGCTGGTGTGCATCAATTATTATTGACGCATATTTCGGCGCGGTATACCGGTAAATTATCGAAAGAATTACAGAAACAAGCCCAACAAGTCTTTCCAAATACGAAAGTTGTCCGGGATTTTGATCTGATTGACGTGCCAATTCAAAAGTAGGTGACGAAAATGACAGCTTTAACGGGAAAAGTCGTCTTAGTAACGGGGGCTTCGAGTGGCTTAGGTGAACAATTAGCACTAGCCGTGGCTGCTAAAGGGGCCCAAGTTGTGTTAGTGGCGCGGCGGCATGATCGCTTGGTCAAGGTTGCTGATCAGTGTCGGTTGTTGTCACAGACGCAAGCAGTGGCTTTAACGGCTGACATTAGTTCAGTGAGCGCCGTTGATCAAGTGTTTGCGACGATCGATGAGCTGTTTGGCCACTTGGATATCGTGATTAATGCGGCGGGATTTGGTTATCTGGTCCCAGCCATCGAGATGGATCATGCGATGATGGCGCGGATGTTGCGGGTAAATACGCTCGGTGTGATGTATGTCAGTCAATTGGCGGCTCAGCGGATGGTCAAAGCGCAGCAGGGCGAGCTTGTGAATGTGGCTTCGATTGCGGGCAAAATCGCGACACCCAAGTCCGCAGTTTATGCGGCGACTAAGGCCGCATTGATTGCTTACGACAATGCGTTGCGGTTGGAGTTACGGCCAGCCGGGATCAATGTGTTGACGGTTAATCCGGGACCTATTCAGACGGATTTCTTTAAGACCGCCGATCCTACAGGACATTATTTAGATTCGGTGGCTTGGCTAGCCTTAAATCCGGTGAAGTTTGCCGAACAAATTGTGCGGCGGCTTGGTCGACATCGCCGTGAAATCAATGCGCCTTGGGTGATGGGCGCCGCTAATCTGGGGTATCAACTAGCACCTAAGTTGGGTGACTGGTTGGCTGGTTCAGTGTTTAATTTTAAATAGGGGGTCGTTTGGAAATGAAAAATCAATGGCGTTTAGTCAGTGCGTTAGTGATTGTCTTGATTATTGTGATATTTGCGATTATGAATATTAATCCGGTTGAAGTCAGTTTTGGGTTTACCACGGTGCATTGGCCATTAATTTTGGTTATCGTGATCACGCTGATTCTTGGTGTTGCGATTGCAGTTTTGATGGCGACGTTTAATTCAGTTAAGACAAATAATGAACATAAGCAAGCAATGGCCGAAGCACGGGCTCAAATCGACAAATTAACCGCTGAAAATAAAAGCTTGAGTTTACGATTGAATAATAAAGGCAAGCAAACTCGTGGTAAAAGTGCGCAACCAACTGTGACCAAGTAACTAAATTGTATTTGAAAGGAAGGATGCCATGCTAGCAGCTAAGAAAAAGTGGGTTACACCAGAGACAACCGTGACATCAGCCGTGATCGATGACTTGGCACAGGCAGTTAAGGTACCAGCATTAGTCGCAAAGTTGTTAATCACGCGTGGAATCACCACGCCGGCACAAGCTCAGACCTTTTTACAGGCTGATCAGCAGCCGTTTAATGATCCGCTGAAAATGCATGATATGGCGCGTGCCATTGAACGGATTCAAGCGGCCATTGTTGCGGGTGATCAGATTACCGTTTATGGGGATTATGATGCCGATGGGTTGACTAGTACGGCGATTATGTTTGAAACGTTGGACCAAGTCGGGGCTAACGTGAATTATTATATTCCAGACCGGTTTAAAGACGGCTATGGGCCTAATCAAGCGGCTTTCGATAAGCTGATTGCAGCGGGAACCAAGCTGTTTGTGACGGTTGATAATGGGGTCGCTGGTAATGCTGTCATCGATGCTGTGCAAGCACAAGGGGTCGATGTGGTGGTCACAGATCACCATGAGTTGCCAGCAACCTTGCCACAGGCGTATGCGATTGTGCATCCACGACACCCTGATGGCGATTATCCTTTTGGTGATCTCTCTGGTGCCGGGGTGGCTTTTAAAGTTGCAACGGCGTTACTAGAAGAGGTTCCTGAAGAATTATTAGATCTAGCTGCCATTGGGACAGTGGCCGACTTGGTGTCATTGACGGGTGAAAATCGGACATTAGTGACCCTAGGCTTAAAAGTCTTGCAACAGACAACCCGACCCGGTTTAGCGGCGTTAATTAAGGCGGCCGGTTTAGATCCTGAAAAACTCGATGCGACAAGTATTGGATTTGGAATTGCGCCTCGTTTGAATGCACTTGGTCGATTACAATCAGCCCAAAGTGGCGTCGAATTATTGACTACTTTGGATGAAACACGAGCAACGGAATTGGCCACGCAAGTCAATCAATTGAATGAGAAACGGCAAGGACTAGTTCGCGATATTGCTGAAAATGCTTTGGATCAGGCCAATAATGCGGATAATCAAGCTCGGCAAACCTTAGTGATTACCGGAAAAAATTGGCATGAAGGGGTCTTAGGCATCGTGGCCAGCCGAATCGTGGAAGCTACCGGTAAACCAACGTTAGTGTTGAATGAGGATGAGACTGGTCGTTTAAAGGGTAGTGGTCGCAGTATTGAAGCCTATAACTTATTTGCGGCAATTGATCCGATTCGCGATAGTTTAGTTGCATTTGGTGGTCATCATATGGCCGTTGGATTGACGGTGATGCACGATCAACTGGAGACGTTGAAAGCGGCACTAGAAACGGCTGCCGCTAAGGTCGATCTGGCAGCGCACGCCCAACCAGTCTTGCAATTGGATGGCGAATTAGCGATTGCGGATGCGTCGTTAGATACTTTAACGGCATTACAAGCACTAGCCCCATTTGGGACGGACAATCCCGCACCATTATTTGAGCTTAAACCAACAGCGGTGCCGCAAGTACGGGCCATTGGGTCGGATAAGCAGCATTTAAAATTGCAATTAAGTGATGGTCAACATCAGGTCGATGCGATTGCCTTTTCAATGGGCGCTGCTGCTCAAGCTATTGAAGCCAGTCCAACGCAAGTGACGGTTGTTGGTGAGTTAAGTGCCAATACATGGAATGGGCAGACGAAGCCGCAACTGATGGTTAAAGATATTGCCGTTAGTGGTAGTCAAATTATTGACGCTCGGACGCAACATCTCAGTGCGCAACAGTTTAGCGCGCCGGGCGTGTATGTGTTCTTCCATCAAAAGCTGATGCAACGGCTGGCCGATTACATGAAGTCCAATGCCAAAGCCGTCTTAGCCAATGATCCTAGTATTGAACTCGCCACGGTTGCCAAAGATCAACCGGTCTTTATCGTCGATTGTCCAGATACGTTAGCTGACTTAACACAGGTGTTAGCGCAGTTGCCATTAAATCAATTAACGCTATACTTGTATCGGCGAGAATCGATTTATTTGGCGGGAATGCCGAAGCGTGAACAGTTCGCGAAGTTGTTCAAATTTGTGGCGGTTAATCACGATGTTGACATTCATCATCAACTGTCATTGGTGGCCGGACATCTTCATTTAGACCGAAATCTGCTTATTTTCATGATACAGGTGTTTTTTGAGGTCGGATTTGTTAAAATAAATGATGGTGTCATGAACGGAGTTTCGAATCCTCAACAAGCGGATTTACATCACGCCCCCAGTTATCAGCTGCGTGAGCAACAAATCGCCGCTGAAGAAACTCTTTTGTATAGTAAATCTGCAGCGCTTCAGACCTGGGTCAAGGCCCAAGCTGCAGTGAAGAATTAAAGGAGCTGTTTATAAGCAATGGCATTAGATTTAACAGATTATGTGGCTAGTATTCCGGATTATCCGGAACCCGGCATCATTTTTCGGGATATTTCCCCATTAATGGCCGATGGCGAAGCCTACCGTGAAGCTACGGATCAAATTGTGAAGTTTGCACGTGATAAAAAAGTTGATATGATTGTGGGCCCCGAAGCACGCGGCTTTATTGTCGGTTGCCCTGTGGCCTACGAATTAGGCGTTGGGTTTGCCCCCGCTCGTAAAAAAGGCAAGTTGCCGCGACCAACTGTCAAAGCAACGTATGACTTGGAATACGGTCAATCAGCGCTTTACTTGCATAAAGACGCGATCAAACCTGGTCAAAATGTTTTGGTTACCGATGACTTATTAGCTACTGGTGGGACGATCTCAGCGACTATCCAATTAGTTGAAGAACTAGGCGGTAATGTGGTTGGAACGGCCTTCTTAGTTGAATTGGAAGCCTTACATGGCCGTGATAAGCTTAAAAAGTATGATATGCTAAGCTTGATGAAGTTTTAGCGTTCATTTAAAAAGTCACTAAATCATTTTTTGATTTAGTGACTTTTTTGTTAAATGCTATCATTCAACAAAAATTAAGTTATGATAGAATTGTAATCGATAAATAAGGAGTGATGAATTTATGAAGCGCATGGGTAAAGTTTTTATTTTTTGTACGTTATTATTTGCTGTTTTCTATTTTCCACAATCAATTGTGCAAGCTAAGACTATTTATACAGCGCCAAAATCATTTCGTCATACGTGGTACAACTATGATGGAAATGGCAAGTATGATACATTGAAGTTCAATAAACATACCGTTATTACTCGAACATATACAAATGGTAGATACTATAAATCCAAATACAAATTTAAATTGCAAGGACCTAGTAAAAAAGGGTATTGGAATTTACATGGGGTGAAACAAACTGCTGGAGCAGGTAATAATTATAAAGTAGTGTATAAAAAGATTAATGGGAAAAAGCAATCGGTACTGAACACATACTATGGCTTTCAGACTGGCGTCGGACATTACTACCTTTTCAAGACTCATAGAAAGTGACGATTAAGCCATATTAAAATAGGAATCCCATTAAAAGTTGACTTAACGGGATTCCTATTTTTTAATTAACGTAGTACAACTTAATAAGGAGAGTACAGGATTTGAACCTGCGCGCCGGTATTAGCCGGTTCGCCGGATTTCGAGTCCGGTGCATTACCACTCTGCCAACTCTCCAAGATGGTACTTGAATAGTATAGCATAATTTTTAGCAGGAACAAATATTTATTCATAAAAATATCGGGTTAATAGGGCTAACTAGCTTGCCTCGAAGAATCCACCGAATGATCCAACTGTACCGGTGTTTGCCGATGCAAATAGTGAACGGCTTGATGATGAACCGGAGTCGTGGCCTGATGTGCAGTTACTTTTCCACGAATAAATCGAATAATCATTAATATAATTAAGAGTGTCAATATTGCATCACCATCCCAGTTGCCAATTCTCTTTCATTGTCATTAGTGTTCAACGTTGCTTGAGTAACGACCACAGCTTGGTGGGCCTGTTGGACGGCCTTTAAGTTCAACGTGCCTAACAGAGTCATCGGTGAGACGGAATCACCAACGCGGACTTGCCAGTCAAACATAGTTGTTTTAACTTGATTTAGAACTTGATTCAAATGAACCCAGTAATCGTGACCATCTAAGTCTTGTAACTTGATGGCGTGTTGACTGATAGCAATGACTTCACCGTGAATCGGTGAATGCACTTCATTAGTCGTTGGCTTAATCGCTAACATCACTTGTGACGCCGAATTGGAGGCAAGTGACTTTAGATCGACATGTGTGCCAGTGACCGGTGCTTTTAAATTAGATTGATGATACCGCCGAAATAGTCTCATGATATAACCTCCAGATAGAATTGATGGTGTTGTGATTAAGCGCTTCCTTAACACACCTATACTGTAAGTTATGAAACCCGTCCCAGGTCAAGCCAGAATTTACAAAAAGTTTTAAAATTAAAATGGCCCCTGCTGATTAGAGTGAGATGAACTCATCAGCAGGGGCCATTAATGGCTATTGAATTTAGTGACGTCGGAAGTAAATGACGCTAACACTGAGCAAACCTAAGAATCCAAGTAAAACTGCTAAAGAAGTCATCGTTTCACCAGTAGCTGGTAATTCAACATCGGTGCTAGGTTTATTAGTAGTAACCGAAGTTGTGGCTGCTTGTAACTTATTAGGCAATGGTGTCGGTTTAACGGTCGCGGTTGGCTTGGAACTAGTCACAGCTGATGATTCAGGCTTTTTACCTGGATTGATCGTATCACCAGCCGAATCATTGTTGCCATCGGTTGTGGCCGCAATAACAAACAACTTAACCGTCAGTGTTTGACCATCCGTGGTACTGAGGGTGACGGGATAAGTCCCAACTTTATGACGATTCGTACGACTAAGATCGAGTGTGACGGTTAAGGCTTGGCCATCTTTATCTTTGGCCTTGGCTTTAAAGTCGGTAATAGTTGGTGTCGGACCATTAACGGTCATCGTATAATTTTGACCAGTTAGTTGGCGTTGATCATTACTCGTGACCTGTTTTTGATAGAAGTAATTAACCACTTGTGACTGTAATTTAAATGTACCAGTGGGATTGCCAACAGTTTTAACATAGGTATAACCGGTCACGTCTTTAGCAGTGGTCGTATAAGCGGTTCCTAAAGCGCCGCTTAACCTAGTTAACGGTGCAATCACTTGGCCGTCTAAGTCTAGATAATTAGCAGTAACTTGACCTAGGTCAGCGGTAACCGGTGTGTAAGTTAGTGTGACCGTTGGTGTGTGACTACTGAACTTGCCAGTCAGGGGACCATCTGCTTGCTGATACTGATAACCAGTGATTTTAAGTGGCGTAATCGTATATGTCGTGTCAAAATCACCAGTTAAAATCTGGTCAGCAGCTAACGTCTGACCCGTTGTCGACCGATAGTTCACGTTAACCCGCCCTTGTTGGACAGTTGTTGGCTGGTAAATTAAAGTCACAGTTTTAGCCGTAGCTGCAAAGGTTCCCGTCAAATTGCCAGTTGCTTTTTGGTAAGTATAGTCCGCAATGACTTTTTGACTAATTGTATAAGGCGTATCTACGTCACCCGTCAAGGTTTCAGTAGGTGCCAGTGATTTACCCTGGCCATCATGATAGTTAACGGTCACGCTGCCTTTAGCAACCGCGTTTTTCCGATAAGTGAGGGTGACTGTTTTGGCAGTTGCAGTAAAAGTGCCACTGAGGTCACCTTGATGGAATGTATAGCCGTCAATTGCTTTTTTTTCAATCGTATAAGCAGCACCAACTTTGCCAGTCAGTGTCGTTGGGACAGCTAATTGATGACCAGCTTCATCTTTATAGTTGACCGTCACCATCCCTTGAACGGCTTCTTTTTGATAAATTAAGTTAACGGCGTGACTAGTGGTGGTATAGGTCCCAGTTAGATCACCCGATTGATACGTGTAGCCAGTAATTTGTTTAGGCTCAATTGTATACGTACTGCCAAGTTTGCCAGTCATGGTTGTCGGTTCGGCCAATACGTGACCGTCCGAGTCTAAATAATTGACGGTAAGCTGACCCTCAGTTGGTAATTGCTGATAAGTTAGTGTCACGGTCTGGTCGGCAGCGGTATAGGTGCCAGTCAAATCACCAGACAAGTAGGTGTAACCAGCAATGGTTGGTGGGTCGATTTTGTAGGCAGTGCCCACATCACCCGTCATTTCTTTAGCCGTTGCAATCGAGTGGCCAGCTTCATCATGATAGTTAACGGTGACGGTCCCAGTCTTAATGGTCTTGGTATAGGTCAAGGTAATCGTTTGAGCCGTAGCGGTATAGTTGCCAGATAAATTAGCTGAAGCGGATTGATAGCTGTAATCGTCAATAGTGGGTGTTTCAACCGTATAGGCACTGCCAATGTCACCAGTCATCGTTTTTGAAGGGACTAATTCTTGACCGTCAGCATCTTCGTAATTAATCGTGACCTGGCCTTGTTTGGCGTACAGTAAGGTGATGTCTTGAGCGGTGCCACTGATGGTCCCGGTTAGGGCAGCGTCGTCTTGAGGCCCTTGATACGTATAACCGTCAATCTTTGGCGGCGTCACGGTAAACGGATCATCAATGGCGCCGGTAATCTTAGTTGGTGTCTGAATCTCAGTTGTTGGGTCATTGGCATCAACATAATGGACGGTGACTGGCTGGGCTGCTTTGGGCTGCCGGACGAACGTATCAGTGGCTTGGGTCTTTGTCCCATCATATGCCGCGACTAATTGATCAGTGGTTAACACCTGATCGCCATTGGGATGACTTGTGGTGCCGGTCCCGATGTTTTGCCAATATCCCGTATATTTATCGGTTTCAGTAATGTCAGGTAAGCCGGTTCCGGCTAGTTTGGAATAGGGACCTAGTTTGAGCACTTTCAAGTTCCAAGCCATGGAAAACATCTTCCAAGTTCCGCCATAATAGGGTGCTAACTGGCGCATATCAAAAGATGACAGGTCGATACTACTTAAGCTAGAGAAGGTAAACATGCTTTCCATATTTGAGATATGACTCGTGTTTGTCCAATTAGATGTATCTAAATCTAAGACTTGTAATTGATAACCAAATGTTGATAAACCGACTTTGCTAGCTTTAAAGTTCCAGCCAGATAAGTCTAACCGTTTGAATAACCGTTCACTATTATCGCCTAGCCCGCCGGTTCGTGAGAAGGCCATGGAGGTGCTGGTTAATGAACCGACATCCCAATGACTTAAATCAAGCGTACCAACCAGTGCGGTGGCAAAGAAAGTTCGATTCATCGAACGAATGTTACCGGTCTGCCAGTTCTCAATGCCGGTGAGATCAGTTAGCTGTGAATCAGCATAGAAGAGATCGTCAATGCTGGTGGTTTTACTGGTGTTAATGTTACTGAGGCCGTTGATGGCGGTGAGATTGCCTAAGCTACCAAAGATCCCAGTGGCGTTTGTACTAAAGTTAACCGGTCCAGTAATATTAATCGTGGTAATCTGTGAACTGTAAGCGTTCCATGGTGAGGTGTTACCAGTGTGTGAGGCAAAGTCACCAGCACCAATGGTTAAGACACCATCTTGCAATGACCATGGACTCGTGCCAAAAGTGCCCGTAATCGGATCAGCGGCTGTAGCGGGAGTTGTTAGTGATGTAACTGCCCGTGCAGTTGGTAACGGGGCGGCTGGCGGTGGACTAATCACATTATTCGTAGTTGTTAGATCCGTTACGGTACTCGCATTAATCGGCCTAACTGTAATCGCTGTCATTATCATGAATCCTAAACTAAAACCCAATAAACTAAGGCAATATAGTTTGCTTTTTCCCAAAGTGAGCATGAGCCTGGTCCTCCCTAATATGGTAAGCCAAATTAATTAACGATTTCACCTTAATTATAATATGCTTTAGGATACTTGTATACCTTTATCATAAAAGCGATTAATTAGTATTCAACCTATTAATCATGAAACATAAAAAACGATTATTTGGGCGAATTAACCCCTTGATATTAAGACATCATAATTGTTAAAGCAACCTCAATTAGTTTAGTACAGTCCCGGTTAATTGTGAGTTGCTTTTTAATGATAGGGTGATAGTTAGGTGGGTTAAATCTAGTCAGGTAGGGGAAAATAAGTCTTAAATCACAGCCAGCAGCCTTTCTTTTAGCACCTGTTTTCAGGTAAACTAGACAAGGGTGGTGATTCGAATGGATTTTATTGACTTAACGCCAATTACTTTGCGGCATACGCCGCTGGGCACCCGGTCGCAGTTACCCAAGGCACATGACCGTCAGTTAGATTGGGCCAAGTTAACCGCCTTGATTCGGGACAACCAAGATGTGATTGCAGTTGTCCAAGCTGGACTGGCGGAAGATTGGTTAAACACCCATGGCACGATTTGGGATGACCAACGGGGTTATTATCGCCATCCTAATGATAATCGAGACTTCGATGATACGGTCTTTTGGGCGGCCTCAACTTGGGCGACACCAGCAATTTTAGTGACGTTTCATAATGAATTGACACAAGCTTTTGCGTGTGACAAAAAGGGCAATGACCCGGATTTTCACTACTTGGGTTAACTAAAAATAAATGAATGATTGGTATGAACAAATGGAGGTAAAGCGTTGAAAGTTGGCATTGATAAGTTGCATTTTGCAACTTCGCATTTATATGTAGATATGGCCGAATTGGCTACGGCACGGCAAGCCGCACCAGATAAATATTTGATTGGTGTTGGTCAGTCTAAGATGGCGGTGATTCCACCAAGTCAAGATGTAGTTACTTTAGCAGCGAATGCGGCGGCCCCCATGTTGACAGCCGCAGATATTGCGGCGATTGACTTGGTCGTTGTGGCGACCGAGTCTGGCATTGATAATTCAAAGGCGGCCGCAATTTATGTGGCCCGCTTATTAGGGTTGTCGAAGCGAGTCCGGACTATTGAGATGAAAGAAGCGTGTTATGCGGCAACGGCGGGGTTACAATTGGCGGCTGATCATATTCGGGTGCATCCAACTAAAAAGGCCCTTGTGATCGGTAGCGACATTGCTCGGTATGGCTTACATACCCCGGGAGAACCAACCCAGGGCGGCGGCGCAGTGGCGATGCTAGTCAGTGCTGACCCACAAGTCTTAGCCTTAAATGATGATTCGGTCTTGTTGAGTGAAGATATTATGGATTTTTGGCGACCGTTGTATCATACAAATGCATTAGTTGATGGAAAATACTCGTCTAATATTTATATTGATTATTTCCAAAATGTTTTTCAGGAATATCTCCAGCAACAGTCGGCCTCAATCAATGATTTTGCGGCCTTGACTTTCCATTTGCCATATACAAAGATGGGATTAAAAGCCTTACGCAGTGTCTTGCCGTCTGCCGATTCAGCGCAACAAGCGCGTTTGTTGGCGCATTTTGAAAATAATCGTTATTTTAGTCGCCAAGTCGGTAATTTATACACGGGATCACTATATTTAGGCGTGTTATCACTACTAATTAATGATGCGAATTTGAAGGCTAATGATTTGATTGGTTTGTTCAGCTATGGTTCCGGCGCTGAAGGGGAATTTTATACGGCCCGGTTACAGCCAGACTATCAACGTGGGTTAGATTTAGGTTTACCACAACGGTTAGCACGTCGGCAACGCGTTGATGTTGCGACTTATGAAACGTTATTCAAGCAGCAATTACAATTAACAGCAGCTGATCAGCAGGTTGACATCGCTAATGATCCGCATCGCTTCGTCCTGACTGGTCAAATAGATGAGCAGCGGCAATATTTAGATCGCCAACAGGATTAAGTAGAGACTAAAAAACCACCGATTGAAATCAGATTTTGACTTCGATCGGTGGGTTTTAAATAATGATTATTTTTTCAAGTTATTCACGAGCACTTTACCATCTTTCAAACTGAGTAACGTGGTATTTTTGGTACCCGGTTGTAACACTCGAATCGTATAGCCTTTAGCCAGATTTTTCTTAATTGAACTTGACAGTGATTCATAATTCGTCGTCACTGTGGTTAAGGCTTTTTGATTCTTAGCGGGATACTTTTTAATAATTTTAAGCGATTTGACGTATTTCTTGTTCGTTGGCGTTAAGGTAAAGGTCTTAGTCTCACGATCCAACGTAAAGGTCCCAATCGACTTGTAATTTGCCTTCAGTTGCTTCAGAATACTATCTTCTTTAAGCTTAGTCGTCGCCGCGGCCTTTTTTTGACTAGCTTCATTAAAGACAGCTTCCGATGATGATAGTTTAGCTGAAGTCGCTGTCGATGATGACCGTTGACTAGTTGCCGCTTTTTCGGTTTTAGGCTGGTTATACGGCCAGAACGGTAACTTGATGGTGGCGTATACCGTCACCAATGCGCTTAGCACCGTAATCGTTGCTAAAAACTTCCAGCCGTTCCCGCTTTGACGCGCGGAGATTAGTGAGAATAAGGCTAGTAGAAACACGATGATACCAATGATTGCTAAAAATAACACAAAATCAACTCCCCCAGATTTAATAGGCTAATTTATTATACCATTGGAAGAGTGTTCAACTAACTAGAGACATGTCTTAATTGTTAAGAAACTGTAAAACAACTGACCCAGCATTGCCTTATTGACGTTGTATAATCGGGTTAATCATTAAAAATAGGAGTGTGTTCATGAAAAAAGGAAAGTTAGGTCGCCTAATTATTGCCGGTATTAGTGGATTGATTGCGTTGGGGATTAGTACCAGTGCTTTTGCCAGTGCTAATAAAGTTATCGATGTCTCACAATATCAAGGTAATATTAATTGGGCCAAAACGGCTAAAGTTACGAAGATGGCCATCATCCGCGTTCAACATGGTGGTGAAACGATTGATACTAAACGGAATGTGAATGCCAATGGGGCTGCAAAACACGGTGTGCCATTTGGCCAATACGCCTTTGCGGAATTTACGAGTGTTAAAGACGCCCAAACTGAAGCACGGCAATTCTATAGCCGTAGTAACTCAAAAGCTAAATTCTTTGTTTTAGATGACGAAAAGCATATGAGTGGGGTTTCAAGTGCAGCCGAACGTAAGTATGCGACGGCTTGGGTCACTGAAATGCGTAAGTTAACCAATAAAAAGTTGATCTTATACTCTGGTGAATGGTTTGCCAGCACAGTAAAATTTGAGACCAGCAAGTTTGATGGCACTTGGATTGCGAACTATTCCGCCAAGCCTAAGTTGAGCGCTGATCTTTGGCAATATTCTGCGACTGGTCGGGTGAGTGGCATTAGCGGTAATGTTGACATGAACAAGATTTTGGATTCGTCAGCGGTCAATAGCTGGATTAAAGGTAAGACGACGAAATATTATCATACCGCGCCAGCTAGCAGCCAAATTAAGACGTTGAAAAAGGTTCGTGGTTACAGTGATGTAAACTTCAAGACAAAGACTGGGACTAGCTACGGTAAGAACCAAACGTTAAAAGTCACAGGTGTTCAAAAATCAGCCGGTGGTGCTTATCGTTTCGTTCTTGACAACGGTAACTTTATTACAGCCAACAAAACTTATGTTGTGACAGATTAAATCACATTAATCAGACGGTCTGGTACTTGCGGACCGTCTTTTTTTGAGGAGTGAGATGAAAGCAAAATGCCAAAGCGATTTTTAAAGCCACATGAAGCTAATCAGGCGGCGATGGCAGCCTATATGCGTAACCAATTTGATTTTTTAGGCGTTAAAACGAGTGAACGGCGACAATTGACACGACCTGTGATCAAGGCCAGTCGGCAGTTAACGTCGGCTGAACTCTCAACTTGGCTACAGTTTTACTATGAGCAGCCGGAACGTGAGTATCAATATGTTGCAGTTGACTTGGCTTTGGCCAATGTCCGTCGGTTGACCTTTGAACAGTATCAATGGTGTCAACAACAAGTGACGGTTAAAGCATGGTGGGATAGCGTTGATGCGTGGCGTAAAGTCTTAGCTACTTATATTTGGCAACACCAAGCATTAGCGACCCTCGGACCAGCATATCTAACAGCCGAGGACATGTGGTTGCGCCGCGTGGGGATTACGTTACAGTTGACTCAAAAGGCGGCGACCAACCGCACTTATTTAACACAAGCAATTACTACTAATTTGGCGGATGAGGAATTCTTTATTCAAAAAGCCATCGGTTGGGCATTACGTGATTATGGTAAAGTTGAACCCGCTTGGGTCCGTGACTTTCTGCAAAGTCACCAATTATCAGCTTTGGCTCGGCGCGAAGCCAGCAAATATTTGTAACAAAAAAACGCCGATCATCATGATCAGCGTTTTTTTTGCTTAATAGAGCATGTCACGATAGAGACCAACAACTTTACCTAGAACAGAAACGTTAGTTAAAATAATTGGAGCCATCGTATCATTTTCTGGTTGTAACCGGTAGTGGTCGGCTTCTTTGAAGAATCGTTTACATGTGGCTTCGTTTTCATCAGTCATGGCGATGATGATATCACCGTTATCAGCGAACGATTGCCGGCGAACGATCACTTGGTCACCATCCATAATCCCGATGTTGATCATACTTTCGCCACGAATCGTTAGCATGAATAAGTCACTGCCGAACGTTTCTAGTTCTTTAGGCATTGGGAAGTAGTCGGTTGCTTCTTGGACCGCTAAAATTGGTTGTCCAGCGGTAACCGTTCCTAAAACTGGAATCTGGTGGGGATTGATTTCAACGCCCAGCGCCTCGTAACCGGCTGCGGTGACTTCAATGGCCCGTGGCTTAGTGGGGTCTTTTTCTAGTAACCCCTTTTTCTCCAGCCGCGCCATGTGTCCGTGCACCGTTGAAGTTGAAGACAAGTTAACCGCTTCGCCGATTTCACGAACGGTTGGCGGGTATCCTTTTTCATTGACTCGATCATAAATAAAACGCAGAACGGCCATTTGTTTGCTTTCCGATGTTTTACTCATCTTGGCACCTCATTTTTAGTTTTCATTAATTGGTAGCTTAATTGTAGCATAGGCGTTACTAATTTTCAAACAAGCGTTCGGTTGACAAAACATTTTTTTTGATTTATGTTCGGAAATCAGGTATTCTATTCTTGCTTTTGAAAGGAGTGAGCGAATTTGATTTCAAAAGAACTCATTGGCCGCATTAATGAATTGGCTAAAAAGGCCAAATCTGAAGGGCTAACTGAATTGGAAAAAATCGAACGTAAGGATTTACGGGCGAAGTATTTAAAAGAATTTCGCGCAGGCTTTCGTCAACAAGTGGAAATGTTGCAAGTCTACGATAAAGAGGGTAAGGAAGTTACCCCAGAAAAAGTACGCCAAGTCCAACGTGATCGCGGCTTACGTGATGATTAAACCGTGCTAGGAAAATTTGCGAAAACGTAAATTTTCCTTTTCTTTTAGAATTAAGTTGTGTAGACTAGTTTAATGAAGACTGTTTAAGGGAGGGGAATGACTGTGTCAACTGGTATTTGGATTTTAATCGTCGTTGTCGGCGTGTTGGTTGGCTTGACTGGTGGCTTCTTTGGTGCTCGGCACTACATGCAAAGTTACCTCAAGCAAAACCCACCGATTAGCGAAGAAATGTTACGCACAATGATGATGCAAATGGGTCAACGCCCATCCGAAAAGAAGCTTCATCAAATGTTGAATTCGATGAAAGCTTCTGCTCGTAACGAAAAGTAAACGAGTTAATAAAAAACACGCCCTTAGTTGGCGTGTTTTTTTGTGGCCGGATCAACATAATGGAAGCTTGGATCAATTTGTTGATCCAAATCGTCAAAGGCCGTCAGCATCTTGGTTTCAATTTGTTTTTGACCAGCATCGTCTAACTTTAGCTTGCGGTCAATGTAGATTGGTTTGCCGAAACGGACTGTAATCTGTTGGCGTGTGAATAGTCGTTTAAAGGTCAGTGGGCCTTGATAAACGGTCGGAATTAAGGGAACCCCAGCCATTTTAGCAATCACTGTGGCGCCACCCTTAAGTTCTTGTGAATGCCGTGTCCCAGAAGGAAACATGATCAACGAGAATTTACCACTCCGTAAGAATTTGACGGGCGTCTTGATGGCAGATGGCCCGGGATGATTCCGATTCACCGGAAAGGCATTGGCATGCACTAAGATGAAGCGTAATACCGGATTTTTGAATAACTCTTCTTTAGCCATAAAGCTAAAGGGCATGGGACTACCGGCTAAGGCATATAACAGCGGATCAAACCAAGTCCGGTGTGGCCCAACAAGAATGTAGGCACCTTGCGGTAGATTATCGCGTCCCTGGTAGCGAGGCTTGCCATTGATCAGACCAATGATTAGCCGTACCAGGCCGCGCATGAATGAATAAAACATCGCGCAAACTTCCTTTCGATTGAGTACTGCCCATAGTATGACGAAATTTTGAACGTCCTGCAAGTAATTTGTGGTAAGCTAACAATGAGTTTTTTTGAAAGGCGGGGTTCGATGGCAACGGTCGACTTGCATCCGGATGAACGGATTGATCAATTATATAGTAAAGAGATTCAAATTATTCAAAGTGCCACCGTGTTTTCTTTCTCACTCGATGCGGTGCTACTGGGAGCGTTTGCGGCGGTCCCCAAAGCAGCTAAAACCAAAACAGTTGACCTATGTGCGGGTAATGGTGCGGTTGGCTTATTCGTCAGTGCCCAAACGCGGGGGACTATCATTGAAGTTGAGATTCAACCCCGGTTGGCAGATATGGCACAACGGAGTATCCAACTGAACGACTTAACCGGGCGTCTGTCAGTCTTAAATCAAGACTTACTGACGGTGACAACCACGATTCCAAAAGATTCAGTGGATGTGGTCTTATGTAATCCGCCGTATTTTAAGGATCAGCCCACCAGTCAAAAGAATCCAAATCCACATTTAGCGATTGCTCGACATGAGATTTCGGCGAATTTGGATCAGATTTTGGCAGTGACAAGTGACTTGTTGAAAATGAACGGTAAAGCTTATTTTGTTCATCGACCAGAACGTTTAGATGATTTATTTGCGGCAATGCGTGCTCACCGTTTAGCCCCCAAGCGGCTACGATTCGTCCATCCGAAAGCCGATCGCGAAGCCAACATGGTTTTGATTGAAATGATCAAAGACGGCCGGCCAAATGGGGTCCGAATCATGCCACCAGTCGTCGTGTATCAAGCAGATGGCACTTATGGAGAAGAGGTGCACCAGCTACTCTATGGCAACTAAACCTTACTATTTTTATGTGCTCTTATGCGCGGATCAGACGTTATATGGGGGCTTTACAGATGATTTAGAACGCCGGCTGGCAACCCATAATGCTGGTAAAGGGGCCAAGTATACGCGACCTAGGTCACGCCGACCATTGAAAATGATTTATCATGAAACTTTTTCAAATAAGTCAGCGGCACTAAAAGCGGAGTATGCCTTTAAACATCAGCCTCGCGCTGCAAAATTAAAATATCTGGCAGCCCATGATGTAAAAATTTAAAGAAGTTTTCATAAATAGTCATTCTATTTCTGACATTTACTGTTATAATATTCTATGTATCAATATATAGGAGGAATTTCTGTAATGAAAATTATTGCATATGCTGTACGTGATGACGAACGTCCATTCTTCAAGACTTGGATGGAAGAACATCCCGATGTTGAAGTTAAGTTAGTTCCCGAACTACTTGACGAAAAGACTGCCGAATTGGCTAAGGGTTTTGACGGTGCCGATGTATACCAACAAAAGGATTACACCGCTGCTGTTTTAAACAAATTAGCTGACGAAGGCGTTAAGAACATTTCGCTTCGTAACGTTGGTGTCGACAATGTTGACGTCCCAACTGTTAAGGAACGTGGATTGAACATTTCCAACGTACCTGCATACTCACCAAATGCGATTGCTGAATTATCAGTAACCCAATTGATGCAATTGTTACGTCAAACACCTAAGTTCAACAAGAAGTTAGCTAAGCAAGACTTCCGTTGGGCACCAGATATTGCCAAGGAATTGAACACCATGACTGTTGGTGTTATCGGTACTGGTCGTATTGGCCGTGCTGCTATCGACATCTTCAAAGGTTTCGGTGCTAAGGTTATCGGTTACGATGTTTACCGTAATGCTGAACTTGAAAAAGAAGGTATGTACGTTGATAGCTTGGATGAATTATACGCCCAAGCTGATGTTATCACGTTACACGTTCCTGCTTTGAAGGACAACTATCATATGTTAAACGCTGACGCCTTCAGCAAGATGAAGGATGGCGCTTACATCTTGAACTTTGCCCGTGGGACCCTTATCGATTCAGAAGACTTGATCAAGGCTTTAGACAGCGGCAAAGTTGCCGGTGCTGCTCTTGACACTTATGAATACGAAACTAAGATCTTCAACAAGGATCTTGAAGGTCAAACGATTGATGACAAGGTCTTCATGAACTTGTTCAACCGCGACAACGTTTTGATTACACCACATACTGCTTTCTACACGGAAACAGCTGTTCACAACATGGTGCATGTCTCAATGGACAACAACAAACAATTCATCGAAACTGGTAAAGCTGACACCCAAGTTAAGTTTGACTAATTTCTCCTGAGTTTAAATAAGGAACACGCTAATCTTCGGATTGGCGTGTTTTTTTATCTTTTCAGTCGTTGGGTGCCGATTGGGTATTAATTGGTTTATGTCGATCTATCAATATTACAATCATTTATTAGTCGAAACGGTTAGCTATTAATTGTCGAAAGCGCTGATTTCAGGTACGCTGGTAACAGTGTTGTTTAGGTAGTCCAAATAACTAACCTAGACGTCATCGCAGATAAATAAATCGATGTCAACTAGCTAGCAACAACAGGTGGGCTTTACATTCAGTCTAAAGGAACCACAATTGATTTATTTATGAGTTTGGTGCTAGTTGGCTTAAATTGCCACTCTGGTTGGTCCGACGTTAATTAACGGATATTAAGAAATTAACGCTTGATTACTTTCAGTCCAGCATTTTAGGAACCAACTGGCAGGCAGCAATTTCAACTAGTACCAGGCGTATTTATTTAGAATACTCGGAGGAGGAATGCAAGATGAAAATATTGATGCCTTATTTCAAACGGTATCATGTCGACGTGAGTATTGCGCTGTTATCTGTGCTTGTTTTAGTCTTTGCCACGCTTTGGCAGCCGAGATTGTTACAAGTCGTGATGACGGCCATTATTAAAAATGACCAGCAAACGGTGTTGCGAGAGGGAATCCTACTATTAGGATTAGCCGTTCTTGGCATTGCTGGCGGTGTGATTAATACGATTTATTCTGCCCGGGTGGCGTTAGGGGTAGCGACTGATCTGCGCGCGGATATGTATGCTAAAATCCAATCTTTTGCGTACGCCGATGTTGAGACTTTTTCGGCGTCCAACTTGGTGGTTCGCATGACGAATGATATTAATCAAGTCCAGCAAATTGTGATGGCAGCCTTTCAACAGATCACTCGGGTTCCGTTACTATTTATTGGGGCGTTAATCCTGGCTATTGTGACGATGCCAGAACAATGGTGGGTTATTCTAGTCATGATGTTGGTGATTTTGCTAGCATCTTGGGTTGCCGTTCGACGGATGACCACCTATTTTGCGGAAACGCAGCAAGATATTGAAAATGTGAATACGGTGACCCGGGAGAACTTAATGGGCATCCGTGTGGTGAAATCGTTCGTACAAGAAACAAACGAAATCAGCAAGTTCTCACAGGCGTCTGATCAATTGACCGCAGTGACGGCTAAGATTGGGTATTGGTTTTCAATTTTGATGCCAATTTTCTTCCTAACTGCCAACTTGGCTGTGGGTGTTGCTGTTTATTTAGTTGGTCAAAATATCACGGCTCATCCAGCTTATTTAGCGGCAATTACTAGTTTCGTCGCTTATTTGATGCAGATTTTATATGCAGTCATTAACGGTGGCTTTTTGATGACGTTTGCGTCGCGGGCTTTTATTTCAATTGGCCGGATTAGTGAAGTGCTAGTCACTCAGCCAAGTATGACCTATGTCGCCAGTGAAGATGAGACACCACTGACCGGGGAGATTACCTTTGATCACGTGACTTTCACGTATCCAGGTGATACTCAGCCAACGTTAAGAGACATTAGCTTTAAAACGACGGCCGGCGCGATGTTGGGGATTGTTGGCGCTACTGGGTCTGGCAAGACGACGTTGGCCCAACTGATTGCCCGCTTATATGATCCTGACAGTGGACACATTATGATTGGTGGCGTCGATGTTCGTCAAATTCCTGAAAAAAGGTTGCGGGCGACCGTGGCTTATGTACTCCAACGTTCCACGTTATTTTCGGGGACGATTGCTGGCAATTTAAAGCAGGTACGGCCAGATGCGCAGGTCAGTCATATGCAATGGGCTGCTAATGTGGCCCAAGCATCCGAGTTTATTGAACGCTTGCCACAAACGTATGATGCACCAGTTGAAGAGCGATCACAAAACTTTTCGGGTGGACAAAAGCAACGGCTAGCGATTACGCGTGGTATTATTGCCAATCCCGAAATATTGATTTTAGATGACGCGACTTCAGCGTTAGATGCTCGTTCGGAAAAGTTGGTTCAAGAAGCTATGGATCGCGATTTGAAATCAACAACAACGGTCGTGATTGCGGAAAAGATCGCCTCAATTATTCGGGCTGACCAGATCTTGGTTCTAGATGCTGGTCGGATTAGTGGTAGCGGTACGCATCAGCAATTGTTGCAAAGTAATCCGATCTATCAAGCCATTTATCAAACGCAAAAAGCGCGCGAGGAGGCGGTCAAATGAGTGATTTACGAAATGCGGGAAAATACTACTGGCATTATTTGAAAAAATATTGGCGGGGCTTTATTTTAAGTGCCGTGCTAATCGGTATTTCGACTTGGTGTATCGTGGTGGCACCGACCTACTTAGGCCGAGCAGTTGAAGCGTTGACCACCTATCTAGATCAGTGGTTGAATCCGGCTACGCGGGCTCAAGCCAGTTTAGGGACGTTCAATCATACGTTGGTTATTTATGTCCTCTTATATGTTGGCGATGCAGCGACGATTTTTATGGCCGGTTTGATCCTGGCACGTGTTACTGCTCATTCAACGGGGACAATGCGCGTCGGCCTATTCCGAAAGATGCAACGGATGCGGGTTAAGTATTTTGATACCCATAGTGATGGCGACATTTTAGCACGGTTTACGTCCGATTTGGATAATATCTTTAATGCCATGAATCAGGCGCTAATGGAAGTTTTGCTGGCCGTTGCCCAATTTGTTGGTATCCTAATTGTGATGTTCAATCAAAATGTGACGATGGCATGGGTCACAATGGCTTCAACGCCAGTAGCATTGATTATTGCCGCCTTGGTGATGCGTAAAGCCGGTACGGCAGTTAATCAGCAACAAGATGATATTGGTCAATTGAATGGCTATATCAATGAACAAATCACGGGTCAAAAGGTTTTAATTACGAATGGCTTACAGCAGGATTCTAAGCGCGGCTTTGATAAATACAATCAGCGAGTACGTCAATCGGCATTGACTGGTCAAATCTGGTCAGGTATTTTGAATCCTTTAATGCAGGGGATGTCCTTACTAAATACGGCGATTGTGATCTTTTTCGGTTCCTGGTTGGCCTTAAACGGTAGTTTGTCAAAAGGGGCAGCCTTAGCGTTAGTGGTTGTGTTTGTGAACTATGCCCAACAATATTATCAACCAATCATGTCGTTAACGAGTCTGTACAGCATGATTCAGTTGGCGATTACGGGGGCGCGGCGGATTGATGAAGTCCGTGATCAACCGGATGAAGTGAATCCAGTCGATGGCGGCCGTCCAGATGGCATTCAACGCGAATTGAAGATTGATGACGTGCATTTCAGCTATTTGCCGGGTAAAGAAATTTTACATGGCATTACGATCAATGTGCAGCGTGGTGAAATGGTCGCATTAGTGGGGCCGACCGGTTCTGGGAAGACGACCGTGATGAATTTATTGAATCGGTTTTACGACGTGGACAGTGGTCAGATTACGTTTGATGGGGTTGATATTCGGACGTTTGATTTAAAGGCGTTACGCCAAAATGTTGGGATTGTCTTACAAGAGCCTCAATTATTTACGGGCACGATTGCGGACAACATTCGTTATGGTCAGCCGGAAGCGAGCATGGATCGTGTGATTGCTGCTGCTAAACAGGCCAATATTCATGACTTTATTGAAAGCTTGCCGGAGAAATACGCGACGCAAGTTTCTGATGAACAGAGTATTTTCTCGGCTGGTCAGAAGCAACTGATGTCGATTGCTAGAACGATTTTAACAAATCCACGACTGTTAATTTTAGACGAAGCAACGTCTAACGTGGATACGGTGACGGAAGCTAAGATTCAAGCAGCCATGGATAATGTGATTCAAGGTCGGACCAGCTTTGTCATCGCGCATCGCTTGAAGACGATTTTGAACGCTGATAAAATCGTTGTGCTGAAAGATGGGGCAATTATTGAGCAGGGCAGTCACGAAGCACTATTGGCTGAAAATGGTTTTTATGCGGAGCTGTATCGTAATCAGATGGTCTTTGACTAGTTGGTTTAAGGGTTATAAAAAGACAGTTGCCATTAACTGAATATTGGCAACTGTCTTTTTAATTTGTAAGCTTAAACTGGCGCTGCTTGAATCAGGGCCGTAAGCAATTCACGCATTTCGGCCGGCGTCTCCACGATTTGATCCGGGATGACGGCTGGCTGAATTTGTTGAGCCTGGCGATGGTTGAACCAAAACGTTTGCCAACCAGCATGCTTGGCACTGGTAATGTCTAAAGTCGCATTGTCACCGATATAAGCTGCTTGATTAGCTTTGATACCAGCTTGATGTGCCCAAGTTGTAAAAATTGAGGGATCAGGTTTTGCGAGTGCAATTTCATCCGAAATAAAAATATCATCTGGATGCACATAGCGCTCAATCTGCAACTGGTGCAACTTTTTTCGTTGAATAGCTGCCGGGCCGTTGGTAATAATCCCGATTTTAAAACAATGACTTAATTTTTCGAGGACGGGAGCGAGTCCCGGAAATAACTCGATTTTAGCTAAGGCCTGATGGTAGGCTAGTTCGAATTGGATTGCCCAATCGGTGGTGATGGTCTCCGTGAGTAATGTCGCCAAAGTATGCCGTAATCGGGCGGTCTGCCAAGCTTCTAGACTAAGCTCCTTAGCCGTTACTTGATGGAAATTTTGGTCGGTAAAATCACGAAAACGGTTAAAAACGTTAGCCAATTCAGTCGGCGTCAAGTGTAACTGAGTCATCTGACTCAAGGCTTTACTGAATGGTGATTTTTGATCGTAGAGCGTATCATCTACATCAAAAATGATGGCTTTAATCATTTTAAATTGAGCCTCCTATGCGAAAGATATTTTAGCATACAATTTAAAAATCACAAATTCCTGATGAAAATTCTTGCAAGCACCGCCAATCTTCGGTATACTAATTTTCGGTGCTAAAGCACCAATTCACACTCGTGGTGATGATATCAGTGGTGCTCATTGAGTCCTGACGTCAAGGGAGCTGCGAGGAGGATCAAAACTAATTTTTTGGAGGCAACATATATTATGGCTGTTATTTCTATGAAACAATTGCTTGAAGCCGGTGTCCATTTCGGTCACCAAACTCGTCGTTGGAACCCAAAGATGAAACCATACATCTTTACGGAACGTAACGGTATTTACATCATTGACTTACAAAAGACGGTCAAGATGATCGATTCTGCTTATAACTTTGTTAAGGATGCCGCTGCTGATGATGGCGTTATCTTGTTTGTTGGGACTAAGAAACAAGCCCAAGATTCAATCGAAGAAGAAGCAACTCGTGCCGGTCAATACTTCGTTAACCATCGTTGGTTAGGTGGGACTTTGACTAACTGGAACACCATCCAAACTCGGATCAAACGTCTTAAAGATTTGAAGAAGATGGAAGAAGACGGTACCTTTGATCGTTTACCTAAGAAGGAAGTTTCATTATTAATCAAGCAACGTGCTAAGCTTGAAAAATTCTTGGGTGGGATTGAAGATATGCCTCGCATCCCAGATGTTATCTTCATCGTTGACCCTCGTAAGGAACAAATTGCGGTTAAGGAAGCTCAAAAGTTGAACATTCCGATCGTCGCAATGGTTGATACGAACACTGATCCTGATGACATTGATGTTATCATTCCTTCAAACGATGACGCTATCCGTGCCGTTCGTTTGATCACTTCTAAGATGGCTGACGCTGTCATTGAAGGCCGTCAAGGCGAAGACGAAGATGTTACTGAAGCTTCATTCAAAGGTAACAAGGACGCTAAGAAGTCAGTTGACTCTTTAGAAGACATCGTTGAAGCTGTTGAAGGCGACAATGATACTAAGTCTGACAATAAATAATTGAAATAATTAGGCTGTCTTAAAAATCGCGGACCTCATCGGCCTGATTTTGAGGGCAGCCTTTTATCAAAAAATAAACATGCTCAAAGGAGAGTAAACTATGGCAAAGATTTCTGCAGCACAAGTTAAAGAACTCCGTGACAAGACCGGTGTTGGTATGATGGACGCGAAAAAGGCGTTAGTTGAAACTGAAGGCGACATGGAAAAAGCCGTTGACGTTTTACGCGAAAAAGGTGTTGCTAAAGCTGAAAAGAAGAGTGGCCGGGTTGCCGCTGAAGGGATGGCTGCTGTTGCAATTAAAGGCGACCATGCTGCAATCGTGGAAGTTAACTCTGAAACCGACTTCGTTGCTTCTAGTGATCCATTCAAAGCTTTAATTGCTGAAATCGCTGATAAGATTGCTGATGAAGCACCTGAATCAGTTGAAGCTGCCTTAGCCTTGAAATCTGACAAAGGGACCGTTAACGATGACATTATTGCCACGACACAAGTTACTGGTGAAAAGATCAGCTTACGTCGTTTCAAAGTGATCGAAAAGTCAGCTGACCAAAACTTTGGCTCATACATCCACAACGGTGGCCAAATTGGCGCCTTAGTTGTATTGGATGGCGCTGATGAAGCTACGGCTAAAGACGTTGCAATGCACGTTGCTGCCATTAACCCAGAATACGTTTCACGGGAACAAGTGCCTGCTGACACGTTGGCTCATGAAAAAGAAGTCTTGGTTAAAGAAGCTCAAAACGAAGGCAAGCCTGAAAAGATCATCGAAAAGATGGTTGAAGGCCGTTTAAACAAGTGGTTGGCTGAAATCAGTTTGGATGATCAAGAATTCGTTAAGGATTCTGACCAAACCGTTGATCATTACGTTCAATCAAAGGGTGGCAAGGTTAATACTTTTGTCCGCTTTGAAGTTGGCGAAGGGATCGAAAAGCAAACTGGTAATTTCGTTGATGAAATTATGAGTCAAATTAAAGACTAATTAGTCGCCTTAATGTGGAGGGATTGGGACATGCTTGCCCTAATCCCTCTTTTTTTGCGGCAAAATGTTGGTTTTTAAGTAAGAATCAAGCCTTTGCACTAAATGCCTATAAATATTATGGTAAAATGAAGACAGATAATCTTGAGGAGGACGAAACGATGTCGGAAGTTAAATATAAGCGTGTGATCCTAAAATTGAGTGGCGAAGCCTTAGCTGGTGAAAAGGGATTTGGTATCAATCCACCAGTTATTAAAACAGTCGCTGAAGAATTAAAGGATGTCTATGACATGGGTGTTCAAATTGCCATTGTCGTTGGCGGTGGCAACATGTGGCGTGGCGAAGCCGGTGCCCAAATGGGGATGGAACGTGCCCAAGCGGATTACATCGGGATGTTAGCAACGATTATGAACGCTTTGGCACTCCAAGATAACTTGGAATCAATCGGTGTCCCGACCCGGGTCCAAACCTCAATTGAAATGCGGCAAATCGCTGAACCTTATATTCGGCGGAAGGCCATGCGCCATTTGGAAAAACGTCGGATTGTGATTTTCGCTGGTGGGACGGGTAGTCCGTACTTCTCAACGGATACTACGGCTGCTTTGCGCGCTGCTGAAATCAATGCGGATGCAATCTTAATGGCTAAAAATGGGGTTGACGGGGTTTATTCTGCTGATCCTAACAAAGATGCCAATGCTGTTAAGTTCGATGAGTTAACACACTTAGATATTATTAACAAAGGGTTACAAGTAATGGATACCACGGCTAGTTCATTATCAATGGATAATGATATTCCAGTCGTTGTCTTCAATTTAAATCAACCAGGAAACATTCGGAAAGTTGTTGCCGGTGAACATATCGGGACAACGGTCAGGGGGAAATAACATGGCAGTGACAGAACCTATCTTAAAAGATGCACAAGCTAAAATGAAAAAAGCGGAAGCCGCTTTACAACGCGAACTCGGTAACATTCGGGCGGGCCGCGCCAATGCGTCGTTGTTAAATCGGATTTCTGCGGATTATTATGGGACGCAGACGCCATTGAACCAAATGGCGTCAATCACCGTTCCGGAACCACGGGTCTTAATGGTAACGCCATTTGATAAAAGTGCGTTAAAAGAAATTGAAAAAGCCATCTTGGCTTCAGATTTAGGGATTAGCCCCGCTAACGATGGGACTGCTATTCGGTTAGTAATTCCACAGTTAACTGAAGAACGCCGTCAAGAATTAGCTAAAGATGTTAAGGCAGAAGGCGAACGCGGCAAAGTTGCCGTTCGTAATGTTCGTCGGGATGCGATGGATGCGTTGAAGAAGGGCCATAAGAATGGCGACTTCACTGACGACCAATTACATCAATTAGAAGACCAGACTCAGAAGTTGACTGATCAAGCTGGCAAGGACGTTGACGCCATTGTCGCCGACAAAGAAAAAGAAATCCTTGAAGGTTAATCAGGGTTGCGATTTGATTAAGGCTTGAAGAAATTCAAGCCTTTTTTTGTTGACGATAGTTTAATCGCCTGTTTTTTGGTAAAATAGTGCTTGGTTAAGCTTTTTTTGGAGGTGCAATTTGTTCGCTTTTTTAAATAAAAATGATCCAGCTGAAACCACGACGCCGGCAATTGATCCCCAACGGATCCCGGCACACGTGGCCATCATTATGGATGGCAATGGCCGCTGGGCAAAAGCACGGCATTTACCGCGGATTGCGGGTCACAAAGAAGGGATGAACACCGTCAAAAAGGTCACAATTGCTGCGAGTGATCTTGGGGTGAAAGTCCTGACCTTATACGCGTTTTCAACGGAAAACTGGAAACGACCAACGGATGAGGTCAATTATTTGATGCAATTGCCAGTCAGCTTCTTTGATACCTTTGTGCCAGACTTGGTTAAAAATAATGTGCAAGTTCAAGTCATGGGCTATACGGATAAGTTACCAGCGAAGACGCAAAAGGCCGTGAATGATGCGATTGCGGATACCAAGGATTGTGACGGCATGATCCTGAACTTTGCCTTGAATTACGGTTCACGTTCGGAAATTGTGAGTGGCATTCAAGCGATTGCGGCGCAAGTTCAAGCTGGTGAGTTAGCTGTTACTGATATTGACGAAGCCACGGTTGATCAGGCACTAATGACGGCGCCACTCGCCCCGTATCATGATCCGGATCTGTTGATTCGGACAAGTGGTGAGGAACGGATCTCGAACTTTCTGCTTTGGCAGATTGCGTACAGTGAGTTAGTCTTTACAGATGTGAAATGGCCCGACTTTACTGCGACGACTCTCAAAGCCTGCATTGCGGATTATCAAAGCCGCGATCGGCGTTTTGGCGGGTTATCGAATCAAAAATAAAGGGAGTTTTAACTTATGAAACAACGTGTCATTACGGCTGTTGTGGCGTTAATCTTTTTTATCCCCGTAATTTTCATTGGTGGGATTACACTGGATATCGTGGCAATGGTCCTCGGTGCGATTGCGATGACTGAATTACTAGTCATGCGCAAGAAGCTCTTAATTTCATTTGAAGCGATTATCGGGATGCTAGCGGTGATGGTCGAGATTGCCCCCAATAAGTGGTTTAACGGCCTGCCAGACCAGTTAAACAAGGCTTATGTGGTTTATTTCTTGATTATTCTCCTGTTACTGCATACGGTTTGGTCACGTAACCGGTTCTCATTTGATGATGCTGGTATGCTAACCCTAGGCATTTTCTACATTGGGATGGGTTTTAATTATTTTACGGCCGCTCGTGGTGTGAATGTGCAGATGTTGTTGTACTTGATGTTTATCGTTTGGGCAACTGATAGTGGGGCTTACATGGTTGGCCGGAAGTTAGGTAAACATAAAGTGACCCCCATCAGTCCTAACAAGACTTGGGAAGGTTGTATCGGTGGGAGCATTATCGGGGTTGTGATTGCCACGGCCTTTGCCATCGGGTTCCAAGTCGGGTATCACAATTGGTTGAGTATGTTAGTGATCACGATTATCTTATCAGTGGTCGGTCAATTTGGTGATTTAGTAGAATCTGCGTTAAAACGGTATTATGGTGTTAAGGATTCTGGTAAGATTTTACCTGGACATGGCGGGATCTTAGACCGCTTTGACAGTATGTTACTAGTCTTTCCAATTGCCCATCTTTTCGGGTTGTTCTAACGACTAAGCATCCCCACAACTAGTGGGAGAAAGGATCCGCGCATTGATAGTTACGATTATTACCTTTATTATCGTTTTCGGGATCTTAGTGATCGTGCATGAATTTGGTCATTTTTACTTTGCCAAACGGGCCGGGATCCTTGTCCGGGAATTCTCGGTTGGAATGGGGCCTAAAGCGGTCGCATTTCGACGTAATGCCACAACATATACCTTGCGATTTTTACCGATTGGTGGGTATGTGCGGATGGCTGGGGTGGCCGATGACGAAGACGATGAGTTAAAGCCAGGAACGCCCGTTAGTTTGCAGATGGGTGACGATGGCCTGGTGCATTCAATTAATGCCAGTAAAAAGACGACCTTGTTTAATGGGATTCCGTTATCCGTCACGGCTACCGATCTTGAAAAAGCCTTGTGGATTGAAGGTTATGAGAACGGTGATGAAAGCGAAGTTAAACACTACGCTGTTGATCACGATGCGACGATTGTTGAAAGTGACGGCACTGAGGTTCAGATTGCCCCAGTGGATGTCCAGTTCCAATCAGCCAAACTTTGGCAACGGATGCTGACGAACTTTGCTGGGCCGATGAATAACTTCATCTTGGCAATTATTACCTTTGCCATTTTGGCCTTTATGCAAGGCGGGGTCACCACGGTAACGACCAAAGTTGCCGGCACCACGGCCAATTCCGTCGCGCGTCAAGTTGGCATTAAGACCGGTGATCAGATTGTGGCCGTTAATGGGAAAAAGATGACGAGTTCACAGTCCATCTCATTACTCATTCAAGATAGTCCTAATCAAACCGTCAAGTTAGGCGTCAAGCGTGCTGGCACGACAAAGACGATTGTGGTAAAGCCCGCTGCTAAAACGGTCTCTGGCAATAAGATTGGTCAGATTGGGGTCAAGTGGGCCACAGCGACTGATCACAGTTTAGGGGCCAAATTAGCGTATGGGGTTACTGGTTCTTGGAACATCACGAAACAAATTTTCCAAGTCCTTGGTCGCATGGTGACACATGGCTTCAGCCTAAATGATTTAGGTGGACCAGTGGCCATCTTTGCCACTACGTCACAAGCTGCCAAATCTGGTGTTCGCCAAGTCATTTATTTGTTGGCAGTCTTGTCGATTAACTTAGGCATCGTCAACTTATTGCCGATTCCAGCCCTCGATGGTGGGAAGCTCTTGTTGAACATCGTTGAAGGAATCCGTGGTAAGCCGCTACGGGTAGAGACTGAAAGTGTGATTACGTTAATTGGTTTTGGCCTTTTAATGTTATTGATGGTCTTAGTGACGTGGAATGATATTCAACGTTACTTCTTCTAAGCTTTTGAAAAATTAACATTGGGCGGGCCAACATTGGTTCAGCGGGGTCATTTGACTAAATCGGTGATTTTCCGATTTAGTCAATGCCCGGCTTGCGAGACCGTATGGCGGCTTGTAGACGTGGCCATCACGTTTCTGCCCAACTAGAGTCGTAATCAGAATGATATTAAAATTGGAACAATTAAGGAGAAGATTTGTAGATGAAACAATCAAAATTGTTAATTCCTACTTTGAAAGAAGTGCCTAATGATGCCGAAGCGCTCAGTCATCAAATGATGTTGCGGGCCGGTTATATTCGTCAGATTTCAGCAGGAATGTATGCTTATTTACCATTAGCCTATCGGGTCTTAACGAAGATTGAAACGATTATTCGTGAAGAAATGGATAAGATCGATGCCGCTGAAATGTTAGTACCCGCAGTCATTCCGGCCGAACTTTGGCAAGCAACGGGGCGTTATGACACTTACGGTCCAGAATTGTTCAAATTAAAGAACCGGCATGATCGGGACTTTATCTTAGGTCCAACGCATGAAGAAACGTTTACGTCAATTATTCGTGATGAAGTCAAGTCATATAAAAAATTGCCATTAACGTTGTATCAAATCCAAGCAAAGTATCGGGACGAAAACCGTCCACGGTATGGCTTGTTACGTGGCCGCGAATTCATCATGAAGGACGCGTATTCCTTCCATGCTGATGAAGGCTCATTGGATGAAACCTTCCAAGATATGGCGCAAGCTTATCAAAATATTTTTGAACGCTGTGGCTTAAAATTCCGGTCAATTATCGGTGACGGTGGGGCAATGGGCGGTAAAGATTCTCGTGAATATTCCGCGATTGCGCCCGTTGGTGAAGATACCATCGTGTACTCTGATGCCAGCGATTACGCTGCTAACTTGGAAATGGCGCGGAGCTTGTATGTGCCAAAGAAGTCGCATGCTTCATTACAAGACATGGCTAAGATTGATACCCCCGGCGTGGGTACCATCGAAGAATTAGCGGCCTTTTTGAAAGTCGGTGCTGATCAATTGGTCAAGAGCATCCTATTTATGGCTGATGATGAACCAGTCTTAGCCTTAGTTCGTGGCGACCATGAAGTTAACGACATTAAGTTAAAGAACTACTTAGGGGCCGATTTCTTAGAAATGGCGACTCCTGAACAAGCTAAACAATATTTGGGGGCGGGCTTCGGCTCATTGGGTCCAGTGAACGTCAGTGATGATGTGAAGATTATTGCGGACTTGTATGTCAAAGATATGGTCAACATTACTGTCGGTGCTAACGAAGATGGGCATCATTTGACCAACGTTAATCCAGAACGTGATTTCCATGCAGAAGACTACGTTGATATCCGGTTTGCCCAAGAAGGTGAATTGTCACCTGATGGCGCGGGTGTCTTGAAGTTTACAAAAGGGATTGAGATTGGCCACATCTTCAAATTAGGCACTCGGTATTCTAAAGACTTGCATGCGGAAGTCTTGGATCAAAATGGCCGGAACATTCCAGTGATTATGGGCTGCTACGGTATCGGGGTTTCACGGCTATTATCTGCCATCGCTGAACAACGTGCGGATGAGAATGGCTTAGTTTGGCCAAAAGATATTGCGCCATTTGACGTCCATGTTATTCCAGTTAATGTTAAGAAGGCCGACCAAGTCGAAGTTGCCAACCAAGTCGAAACGCAATTAGAAGCAGCTGGCTATAAAGTCTTATATGATGATCGTAAGGAACGGCCTGGTGTTAAGTTTGCCGACTCAGATTTGACGGGGATTCCCGTTCGCATCACAGTTGGTAAAAAAGCCAGTGAAGGCATCGTTGAAATCAAGTTACGCCAAACCGGTGAGACTTTGGAAGTTAAGCAAGAAGAAATTGCTAATAACTTAGCCGTTTTGATGAAGAACATCGATTAGGTTTTCCGGTCACGACCGTTGCAAGTTAACTAAAAAATGCGTACACTTGACCCTATTGAGTATGCAGAAATCACCTAGTTTCGAGACCCATGGAAACTAGGTGATTTTAGTTAGTCACCAAGTTAAAGGAGGAGCACGCGTGAGCTTAAATCAGCAGGAAATGTTTGAGAAATTACTCGAACAAATCGGGATGCCGATGAGTCCCGTCTATACGGACGCGACCATCGAGAAGCTGACCGTTCATCAGACCTCAAAAGTTTGGGAATTTCATTTACATTTCCAACACGTTTTGCCATTTGCGCAGTTTATGGATTTTAAAAATAAACTCCAAATCGCATTTCACGATATTGCCGGGGTTCAGTTACGGCTTACAACCGATGATACTGAAATCAACCCCACGGAATTGGCCAATTATTGGGAATGGATCGTTCAAAATAGTGGGATCAAGTCGCCTTTAGTCCAGTCATTATGTAATAGTAATGTACCAACTTATGAAGATGACCGGGTCTTGTTATTGGCTGAAAATGAAGTCATTCAAAACTTTTTAACCAATCAAGCCTTAGGACCCATTGAAGAGACCTATCAAGCACTGGGTTTTCCAAAGTTCTCAGTCCACACGATGATTGATGAAACGGCGTCACAAGCTAAAATCAAGGCGTTCCATGAACAAAAAGCTAAATCTGACCAAGAAATGGCCAAGAAAGCCGAAGCAGCGATTAAAAAGGCCAATGAAAAACGCGCCCAACATGCCGATGAACCAGCACCCATCAATGGTCCGGTTCAATTAGGTAAGCAGATTAATCCGGCCGAACCGGCTAAGCAGCTGGTTCAGATTACCGAAGAAGAACGTTCCGTGATTATTGAAGGTTACGTCTTTGATATGGAAGTTCGGACATTACGGTCACAACGGCAATTGTTAATCTTGAAAGTTACCGACTATAGTTCGTCAATGGTCGTTAAGAAGTTCTCTCGTAATAGTGATGACGAAGCCCAATTTGCTGCGTTACAGCCCGGCATGTGGGTTCGGGTCCGGGGTTCCGTACAAGAAGATAGCTTCATGCGAGATCTGACGGTTAATGCGTATGATATCAATGAAACGACGCATACATCACGCCAAGATACCGCGCCCGCTGACGACAAACGGGTCGAATTACATTTACATTCGAATATGAGCACGATGGATGCAACGAATAGTGTGTCTGACTTTGTGAAGCAGGCCGCTAAATGGGGCCAACCAGCGATTGCCATTACGGATCATTCCGGTGCCCAGGCCTTCCCTGAAGCGTTTGCGGCCGGTGAGAAAAATAACATTAAAGTCTTATATGGTGTTGAAGCCAATATGGTCGATGACGGGGTGCCGATTGCGTACAACGATGCCCATGTTGATCTGAAAGAATCAACTTACGTCATTTTTGATACTGAAACGACCGGGTTATCAGCGATTTATGACAAAGTCATCGAATTATCAGCGGTCAAGATGGTCAAAGGAAACGTTGTTGATCAATTTGAAGAATTTATTGATCCCGGCTTTCATTTGTCGGAAACAACGACTAATTTGACGAGTATTACCGATGACATGGTGCGCGGTTCTAAATCAGAAGAAGAAGTTTTCAAGTTGTTCCGGGAATTTTACGGCGATGCCATTGTCGTTGGGCATAATGTTACGTTTGATATTGGGTTTATGAATACCGGCTATGCCCGTCACGGCATGGGCCCGATTGAGAATCCAATTATTGACACGTTGACTTTAGCCCGCTGGCTATATCCAACCTTCAAAAGTTATCGGTTGAATACTTTAGCGAAGAAATTCAATGTTTCTTTGGAACATCATCATCGTGCGATCTATGATGCGGAATCAACGGGTCATTTGAACCATTTATTCTTAAAGGATGCGGAAGAACGGTATGGCGTCCAGTTCCATGATCAGTTAAATGATCATATGAATGAAAATGCCGCTTATCGACATGCCCGGCCGTTCCATGCAACGTTGTATGCCCAAACCCAAGCTGGGTTAAAGAACTTATTCCGAATTATTTCGTTATCAAACGTCGAATATTATTATCGGGTGCCGCGAGTACCCCGTAGTATTTTGAATAAGTACCGTGATGGCATTTTAGTTGGCTCAGCTTGTTCGAGCGGAGAAGTCTTCACCGCGATGATGCAAAAAGGGAAAGCCGAAGCGCGGCAAAAAGCCGGCTACTATGACTTTCTGGAAGTGCAACCGAAGCCAGCCTATGCACCGTTGATTGAAAGTGGCCTTATTGCGGATACCCCACATTTGGAAGAAATTATTAGCAATATGGTCGAACTCGGTGATGAATTGAAGTTGCCGGTCGTTGCGACGGGTGATGTCCATTACTTAAATCCAGAAGATAAGATTTATCGTAAGATATTGATTCATTCTCAAGGTGGGGCTAATCCATTGAACCGAACGGAACGACCAGATGTCCATTTCCGGACGACTGATGAAATGTTGAAGGATTTTGACTTCTTAGGTCAGGCGACAGCCCATCGCATTGTGGTGGAAAATTCGCAAGCAATTGCCAATCAGTTTGAAACGGTTCGGCCGGTTAAGGATAAGCTTTATACGCCACGGATGGCCGGTGCTGAAGCTGAAATCAAGCAGTTAACGATGGATCGGGCCCATGCCTGGTATGGAGATCCGTTACCAGAAATCGTGCAAGCGCGAGTCGATAAGGAACTAAAGAGTATTATCGGGAATGGGTTCTCGGTTATTTATTTGATTGCCCAACGGTTAGTGTTTAAGTCCAATAAAGATGGCTACTTAGTTGGGTCACGGGGATCTGTTGGTTCTAGTCTAGTTGCGACGTTGTCAGGGATTACGGAAGTTAACCCGATGCCGCCACATTATCGGTGTCCAAATTGTCAGTATTCACATTTTTATACGAACAACGAATATGGGTCTGGCTATGATTTACCGCCAAAGGATTGCCCAAAGTGTGGCACGAACATGGTTCGCGATGGTCATAATATTCCGTTTGAAACTTTCTTAGGATTTTACGGGAATAAAGTCCCCGATATTGATTTGAACTTCTCAGGAGATTATCAACCGATTGCCCATAACTATACAAAAGTTTTGTTCGGTGAGAAGAACGTTTACCGGGCCGGGACGATTGGGACGGTCGCTGATAAGACCGGTTATGGTTACGTCAAAGCCTATGAACGTGACACGAATCAAACGTTCCGCAATGCCGAAGTCGATCGCTTGTCTAAAGGGATTACGGGGGTCAAACGGTCAACGGGTCAACATCCGGCCGGGATTATTGTTGTGCCGGATTATATGGATATTTACGATTTTACGCCAGTTCAATATCCAGCCGATGACCAAACTGCGGCTTGGCAAACGACCCACTTTGATTTCCATTCGATCCATGACAATATTTTGAAGATTGATATTCTGGGACATGATGATCCGACAATGATCCGGATGCTGCAAGATTTATCTGGAATTAAGCCAGAAAGTATTCCACCAGTTGATCCGAACGTCATGAAAATCTTCTCTAGTCCGGAAGTCTTGGGCGTCACGGAAGATCAGATCTTTTCTAAGACCGGGACGCTGGGCATCCCAGAATTTGGGACTCGCTTTGTCCGTGGGATGTTAGAAGAAACCCACCCGTCAACTTTTAATGAATTATTACAAATTTCTGGGTTGTCTCACGGAACCGATGTGTGGTTAGGGAACGCCGAAGAGTTGATCAAGGACGGGACAGTTACATTGGCCGAAGTTATCGGGTGCCGGGATAACATCATGACCGACTTGATCCACTACGGTATGGAATCCGATATGTCTTTCCAAATCATGGAGCATGTGCGAAAAGGCCGGGGGATTCCAGACGAGTGGCAACAAGCAATGAAAGATGCCGATGTGCCAGATTGGTATATTGAATCTTGTTTGAAAATCAAGTATATGTTCCCGCGGGCCCATGCGGCAGCTTATATCTTGATGGCGTTGCGGGTGGCTTATTTCAAGGTTTACTTCCCAATGATCTATTACACGGCGTACTTCTCTGTGCGTGCCGATGATTTTGATTTGGTTGCAATGTCGCATGGTAAAGAGGCTGTCAAAGCGTCGATGAAAGCCATCACGGATAAAGGAATGGATGCGTCGGCCAAGGAAAAGAACTTATTGACGGTGTTAGAATTAGCCAACGAAATGTTGGAACGTGGTTTTAAGTTCTCCATGGTCGATCTTGAAAAGTCGGATGCGGCAGATTGGTTGATCGATGGCGATACGTTGATTGCGCCATTCCGGGCAGTGCCAGGCTTGGGCTTAAACGTGGCGAAGCAAATTGTCGCCGCACGCGCGGATAAACCGTTCCTATCTAAGGAAGATTTGTCGAAGCGTGGTAAGGTTTCGAAGACGTTAATTGATTTCATGACGGAAAATGGGGTTTTGGAAGGCTTACCTGACGAAAACCAGTTGTCATTATTTTAAAGCTAACAGCTATAAATGGCGTCGAGTTGCGGATTATGCATAATTATGATAATATATGAGTGTAATTTAAAACTCGTTAACGAGTGAGCAGCGATGCTCACTCTTTTTATTGGACTAATCTGGATAGGAGGCGCAACGTGAGCAATAACGTTATTGATACAATTCAACCGTTGGCCCAAGCCATTGTGGCGGCCCACCAGTTTGAATTAGTTGATATTGAATTTGTCCGGGAGGGCCAGAGCTGGTACCTCCGGATTTATATCGACAAACCCGGTGGCATCAACATTGAAGAGTGTGCGATGGTCAGCGATGAATTAAGTGAAAAATTAGATACGATGGATCCGGATCCGATTCCGCAAGCTTACTTTTTAGAGGTATCTTCGCCTGGTGCGGAACGGCCTTTAAAGAAGGAAGCCGATTACCAAAATGCCATTGGTCAATACGTCCATATCGGCTTGTACCAAAAAGTCGACGGCAAAAAAGTGTTTGAAGGCGACTTAGCTGAAGTCACGCCTGAAACCTTGACCATTAATTACTTAGATAAAACCCGTCATAAGACGGTCACTGTTAAGCGGGATCAGATTGCGCAAGCCCGATTAGCGGTTAAGTTCTAGCAAAGGAGTTTACACATGAGTAAGGAATTATTAGGGGCTTTAGACACCCTGGAATCAGAAAAAGGCATCAAAAAAGAAGTTGTGATCGATGCATTGGAAGCGGCCTTAGTGTCCGCTTACAAGCGTAATTACGGTCAAGCTCAGAACGTCGAAGTTGACTTTGACCAAGTAAAAGGTAATATTCATGTTTATGCGGTAAAAGAAGTTGTTGAAGACGTCTTTGATTCGCGCTTGGAAGTCAGTTTACAAGATGCGTTAGAGATTAACCGCGCTTACGAAATCGGTGATGACATCCGCTTTGAAGTGACCCCCAAGAATTTTGGACGTATCGCTGCGCAAACGGCTAAACAAGTCATTATGCAACGGGTTCGTGAAGCTGAACGTGGGATTATCTTTGACGAATATAGCCAGTATGAAAATGAAATCGTGACTGGGGAAGTTGAACGTCAAGATAACCGGTTCGTTTATGTCAGTTTGGGTAAGGTTGAAGCGGTCATGGGCCGTTCTGATCAATTACCAGGTGAAACGTATCGGATTCATGACAAAATTAAGGTCTTCGTGTCAAAAGTTGAAAATGCGACTAAAGGTCCGCAAGTCTTTGTTTCACGGACGGCGCCAGATTTATTGAAGCGTTTGTTTGAACAAGAAGTTCCTGAAATCTTTGACGGTATCGTTGAAATCGTCTCAATCGCACGTGAAGCGGGCGATCGGGCGAAAGTTGCGGTTCGTTCAAATAACCCCAACGTCGATCCCGTCGGTACTTGTGTTGGTCCTAAAGGGCAACGAGTACAAACGATTGTTAACGAACTTCATGGTGAAAACATGGACATCGTGGAATGGACTGATGATACGGCTGTCTTTATCGCGAATGCGTTAAATCCTGCTGAAGTCTTAGATGTCATCTTTGATCCAGAAAACGAACGTGGCTGTACGGTCGTTGTTCCAGACTATCAATTGTCATTGGCAATTGGTAAGCGGGGACAAAATGCGCGTTTAGCAGCTAAATTAACTGGATTTAAGATTGATATTAAATCTGAGACCGAAGCTTCTGATATAATGGATGCGAACCCAACTGATGTTGCTGCTGCTGAAACCGCTGATGAAGCGCCTGAAACGGCTGACGTTGATGCCGATGATTCAGTCGACTCAGCTGCCAGTGACCAAGCAGTTGAACCAGCACCAACTGAAACTGATCAAGCCACTGCTGATGATACATCGGCTGCGGCGAGTGACGACTCAGCTAGTGATGATGAATAACTAAAGGAGGTCTGGGATTTGAAAAAAAGAAAAGTGCCGTTGCGTAAAGATATCGTAACGGGTGAAATGCATCCCAAGAAAGACTTAGTCCGGGTCGTAAAAAACAAGCAAGATGAGGTGTCAGTAGACCCAACCGGGAAGAAACCGGGGCGGGGCGCTTACATTTCACTCGACGTCGAAGTGGCCAACCAAGCCAAAGCCCAAAAGACATTTGACAAGGCTTTTGGTATTAAGGTCGACCCAACGTTTTATGACGAGCTGGTGGCATATGTCGATCACCAACAAGCCCGAAAGGAATTGTTCGGTGATGACGCCTAAAGAAGCTTGTTTGAACCTACTGGGACTTTCTCGGCGTGCCCGGAAACAAATTGCCGGTGAAGGCTTAGCTTTAGCCGCAATTCGTAACCAATCAGCCAAACTTGTCTTTATTGCAAGCGATGCTGGTCCCACGACTGTAAAAAAGTTCCATGATAAGGCCCAATCCTATGATGTACCAGTGATCGATACCTTTACTAAGGCGGAATTGAATGCCGCAACCGGGAATCCACGGACCGTAATTGCGATTACGGATCGTGGTTTTGCCAGAAAAATGGTGGCGATCATGACTAACTAAAGGAGGGTGAAGATATGGGGAAAAAGCGAATTTATGAATTAGCGAAGGAGCTGAACATCCCAAGTAAACAGTTGATTGCGCAAGCACAACAGTTGGGATTCTCCGTCAAAAATCATATGTCGACACTCGGTGACAACGAAGAACGGCAAGTTAAGGCCGCTCAGACGGGCACCCATCCTAAATCTAAAACAACTAGTCCGAAAACTAGTTCAGCTAATACAGCTGAGAATGTGACACGAACTGCTACTAAGCAGCAATCCAACTCGCGTCATCAACAGAGTGGTGATTCTTTGAATAATAATCGAAATAATAACCAAAACAACAACCATAGCCAAAGTCGGAACAATAACGGGAACCATAGCAGTAATAATAGCAATGGTAACCGGACGAACAGTTCACGGCCAACGAATAACCGGGCCGCTAACGGGCGTAGTACGTCAAGCACAACTGGCAATCGCTCAAATAGTAGCAACGGTAACCGGACTAACAATGCTAACCGGACGAATAACTCAAGTTCACGGAACAATAGCAACAACCGGTCTAATAATTCATCGGCTAATCGGTCTAATAATAACGGTAACCGCAGTACGACTGGTAACAATGCTAACCGGAGTAACAACAGTAATAACCGGAACGGTAATAACAGTGGTAACGGGAATCGTTCTAATAACAACAGTACAAACAATCGCAACAATAGCGGTAACCGGAGTAATAACAATAGTAGCCGTAACGGTAGCGGTCGGTTTGGCGGCAGCTTGAACAACAATAATGGTGGTCGTTATCGTGGTAACAAGCGTCGTGGTAAGAAGATTAACCGTAAGAACCAACGGATTCGGCAAGTGACGAATAAGCCGGTTTCAGTTCGTAAAGATCGGCCATTGCCAGAAACCTTAGTTTATTCGGTTGGCATGAACGCTCAAGATTTGGGTAAGATTTTGCATCGCGAACCTGCTGAAATCATTAAGAAGTTGTTTATGTTAGGCGTGGCGGTTAACCAAAATCAATCCTTAGATAAGGATACGATTGAAGTCTTAGCGGCGGACTATGGGATTAACGCTGAAGAAAAAGTCGAAGTCGATGTCACTGACTTGGATAAGTTCTTTGACGATGAAAACCAAAACATGGCTGATGCAATCACTCGGGCACCCGTTGTTACGGTCATGGGTCACGTTGACCATGGTAAGACGACCTTGCTTGATAAGTTACGGCATACGCATGTTACCGCCGGTGAAGCCGGTGGGATTACGCAGGCTATTGGGGCTTATCAAGTGAAGCATGATGGTAAGACCATTACCTTCTTGGATACACCGGGGCATGCGGCCTTTACTGAAATGCGGGCGCGTGGTGCTGATATTACCGATATCACGGTCTTAGTGGTCGCTGCGGACGATGGGGTCATGCCACAAACCATCGAAGCTATCAACCATGCTAAAGCCGCTAAAGTACCAATTATCGTTGCAGTTAACAAGATCGATAAGCCCGGTGCCAACCCTAACCATGTCATGGAACAATTAACTGAATATGGGTTAATTCCTGAAGATTGGGGTGGCGATACGATCTTTGTTCAGATTTCAGCTAAATTCGGTAAGAACTTAGATGAATTACTTGACATGATCTTATTACAAGCAGAAGTCTTAGAATTAAAGGCTAATCCAAAGCAAAATGCAGCTGGGTCTGTCTTGGAAGCCAGCTTGGATCGTGGGAAAGGCTCAACCGCTACCTTGTTAGTTCAACAAGGGACGATGCATGTTGGTGACCCAATTGTTGTTGGGAACACTTATGGTCGAGTACGGACGATGACTGATGATAATGGTCGTCGTTTGAAAGAAGCCATTCCTTCAACCCCAATCGAAATTACTGGTTTGAATGATGTCCCTGAAGCCGGGGATCGTTTCGTCGTTTTTGATGATGAAAAGACTGCACGTGATGCTGGTGAAACTCGGGCTAAGCAAGCTTTGATGGACGAACGGAAGCAAACGAACCATGTCACTTTGGACAACTTGTTTGATTCAATGAAGCAAGGGGAAATTAAAGAAGTCGACGTGATTATCAAGGCGGATGTTCAAGGTTCAGTTGAAGCATTAGCTGGTAGCTTGAAGAAGATCGACGTTGAAGGTGTTCGGGTTAATATTATCCATACCGCCGTTGGGGCCATCAACGAAAGTGATGTGGCCTTAGCCGAAGCAAGTAACGCGATTATTATCGGGTTCAACGTCCGGCCAACGCCACAAGCCAAGTCCCAAGCAGATACTGATGATGTTGACATTCGTTTGCATCAAGTTATCTACAACGCAATCGATGAAATCGAAAGCGCGATGAAAGGGATGCTCGAACCTAAGTATGAAGAAAAGATCACTGGTCAAGCCGAAATCCGTGAAATCTACAAGGTTTCTAAGATTGGGACAATCGGTGGTGGGATGGTCACTGATGGGGTCATCCACCGTGAATCTGGTGTCCGGGTCATCCGTGATGGTGTCGTCATTTATGATGGCAAGCTAGCCAGCTTACGTCGTTTCAAAGATGATGTGAAGGAAGTTAAACAAGGCTTTGAACTCGGTCTCCGGATTGAGGATTACAATGATATCAAGGTTAACGATGTCATTGAAGCTTACGTCATGAAAGAAATTCCAATCGAATAAACAATCCCTCAAGGAGGTGCACATCATGGCACAACATTATCGGGTTGGTCGACTTGAACAAGAAATTCAAAAAGAAGTCGATGATATCTTATTAAAGCGCGTTCGTGATCCCCGGGTCGCTGGGTTAACGATTACGGGCGTGACAGTGACTGGTGACTTGCAACAAGCCACAATTTACTACAGCATCTTATCAGATAAAGCATCTGACGGTGAAAAGACGGCCAAAGGGCTTGAAAAAGCTAAAGGGTTGATCCGCAGTGAATTAGGGTCACGGTTAAGCATCTACAAGACGCCTGAATTGATCTTTGAACGGGATACTTCTGTTCAATATGGGAGTCGTATTGATGAATTAATTAATAACTTAAAACGCCAAGATTAATTGGTGGTTTAGTGTTTAAGGCAGTTCCTATTATGGGAGCTGCCTTTTTTGTTTGGACGAGGTTGAACCTTAAGTTGTGGTATTTACTTACCACTCTGGTTGGCCCAGAATCGGCTGGAACGTGGTGGCCACGTTTTCGAGCCACAGAGCGGTCTCGAAAGCCGGGCTTTATCTAAGTCGAAAACCACGACTAAGATAAACGACACCACTGAGCCAATTCTGGTCCGCCCGTCGTTAGCAACCGGTTATCGATTAATAAACGATTATTTTTTCAACAGTTACCGTAGCTGTTGTCGTTGGCTGGTAGTACGAGTAGTTTTCTTGGACTTTAAGGTCAAGGTCAGTTTGGAAGACCGAGCTTTGGGTTCAAAATGGCCCACGGTGTTCCGATATTTCTAGAAACCAACTGTACAGGCGACAATTTTATAGCACCAAGCGTGATTATTTTAAGAAAGGCCGTTTAGAGTGGCAAGCTAACTAAGAGTTCACGGGTTAGCCAGCAGCTCGTAACGTCTCTTTTTTGCAGTGATTAACTTGTGTTATACTTAAGCGAGTTAATTTTAAGGAGTTTTATCATGTCAAATGGAATATTACCGCTCTACAAACCACGCGGAGTCACTAGTTTTGACTGTGTGGCAAAAATAAGAAGATTATATCAAACCAAAAAAGTCGGTCATTCAGGGACCTTAGATCCAAGTGTTGACGGTGTTTTGCCAATTTGTATTGGAAACGCCACCAAAGTGGTTCAGTTTCTAGTTGCGTCTGGTAAACAATATCAAGGTAGTATTACGTTGGGCTTTGCCACCACGACGGAAGATTTAGATGGTGAGGAGATTGCGCGTGAAGCCGTGACGGCACCATTCAGTGCAGCCCAGATTGACGCAGCTTTAGCCCAAATGACGGGCGAGATTACCCAGATTCCACCAATGTTTTCGGCCGTTAAAGTCAACGGTCGACGCTTATATGACTATGCTCGTCATGGCGAAACCGTTGAGCGGCCTAGTCGCCAGATCCAAATTGCCAGCTTTGAACAACGGCAACCAGCAACTTATGACGCTACTACGCAAACGCAGACGATTTATTTTACGGTGGCTTGCAGTAAAGGGACGTATGTCCGGACGCTAGCTGTTGATGTTGGGAAAACGCTCGGTGTGCCAGCGGTCATGAGTGACTTAACGCGCTTGAAGAGTGGTGGCTTTACGTTGGATCAGACGGTGACCTTAGAACAGATCGCCGAACACGTGGCGGACGGCACGGCAGATGAGCTATTGTCGCCGATCGAGATGGCACTAACTGCTTATCCGCAAGTTGCTTTAAGTGATGAACAATGGTCGCGCGTGCGAAACGGCGCGTGGTTAGCTGCCGAGGAAGGCCAACAAAAAGATCCAGATGCGAACACATTGGTTGCGTTAACTTACCAAGACCGCATAAAATGTCTATATAGTTATCGGGTTGCAGAATCATGTTACAAGCCCTTTAAAATGTTCGCAGTGAATTAAGAGGAGTTTTTTGATATGCAGGTGATTAATTTAACTTATCCATATGCTGCCAGTCAAATTCCGGCCGGGCCAATTGTTTTGGCGCTCGGCTTTTTTGACGGGGTGCATCGTGGCCATCAACAAGTCGTAAAAACGGCGCGGCAAGCAGCCCGGGCCACGGGAGCCAAACTGGCAGTTATGACATTTGATCAGCATCCGTCGGTCATCTTTGCTCACAAGGATCCGGCCAAAGTGCGTTACTTAACCACGGTGACGCAAAAGGCAGCGTTAATGCAAGAGATGGGCGTTGACTTGATGTATGTGTTGCATTTTGATCAGGCCGTCGCGTCGATGCCTGCGCAAACGTTTGTTGACGACTTAATTGTCGGGCTCCATACCCAAACGGTGGTGGCTGGTTTTGACTATACTTATGGGCCAGCTGATGTTGCAAATATGCAACGCTTAGGTGATTATGGTCGCGGTCGGTTTGAAATTATTGAAGTGCCTAAAGCGGTTGAAGCACAGGCTAAGATTAGTTCAACACGTATTCGTCAAGCCATCGATACGGGCAAGGTGGATGAAGCCAATGCGTTATTAGGCTACCAATACGAAACTAGTGGCACAATTGTTCACGGTGAAGCTCTGGGACGCACACTCGGCTTTCCAACGGCCAATGTGGCCCATTCAGCGAATACCCGGGTGCCGGGCATTGGGACTTATGTCACCATGGTCAAAGTTGGCGATCAATGGGTAGCTGGGATGGCGTCAGTGGGTCGTAACGTCACGTTTGGTGATGATCGGCCGATTACGGTTGAAATCTATTTATTGGATTTCAGTGGCGATATTTATGGGCAGACGGTAACGGTTCGCTGGTGTCATTGGATGCGTGGAGAAGTGAAGTTTGATGGGGCAGCGGGCTTAGTCGCTCAGTTGCAGCATGACGAACAAGCCACTCGGGATTATTTCGTGGCCCAGCCCTTTCAAGCCAGTCCGCGATTGACCCAGTTGACAGCAGCTTTAAAGGAGGACGATTAGCATGGCAGTAGATACAACGACGATTTTTCAACATGGGACGTTAGGGTTGTTAGTACCAGGTTTATACGATGGTACGATCACAGCTGGTGAGTTGCTAACCCATGGCGATACTGGAATTGGCACGCTAAACGGTCTTGACGGTGAAGTTATCATCTTAGATGGTCATGCTTATCAAGCTCGTGAAGACGGCCAAATTCGGGAGATTGCCACTGACGAAACCTTACCATTCGCGTCGGTCCACTTTGAGAAGCCAGATGCTAGTGCTGATTTGACGCCAATGAGCCAAGCTGATTTTGAAGCGCAAATGTTGAAAGACTATCAGTTACAAAATATGTTTGCCGCGATTCGTGTTGATGGCACCTTTAAAAAGATCCATACGCGGGTAGCGCCTCGGCAACAACGGCCATACAAGACGTTAGTACAAGCGACTGCTACGCAACCAGAGTTTAAGGGTGAGAATGTCACTGGGACGATTGTTGGTTATTACGCACCGCATTTGTTCCAAGGGGCGACAGTTGGTGGCTATCATTTGCACTTCTTGAGTGCGGACCATCAGTTAGGCGGTCATTTGTTAGGCTTTGAAATCGATCAAGCCACGGTCAAGGTGCAGCGCTTTGCTGATTTTAAAGTTCACTTGCCAATTGATAACGCGGCCTATTTACAAGAACAATTTGATAATCAAGAAATCGATTCAGCGATTAATAAGGCTGAACGTTAAGTTTGAATGGGTCTGGGAACTGGGTTCCTAGGCTTTTTTTGTCTGGACGATCATTTTTAGCACTCGACTAATTATTTTGCTAAAAAACTTTGTCTTTCCTTGACTTTAACCCATGAGGTTGTTATATTAGTAATTGTGTTAGCACTCCATTAAGTTAAGTGCTAAAAAGAGGTGATGATCACGTTAACTGAACGACAAAGTCTGATTTTAAAGGCCATTGTCCGTGACTATACCGAAGGCGGTAACCCCGTGGGATCCAAATCATTAGTCCAAGAGCTGCCAATCAAGGTAAGTTCGGCGACGATTCGTAATGAAATGGCCCATTTGGAAGCGTTGGGATTGATCGTCAAAACGCATTTATCTTCAGGTCGTATTCCATCCATTAAAGGCTATCGGTATTATGTTGATCATATTCTGAAACCTGAAAAAGTGGATAGTAAAGACTTGAAAGTCATCCAACATTCATTGGGTGGTGAATTTCATAAAATCGATGAAATCGTAGCGCAATCGGCGGACATCTTGTCACAACTGACAAGTTATACAACGTTTACGTTACGGCCTGAGCTGAAACATAGCCGGTTAAGCGGGTTTCGCTTAGTGCCGTTAGGGAATCATCAGGTGATGGCGATTCTGGTCACGAATAACGGTGACGTTGAGAACCAGACCTTTACCATCCCGAATGATTTAACTGGCGATGAATTGGAACCAGTCGTTCGTTTTATCGATGATCAATTGATCGGCCTGCCGTTACAAGACGTATTGGCGAAGTTACAACAAGAAATCCCATTGAAATTATCGCATTATTTGCAAAATCCCGATGGCTTTCTGGATATCTTCGGCAGTGTATTGTCCAAGGCAGCTTCTGAACGATTCTACGTGGGTGGCAAGTTAAATTTGTTTGACTATACGACCAAGCAAAATCCGCAAGAAATGCGATCATTGTATTCATTATTAGATCAAACGGATAACTTGGCGAATGTGATCGGCTCGCCCGGTCAGCATATCCAAGTCCGCATCGGTAATGAAATCACCAACGATTTGTTGAAAGACTACAGTTTGATTACGGCGACGTATGACGTTGATCAGCATGGTCAAGGGATCATTGCGGTGCTCGGGCCGACTGCGATGCCTTATTCCCGCACGATTGGGTTAATGGGCGCCTTTCAGCGTGAGCTCGCACGCAAACTGTTAGAATATTACCGGTACTTTGACGAGTGACGGACAAGGAGATGAACTCATTGGCAAAAGAATCAACTAGCGCAACGGATGAACAAACGACCAGCACGGCTAGCCAAGCGGCCACCAAAGCCGCCGCGCAACCAGCTGATGGTCAAACTGATACTGCCGCTAAAGATCAAGCGAAAGCGAAGGTCGACCCCCGTGATCAACAAATTGCGGATTTAAAACAACAATTAGATCAAAAAGATGATCAAATGTTGCGGGCCCAAGCCGAAGTTGTCAATATGCAGAATCGGTTTAAGAAAGAACAAGCCAGCACCATCAAGTATGATGGTCAAGCATTGGCAAAAGATGTTTTACCAGTGCTGGATAATCTTGAACGTGCTTTGGCAACGCAAGCGGACGATGCAGCTGCTCAGCAGTTGAAGAAGGGTGTTGAAATGGTTTATGGCCATTTACAAGATGCCTTGAAGAAGCATGCGATTACCGAAGTACCAGCTGCTGGTGAAAAATTCGATCCGAATATTCACCAAGCGGTTCAAACCGTTCCAGCATCGGATGAACATCCAGCTGATACGGTAGTCCAAGTCTTACAAAAGGGCTACTTGTTCAAAGATCGGACCCTGCGGCCAGCAATGGTCGTTGTGGCACAATAATAAAACTAAAAACTAATTAAAAAGAGGTTTATTAATTTATGGCAAGTAATAAGATTATCGGGATTGACCTCGGGACGACTAACTCAGCTGTAGCGGTTCTCGAAGGTAGCGAACCAAAGATTATCACGACTCCTGAAGGCGGCCGGACCGTTCCTTCAGTAGTTGCATTTAAAGACGGCGAAACCCAAGTCGGTGAAGTTGCTAAACGTCAAGCCATCACTAACCCTAATACGGTCGCTTCAATCAAGCGTCACATGGGTGAAGCTGGTTATAAAGTTAATGTTGATGGCAAGGATTACACCCCACAACAAATTTCAGCGATGATTTTACAATACATCAAAGGGTTTGCGGAAGATTACTTAGGTGACAAAGTTGAAAAGGCTGTTGTAACCGTACCTGCATACTTCAATGATGCCCAACGTCAAGCCACTAAGGATGCTGGTAAGATTGCTGGTTTGAACATTGAACGGATTATCAACGAACCAACGGCCGCTGCTTTGGCTTACGGCTTGGATAAAACCGATAAAGATGAAAAAATCTTAGTCTATGACCTTGGTGGTGGGACCTTTGATGTTTCCATCTTGGAATTAGGCGATGGGGTCTTTGAAGTCTTATCAACTAATGGTGATACGCACTTAGGTGGGGATGACTTTGACCAAAAGATTATCGATTGGTTAGTTGACAGCTTTAAGGCTGATAACGGCGTTGACTTGTCACAAGACAAGATGGCCTTACAACGGTTAAAGGATGCGGCTGAAAAGGCTAAGAAGGACCTCTCAGGTGTTTCTGAAGCCCAAATCAGTTTGCCATTTATCTCAGCCGGTGCTAGTGGTCCTTTGCATTTGGAACAAACCTTAACACGGGCCAAGTTCAATGAATTAACGGAAGACTTAGTTGAAAAGACACGGATTCCAGTTCAAAACGCCTTGAAAGATGCTGACTTACAAGCTTCTGACTTGGATGTTGTGATCTTAAACGGTGGGTCAACTCGGATTCCAGCCGTTCAAGATGCGGTTGAAAAGTGGACTGGCAAGGAATCTAACCATTCGATTAACCCTGATGAAGCGGTTGCTTTAGGTGCTGCGGTTCAAGGTGGGGTTATCACTGGTGATGTTAAGGACGTTGTTTTACTTGATGTCACCCCATTATCACTTGGGATTGAAACCATGGGTGGTGTCTTCACTAAGTTGATTGATCGGAATACAACGATCCCAACTAGCAAGTCACAAGTCTTCTCAACGGCGGCTGATAATCAACCAGCTGTTGACATTCATGTCTTGCAAGGTGAACGACCAATGGCAGCGGACAATAAGACGTTGGGTCGTTTCCAATTAACTGACATTCCAGCTGCCCCACGTGGGGTTCCTCAAATCGAAGTTAAGTTCGATATTGATAAGAACGGGATCGTGAACGTTTCTGCTAAGGATATGGGCACGAACAAAGAACAAAAGATTACTATCAAGAGTTCATCGGGTCTTTCAGATGACGAAATTGATCAAATGGTCAAGGAAGCCAAAGAAAACGAAGATGCTGATAAGAAGCGTAAAGAAGAAGTTGACTTGAAGAACGAAGTTGACCAATTGATCTTTACGACTGACAAGACGCTCAAAGAACTTAAAGGTAAGGTTTCCGATGAAGAAGTCAAGAAGGCACAAGATGCCCGTGATGCTTTGAAGAAAGCTCAAGATGACAACAACATCGATGACATGAAAGCCAAGAAAGATGATTTGAATAAGATCGTCCAAGACTTATCAGTTAAACTTTATCAACAAACCCAACAAGCTCAAGGCGACGCAAAGGGCGCGGCCGGTGCTGAAGGTGCTGCTGGTAAGGATGATGCTAAAGGCGATGACAACACCGTTGATGGCGACTTCGAAGACTTAGATAAAGATAAGGATAAGAAGTAAAACTGACCGGTTATCACAAAAAGCCAAGGCCGCGCGGCTTTGGCTTTTTGCGTCAGGATATGCTAGTATTAATGAGACTTTATTTAGGATCATTAGGAGGTTACAATGGCAGAACAAGATTTATATAAAGTTCTGGGTGTTGCTAAAGATGCCAGTCAGGATGAAATCAAGAAAGCTTATCGGAAGCTATCAAAGAAGTACCATCCCGATTTGAACCACGAACCGGGTGCTGAAGACAAGTTTAAAGCAGTCAATGAAGCTTATGAAACGTTAGGTGACTCGCAAAAGCGGGCTCAGTATGATCAATTCGGTTCAACCGGTGGCCAACAAGGTTTTGGTGGTGGTGCCGGGGGCTTCGGCGGCCAAGACTTTGGTGGTTTTGGCGGCGGTGGCGGCGGTTTCGAAGATATTTTCAGTTCGTTCTTTGGTGGTGCTGGCGGCGGTCGTCGGCAGCCAAATCCAACGGCCCCTCAACAAGGGCGGGACTTACAATATGAGATGTCTTTGAAGTTTGAAGATGCCATTTTTGGTAAAAAGACTAATATCACTTATAACCGTGAAGAACAATGTGAAACTTGTGGTGGCTCTGGTGCTAAGCCAGGGACGTCGCCAGTTACCTGTTCGAAGTGTCATGGGAGTGGGTATATCCAAGTTCAAACGAATACCCCACTTGGTCGTATGATGAGTCAACAAGTTTGTGATGTTTGTCATGGTTCTGGGAAAGAAATTAAAGACAAATGTGCCACTTGTGGTGGTTCTGGTCATACGGAACAAAGTCATTCAATCAAGGTAACGGTACCTGCTGGTGTTGAAGAAGGCCAACAAATGCGGTTACAAAACCAAGGGGAAGCCGGTGCTAACGGTGGCCCTTATGGGGACTTGTTCATTATCTTCCGGGTTGAACCAAGTGATGAATTTGAACGTGATGGGGCGACGATTTACTTCAAGCTACCAATTGATTTTGTACAAGCAGCTTTGGGTGATGAAGTGCGTGTCAAGACTGTTCATGGCGATGTTAAGATGAAGATTCCGGCGGGGACGCAAACTGGGACGACTTTCCGTTTACGCGGTAAAGGTGCACCCCGGTTGCGTGGCAATGGGACTGGTGATGAACAAGTCACGGTTGCCATCCAAACGCCAACCAAGCTTAACAAGGGCCAAAAAGAGGCCTTGAAGACTTTTGCCAAGGCTAGTGGCAAGACGGTTGCTGGCAATGGGAAGAGTTCCTTATTCGATAAATTACGCGGTGTTTAAACGCGGTTAACTAATTAGAGCTAATCAACTGGGCAATTCAGTTGGTTGGCTCTTTTTTGGGTTGTTGGCTCTTTCTGAGAAATTCTCAGTTAGTCTTCAGTAAACCTAACTTTCCACAGTGATGAACCTTTGTTAGGCTTGTCATAAGCTCCTGATGATGCTTGGTTTATTAACTGAACTTGCTGGCCACCGGTTTTTCGTCAATCGGTTTCGATATAGTATAAAACTAATAATCGGGGTGCTAGTATTAATTAAGGAGGTGAACCATAGCAACAGTTTGAGTGGGGGCTCATAAACGGTTATGTTACAGAACCGTTACAAAATGTTTCTTTCAGAAAACGGAAAGGCAACAAATAAGTCTTTTCAGGTGTACTTGGACATTCTGTTTTTATTGCTTGGTAGACTGGTTGATGAATCAAAGTTGTCATTGCATGTTGAATGACGATGGTCAATTGGAATAGGTTCGTAATAAGTTAACTAATGGGGGAGTTAATGGCTTGTGAAACGATTTAAACTATTCATTTATTTATTAGTTGGATTGGTAATTGTGGGTGGCCTTGGTTATTATGTGCATACCGCTGACCACGCCGTCCGCGTCCAACGTAAAGCCGCAAAGCAAACTAAAAAGAAAAAGATTGCGACCAAAAAGAAAAAAGTCAAGAAGCGGGTTAATCAAGATCATTTTACGACTGCCAAAACGGCTAATCGCCAAATTACCGATATTTTGAAAATGACTGATTTTGTGGGTACGGCGTTAGTCGTTAAGCATAATCAAGTGATTTATCAAAAAGGGTTCGGTTATGCGGATGAAGCGACTGGAAAGCCAAATGGTCCAGCGTCAACGTATCAAATCCTGTCAATTCAAAAGTCGTTAACTGCTGCCTGTGTGATGCAGTTAGTGCAGGCAGGTAAGTTGAATCTGAATGACACGTTAGCGAAATATTATCCGGGTATCGGTGGTGCCAAACAAATCACCTTACGTCGGATGCTGGATATGGATTCGGGGTTGACCTTTAAAGGTGGCTCACCGGAAAAACTATCCGAAGCGCGGGTCATTGATTATGCGGTTCAGAACTTGAACAGTGATCCGGCCAAGATTGGTCAGTGGAATTACCAGCCGGTTAATTACGTCTTGTTGGCGGGGATTATCCGACAAAAGACTGGGCAATCTTACCAACAGTACTTTACGCAACATATTATTAACAAGCTCAATTTGACCCACACTGGTTTTGTAAAAGCCGGTCAAGGTCCTAATGGGACAAAGTCATATAAGTACAGCGGTTCGCAAACGACCGCGACTTATGCGATCCGTTTTCATGAAACAAAAGCCCAAATGGCCAATGAGTTAGGTACCGGTCAGATTTATATGAGTACTGGGGATCTTTATAAAGCCGAAAGCGCGATTCTAAAAGGCAAATTGATCACACCACAAAATGTGTCAATTCTACATACGGCCGCGACAAGCAGCACGTATGGGGGCGGCGTGTATAACTTTGGTAACGGAATGCGGTCCCATGGGATTGGCTACGGTTATGAATCAGCAGTCATGCTGACTAACGATGGTCAAAATGGGGTCGTCTTGTTAACCAACTATTATCGCCCGGCCGTGACGATTCAGACCGCGACCGAAAAGCTTTTTAACGAATTGATTAATGGTAATCTTTAAGCCATTTTGGCGGGTTATTTTGAGGAGGTGAAGCGATGTTCGCAAAATTGAAAGTCTGGTTTAAACGCCCAGTAGTCCAATTTACAGCGTTAACAATTTTCTACTTTGCGGTCATGCTTGCCCTGGTTTATCTATATGGTTACAGTGGGATTAACCAGGCTAAGTTTATCTACAATGAATTTTAATGGGGCGGCTGAATTAGCCTTAGTTTATTTTTGGGGGAAATCAATATGATTAAAAATATCATTCAAACGATTGACGATTATGCTCGAACACAACCAGAGCGAATCGTTTACGATGTCCAAGGGACCACGCATACGTATGCGGAATTAAAAGCCTATTCGGATGCGCTCGCAGCCCACTTGGATTCACTAGATTTACAACCACAGGCACCAATTATCGTGTTTGGGGGTCAAACTTTTGAAATGATTGCGACGTTCTTAGGCATTGTCAAATCCGGTCGGGCTTATATCCCGATCGATACACACTCACCAAATGAACGGTTAACGATGATTAATGAGATCGCTAAACCAGCTGCCGCAATTGCGGTCGTTGATCTACCAACTGGTGTTGGGACAACACCAGTGATTACGCCGGATCAATTAGGCCAAATCTTTGCAACGCCGGTTGATTATCAACCAACCCACGCGGTTAGTGGTGATGATGATTACTACATTATCTTTACTTCTGGGACCACTGGGAAGCCTAAAGGGGTTGAAATCAGCCACGATAACTTACTCAGTTATGTGAACTGGATGTTGAGTGATGACTTTGGGTTGCCAGATCAACCGAATGCCTTATCACAACCACCATACTCCTTTGATTTATCAGTCATGGATGTTTACCCAACCTTAGCGTTAGGTGGGACCCTCTATGCCTTGCCAAAGACGGTGACCGATGACTTCAAGCAATTATTTGCGGCCTTACCAACGTTGCCAATCAACGTCTGGGTCTCAACACCATCCTTTATGGATATCTGCTTGTTGGAACCTAAATTTGACGCTGAACATTTGCCAAGCTTATCGCACTTCTTGTTCTGTGGGGAAGAATTAACGCATAAGACGGCAGCCACGTTGAAGAAGCGGTTCCCAGCTGCCCGGATCTTTAACACGTATGGGCCAACCGAGACTTGTGTCGCGGTGACCCAAGTGGAATTGACCGATGCGGCGTTAGCTAAATTCGATCGTTTACCAATTGGCTATGCCAAAGCGGATACCATCATGACGGTAGTTGACGAAAATGGTGAACCCGTACCGAATGGGACTGAAGGCGAACTGATTATCAGTGGTCCAAGTGTCTCCAAGGGGTACTTGCATAATCCAGAAAAGACTGAAAAAGCGTTCTTTATGTTGGACGGTCAACGGGCTTATCATTCTGGTGATATTGGGACGATGGATGCGGACGGGTTATTCCGTTACCGTGGCCGCGTTGATTTCCAGATCAAGATGCATGGTTATCGGATTGAGTTAGAAGAAGTTGACCATTTCTTAGGCCAACAACAACACATTAAACAAGCAGTTGCCGTCCCAAAGTATGATAAGCAGCATAAGGTTAGTCAAATGATTGCCTACGTGGTGCCAAAGCCGAATGACTTTGAAAGCGACTTTGCGTTGACGACTGCGATTAAGAAAGACTTGCAAGGAATGATGATGGAATACATGATTCCGCAACGCTTTGTCTATCAAACAAGCTTGCCATTAACGCCGAACGGCAAAATTGATGTCAAGTCAATCATTAAAGAGGTCAATCCCGAATGATGTCTTTTGACCCATATGGTAACCCGACATACTTTATTTTATTGTTTGTCGCGCTGTTGCCATTAATGATCGGTTTACTGTATGGACGCCGATCACATATTTATGAATCAGTGATCTCATTTGTGTTCTTGATGCTAACGTTCGGCGGTATTAAGTGGCACACCGGGATCGCCCTAATCATTTATTTGATTTATCAAATCACCTTGGTTTGGTTATATTCGCGTTATCGGCAGCGTCCCGATACGCCGAATAAGGGCTGGATTTTCGTGGTTAGTGTGATTTTAGCCATTATTCCATTAGCTGTGGTTAAGATCACACCGGCCGTGCATCATGGCGCTAGTTCGATTATCGGGTTCTTAGGGATTTCCTACTTGACCTTTAAAGTCGTACAAACGATTATGGAAACGCGTGATGGGACGATTAAAGAATTCCATCCGATCTTGTTTGGACAGTTCTTACTGTTCTTCCCGACCATTTCTTCGGGGCCAATTGATCGTTATCGGCGGTTCATTAAAGATTATGACAGTGTGCCGACTCGGACTAAGTATTTGGAATTAGTTGAAAAGGGTGTTCGTTACATCTTTCTTGGCTTTTTCTACAAATTCATTTTGGCGTATATCTTTGGAACCGTGATGTTGCCAACGGTGGAACATGCCGCATTGCAAGCACATGGACTCTCGTGGGCACTGTTAGGCGTCATGTATACGTACAGTATGGATCTGTTTTTTGACTTTGCTGGTTATAGTTTATTTGCCGTTGGGGTTAGTTACCTGATGGGGATTGAAACCCCAATGAACTTTAATCAACCGTTTAAGGCTAAGAATATCAAAGATTTCTGGAATCGTTGGCATATGACACTATCGTTCTGGTTCCGTGACTTTATCTACATGCGATTAGTCTTCTTCATGATGAAGCATAAAGTCTTCAAGAGCCGGATTACGACCGCGAACGTCTGTTATGTGATTAACATGTTAATCATGGGGTTCTGGCATGGCGAGACGTGGTACTACATTGCTTATGGGTTATTCCATGGGTTAGCGATGGTGGTTAACGATGCTTGGTTGCGTTACAAGAAGAAGCATCAAGCGCAAATTCCACACAACAAATTTACTGAAGGTTTTGCGATCTTTCTAACGTTTAACGTGGTCTGCTTAAGTTTCTTATTATTCTCAGGATTCTTAGACACCATGTTCTTCGCTGCTAGACCATAAAAAAATAATGATTAATAAGGGGCGTAATTACAATGAATGAAACACAAAGTACAGTTTTATCAATTTTGCAAGATTTAACAGGTGAAGATGTTTCTAGCAACATGGATACTAACTTGTTTGACGAAGGTATCTTAGACTCAATGGGGTCAGTTCAATTATTACTTGAATTACAAAATCAACTTGGGATTGAAGTACCGGTTTCCGAATTCGAACGGTCAGAATGGGATACACCGGCTAAAATTGTTGCAAAGGTTGAGAGCATGCAATGAAAGTTTCCAAGCGCCTTTTTAAGATTTTTGGCCCGATTCTCGTGGCTGCAATCTTATTATTGGCCGTGCTGCTTTCACCATTCTCGTTTGGATTAAATCACGTTTCGAAGACGACGGAAGAAACGGCGGCGGTGTCATTATCGCCGAACGTTTTAAAGGGTCGGTTGGTTAAGCGACAAGCGCTTAGTGACAACTATGTCCCATTCTTCGGTTCTTCGGAATGGTCCCGATTTGATCCGATGCATCCATCCGTTTTGGCAGCGAAGTATCACCGCAATTATCGACCATTTTTATTGGGCGCGCGGGGAACGCAATCGTTGACTCAATATTTCGCGATGCAATCGGTTAAAAAGCAGTTAACGAATAAGAAAGCAGTCTTCGTGATTTCTCCCCAATGGTTTGTACCAAAAGGGACGCGGACCGATGCCTTTGGTTACTATTACTCACCGTTACAGACGACCGACTGGTTACAGACAGAAAAGAATACTCAGATGGACCGCTACGCCGCTAAACGGCTTTTGCAAATGCCATCTGGATCTTCTGATAAGGTCTTAGCTGGGGCGTTAGCGCGGGTTGCCGCGGGCTTTAAGCCAACGAGTGCCCAACGTGCTTATATTAATTACAAAGCGCGGGTGCTTGGTAGTGAAGACGAGTTCTTCTCTAAGTTTGGAATTGCTGGTAAGAACTTGAAGACGGTGAAACACCAAGAAACATTCTTACCAACGACGTATAACTACAATGCTTTAGATAAACTCGGCGGTAAGATTGGTAAGGAACAGACCACGTCGAATGATCTGGAAATCAGTAACAAGTTCTGGCGGACACAACTCCGGCGTAATTATAAACGGTTAAAGAATTCTCAAACCCATTTGGATTACACCAAGTCACCAGAATTTGCAGATTTCCAATTAGTCTTAAATCAATTTGCTAAAAACAATACGAATGTGATGTTTATCATTCCGCCAATCAACCAACGTTGGGCTAACTATACCGGCCTTTCAATGGATATGATTAAGCAGTTTGATACCAAGATTCGTTATCAACTCGAAAGCCAAGGATTCACGAATATCTGTGATCTGAGCCAAAATGGTGATGAAGATTACTTTATGACTGATACGATTCATCTTGGTTGGCGCGGTTGGTTAGCGGTTGATCAAAAGGTTGATCCGTTCTTAAGTAAAAAGCAAACCACCCCAACGTATAAGATTAATACGCAATTTTATACGAAGAAGTGGCAACAGTTAGATCCAAATGATATTAATGAATTTAAATAAGCATCTCACTGAGAGCATGGTCACTAAGTTAATTAGTTGGCGATGCTCTTTTTGATGATGATTGGTGGAAAAATTGAGATTGTCGGCTTTAGTTGGTATAATTATCTGGACTGGGAATTAGTAAGAAAGTAGGAAAATAAATGGATAAAGCGACAATGCAAGATCGACAAAAACATATCCGGAATTTTTCAATCGTCGCCCACATTGACCATGGTAAGTCAACGTTGGCCGATCGGATTCTTGAATTGACGGACACGATTTCAAAACGTGAAATGCAAGACCAAGTGTTGGATTCAATGGATTTGGAGCGTGAACGTGGGATTACCATTAAGCTCAATGCGGTTGAGTTGCATTATCAAGCTAAAGATGGCGAAACGTATATCTTCCATTTGATTGATACCCCCGGACACGTGGACTTCACCTATGAAGTCTCACGGAGTCTCGCGGCCTGTGAAGGGGCTGTCTTGGTTGTAGATGCTGCCCAAGGGGTCGAAGCCCAAACGCTGGCTAACGTCTATTTAGCCATTGATGATGACTTGGAAATTGTGCCGGTCATCAATAAGATCGATCTACCATCGGCTGAACCCGAAAAAGTTCGGCAAGAAATTGAAGATGATATTGGGATTGAAGCGGATGATGCGGTCTTAGCTTCAGCGAAAGCTGGGATTGGGATTGAAGAACTGCTCGAACAAATCGTTCATAAAGTGCCGGCACCAACTGGGGATATTGAAGCACCGCTAAAAGCGTTGGTCTTTGATTCCATCTATGATGATTATCGTGGGGTGGTCTTAAGTGTCCGGATTCACGAAGGGATTGTCCGGCCAGGTGATCGGATTCGCTTGATGAACAGTGGCAGTGAATATGATGTGACCGAAGTCGGCGTCAACTCGCCCAAGCCAATTGCTCGTGATTATTTAATGGCCGGCGATGTGGGCTATATTACGGCCAGCATCAAGGATATTCAAGATACCCGTGTCGGTGATACTGTGACTAATGCGGCACGTCCCGCTGAAAAAGCTTTGGCCGGTTATCGGGAAATGAATCCGATGGTCTATGCGGGGATCTATCCGACTGATAATGCGAAGTTTACGGATCTGCGCGAAGCTTTAGAGAAGCTGAAGTTAAACGATGCCGCTTTGGAATTTGAAGCGGAATCTTCACAAGCGCTAGGCTTTGGGTTCCGTTGTGGGTTCTTAGGCTTGTTGCATATGGATGTCATCCAAGAACGCCTCGAACGTGAATTTAATCTTGAATTGATTACGACGGCGCCATCGGTTACTTATCACGTGTTGATGACCGATGGGACCGAAAAAGATGTTGAAAACCCGGCTGAAATGCCTGAAGCATCATCAATTAAAGAAATTCATGAACCCTATGTTAAGGCTCAAATTATGGTGCCAAATGATTATGTCGGTGCCGTGATGGAGTTGGCACAACGTAAACGGGGTCAATTCGATACGATGGATTATTTAGATAGTAACCGGGTCAATGTGATTTATCATATTCCGTTATCGGAAATTATCTTTGATTTCTTTGATAAGCTGAAGTCGAATACCCGTGGCTATGCCTCGTTAGATTACGAGATTGATGGTTATCGGGCCAGTGACTTAGTGAAGATCGATATTTTGTTGAACGGGGATAAAGTCGATGCCTTGAGTTTCATTGCGCATCGTGACTTTGCCGCTGCGCGTGGTCGTGAGATTGCCTCGAAGTTGAAGACGATCATTCCACGCCAAAACTTCGAAATTCCAGTTCAAGCGACGATTGGTGCTAAAGTTATCGCGCGGACCAATATCAAAGCTTATCGTAAGGATGTCACGGCCCATCTCTATGGTGGTGACCGCACTCGGCGGATGAAGCTGTTAGAGAAGCAAAAGGTTGGTAAGAAACGGATGAAGGCGGTTGGACGGGTCGAAATCCCACAAGAAGCATTCATGGCTGTTTTGAAAACTGACGAAGAAGAAAAGCCGTCGTAAAGGGGTTCCGCGTGAGCGGAGCTCTTTTGTTTTAGTGATTTGCCAACATTTTGCCAACATTGAGATTGAATTGTTGGCAAAATATACATATTTTAAATAAATGTCTATCATCTTTTTCTAGCTTCCTTTTAGCATGTTCTCGAAGATGTCAACGGTATCACGTTTCATCTTTTGAGTAACGTGAGAGTAGGTATCTAGCGTGGTTGAAATACGTGAGTGCCCCAGACGTTGCTGAATCTCTTTGTATTTGGCACCGTTCTCTAATAGCATAGTAGCGTGTGTGTGCCGTAGTGAGTGAAAGTTAAATGGAAAATCCAGTTCTTTCGATAATTTGCTGGCATAGTATTTGATGACTGATGGTGTGACTGGCTTTCCGTTTGCCTTAGTACAAATAAAATCACTGTCAAAGTAATATTGACCGTAACGCACTTTATTTTCTTTTTGATATGTGTGGAACCTTTTTAGAACGGTTAAGAGTGTGCTACCAATTGCAATAGTACGATAGCTAGCCTTAGTCTTAGGGGAAGTAATATCAAATGCACGCTTCTTCATAATCATTTGTTTGTTGACGGTTAAGGACTTATTGTCAAAGTCAATGTTGTCCCAGGTCAAGCCAGATACCTCACCTCGGCGTAAACCAGTATTAAAACTGATAATTAGTGGTAGGTAGAGCGGATTAGATTCAGGCACCAGTGTCAGAATTTGTTTGAACTGATCCATTGTGATGATTTTTAGTCTTTCACGTGCAGCTTGTTGTGAAATTTCATCATCATCATTATTGGTTGGTTTAACGATATAGTTGGCCGGGTTCTCCCTAATCAGTTGGTAGGGGAAGACAGCCATCTTGAACCCTTTACGAAGCACCGAGACGATGATTTCAATCGTATGTTTAGATAATTTGTCAGTGGGTAAGTCGTTGACGAATTTTTGAATAGCAGCGGGTCCAATTGACCTCATGCGGTACATGCCAATACCTGGTTTAATATAATTATTTATAACAGTTCGGTAGTTGGTCTGAGTGTTATATTTTAGTGTTTTTACAACGAAATTTTCATGCCAATAGTCAAAGTAGTCTGAAACACTCATTTCAGTTAGATTAATGGCAACACCGCCACGTTCAAATTCGTCAATTGCTTTTCTTAGGGCTTGTTCTGCTTCTGCACGCGTGTTACCGCCAGCAAGTTCAAACCGTTGGCGTTTGCCGTCAATGGATGGTCCTTCGTAGGTATAATACCAGCGATTACCACGTTTTCTTACATAACCTCTCATAGATAAAACTTCCTTTCAGATTGTTATAAATGGATATTGAATATAAATCAAACGTATGTTCTTTTGAGGTGCTAAATAAAAGCCCTAGTTGGGCCATTTGACTGTTTTGAAAGCCAGCTTGATTATGGTAAAAGTTAATTCCATGTTCTATAATCGCAGTAAAACGTGATCGGGGGAAATAAGCAATGTTTTTCAAACCTAAAGAGACACCTAGCATTTTAAAAACAGACATAGTAAAGTCAGTTAAGTCTTTAGACTACTTTGAAGCTATTAATTTTTTGGCAGTTGTTAATAAAGCCAATAATCCCAAACTAACAAATAGAGAATGCTATTCTGAAGCGACAGCTGTGTATTCTGACGATGAACAATTGTCTTTTTTAATCTCGCAGGCATTCAAAACAGGATTACATTAATTCGATAGGGGGAATAGAATTGTTTAAACGACCGAAGGCAAATGATGGGTCAGTACAAAAGAAGGACAAGATTGCGATGTTCCTTGATTCACTTGACTCTTACGAAAAAATAAACTTATTTACTATGATTGAAAAGGCCAACAATCCTCAGAAAGCTAACTGGCTGTGTTACTCCGAAGCACTCGGGACTGTTTCCGAAGGCAATTTAGAACACAGTATTATTGAAACGCTATTGCGAACAGGAATTCATTCATAATAAGATGAGTAGCTATTCTCCCCACTCTTGGTGCAATTCGTGAATAAGTGCAGTACCTTTGTCAATGAAGTCTGAAGGTAAACCAAAGACTTCTTGAATAAAGAATGTACGTTTGCTGGGTTCAAGTAGATCCAAGCTTTGTTGAAGTTCTGCTATAAAAATACTTGTCTGGTCAAAATCATTCGATAATAGTAATACTGAGATGTAGCAAGCATATAGGCCATTACGTCTTGTGGAAGCAAATTCGTTGTCGGTTAAAATGTTTGTATTAAGATTCTGTTGCAATAGCCCAAAATCCAATTCGCGGTGGCTAAACATTTGACTGAGAACAGAGTTGTGAGCAAAATAATTTCTAAATTCTCGCATGACATCAATTGATTCAACGAATAGAGTCTGTGATGTTGAAGTGGGATAAAGGTTTTCTAAAGAAAATAATTGTTTGGCTATATTTTCTTGCCCGTTATGATTTAAAGATTTAAACCAGTAGATAGTTTCGCCCAAAGTTAATTCGTCAACTAGAATCCAAGGTGGAATATGATTGTGGTCTTCACGATAATGATTAATTGGATCACCTTGAGGGTGTGGAACATTGTCATCTCTGATGGCTTTTAGCCTTTTCATATTTTTGTGGGCTACTTTTTGACTGGCACCCGTTTGTGAGTAGTTCGAAAGAGATAGATATCCGCCATCGCGACTGTCGACACCAAAAGTAGAAGCAATATAATAAGACAGAACTGTTTTAAAAGTTTTTTCAATCATTAATATTTGTTTTAAAAATGTATTCTTTAAGCGATCTTCAATGATACGAATCTGGACTAAATCTGCGAAGTTAGTATTAGCGATAAATTTGTCTGGATGTCGTGTGAGCATGAGAGCATCCAGATTGCCATTGACCAAATCGTAGTAAGAATAAGTCTGAAGAAAGTGAATAGCTAAGTTTTCGTCTTCAATTATTAGTCCGCGTGATTCAAGAAGATTCAGTTGTTCTTTGTATGTTTTAAAGGGTTTATCCGGAACGAAATTATTCAATATTAATTCACCACCATAGAAAAAGGGCACCTTCCTGATTAAAATCAAGAAAGTGCCCTTTTCCTAGTCGGCTTGCCGTTTCCAGCTACCAACCATCTCATGTCTTGATTTTAATATACTATTTATTTTTAGTCAAGTATCTTATATACTACGAATAGGGTCTCCAACTTGAATTTGTTCATTCTTAATGTGTCTTGGTTCAATCGAATCTTTATTGACTGGCAAAGTGTGAATTTTGGTAGTTTCAATACTTTCAGTTCTTTGGCTAAAAGCGCTCAGTCCCCCTCGAGATACGGTTTCACGTTTCGTAGAACGGTGCTGGACAATAGAAAATGACTTATGCAACTCAGTCACTTCGACTGTTGCTTTGATGTAGTCAAGAACTCCCAATGATTCATGAGTAGTGGGGTCTTTAATTGATTCACCAGGCTCATAGATTTCAAACCTATTACCATACCCAACTTCGTCATTGCTTCCGAGATTAATAATGAGATCAGTGTCACTTAAAATTCTGATTACTTTTCCATCCATGTTAATAGCCTCCTGAATGTTTTTAGTTTAATAGTGTATTTTTATTTACCAAAGTAAGCAGTTGTACCTTTGCGCCACTTGCCATTTTTAAAGTGATAGTCAGTAACATATTTATTGTCTTTAGTAGAGTAGTCCCATTCATGATGAGTCGGGTAAATATGTAAACCATGTTCAAAGATAATCTTAGATACCTGAGTTGGGCGGTAGTGCGAAAGAATCACGTGGTCGCTCTTTTCGTAAAACGTATTACTTCTGACGTATTTACTTCTCGCAATTTTATAGCCATGAAATGATTTGTACTTTTTGAGGCTGGTTGCTTTGTGAATGCCCATTTTAAACCAGCTAGCATCATTGTATTTTTTGTTTATCATGTAGGTATAATTGTTACCGGTATTATATTTGCCAGATTGAAGTACCCAGCTATAATTTATATCCCAGTGGCTAAGCTTGTAATGAGAACCTGCCTTTGCGGTATGCGTACTTATCCTTTTGCCCCAGTCAGTATTACTGAGCTTATAGACAGTGACGTTTTTCTTGAGTGTTACCCAGTGGCTTGTTTTCCAGTAGGAGGCAAGAGCATCTGCTGGTTGCGGTTTCTGTAAAATTGTAAATAGTAGTAGCATGCCCAAAATAATCGATATGAATTTAATGACTTTTTTCATTTTGTCCTCCAAAATATCTTTTTTACAACCCTAATAGCTGTTTCTTCTTAGCTTCAAACTCCTCATTACTAATAATCCCGTCATCAGCTAGTCCCTTTAATTTACGTATCTCGTCAGCAACGTCAGTCGAGCCAGCTTGTTGCGGTTGATGTGCCACGGCTAGATATTTATTGATGATATTGGCAGCCTGAGCAAACGTATCTCGGTCTTGCTTGGAAGCAAGTGAGATAACGTTAGGTGCCTTACCGGCACTGTTATCCTTTTGTCCCCAGAAACTCTTAGGAGAGCTTTGTACGCCACCTGCAGCGACCTCAAAATAACCAGTTAATATATGAAAGTTGACGGTAACACTAGTGATGTTAGAGTAGGGCATACGAAAGACACCGTAGCCAAACGTATGACCAGTCATATAACCTTTTTTTGCTATGATCAATTCGGAATCTGTTGCGAATAGATATTCCTTGAAACCACCACGTAAGGCAATACGTAGAGAATCAAAGTCTGTGCAACCAATTTTTTGAAAGACTTTCCCAACTTCTTTTACAACATCTGGCTGATAAAAGAATTCATTTTCACTCATAAAGCTTCCTCCTAAATCAATGAGGCTAATTCATGTGGTAACTTAAAGAAGTCTAAAAAATCTAGTATATCTTCTTGTTTACTCCAACCGTACTCGTCGCGTAGCATAGCTAACATAAATTTATTAGCTTCAATTTCGTTTCTATCTGACAGCAAGCTGTTTGTGTTGACTGCAAAAAACTGCGTATTAAATCCCTTATGATGACGCAAGTGGAAGATTTCATGAAAGCAAACACCTTCTTGTGTCCGTTCGTCAATCTCACTATTAATAACGATCATTGGAATTCTATGCGAGTTGTTATTGTAGCCGTAAATAGCACTGCCAAGATTATTAAATTGAACACTAATATTTAATTCACTGGCAAGTTCAAAGGCATTTAGAATCCCAAACTTATTTGTTAAATGGTCGATATCTTTTTCAATCCACTATTTTTATATCATCAACTATAAGCATACCGATTTATACTGAAATGGAGAATTTAATCAATATACCGATTATTAAATTGACGGGAAGGCTGGCAAAGCATAATCAAAACCGCGATGCTTCCAACAAACGGCACAAAGTTGATCAACCAAAAGGCGCCACTATAACCGATATCATGAAAACGGCGGAATTGGGCAGTGAAACCCGCAATCGTGATGAATAGCCAGTAAATGGCCAATATGATTAGGAGAAGGCCATCGAAACCGGTTAAGTCATCCATAGTCCCAAGGCTGGCAGCGAAGACACTGACATAAACAATGCCAATCACAATGGCAATCAGGGAGATACCTAGTGATGCCCACCAATAATCAGCACGGCCCATCCGTTTATGAAGGTTAAAAGCATCTTTAAAGTATCGGCCGGTCGAGCTGATGAGGTTCGGTGGTGTACTTTCATTATAAGGGACATCGTGAAAGACTTGTTGAGGATTGGTCGTCGCGTTTGTGTGCTCAAACTCATCGGTAGTGGCTTGTCGTTCATGATGAGTCGATGAGTCAGTTGAGGATACTGGTGGTTGCGCTGTGCCACAGTTCGGACAGAATTTAGCGTCTACGGTTAATTTCTGTCCACAATTAGTACAAAATTTAGTTTCCATTTAGGTCACTCCAAAGTTAGTTAAAAGTTTAGTGAGGATCGCTTTAAATTAATCTTACCATACGCTTAACTAGGTTGGTGGCAAAACGATGATATCGTTGGATAATGCTTATTTCAATTGGCTTATCAATGATTAATTGCTAGTAACAAGATCAAGATATAATAAGATGTATAATTAAAAAGATCGTCAGCAAATTTAATGACTGACGACCTTTTGGATTAACCTAATTTACAACGTTTATAACCATGATGTTTAGCCCAAATTAGTTTCACATGGCGTTTACTTTTAGCACGATTTAAACCACGACAGGATTTAAGGTAATGATATTTTTTTCCATGGTTCGGTGCAATCCAGACGTAGGCGGTGCGGGCTTGAGCTGGTTGTGGTGGCAAGCTTACAAGACCGCCACCTAATGTGACCAAAATGGTAATGGTTGCCGTCAAGCGTTTTAAGGTATGCATAATAGGTGTCTCCTTTAGTGGCGGTTACTTAGCGACTTGGCTTCGACCAGTAGCATAGTTTAATTTCATACCGCTTTGTGTGTTAGGTAAATAGACATTAAATTTAATTGTTTTAGATCCAACTGATTGACCTTGCATCTTGACACCACGGGCCAATAATTCATGATTCTTAAATACTGGTTTCACTTGATACCGGACGTAATGTTTCGGACTAGCTTTCAAATAACTAGCGACTTTATTTTCATATTTAGTCATGCCGGGATCATTAAGTTGTCGGGTTCCAGTGATTAGGTTGCGCAAATTGTTGTTTTGACCAGTTAATTGATAACCGATTAAGTGGCAACGATTATAGAGCCAGCCCGAACTGATGCGTTTGTTGTGCCAACCGGTCGGATCAACGGTGAGGGCTGCCCGTTCACTTGTCGGCATCAAGTGTTTGTTGAGCAGGGCATTTGCTGTGGTGGCACGATTATAGCTGTCAAGTTGGCCATATTTTTGCCAAGCACCGTGTTTAGTCGACAGTGTTTTTTTAGTAAAGTTTGGTCGATTATGATTGACCGTTTTGACATGATAAGTCGTTGCCCGTTTAGTCGTAGTGACTTTCTTAGGTGTCTTTTTGACGACTTTTTTAACAACTGGCTTTTTAACCGTCTTATGATGGGTTACCGTGGTTTTCTTAGGCGCCGCTTCAGTGGCTGATAAGGTGAGTCCGCGTTTTTTGGCGGTACTTAAAGAAACGGCGAATACCTTTTTAGCCCGATTTAACCCCCGGTCATGCCGTTTATAGAAGTAATGTTTCCCAGTACGGGTCACATAAACCGTAGTGGCATGAGCGATGGTCGGTTGGGTGAAGGCAGTCGTTGCTGTGATACTCCCAATGAGTAACATCAGGGTGAGTAACCATTTTAGAAAATGGCGTGAAGATTTTTGCAAAAAAACCAACTCCTTTTAAAATTAGTGTTAGGTTAGGTCAATTAATCGTATTCCCCCAATTAATTGGTAACTTAACTTCTATTAATAATTTTATAATAATTCCAGTATTAAAACTATTATATTTTAAAAGAAATCAACAAAAAGCCAGCTAATGAGTAGAGATCACTAGCTGGCTTGATATTGGTTATAGCAACTGATTATTTTTAGCTAATTGGCTATGACAACTATCCCCAAACATTATCCATATGTGGCAAGCTGAGTAGGCCATCTTGCTCCGCATCAGTCGCGCCGATGGTTTTTAGATGCCAGTCACCGGCATCATCTTTGCTGGCGACAACTTTTTTACGCTTGCCTTCTGAATTCTTGTAAAAGCAATTTTCGCCGTCCGCACCAATCTCACGTGCTAAGACTTGACGAGTGGTGACGTAGCCATCATTAGTTTGAAACCGGTCGATTTGGTCGACTTTGGTAACTTCGGCGTGGCTGTGGTGATAGATCTTTTCAATTAAAATCATGGTAAATCCCCCTGTATAATTAACTTAATCCCTAATTGGCCATAGTTTAGCATAGATTTTCAAGCTTATTGGTAAATAATCACTTTTTTAAGCAAATATTCATCAATTAATGCGAGTTTCTTGCCTAACCGGTGGCGTATTGATACAATAACTGTTTGAAATCTGTTATAATATTGAACAGATATAGTGACCGTGAGCTTAGTAAAATAAGTTCTTTAATCAATCAATTTCACGTTGTGAAGGAGAGATAACCGACATGTTAAAACGCACGAAACAGTTTTTGCGATCGATACATTATGACTACGATAAAACATATATCCGACCGCTGATGGTTCCCGATAGCGTTTACGTGTTGAAATTCGGCAAGGACCATCGGAATAATCGCGTGGTCGTGAAGTATAGTCATACTTGGACTGGGCGCGTAAAAATTAATGAGATTGCCTTGCGCCTGCATAAGCAGAAGCATCCTCGAATTTTTAAGCACGAAACGGATCTGGTCAAGTATTTAAATAAACATTTAGCAAAAAAGGCGGCTGATTAGTCGTCCTTTTTATTAGGATGGTGATGTTAAATGAGTGTGGCAACTTTTTTAAGCGGGCGATCCACAACTGAAATTGCAGCTGACTTGTTAGGCCGACAATTACGATTACAAACGCCGACAGGGCCACTGGTTGCTTGGATTACAGAAACCGAAGCTTACCTAGGATCGCGTGATGCCGGGGCGCATGCATTTAAGAATCATCAAACGCCACGTAATCAGGCTTTATGGCGAGCCGCGGGTACTATTTACATTTATCAAATGCGGACGCAATTCTTATTGAATCTGGTGACACAAGCGGCGGGGACGCCAGAATGTGTCCTGATTCGTGGGATTGAGCCGGCTAATCAATGGACACAACAACAGATGTTACAGCGACGGCCAGGCCCCATTAGCAATTTGACGAATGGGCCAGGAAAGTTGATGCAGGCGTTGGGGTTAGATAAGACGTTGAACGGGACCTTGCTGCAGGCTAGGACCCTTGACCTGGTCTTAACGGGTGGTCGGCAACCGCAACAAGTGGGCACTAGTCCACGCATTGGCATTGTCAATAAAGGGGATTGGACGACGGCACCACTACGGTATTACGTGAAGAAAAATCCCTTTGTCTCTAACAGTCGTCGCCGTGATCAGGATTTACAGCAACGTGGTTGGCAGTCATCAGAATTAGGAGGAACAGTAAAAAATGCAATGGACAGAAGTAACCGTTAAAACTTCAAATGAAGCCGTTGAGGCCGTTTCCAACATCTTAATGGAAGCGGGTGCTAGTGGCGTTAAGATCGAAGACGCGTTGGATTATCAGAACTTAAAACCAGATCGGTATGGTGAAATTATCGATTTAGCAACGATTCCGCATATTACCGCTGGCGCGCAGATTTCAGCGTATTATCCTGAGACGGTCTTTGTGCCAGAAATTTTACCAACCATTAAGCAACGAGTGGCAAAGCTGAGCGATTTTGGCTTAGATCCCGCACCCAATGAGGTGACAATGGCCGCAGTCACCGATGAGGCTTGGGCAACGGCGTGGAAAAAATATTATCATCCGGTACGCGTGACACGGTATTTAACGATTGTGCCCAGTTGGGAAGATTATCAACCCGTTCAGCCGCATGAATCGATTATGCGGTTAGATCCAGGAATGGCTTTCGGAACTGGAACCCATCCAACGACGCGGTTGTCACTACAGAATCTGGAAACTGTCATTCATGGTGGCGAACATTTAATTGATGTGGGTACCGGTTCTGGGGTATTGAGTATTGCCGCCAAAGCCATGGGGGTTGGCCAAGTGGAAGCGTATGATTTGGATGATGTCGCCGTTAAAGCGGCACAAGATAACTTGGATCTGAACCCAGTGGCTGCCGATGTTAAAGTGGCCGCGAATGATTTATTAACCGGTATTCAGACGCAAGCAGATATTATTGTTGCGAATATTTTAGCAGAAATTATTGTGCCGTTAGTGCCACAAGCGAAGGCTAATCTAAAACCAGGTGGTTACTTTATTACGTCGGGGATCATTGACGATAAATTTGCGACCGTCATGGCAGCGTTAAAGGCCGCTGATTTTAAGATTACCCAGCATACCCAAATGGGTGATTGGCACAGTATTATTGCTTATTTACCAACGGACGAAGATTAACGGAGGCTGAAGATGCAACGCTATTTTTTAACAGCTGAAACTACCCCCGTTTTGGGAGCAACCTTTACGTTGACTGGCGATTCGGTCCATCATTGGTTAAAAGTGATGCGGGCCCAACCTGGTGATCAAGCTGAGTTTGTGACCACTAGCCAAGCCGTGGCGATTGGTGAATTAGTGCGTGCCGAGGGACAAGCGGCCAAGGTTAAGGTGCTCAGTCTCACGACACCACAAGTCGAATTGCCCGTGCCAGTTGTGATTGCCTGTGGCGTGTCTAAAGGTGATAAAACCGAGCAAATTGTCCAGCGGGGAACGGAACTTGGGGCAGCTGAGTTTGTCTTTTTTGACAGTCAGTATGCGGTAGCCAAGTGGGCCCCCAATAAACGTGAGCGTAAACTAGCCCGGTTGGCTAAGATTGCCCAGTCAGCGGCTGAACAATCCCATCGAACAATCGTGCCAACAGTTAGTTATCAGCCAAACCTAACTAGTCTAATCACGCAAGTCGACTATACGGCCGGGGTGGTGGCTTGGGAAGAATCCGCGAAACAAGGTGAAAGCAGTCAACTTGTTCGGACGTTACGCCAATTAGAAGATGGGCAACGGTTACTGGCTATCTTTGGTCCTGAGGGTGGCTTAACCGCTGCCGAGGTCGCTGACCTACAAACGGCTGGCATTCAGGCAGCCGGTTTAGGACCACGTATTATGCGAGCCGAAACGGCGCCATTATACTTATTGAGTGCTGTTTCTTTTTGGCGGGAATTAGTGTAATTTTTTTGACGGTGGTGTACAATAAATAATCATAGTCATGTAGCATGAAAACCTAAGTGAGGGATGGATTTGACGGAAAAATTTCGTAAGGTTAGTGGTCAATATTGGTTAGTGGCCATCGTGGTTGGCCTTGGCTTGCCGTGGTTATTGACGTTACTGAGCGTCAGCCGCTTTCATCAAATCGTTTGGCTATTATTTTTAGTTGACTTTATTTTAGCAGCCGTGTTGGGCTGGCAGATTCGTCGGACAGCACGGACCGGTTGGCTGGTTTGGCTGATGCCGTTATTTTGTTTGTTGGGACTCTACTTATTCTTCCCAACTTATGTTTATTATCTCGCAATCGTTGATTTAGGGATATCGTACTTAGCGTACGGGATGGCGGCGCAAGCTTAAACGAGTGGTATTCAGAATTAGGACAGATTAAGGCCGGTTAGTTGGATACAACGAACTGGCTTTTTTGCAAAAAAATTTTTGAAATCGTGGTGAATATGCATGCCCAAACAACCTACTTGGACGGCTCAAGACGTCCTCGAAATGGTCCAAAAATATATGAATGATGATCACGTTGCCCTCGTCAAACGGGCTTGTGATTTTGCAACCTACGTGCATCGTGATCAGTATCGTCAATCTGGCGAACCGTACATTATGCATCCAATTCAGGTCGCTGGTATTTTAGCTGAGTTAAAAATGGATCCGGAAACTGTTGCGTCAGGCTTTTTACATGACGTGGTTGAAGACACCGGGGTCACGTTGGCGGATGTCGAAGAGCTATTCGGCAAGGATGTTGCCGTCATTGTCGATGGTGTTACGAAATTAGGCAAAATTCGCTACAAGTCCAATAAAGAACAACTGGCTGAAAATCATCGTAAGCTGCTCTTAGCGATGTCAAAAGATATTCGAGTCATGATTGTGAAGTTGGCGGACCGCTTACATAACATGCGGACCTTAAAGCATTTGCGGCCAGATAAACAACGTCGGATTGCGAACGAAACCTTGGAAATCTATGCGCCTATTGCTGATCGTTTAGGGATTAGTACGATTAAATGGGAACTAGAAGATATTTCGTTGCGGTATTTAAATCCTCAACAATACTATCGCATCGTCCATCTAATGAATTCGCGGCGTGAAGACCGTGAGAAGTATATCGAAATTGCAATCCAAGATATTCATCAAGCGTTGCATGATTTGAATTTACCGGATGCTGATATTTATGGCCGACCGAAACATATCTATTCCATCTACAAAAAAATGCGGGATAAACACAAGCAATTCAGTCAACTCTATGATTTATTAGCGATTCGGGTAGTCGTGGACTCGATTAAAGATTGTTATGCCGTTTTAGGAGCGATTCATACCCAATGGAAACCGATGCCAGGCCGGTTTAAGGATTATATTGCGATGCCCAAAGCCAACATGTACCAATCGTTGCATACCACGGTGGTTGGTCCTGAAGGGAAGCCACTTGAGATTCAGATTCGGACGTTTGAAATGCATCGGGTCGCTGAATATGGGGTTGCGGCGCACTGGGCTTATAAAGAAGGCGTCCATGATCAAGTCCAAGAGACCCAATCTGGCGATAAGCTAAACTTGGTCAAAGAGATTATCGAACTTCAAGATGAAAGTAAAGATGCGGCCGACTTCATGGAAGGCGTCAAAGGCGATCTCTTTAGTGATCGGGTCTACGCGTTTACCCCTAAAGGCGATGTTATGGAATTACCTAAGGGTGCTGGACCATTAGATATGGCTTACTCGATTCATACCGAGGTCGGTAATCATACGACCGGGGCCAAAGTAAATGGTAAGATTGTCCCGTTGGATTACCAGATTAAAAATGGGGATATTGTCGACATTTTAACGTCGACGAGTTCCACGGGGCCTAGTCGTGATTGGCCAAAGTTGGTCTATACGCGGCGCGCACGTAATAAGATTAAACAATTTTTCCGTAACGCTGACCGTGAAGAAAATATCATCACGGGTCGTGAAATGCTGGATCATCAATTGCGGGAATTTAACTTTGATCCCAAAGTCGTGATGACGAAAGAAAAGCTGGATAAGGTTGCTAAGAAGATGCACTACGCGGGCGAAGATGACCTCTTTGCCGCGCTAGGTTTTGGCGATATGCAACCGGTTGGGATTGCTAATCGACTCACTAGTGACGTGCGCAAGCAGCGTGAGGCTGATCGGCAACGTGAACGTGAGCGTGAAATTTTAGCTGAGCATACGGAACAAGCGACTAAGAAGAAAAAGAAAGAACAAACTGAAGCTCAAGAGAAGAAAGACGAGCAACGAAAAAAGGTCTCGTCATCTGGCGGGGTCATTATTCAAGGTGTCGATAATCTGTTGGTACGCTTGAGTCATTGTTGCTCACCAATTCCTGGTGATGAAATCGTTGGTTATATCACTAAAGGGCGCGGTGTCTCAGTTCATCGCATTGGCTGTCCGAATGTGAAGCAAGCCGAAACTCAAGGTGAACGCTTGATTGAAGTCGAATGGGAAGACCCTGAAGGCGACCGGACGAACTACAACTCTGATCTTGAAATTCAAGGGTACAATCGGAATGGTATGTTGAACGATGTTTTAAAAGTCATCAACAATAATACGAAGTTCTTAACGAATGTTAATGGGAAAGTTGACCATAACAAGATGGTGATTATTAGCGTTTCGTTAGGGGTTCGTAACTTAGGCCATTTGCAACGGATTATCGATAGTTTGAAGAATGTTCAAGACGTTTACGTGGTTGAACGGAAGATGTTTTAGGAGGCGTTCACTTGCGAGTGGTTGTTCAACGGGTGCAACAGGCCCAAGTTAGTATTGACGGTCAGGTGCACGGCAAGATTCAACAAGGATTAGTGTTACTCGTTGGGTTTACAACGGGTGATGGTGCGGCGGAGCTAGCTTATCTCGGGCATAAGATCTTAAATTTACGGATCTTTAGTGATACGGATGGGAAGATGAATCTAAACGTCCAGCAAGTCGGTGGCGCTATCTTATCGATTTCACAATTCACCTTGTATGCGGATACCCGGCATGGTAACCGGCCGAGCTTTATTGATGCTGGTGATCCGGCCGTAGCGAGTCAGCTGTATGCCCAGTTTAACCAACAATTAGCTGCGACTGGGATGACCGTTGCCACGGGTGAGTTTGGCGCCGATATGCAAGTATCGTTAGTTAACGATGGTCCGGTGACAATTTGTTACGATACAAATCAAAAATAGTTTGTTGAGCTGAAGTTAGGGGATGTCTTAACTTCAGCTTTTTGTACGACCCAATAAATGCAATAGGAGATTTTTTAAAATGATGAAACGAGAATTTATCTGGGACTTTGATGGCACGTTATTGGATACTTATCCGGCGATGGTACAGACATTTGTGCAAGTTGTCGCAGATCTGGGCGGTGAAGTGACGCCAGCCGAGACATATCAAATGATGCGACAACAGTCAGTCGGTGTGGCTGAGCGAACCGTTGCACAACGTTATGGTTGGAACTGGCATCAGTTACGCGCGGGTTATCAAAAACTGGAACCTGAATTACAAATCCAGCCACAAGCTTTTGAGGGCGCAGCAGACGTTCTGGCAAAGGTCAAAGCCGTTGGTGGCCACAATTATTTAATGACGCACCGCAATGATGCTGCATTGACCTACTTGGCACAAGCAGGACTCCAGACTTACTTTGATGACTTTGTCACTGCAGCCCAACCATTTCCACGTAAACCGAATCCGGCAGCTTTAAACTACTTGTTAGACAAGCATCAGGTCGATCGGCAACAAGCGGTGATGGTTGGTGATCGAAATTTGGACATTGATGCTGGGCATAATGCGCAGATTGCAGGATTCTTATTTGACTATGATCAGTTAGTCACGGTGACGAGTCACCCGGAGGTCAATGTCACAACGTTAACCGAGTTGCTCCCATTGATAGGCTAAACTCAAGTTTAACAGTAGCACGCTGAGTAACGATAATCGTTGTTTAGCGTGCTTTTTGGTATAGACAATAAGTCTAAGCTAAGGTTGATTACTGGACAGTTAGAACCAAGTTAGCGCCACCGTATAAAAATCTTTATATGTGGAATAAGTTGTCCCCATAAATTTAACCGCTATAATCAGAATTAAAGACTGACTAATTAGGTCAGGGGTTGCACTAATTATCGTGTGCGGATTTGGTATTGTTATCAACCAATAAATCCGTATGATAAATAGTGTAAGGGGTTGCACAAACCGGATTACGGGAGGTGAGGCTGGCGTGCAACTATCAAATCGTCAAGTGAAGTTAGGGTTGCATTTACTATCATTAGATCAAGCAACGACGACAAACCGCTTGGCAGCAGCGTTAGATGTTAGTGTACGGACGGTTAAAAGTGATTTGAAAGTGGTGCAAGCTTGGTTGCAAACGACTGGTGACTATTACCGGGCTAAACCACGGGTGGGCATTTGGCTTGTAGCGACGCCGGCCCAACGTGCAAGTTTAAGAGCGGCCTTAATGACGAATCAGCCGAATACTGAAACTAGTACACCGCAGGAAAGAATTAGCCAACTAGGATTGTTATTAGCAGTAACGGATCATTATTTAACAACTCAGCAGTTGGAGAATCGATTAGGCATCAGCAAGAATACGGTGATTAATGATCTGACTAAGGTTGAACGTTATCTGGCAGATTTTCAAGTGACGCTGGAACGCAAGAATTACTACGGTTACCGATTAATTGGGGCTGAACTTAATTTACGCTCAGTTTTGGAAGCGCTACTAAACCAGTTAGTTCGGACATCACTAGCTGCTAATCTGACCGATGACCCTTTACGACAATTGCAGCAGTTACCATTAGGGACCGTGCCAGAACTGCAAGCCATTTTGGCGGTAGTTATCCCCGTCTTTTCAACGCCAATGACTACGGCGAATGCGAACTTTGATGCGACGGATCAATTGACAATGATTATGCGGCTGACAATCATCATCTTACGCTTGAGTATGCATCGGTCGCTGAGTCATTATCAGCAGTTAGTTGCTAGTCCACATGAACAGGCAGCTTTGCCGTATCGATGCTTTGTACAGCTAATGCAGCATTATGAGTTCCCCCAATTACAGCAAGAATATGATTACTTGTTGCGGGGGGCCAATCCTCGGTTTGATGATCAAAACATTGCGCGGTTAACCAAAGACATCATTGCTGCGGTCAGTCAACAGACGGGGCAAGCTTATGATCAAGACAGTCAGTTACAAGTGAATTTATTTTCACATCTGTTAACGCAACTGAGTAATAAGTACAAGTTTACTAACGAATACAATCCATTTATTGCGGATATTCAAAATCGGCAGCCAGTGCTGTATCAGGCCGTGAGTCACACGTTACGGACACAAATATCGGCCAACCCCGCAGTCGTTAATGAGTCGCTGATCGTCTTTGTCACGTTACATTTCTTAGTGTCGCTTGAGCGGCAACCGACGACTAAGCATGCGCGCATTATCTATGTTTGTTCAACCGGTCTAGGGGTGACCAGCTTAATCAAAAATGAGTTGGAATGCCAACTGACTAATATTGAAATTGCTGGTTTTGCATCGCCAACTGAAGTGGCGGAAAAGGTGCGACAGTGGCAACCGGATTTAATTGTCAGTATCTTTCCACTTACGGATGTGGACTTACCAGTTATTCAGGTCAGTCCCTTACCGAGTCCAACTGATATTCAGCAGATTAAAGCTGCGGTCGCCCGAGTATTGCAAGTGTCACCACAGCGGCTAACACCAGTGACGCCCCAACCGGTCACGACGGCTAGTCAAGTGGAACAATCACGAGCACTGATGTTGAAGGGGGCCGTCATCTATGGCCAGTTACAAGCTGCAATTGGCTCGCGGGTCCCGGCAGCGTATCAGGCGGCATTTGTGATTCACGTGATGCTGGCGGTACAGCGTATCAGTTGCCAGCAAAGTTATGACAGTCAGGTGTTACAAGTTGGCGGTGTGCCAGTTGCCCCCAATGATGCCCAACGGATCCGGCAGATTTTTAAAGCAAATCAATTGTCGATCAATTCAGCTGAAGTTAGTGCCATTTTACAATATACCCGAATTAATGACTTAACGAATAAAGGAGCGAAACAACATGGATGATCCTTGGATTACAGCAGATGTACAAGCGATTTTAGCTAAAGCGAAGCATCCTGAAGCGACATTAACCGCGTTAAACTTTGCGATTAAGCGGATGCGGGCCGCACAGATTGAACCTACTGAATTACAACTGGTGATCTTAACCAACCACATTGCGGAAATGGTGACCCGTTCAGTAACGGGCGAACCGTTAGCCGCCGTTGACCCGCAGATGTTTGCGGAGGTCTCACCGGAAGCAATTCAGATTGCGGCCGATTTGGTAACGAAGATTGGAAATTTAGCAGATTCAGAAAAGTATGTCGCATCAATTCACTTTGAAACGGCCAAACATCAATAAGGAGGAGTTTATCATGGTTAAAGTTGTCATTGCAGATCGAATGGGTAAGGGTCAAAAAGTTGCCGCAGGAGTTGAACAAGCTGGTGGTGAAGCGATTGTGGTGCCTGGGATGGGCGCCGATATGCGTTTAGGTGATGTGATGCAGCAAGAAAATGCGGATATGGGCTTGTCATTTTGCGGGAGTGGTGGTGCCGGCGCTTTAACGGCTAGTACGAAGTATGGCTATCCGGAACGACATGGCATGCGCTCAATTCAAGAAGGGCTAACGGCGATTGCCGATGGGAAGACGGTGTTGGGCTTTGGGTTTATGGACAAGCCAGAACTCGGTCAAAAGTTAACGGAAGCCTTTGCAAAGAAGTATGACAAATAACGGTTACGGGAGGCGGCACGTATGACGAAGCTGAACGCAAGTAACCAGCGAACGGTTCGGGTCAGTGGCCAAGCCGAGACGAAACAAGCGGCGTTTGCCAGTGCCCTGAGTAAGATTCAAAAAGAATTAGTGGCCGATACGGCGATGGTGACCTTGCAAATTCAACCGCTACAGGTGACGCCAGTGAGTCTGCAAGTGGCTCACCGGACTGAACGGTTCTTGTGGTTGTTCTTTCCACGGCAACGGACGCAGTTCTCGGTCACCATCGATGTGACCGTCCAAGTCAATGCGATTGATCTAAACACGGTCGTATTTGCGACAACCCCCGTTAAACGCAACCCGCTCTTGGACTGGACTGGGTTGAGAGGAGGCAAATAAGGTGCATATTTTAATTGTTTTAATGGAGTCAGTGATTATTGGTGGGTTAGTCGGCTTTGCGGCCGGTGTTGGGGCCGCCCGGATGTTTAATGCCCCGACTGTCCAAGCCTTGGGAGCCTTTCGAACCCTTGGCGAAATGAATGCGGCGGAAGGTGACGCCGCGTCTCACTTCTCATTTGGGTTAGGGTTCTTCTTTAATGCTTGGGCATCAACAGTCGGGGCTGGGGCCTTTACCCAAGATGTGACGCACCGGGTGATTCCTAACTGGGCAGTTTCAGCCCTATTATTACGCAGTAAAGATATGAATGAATCAATGCATAATCCTAAGAAAATGGGAATTATGAGTGCGTTGATTGGGATCGTGGTCGTGGCCTTTTTAAATGTCACCTCATCCTCGATCCCGGCGGCATTACAAGTGACCGCGGTGAAAGTTTTGGTCCCTGCCGCCACTTTACTGATTAATATGGTGATGCCGATTATCTTTTGGCTAGCAGCGATCGATGCGGGCCGGCGTTCTGGCCTATTAGGGACGATCTTCGGTGGCTTAGCGGCCTTGATTATGGGGAACGCGGTTCCAGGTGTGGTCTTAGGAATCTTAATCGGTAAAGGGGTCGAAGAAATCGGCTGGACGCGGATTACCCGGATTATGCTGGGGGCAGTGATTTTGCTATTTATCCTAAGCGCGTTTTTCCGCGGTTTCGATGTTGATCTATTGAAGTCCTTTAGTCTCAGCGTTCCACAATGGCTGACCAACTGGCATAGCTCGATGGGCGGCTAGAGAGGAGTATAAGTGTATGGAAAATGATTTAAAAGATTTGGAACAAGCCAAAAGTTTCTGGTTCGCCGATTGGGCGTTTCCCATTATTGTCGGTATTATGTCGGCGGGGGTCTTTGCCGGAACATCGATGTATTACAACTACGGCGTTGGGGCGTTTAATGAAGTCGCGATTGTGGCCATGTTGAAAGCCGGCATGACTGATGGTGCGTATGGCGCCGCTGCGGCATTTGGGGCTAGTTTCTTGTTTGCCCGGGTATTGGAAGGTTCACTAGTCGGAATTCTTGACTTGGGTGGTTCAATCTTGACCGGGGTCGGGATCGGGATTCCCGCCATTCTACTGAGCGTTGGTTTTGAAGCCCCAGTCAAAAGTTTTCCGTTGGCGTTACTGACAGGACTAATCATTGGGGTGATTATCGGTGGCATTATTTACATCGTTCGCCACTTTACGATTGGTCAGTCCAAAGCTACGTTTGGTGCCGATGTCATGATGGGTGCTGGGAATGATACTGGCCGCTTTCTAGGACCATTGATTATTCTGAGTGCCGTCACGGCCTCTATTCCAATTGGTCTCGGGGCTACGGCTGGTGCGGCTATTTTTTATGCTTGGAAAAAGCCGATTGCCGGTGGTGCGATTATTGGCGCGATGATTCTTGGGTTCTTCTTCCCAGTGAAACTATAAAGGAGTTCGTAAAATGGTTGATTTAGTGGTTAAAAATGGCCGTTCGGTACGTGACGATAGCCCGTTGGAAGTGGCAATTACCGCGGGTAAGATTACGGCGGTTGGTACCCAACTGACTGGTATTACGGCGCAGCAAACGATTGATGTGGCAGGACAATATGTCTCGGCCGGTTGGATCGATGATCATACCCATTGTTATGAAAAGCTCAGCCTGTATTATGATGATCCCGATGAAGACGGAGTCAAGACCGGGGTCACAACGGTGATTGATGCTGGGTCGACCGGCGCCGATAATATCGCGGACTTTTATCAGCGAACACGCGCTAAGCGGACCAATGTTTATGCCTTAATCAATATTTCCAAGACCGGGATTCTCGCACAAGATGAATTAGGCGATATGGCACGTGTTCAGTGGGCACCACTAGCTGAAGCCGTTGCCACTTACCCGGACTTTATTGTCGGGATCAAAGCGCGCGAAAGTCATTCGGTCGTGGTCGACAATGGTGTGCAGCCATTAGTTCAGGCGAAGGCCTTTCAAGCTAAGTTGGATCGCCATTTACCTGTAATGGTCCATGTGGGCGCGAATCCGCCTGAATTAGAAGCTATTTTAGCACTGATGACTAGTGGCGATGTATTGACGCATGCCTATAACGGTAAGCCTAATGGTATTTTAACGCCAGACGGGATGGTCAAAGAAGCCGTCTTCGATGCCTATCATCGGGGCGTCCGTTTTGATGTGGGGCATGGGACCGACAGTTACAACTTTAATACGGGACGAATTGCAACGCGTTATGGCTTACGACCATGGTCTATTAGTACGGATATTTACCATCGTAACCGTGAAAGTGGTCCGGTGCATGATCTGGCGACGACGTTAGAAAAAATGATGCTATTGAATTACTCGTTACCAGAAGTCATTCGCATGGTAACCGTGGCGCCGGCTGACAGCTTTCATTTGACGCAAAAGGGGCGTTTGGAAGTTGGCTTAGATGGGGATCTCACCATCTTTAAAGTTACGGATGGCACTAAGACCTTAACAGACTCGAATGGCAATACCCAAGTAACCGAACAACTGATTCAACCGACCCAAGCGATTGTTGGCGGGACAGCTTATGAAGTGGAGGCTCAGTAATCAATGAGCGATTTATATAATAAGTACCATTTAAAAAAAGTGATCAATGCTAGTGGCAAGATGACGATTCTCGGGGTGTCAACCTTGGCAGGCCCAGTGATCGACGCGCAAAAGTTTGGTGATGAACATTTCTTTGAAATGGCTGACCTCGTCAAACAAACCGGTCGGCATCTGGCTGAATTACTAGGCGCGGAAGACGCGATTGTGGTTAACTCCGCTTCTTCGGGGATTGCTGAATCGGTGGCGGCGTTGATTGGCCGTGGTAGTAAACATCATGTCTATCACCCTTATGATGCCCGTTATACCAAGCGTGAGATTATTATTCCTAAGGGACAGAACGTGGATTATGGGACGCCCGAAGAAGTGATGATTGCCGTTGGGGGTGGTCAAGTCGTTGAAGCTGGGTACGCCAATATGTGCTCGCCAGAACACCTTGAAATCATGATTACCGATCAAACAGTCGGCATCTTATATGTGAAGAGTCACCATGCCGTCCAAAAAAGTATGCTGACGGTAGCGGAAGCGGTGAAAGTGGCCCATGACCATCAATTACCATTGATTTTAGATGCTGCGGCGGAAGAAGACTTGCGTAAGTATTTAGATCTCGGTGTCGATATTATTATCTTCTCTGGTGGTAAAGCGTTAGTTGGACCGGCATCTGGTCTGGTTTATGGAAAAAAACAATATATCGATTGGATTCGGTTGCAATCATTAGGGTTAGGTCGGGCGATGAAGGTCGGTAAGGAAAACATCATGGGGCTGACACGGGCGATTGAAGATTACTTACAAGCTGGTCCCGAAGATGGGGATAGTATGCAACGCCGTTTACAGCCATTTTTAACCGCCCTCAATGCGGTCCCTTATGTCGAAGCTACCGCCGTTCAAGATGGCGCGGGTCGCGATATTTATCGGGCAAGTGTCGTTATTCAACCTGAATCACCACAAAATGCGAAGGCCGTTACCGCCGCCTTAAAAGCGGGTAATCCGGCGATTTATACTCGTGAATACCGCGCTAATGTCGGGATTATTGAATTTGATATTCGGGCGGTGGATCAAACGGAAATGGATGCCATTGTGCAACGGTTACATGAAATCTTAGACTAAACTGTCAATAAAAAAGGAGTGCTCAATCATGCAAAAGACACCAAATTATTACCAAGATCGCGTCGCCTTAAATGTTTTAGCGGGTTCTGTTCAAAATGCGGTTGACTGTTATGCTGCCGCTGAACATCATATCATCTTAGGCGTGTTGACAAAAAATTATTCCACTGATCAATTGGCGATTGAAGATATGTTAAAATATCAATCACAAATTGAAAATGCGGTTTCCGTTGGCTTAGGTGCGGGTGATCCTAATCAAAGTCAGATGGTGAGTCGGGTCTCCAAAGTGATCCAACCGCAACACGTGAACCAAGTCTTCACAGGGGTTGGAACTAGCCGGGCGCTACTCGGCCAAGCGGATACCATTGTTAATGGCTTGGTGTCCCCAACTGGTAAAGTGGGTATTGTCAACATTGCGACTGGGCCATTGAGTTCACAGACACCGGCCGCTGAAGTGCCGATTGAAACGGCGATTGCCTTATTGAAAGATATGGGCGGCAGTTCAATCAAGTTCTTCCCCATGCATGGGTTGGCGCATGAGGCCGAATTTAAGGCTGTTGCCGAAGCTTGTGCAACCAATGATTTCTACTTGGAACCAACGGGTGGGATTGATTTAGAGAACTTTGAAACGATTCTCCAAATTGCCTTAGATGCTGGCGTCAAACGGATTATTCCGCATATCTATTCGTCAATTATTGATGCCGATACTGGCATGACGCGGCCAGAAAATGTGCGTCAGCTATTTGAGATTGTCAAACGCTTAGTTGGTTAATGAACTGACAGGTGGCGCGGTTCGGCGTGAATCGCGCTTTTTTGTTGCGCTTAAACATTTTGTTTAAATTTATGGCGATTCAATCGTATAAATCGGTTATTTGGCCCAATTGAGACTAAATATACCCCCATTGTCTCTAGATATTGGTAAACTAATAGTTAGAGTCGAGTGGCGTTAGGTTTTGGCGACTAGGCTAAGTTGATGCCAGGTCAACTTTAATTAAACAAATTAACAATGCAATAGAAGGGTGATTTTAATGAACAATTCGGAACCAGTTTTAATGATGCTTTTTGGTGCGACGGGGGATTTAGCGAAACGGAAGCTTTATCCTGCCTTCTTCCGCCTTTTTCGGCAACAAGTGTTAAATGACCACTTTGCAGTGATCGGGACGGCACGGCGCCCTTGGAGTGATGACCATTTTCGGGAAGTCGTTGCCGATGCGATTGCTGATCAAAATCCCACGGAACCGGAACAGAGTGCCTTTTTACAGCATTTTTATTACCAATCACACGATGTTGGTGATGCCAGTCATTATCAGACTTTAGCTAAGTTGGCTGATAAGTTGGACCAACAGTATCAATTGGCGGGTAACCGGATGTATTACCTCGCAATGGCACCGCGGTTCTTCGGTCAAATCGTGACCCAGTTGAAAGCAGCTAAGATTATTGATACGGCTGGTTTTAACCGGGTTGTTCTCGAAAAACCATTTGGGACTGACTATGAATCAGCGAATAAGTTAAGCCAAGAATTAACCCAAGTCTTCCCGGAAAAAGATATTTTCCGGATTGATCACTACTTAGGCAAGGAAATGATTCAAAATATCTTGACGTTGCGGGCTACTAACAGTTTATTAGAATCGCAATGGAGCAATCAATATATTGATAACGTCCAGATTACCTTTGCTGAAGCATTGGGTGTTGAACAACGGGGCGGCTACTATGACCAGACGGGGGCTCTGAAGGATATGGTCCAAAACCATATCTTACAAGTGTTATCTCTATTGGCCATGGAATTACCGACGAAGATGTCTGAAGCAGCGATTCGAACTGGTAAAGTAGCCGCATTAAAGGCGGTTCGGATTTATAACGCGGATGAAGTGGCGGCCAACTTTGTCCGTGGTCAATATACCGCTGGCAGTCTTAACAATGAACAATTTGCGGGTTATCGTGAGGAGCCAGCTGTTGATCCGAAGTCACGGACGGAAACGTTTGTTGCGGGTAAGTTCCAAATCGATAATGAACGTTGGCAAGGCGTCCCGTTCTATGTCCGGACTGGGAAACGGTTAACGGAAAAAGGCACGCGAATCAATATTGTCTTTAAGAACTTAACTGCTAACGCTGAGATTGCAACGCAAAATGTCTTAACGATTTATATTCAACCGACAGAAGGGTTCTCATTGAGCCTGAATGGGAAGGCGTTAGATAACCAGTCGACAACGACGCCGATTAGATTATCCTATCGGCATGACAGTCAAATGATGGCTAATACACCGGAAGCGTATGAACGGTTATTGCATGATGTCATTACTGGTGATGCGACTAACTTTACTCATTGGGATGAAGTTGCCCAATCATGGCGGATTGTAGATACGATTCGGCAAGCTTGGGACCAAGATGACCAACCATTGCCAACTTATGCGGCCGGGACGATGGGACCAAAAGCGGCGTTTGATTTAGTAGCTAAGAATGATAATCAATGGATTTGGCAACCAGATACTTGGTTTGTCGAACGTGGGTTACTTAACCGTTAGCATGACGCAATTTGTTAATACCAATTTCACTAACAACTAATCAAAAAGGCACCTGTAATCTTAACTGATTACAGGTGCCTTTCTTGGCAATTGAAATGCTTTTAGTTGTAGTCAACAATAACTGGTATTATCAATGATTAGCAAAGTAACTAGAGAGCCCAGCATAGACCGCGTGAGCGACTTCATTCGGATATCTTTGTGAGCTAATCGTCTTAAAGTCGGTATCGTCATTGATATACCCAAGTTCCATCAAGACGGCTGGCACTTGATTGTCACGGATGACTAAGAAATCACCAAATTCAACGCCCTTACTTTTGATTGGTAAGGCAGAGACATTACTGCTAAGAGCTTTCGCTAGGCCAAGTGAAGTGGATTTATGGTAATAGTAAGTGGTAATCCCTGAACCTTGATTATTTTCAGGCGAACTATCGAAGTGGAAGCTAATAAAGGCATCGGCGTGTAACTTGTTTGCCAAGGCTGGACGTGCACTTAAACCAACGTACTGATCACTATCACGGGTCATTACCACGTGGGCGCCGGCTGCACGTAGCCGCTTAGCCACGACTTGGGCCACCCGTAACGTGTAAGTTTTTTCCATTTTGTCATGACTGGACAGGGCCCCAGAATCGGAGCCACCATGGCCTGGATCCAGCACAATCGTGGCTTCTGAAATCTTGGTCGTTTGATTCAATTGACTGTTCTTTTCATTGACGAGCCAACTCGCAATCCAACCAAATTTATGATCGGCATAGCGGACGTATAACCAATTGTTTTTGCGCCGCATAATATGCACTTTGGTTCCTTTGGTCGTTGAATCGGTCACACTATAGCTCATGCCGGGACCTTTACGGATATTGACGTTAGCAATATTAACGATGGCAGTATTATGAGTGGCTAGGATGGTCGTGAAGCCGGCCACTAGCCCGATAAAAACGGCGGCAATGACAAGTTGTCGCCAGTAGCGTTTGAAGACTTGCATGGATTTCACCAACTAAATTTTTTTGAGTTTAAAACACGTAATCATTAGTATACCAAAAATTATGAACTGCGTTTAGGGCGGGCAGTGATTTTAAAGGTTAACTTTAACTAAACAGGTGATGAAACGATGCTTAGCACTGGTTAAGCTTGTTGCCTGTTGATTGGCCTCAGAACTGACCGGGGCTTAAGTTTGAGAAAGACACTCGAATAGTCAATCATTAATTTCTTAATACCCATTAGTTAACGTCGGGCGGTCCAGAATTGGCTCAGTGGTGTCGTTTATCTTGGTCGGTGGTTTTCCGACTTAGATAAAGCCCGGCTTTCGAGACCGCACTATGGCTCGAAAACGCGGCCACCACGTTCCAGCCAATTCTGGACCAACCAGAGTGGCAATTTAATCTAACCAGCACCAAACATCATAAATCGTATTTTCATGCCAACATTTTACGGGTGTCAGTTGACTTTTCCAACGGAGTCGTGTAACTTTAATCATAAGTTAATAAATCGACCGCAGAGAAAGTAAGAGCATTGTGCCACGCTATAGCCAGAGACCGGTAGTGCTGAGAATTCCGGATAGCGAGCAATGAGGAGACGCTTTTGAGGTGAACGAAAAGTTCCGCCTGTTATTAACACAGACGTTATCAGTTAGTGCTCATAAAGGTGGTACCGCGCAAAAAAGCGCCCTTGGATAAACAATCAAGGGCGCTTTTTTTGTCGATTTGAATTGAAGGAGGAGATTAGGATGAGATACCAACGGCCTAAAGGCACCGCCGATATTTTGCCAGGTGATAGTGAAAAATGGCAATATGTCGAAGAAACGGCGCGTCAAGTCTTTAAAACCTATCGTTTTAAAGAAATTCGGACGCCAATTTTTGAAAATTTTGAAGTTTTCTCACGTTCTGCGGGGGATACTTCCGATATTGTGACTAAAGAAATGTACGATTTTCATGATAAGGGTGATCGTCACATTACCTTGCGGCCAGAAGGAACGGCCGGCGTTGTCCGGGCGTTTGTTGAAAATAAACTCTATGGTCCGCAAGTGTTAAAACCTTACAAGGTCTATTATATGGGACCAATGTTCCGTTATGAACGGCCCCAATCAGGTCGGTTACGGGAATTCCATCAACTTGGTGTTGAAGCTTTCGGGAGTGAAAGTGCTGCTTTAGACGTTGAAGTCATTGCAATGGGCTTTAATTTGCTTAAAAAATTTGGCTTAAACGACTTAAAGCTAGTTATCAATACGTTGGGTGACCAACAAACGCGTGATGATTATCGCCAAGCCTTGATTGATTACTTGGAACCTCATTTTGAAGAATTAAGTGATGATTCCAAAGCCCGCTTGCACAAGAATCCATTACGGGTTCTAGATAGCAAGGCGCCTGAAGATCAAAAATTCGTAGCCGATGCACCGTCAATCTTAGATTACTTAACGCCCGAAGCTAAAGCCCATTTTGAAGAAGCTAAAGCCTTGCTGACGGCCTTAGAGATTCCGTTTGAAATTGACGCCACAATGGTGCGGGGCTTAGATTATTACAACCACACGATTTTTGAAATCATGACGAATTCGAAATCACTTGGTCAAGGCTACACGACAATCTGTGCCGGTGGTCGCTACAATGGCTTGGTTAAAGAATTAGGCGGTCCTGAAACATCTGGAGTTGGCTTTGGTTTAGGTGTCGAACGCTTATTAGTCTTGATGGATGCGGAAAAGATTGCCTTTCCAACTGATGATCGATTAGATGTTTACGTGGTTGGTATTGGGGACGCTGCAAATGCGACGACCTTAAAGCTGGTTCAAGCTGTCCGGGATGCGGGGTTAACCGCTGAACGCGACTATTTGGATCGTAAGCCGAAAGCGCAATTCAAGAGTGCGGATCGTTTGAATGCCCGTTATACGATGACTATCGGGGATAGCGAGTTGGAAAACGAAGTGGTTAACTTGAAGTCAATGGCAACGGGTGAAGAGACCCAAGTCGCCATGGCCGATGTCTTTAACCATGTTGAACAAGTATTGGCAGCTAAATAACAGGGAGGAAACAAGTTAATGAAACGAACCACATATGCTGGGTTAGTTAATGAAGACTACCTGGGTCAAGACGTCATCTTACAAGGATGGGTCCAAAAGCGCCGGGATTTAGGGAGCTTGATCTTTATTGATTTACGTGACCGTGAAGGCATTGTTCAATTAGTCTTCAGTCAAGAATTTTCACAAACCGCTTTAGATGTTGCGGATCAATTACGTGGTGAATACGTGATTGAAGTCCAAGGGAAAGTTGTTAGCCGGAATGGCGATGCAATCAACCCGAACATGAAGACAGGTAAAGTCGAAGTTGAAATCCATGAGGCTAAGATTTTAAACAAGGCTAAAACACCACCTTTCTACATTCAAGATGACATTAATGTGTCGGATGAATTACGGTTGAAGTATCGTTACTTAGACTTACGGCGGCCAGAAATGCAACGTGGTTTAAAGATTCGTAACGGCATTACCCAAGCGGTTCATAGTTATTTTGACGCCAATGGTTTTTACGACATTGAAACGCCATTCTTAACTAAGTCAACGCCTGAAGGGGCCCGGGACTACTTGGTACCTTCACGGGTTTATCAAGGCCATTTCTACGCTTTACCACAATCACCCCAATTATTTAAGCAATTATTGATGGGTGCCGGTTTTGATCGGTATTATCAAATTGCTCGTTGTTTCCGGGATGAAGACTTGCGGGGCGACCGGCAACCAGAATTCACGCAGATCGATATGGAAACCTCATTCTTAACGGCGGAAGAAATCCAAAGTTATACGGAAGGTTTGATCAAAAAAGTCATGCATGACGTGAAGGGTGTCGATGTTAAGACGCCATTTACCCGTATTACTTGGCAAGAAGCAATGGATCGCTTTGGTTCCGACAAGCCTGATGTCCGGTTTGGTATGGAATTAAAAGACATGTCCAGCATCTTTGCGGATACCGACTTTAAAGTCTTCTCAGGCGCGATTAAGAATGGTGGCGTGGTTAAAGCAATCGCCGTTCCTGGTGGTGCTGACAAATACTCACGAAAAGCTATCGATGCCTATGCCAGCCATGTTGAACGCTTTGGCGCTAAGGGCTTGGCCTGGATGAAAGTGACCGATGACAGTTTTAGTGGGCCAATCGCGAAGTTCTTCAAGGATGACTTTGACGCCATCACGACGGCCGCTGATGCGAAACCAGGTGACTTGTTATTATTCGCTGCGGATAACTTCAAGGTTGTTTCGGATACCTTAGGCTATTTGCGGAAAGCCATCGCTAAGGAACAAGGCATGATTGATGAAAACAAGTATGCTTACCTTTGGGTCGTTGACTGGCCATTGTTCGAATACGATGAAGGGATTTCCCGCTGGGTACCAGCCCACCATCCATTCACGATGCCTAATGAAGAAGATGTCCACTACTTGAACGACGGTGAAGATCCCCACAAGGCGCATGCCCAATCATACGATATTGTCTTAAATGGTTACGAATTAGGTGGCGGTTCCATCCGGATTCATACGCGTGAATTACAAGAAAAAATGTTCAAGGCGTTGGACTTCACTAAAGAACGGGCCCAAGAACAATTTGGCTTCTTACTAGATGCCTTAGACATGGGCTTTCCACCGCATGGCGGGTTAGCCATCGGGTTAGACCGGTTTGCCATGTTGCTTTCTGGTAATGACAATATTCGTGAAGTCATTGCCTTTCCTAAGAACTCGAAGGCTTCTGAACCAATGACCAATGCGCCAGCGGAAGTTTCTGATCAACAATTACAAGATTTGGCTTTGTTTATCAACAAACCTGACGATAAATAAGTCGGTTACCGAAAGAACGTCCACTCAGCTGACTGGACGTTCTTTTTAGTTAGTGTTAGATTTAGATTAAAATTTAATTGGAGGAATCTGAATGACAACTGAAACAGCAATTTTTGCCGGCGGGTGCTTTTGGTGTATGGTCAAGCCATTTGACAGCCAGCCAGGGATTACTAGCGTGGTTTCTGGGTTTACTGGCGGTCATGTTGAAAATCCAACCTATGAACAAGTGAAAGCCCATACGACTGGCCATACCGAGGCGGTTAAAATCACTTTTGATCCGACTAAAATCAGTTATGCCGATTTAGTAGAAATTTATTGGCACCAGACGGACCCAACTGATGCGATGGGGCAGTTCCAAGATCGCGGTGATAATTATCGACCGGTGATTTTTGTGCAGAATGCGCAGCAACGACAAATTGCCGAAGCATCGAAAGCAAAGCTACAGGCCTCCGCATTGTTTGATCAGCCGATTGTGACTAAGATTGAGGACGTCCAGCCGTTTTATCCAGCGACTGCGGAACATCAACGTTTTTATAAAAATAATCCCGTCGTCTTTGCGGCGCAAGAAGCTGGTGGACGGGCGGACTTTATTGAAAATCACTGGGCCAATACCCCTAAAGTCGATTAATCTCTGTGAAATTTATGAGAAGCGTGAGACTTTCAAGTGAAAGTCGATTTTGCCTGCTGAACGCAGTTTCTAATGGTACAATAGCCAAGGATTAAAAACGTAAAGGAGCGCACGAAAATGGACGATTTTCAGCAGTTGACGAAGCGTCATCGCGATGTGTTTAAGGCTTCGACCGCGTTTATTTATGCGATCTTAGTGTCTGTCGCCATGAACTTCTTCTGGACGCCCGGCCATATTTATTCGTCAGGGATCACGGGGTTAGCCCAATTGATTAATAGCTTGATGGCGAAGTTTATGCCCGTTCAGCTTTCAACCGCGTTATTGCTATTCTTATTAAATGTGCCAATGTTTGTGATTGCTTGGCGATCAATTGGTCACCGTTTTACCGTTTATACGTTCTTGGCGGTTGCTTTATCAAGTATCATGATTAAGATTGTTGCGCCCGAGACCTTAACGCACGATCCCATTATTTGTGCGATTTTTGGTGGGGCGGTTAATGGTTTTGGGACTGGGACGGCGTTAAAAAATGGCATTTCAACTGGTGGCTTAGACATCATTGGACTGGTCTTGCGGCGCAAAACGGGTCGGAGTATTGGGACCATCAATATGGCCTTTAATGCCATTATTGTCTTAGCAGCTGGGTTTGTTTATGGCTGGCCCTATGCCTTTTATTCAGCGTTAGGGTTGTTGGTTAATGGTCGGGTCATCGATATGACATATACTCGGCAACAAAAGATGCAGGTGATGATTATTACTAGTCGGCCGAATACCGTGATTGATAGTGTTCAAAATCGGATTCGTCGTGGGGTGACCATCGTGCATAATGCTGAAGGGGCTTATCGCCATGATGACAAGACGATTTTATTTACGGTCATTACGCGTTATGAAATGTCTGAATTAACGGCCGCGATGGCGGAATCTGATCCGCATGCCTTTGTTAGTATTTCAGATACTGTTAAAATTCTGGGTCATTTTTATGAACCAGACCCGTAAATTAAGAGTGGTTAGTTGGTTAAGACCAGCTAGCCGCTTTTTTGACTGAATCTTAAGCTTTTGCGCGTAGCCAGAAGCTGGGCAATGAAGTATGCTATAATTACTGAGTATAATTTGCGGAATGGAAGGGCTAACGTTTGAAGAAGACGATTTACATGTGGCTGGTGTCATTGATGTCCTGGTTGACCCATTGGCACACCACCACGCAAGTCATTTATTTAATGAGTTTTGCGGATAACTTGACGTTTATTAAGCAGTTGCAGGCCCGTTTGGGATCTCAATTGACGATTTACTACTTACCGGCGGCTACTAGTGGTGCTCGGGACTTAGAAGTTGCAGGGATTCAAGTGGTCCCATTTCAGGATTCGCTTCAGTTTGCCGTAACTGGTGTTCCCGTCATCACACGAGCAGCAACGGTGTATTGCGACAACTATTATGCGTTTGTTGGTGGGCTAACGAGTCGGCCAACGCAACGGATTGTGCAGGTTTGGCATGCGGCGGGAGCGATTAAAGCGTTTGGTTGGGGCGACCCGCAGACCCATCAACGTTCAGCGGCTGATCAGCACCGTTTTCAGCGGGTCTATGACCATTTTACAGATTATGTCGTCGGCGCGGCGAAGATGGGTGACGTCTTTGCGACGAGTTATCGCGCTGATCCACAGCGGATGCGCGTACTAGGGTATCCGCGTTCGGATCGGTATCAAGATTCAGCTTGGATTGCGCAGACCCGGTCAGCTATTTATGCGGCGCATCCAGATTGGCAGCATAAACAGATTATCTTGTATGCCCCAACTTACCGTGAGGGCGTGACTTTTAGCTTGCCAGCTGATTTTGGTCAATTGCAATTAGCGGCTGACCAAGTCTTAGTCCTCAAGTTGCATCCGCACTTACAAGCGCAGACGGCGCAACTATTAGCACATTATCCGAACTTGTTGACGACAGCTGACGACTTTAGTACTGACGATTTATTAACGGTCACGGACACCTTGATCAGTGATTATTCATCCGTGATTTTTGACTATGCCCTCTTGCCAAATTGTCAAAAAATGGTATTCTATGTTTTTGACTGGCAAACTTACCAACAGCGCGTTGGGTTGCAGGCTGATTTTCGTGCCTGGGCACCAGGACCGTTAGTAACGACGGTCGCTGCTTTGAATCAAGCGTTGGCGCAACCGGCCACCGCGACGGCGGCACAATTAGCCGCATTTAACCACTTATGGAATGCCCATAATGATGGTCAGGCTGGGACTCGCACGGTTGCTTATTTTCATCAAAAATAACCATTATTAGAATTAAGAGATAGGAAGTGGCTGAGCCTTGAAAGAGGTCGTAACGATTATTAAAGAGCAATTCCAAAATTGGGGAATTATTTGGCGGATCTCAAATTATGAAGATCAAGCCAGTTATCAAAACCATTATTTGGGATTAGCTTGGGAATATTTATATCCGTTGATTCAAATTGGGATTTACTGGATTGTCTTTAGCGGTGGGTTTAAAAAGGGTAGTAATCTAGATGGGGTCTCCTATTTAATGTGGATGGTCATCGGGATTACCCCATGGTTCTTTATGAACCGTGCCGTCTTAGATGGGTCCAAAGCGATTTATCAACGGGTCGGGATGGTCTCGAAGATGAAGTTTCCAGTTTCCGTGCTACCTTCAATTCGAATTGTGGGTAACTTAAATTCATTTTGGACCATGCTGGTCTTTTCGATCGCGTTAGGCTTCTTTAATGGCATCTATCCCGCTATCGCTTGGTTACAATGGATTTACTATTTCTTTGCGATGATGTGCCTAATGTTTGCATTGAGTACGTTCAATTCCACGGTTTCGGTATTAGTACGTGATTGGCAGATTTTACTACAATCCATGATGCGGATGTTGTTTTATTTATCCGGTGTCCTATTTAACTTTCAAACGACTGGTTTTCCAGCCCCGTTTGTCCGGATCTTAGAGTTAAATCCATTTTGGTACATTATTTCTGGTTTCCGGAACTCAATGTTCCACCAGAGTGCGGATACCTACATGTGGAGTCGACCATTGTTAACCCTGATCTTCTGGGGCTTTGTCCTATTAGTCTTATTGGTTGGCTCACACTTACATTATAAATTCCGATCACGATTTGTTGATTTGATTTAAAAAAGGAGCAGCTTTAATGGCTAGACTTAAACACCGTTTAATGACTGCGATTAAGATTCTCATTCGAGGTGGACTCATCGTGTTGAACGATGGGTTCATTTTATTACCCGTTAAAAAATACAGCTTCGTCTTTGAGAGTTTTAATGGCAATGATATTAATGATAATCCTATGGCCTTATATCAGGCTTTGCTGGCACAACATCCAGAATATGCGGATCGTTGCTATTTTAATGTGAAACCACGTCAATATGCGGCTTTAAAAGCGCGTTATCCTGAGATACAATTATTGAAACGTTTTCATTTCAAATGGATCTGGGTCATGGCGCGGGCAGACTTTTGGATTTTTAACGCCCGATTACCACGTTGGTGGCATAAGAACAGTGGGACCACTTACGTGCAAACTTGGCACGGAACGCCATTAAAACATTTAGGTGTGGATATTGACGCGGTAGAAATTCCTGGTACTGACACGCAAACTTATCATCAGAAGTTTATTGATGAGGCTAAACGTTGGGACTACTTGATTGCCCCCAATCAATATTCTCATGATATTTTTGCGCATGCATTCGGATTTAATCAGCAATGGCTGGATACGGGGTATCCTCGCAATGATCGTTTGTATCATACAACTGCTTCGGAAACGGCCCAATTAAAGCAGCAATTAGTCGGGCGGGCAGATGCTCAGGTAATCTTGTATGCCCCAACTTGGCGAGATGATGACTTTCAATATGTGGGTCGGTATAATTTTAAGTTACCGTTTGATCTTGGAACTTTCTTCCAGCATGTTTCTGCGACGACCATCTTAGTGCTACGTCCGCATTATTTAGTGAAGGATCAGATTGATATTACGGGCTTTGAAGACCGGGTCAAAATTTTGGCAGAAACGGACATCACTAATTTATACTTAATTAGTGATTTGATGATTACAGATTATTCTTCCGTCATGTTTGATTATGCCAATCTCAAACGACCGCAACTGTTTTATGCCTATGATCTGGAACATTATCGTGATCAATTACGTGGCTTTTACTTTGATTACGAAAGTGAATTGCCAGGGCCGTTAGTGACAGATGCAGCGGCATTGTATGCAGCGTTGGACCGTTATACGGCGGGACAATGGCAGCCAACCGCGGCGGCACCTGATTTTTATGAGCAGTTCTGTGGCTGGGAAGATGGTCGAGCGAGTCAAAAGGTACTCCAACAAATTGGAATTGAGGCGACACAAGATGCTTAGATTAGGATCGCATGTATCAATGAAAGCACCAGATATGTTACTCGGGTCTGCAAATGAAGCAGTTAGCTATGGTGCTAATACGTTTATGATTTATACAGGGGCACCCCAAAACACCCGCCGTAAGCCGATTGATGAGTTGAATATTGCAGCTGGCCAAAAGGTGATGGCAGCGCACGATTTACAACAAATCGTGGTCCATGCGCCATATATTGTGAATCTGGGTAATACTAAAAAAACGGGTTATTTTGAGTTTGCAACGGACTTTTTGTATCATGAAATTGAACGTGCTGAAGCCGTTGGGGCCACTCAGCTGACGCTCCACCCAGGGGCCCATGTTGGCGCTGGTGCTGAAGCTGCGATTGCTCAGATTATTAAGGGCTTGAATACGGTCATTCGGCCTGATCAAAAGATTCAGATTGCGATTGAGACGATGGCCGGTAAAGGAACCGAAGTCGGTCGGACGTTTGAAGAAATTGCGGCGATGATTGCTGGAGTGACTTATAATGAGAAGTTGTCGGTCACCTTTGATACTTGTCATACCAGTGATGCCGGTTATGCCATTAAAGATGACTTCGATGGTGTTTTGAATGAGTTTGATCACGTGATTGGTTTGGATCGGTTAAAGGTCATTCACTTGAATGATTCTAAGAATCCCCAAGGGGCCCATAAAGATCGGCATACGAATATTGGGATGGGAACGATTGGTTTTGAGGCCTTAAATGCCGTTGCCCATCATCCACAGTTAACTGAAATCAGTAAAATTTTAGAGACGCCCTACGTTGGGCCAGATAAGAAACATCAATTACCACCGTATAAATACGAGATTGCCATGTTAAGAGCGGGTCAATTTAACCCTAATTTGATTCGTGATATTGAACAACAAGTTTAAGCGCCAAAAAAAGCGGCTTAGGAAAAAATCCTAAGTCGCTTTTTTAATTGAGTTAACGATTAGGTTCGTTGTAACCGAGACTTTCCGTAATGAGGGTGGCAGTTTCTTCAATTGACTTGTTAGCCACGTTGATAACGAGGCAGCCAATCTTTTTGAAAATCGTATCCGCATAAGCGAGTTCAGCTTTGATTTTATCAGTATTGGAATAAACCGTATCTGGGTTTAGTCCATATTGAATCATCCGTTCGCGGCGAATCGTATTGAGCTGTTCCGGATCATTGGTTAAGCCAAAGATCTTCTTCGGGTCAACTTGCCAGATTTCGTCGGGAATTTGAGCCTTAGGAACTAAGGGTAAGTTAGCGACCTTTAAGTTACGGTTGGCTAGGTAGAGTGACAACGGCGTCTTCGAAGTCCGTGAGACTCCTAATAAGACGACGTCGGCATCCAAAAAGCCAGCGGGGTTCTTACCATCGTCATAAGTCACGGCAAATTCAATGGCGTTGATCCGATCAAAGTAATTGGTATTTAAATCATGCATTTTACCTGGCTTGTTGACAGGCTGCCGGTGGGTGATGCCAGAAAATAAATCCAACGTTGGAGTCATGACATCATTATAAGGTAAGTCATGAGCTTGACAAAAATCGTTCACGCTCTTACTTAACTTACGATCAACAAAGGTGTGGTAGACGATTGCTTGGTCTTTTAAAGCTTGTGCGAGTACCGTTTGCAGTAGCGATTCGGTTCGGACGAAAGGAAACCGTTGATAAGTGATATCTAAATCGCCAAATTGAGCGGCCCCGGCTTGGGCGACCGCGTGGGCCGTTTCGCCAACTGAATCAGATAAAATAAAAATTTTAATGGCTTGCATGATTAAACCCTCATTTCCGTATCAATAATGACTCTAGTGTAGCATAGCCAAGGGTTTATGAAAACGATTTATTGTGGGTAAAGCCAGCCATTTTGAAATATTTTGCATTAATCTTTAAACTTTTGTTGACGTGGTTTTTCTATTTATGTATAATTTACTAGAACAGTTGTATTATGTAAGTATGCATAATTTGACGGTTACTTTTCAAGCTCGGAGGGAGGGAATTTTAAATGGCAAAAACAGTCGTTCGTAAAAACGAATCTCTTGATGATGCTCTTCGTCGCTTTAAACGTACCGTTTCAAAAAGTGGTACTTTACAAGAATACCGCAAACGGTAATTTTACGAAAAACCAAGTGTGAAGAAAAAGTTAAAATCAGAAGCTGCTCGTAAGCGTAAGAACCGTCGTCGTTTCAAGTAATCAACATCTTGTTGATTTTAATTGAATCGAAGGAGGATATCCAATGAGTCTAGTTGATACACTCAATGGTGATCTTAAAGCTGCGATGAAAGCTCGCGATAAGCAAAGCCTTAGCGTGTTGCGGATGCTGAAGTCTGCGTTAATGAATGAAAAGATTAATGCAGGTCATGATTTAACGGCCGAAGAAGAAGTGAGCGTGTTATCACGTGAATTGAAACAACGGCGCGAATCACTTGAGGAATTCCAAAGCGCGAATCGTCAGGATCTAGTTGATGGGGTTAAAGCTGAAATTACCCTTGTTGAATCATATATGCCCAAGCAGTTGTCTGACGAAGAAGTCAAACAAGTGGTTGCAGCAACGATTGAACAAGTCGGTGCCACCGGTAAAGGTGACTTCGGTAAAGTAATGGGTGCGGTAATGCCAAAACTTAAAGGTCAGGCGGATGGCAAGCTTATCAACCAAACAGTTAAATCATTATTGAATTAACGGTTAGTCAGGGAAGTTTTTCCCTGGCTTTTTTTGTGTCGTCAAGCTAGTCGACCAAGCGTTCGTGAAGCTGGTCGTGGCCAGGCTTTTATGCTATGATTAGTTAACACCAAACCCGCTTTTAAGCGTTGACATTGTGCGTCACGTCGCGGGTGCCATTGGCTTTCAATGGCTAATAAATCTGTCAATAAAGGAGTCCATGTTTTTGACCGAAAACTCAAAATATGAACAAAAATTTCTCATCGCTGATCCTAGTCAATCGGTAGCTTTACTCGGTCCGGAAGATCAGTATTTAGCGATGTTAGAAGATGGGCTGCACGTTAGCCTCCATGTTTTTGGCGATCAAGTGACCATTAGTGGGGATGACGAGGAAGCCGTTCATAAAACCCAAGCTGTGTTTAAGAATTTAACGAGTTTAATTAAACAGAATATTCAAATCGGTGCCCCCGATGTGATCAGTGCGATTAAGATGGTCAATCGCGGTACTTTAGACTATTTTCAAGATTTATATGCGGAAACGCTTATTAAAGATAATCGTGGTCGGCCGGTCCGCGTGAAGAACTTTGGTCAACGTCAATATGTGCAAGCCGTCGCCAAGAGTGACATTACGTTTGGGATTGGACCAGCTGGGACTGGGAAGACCTATCTTGCAGTTGTCATGGCAATTGCGGCTTTAAAGCGCGGTGATGTTGAAAAGATTATTGTCACGCGGCCAGCCGTTGAAGCTGGTGAAAGCTTAGGCTTCTTGCCAGGTGATTTGAAGGAAAAGGTTGACCCTTATTTGCGGCCAATCTATGATGCCTTGTATGAGATTTATGGCGCTGAACATACCCAACGATTAATGGATCGTGGTGTGATTGAAATTGCGCCACTAGCTTATATGCGTGGACGGACGTTAGATCATGCCTTTGTCATCTTAGATGAAGCGCAAAATACGACGAACGCGCAAATGAAAATGTTCCTCACTCGGTTAGGCTTTGATGCCAAGATGATCGTCAATGGTGATATCTCACAGATTGATTTACCGCGTAATACGACGAGTGGCTTGATTCAAGCGGAACATATCTTAAATCACATTAGTAATATTTCGTTTGTCAACTTTACGGCCGATGATGTGGTTCGTAATCCGGTGGTTGCGAAGATTATTACGGCATATGAAGCTGGCGAAAAGCACTAAACGGAGGCAGTTATGGACTTAGAATTATATGATCAAACGGCCGCCGGTGCTGCAGCAGCTGATTTACAATTGATCCGGGATCTGATTGCGGCAGCGGGGCAAGAATTGAAGCTTCGTGATGATACCGAAGTTTCAGTAACATTAATGAACAATGATGAGATTCAAAAAATTAATGAGCAGTACCGGGGCGTTGACCGGCCCACCGACGTGATTAGTTTTGCCATGCATGATGATGACGCCGATGATGTGATTGTGATGGACCCAGAGATGGCCGCAGAAATGCCGTTAAACTTAGGGGATATCATGATTTCAGTTGATAAGGTTGACGAACAAGCCCAATTCTTACAACACTCGCGTGAACGGGAGTTAGGTTATTTAGTCGTCCATGGCTTTTTGCACTTGAACGGCTACGACCACCTGCAACCAGCGGATGAAAAAGAAATGTTCGGGTTACAAAGGAAGATTTTAGATGACTATGGACTCGCAAAATAAATCAAATAAACCACAAATCGAAAAGAACCATTCATTTTGGCAGTCTTGGCAACATGCTTGGTCCGGTTTGAAAACGGTGGTTAAAGAAGAGCGCAATATGCAGACCCACCTTGTTTTGGGGGCAGTGGCGTTACTAGCCGGCTGGTACTTCCAATTGACAACGAGTGAATGGTTATGGTTGTGCTTGGCCATCTTTATGGTGATGCTTTGTGAGATCAATAATACGATTGCGGAGAATATTTGTGATCTGGTAACCGGACCACATTATCATCCGTTAGCCAAAAAGGTTAAAGATATAGCTGCTGGCGCCGTTGTATTTGCAGCGGCATTTGCGGTACTAGTTGGGTTGATCTTATTCGTACCTAAAATCTGGCAGTTTGTGTTAACAAGGTAGTAGAAAGGGAATAAATTATGGCAAATACAGAGTTTCATTCCGGCTTCGTAGCAATTATCGGTCGGCCCAACGTTGGTAAATCCACGTTGTTGAACCGCATTGTGGGTCAAAAAGTGGCCATTATGTCCGATAAGGCCCAAACGACCCGTAACCGGATTCAAGGAATTTATACCACTAAAGACACGCAAATGGTCTTTATCGATACACCTGGGATTCATAAACCACACAGTCGCTTAGGTGATTTTATGGTGAAGTCGGCCTTGTCAACGTTAGGTGAAGTTGATGCAGTACTCTTTATGATCAACGCGGACGAACGACGTGGTGCAGGGGATAATTTCATTATTGATCGGCTCAAGTCCGTTAACAAACCGATCTATCTGGTTATTAATAAGATTGATCAGATTCATCCTGATCGGTTGTTAGAAATCATGGATCAATATAAAGATGCGATTTCGTGGGCTGACGTTTATCCAATCTCAGCTTTGGAAGGCAATAATGTTGATGAATTGGTCGCAACTTTGAAGTCGAAGTTACCAGCAGGACCACAATATTATCCCGCTGATCAAATTACGGATCATCCAGAACGTTTCATTATTTCTGAATTGATTCGTGAAAAGGTCTTAGACTTAACGCGGCAAGAAGTGCCCCATTCAACTGCTGTGGTGATTGATTCGATTAAACGACAAGATGAAGAAAAGATTCATATTCAAGCGACGATTATTATTGAACGGTCGTCACAAAAAGGGATTATCATTGGTAAGGGCGGCAGTATGTTAAAACGGATCGGGTCAATGGCTCGCCGGGATATTGAACGTTTACTTGGTGATAAAGTTTACTTGGAATTATGGGTCAAAGTGCAAGAAAACTGGAAAGATCGGGAAAATCTGTTAGCTAGCTATGGCTATCGGCAAGATGATTATTAGAATCGTTAGGTGATTAAATGGCCCAACAAACGATCACTAACTTTAACGGTATTTTATTGTATCGGCGCGATTATCGTGAACGGGACATGCTGATTAAATTTTTGACCGCTGAATATGGCAAAAAAATGTTTTTTATTCGTGGCGCCCGTCGTCGTGGGTTTAAAATGGCAGCGGAATTATTGCCATTTACGATGGGTGAGTACGTTGGCGACTTACGTGATCAGGGCTTGTCTTACATTAATAGTGTCAAATCAGTACAGTATTTTGAACAGATTAGTCAAGACATTGAGCTGAATGCCTATGCAACGTATATCATGAATCTGATTGATGTGGCTTATCCGGATAATCAACCGGTAGGCCGCTGGTACCAACAGATTACCAGTGCGTTGCAGCTGATTGATCAACAAGTCGCACCAGCGCTGGTTGCTAACGTGATTGAGATTCAATTACTAGGCGCGTTCGGGGTCGCCCCGGAACTGCGCTGGTGTGCCGTGTGTGGTCGACAGGACTTACCGTTAGATTACTCGGAAAGTTATGGGGGCCTGTTGTGTCAACAACATTGGCACCTAGATCCACATCGTTTACATGCAAGTCAGGCGGCTATCTTTTACTTGCGGAAGTTCTCAGTATTGAACTTAAGTCAAGTGCATTCGATGACTGTTAAGAAGACGACAGCGCAACAGTTACGGCGGATTTTAGATGAAATCTATGATAATTCAGTGGGGTTACATCTAAAGTCTAAACGCTTTATCGATCAGATGGGGAGTTGGTATCAACCATTAAAACCCCGGCAGACCGATGATGATTGACAAACTAGTAACAGTCGGCTATGATGATGAAGAACTGAATAGTTAAGTGTTGATGAGAGAAAATGATAAGTTGTGGTATCCAGTGAGGCCTAGTGAGTGAGAAATGGTCAGAAGCGATTTATGATTGGCGCTCTCGGAGCTTTGAAGATTAATTAAGCTGCTGAGGTTACTCAGAAGTAGGGTGGAACCGCGAAATCAATCGTCCCTATGTCATTCTTTTGGAATGGCAGGGGACTTTTTTTGTGGGCAAAAGCCGATTCAGTCACAAATTTTGGGAGGCAGAAAATGAGCAAAAAGTTATCAGTGCAAGAGATTATTTTAACCTTGCAAGAATTTTGGTCAGATCAAGGTTGTATGTTAATGCAATCTTATGATACAGAAAAAGGGGCCGGGACGATGAGTCCATATACGTTCTTACGTGCTATCGGTCCTGAACCTTGGAACGCGGCGTATGTCGAACCTTCACGGCGCCCAGCTGATGGTCGGTATGGTGAAAACCCTAACCGGTTGTACCAACATCATCAGTTCCAAGTGGTTATGAAGCCGTCACCTGAAAACATCCAAGACTTATATTTACAAAGTTTGGAAAAATTAGGCATTAACCCACTTGAACATGATATTCGATTTGTCGAAGATAACTGGGAAAATCCTTCAATGGGTTGTGCCGGTGTTGGTTGGGAAGTTTGGCTAGACGGGATGGAAATTAGTCAATTTACCTACTTCCAACAAGTTGGTGGTCTGGAAGTTGATCCAGTTACTTCAGAAATCACTTATGGCTTGGAACGCTTGTCATCTTATATTCAAGATGTTAACTCGGTCTTTGATTTGGAATGGGGCGATGGCGTTAAGTATGGCGACATCTTCTTGGAACCTGAATTTGAAAACTCAAAGTATGCCTTTGAAGACAGCAACGAAGACTTATTATTAATGTTGTTTGATGAATACGAAAAAGAAGCTAAAAAGCAAATCAAGAACGGTTTGGTGCACCCTGCCTATGATTATTGTTTGAAGTGTAGCCATACCTTTAACTTGATGGATGCACGCGGGATGGTTTCCGTGACGGAACGGGCTGGTTATTTGGACCGTATTCGTAATATGGCCAAGTCCATTGCTAAAGAATTTGTGGCACAACGTGAAAAACGGGGCTTCCCATTACTCAAACATGCGCAGGAGGAAACGAAATAATGGCTAAAACTTATTTGTTAGAAATCGGTTTGGAAGAAATGCCGGCGCACGTCGTCACTCCTAGTATTTTGCAATTAAAAGAACGAATGGCAAAATTTCTCAAAGACGAACGCTTAACTTTCGACCAGATTAAAACTTTTTCAACGCCACGCCGGTTGACGTTGCAAGTTGAAGGCTTAGCTGACAAGCAAGCTGATGTTAAAAAGGAAGTGCGGGGACCAGCTAAGAAAATCGCCCAAGACGCGGATGGTAATTGGACGAAAGCAGCGATTGGATTTTCTAAAGGTCAAGGCGCTTCAACGGACGATATTGTCTTTAAGGAAATCAAAGGGACCCCTTATGTGTTTGTTCAAACGTTTACGGCTGGTAAACCGGCTAAAGATGTTTTAGCAGGCGTTAAGGACGTTATCACGAAGATGAACTTTCCAACGATGATGAAGTGGTCAACGTTTAGCTTTAAATATATTCGGCCAATTCGTTGGTTAGTCTCATTATTAGATGATGAGATTATCCCAATCGAAATCTTGGATGTCAAAGCTGGTCGGACAACCCGTGGCCATCGTTTCTTAGGTCATGATGTTGAAATTGCTAACGCGACGGACTATGAAGCTGATCTAGCGAAAGAATTCGTGATTGCTGATGCAGCTAAACGGAAGGCCAAGATTCGGACACAAATCGATGCCTTAGCCAAGGCACATCAATGGCAGATTGTGGTTAATGAAGACTTGTTAGAAGAAGTTAATAACTTGGTTGAATATCCAACGGCTTTTGCTGGGGATTTCGATACCAAATACTTACCAATTCCTGATGAAGTCTTGATTACATCAATGCGTGACCATCAACGGTTCTTCTATGTAACCGATGCTGATGACAACTTGTTGCCACACTTTGTTTCTGTTCGTAACGGGAATACCGAAAACTTAAAGAACGTGATTCTTGGTAACCAAAAAGTGTTGACAGCTCGGTTGGAAGATGCGGCCTTCTTCTTCCATGAAGATCAGCAACATTCCATTCAAGCTTATGTGGAACGCCTTAAAAAGGTTAGCTTCCATGATAAGATTGGGACGATGTACGAAAAGATGCAACGGGTCATGTACATCGGCGGTTTACTGGCTGATCGGTTTGGCTTGACTGAAACCGAAAAGAACCAACTGCATCGTGCGGCTCAAATCTACAAATTTGATTTGGTAACGGGGATGGTCGGCGAATTCCCTGAACTTCAAGGTGTGATGGGTGAAAAGTATGCCATCTTGAAGGGTGAAGATCCCGTCGTTGCCCAAGCCATTCGTGAACACTACATGCCGACGAGTGCCGATGGGGCCTTGCCACAATCTAAAGTCGGTGCCGTTTTAGCGGTGGCTGACAAGATTGATTCGATTACGAGTTTCTTTGCGGTTGGCTTAACCCCAAGTGGGTCGAACGATCCGTTTGCCTTACGTCGTCAAGCCTTTGGGATTGTTCGAATTGTCCGTGATCAAGGCTGGGACTTCCCAATTGGCCAATTTGAAGCTGATATTCAACAAGTCTTGCAAGCTAACGGGGCTACGTTCAATTTAGACTTTGCTAAGCAAACGAAGCCAGTAGCGGCGTTCTTAACTGATCGAGTTAAGCAATGGTTCAGTAACAAAAAGTTACGTTATGACATCGTAGACACCGTCATTAAGGGGAGTCGGCAAGATATTCGTGAAATGTTCAAGGCAGCAGATGTGTTAAATGCGCATCAAAATGATCCTGAATTCCGGGACACGATTGAAGCGTTGACCCGACTATTACGGATCACGGCTAAGGCTGATCTGGACACGCGTGATTTGACCGTTGATCCGGCATTGTTTGAAAATGATGCGGAACAAAAACTTTATGATGCGGTGAATGAGCTTGAAACGAAGTTAACCCCAGCACTCGATATGAATGACCGTTTTAAGGCGTTGGCTAGTTTACGGCCATTGATCGCTGATTACTTTGACCAGACGATGGTCATGAGTAAAGACGAAAAAGTTCGTAACAATCATTTGAAGCAATTGATTAAGATTGCCCGCATGGCAAATGTCATGGGTGACTTGAACCAATTAGTCGTTAAATAAGTGCCACTGATGTAAACTTAAGAGCATCAAATTAGTCATAGTTGTGACTAGTTTGATGCTCTTTTTATATTAGTACTAAGCTGGATTAGTGGTAAAGAAGCTTGGGTAGGATGAAAAAATATCGCTGGATTCAAGGGATTGCGGCCGTCTATGGGGTGATCTATGTGGCGGCACTTTATTATGCCAGTGGCGTCCACACAGGATTTAAGTTAGATGATCATCAATTAACTGGTTACGTGATTTGTGGACTATTGTTGGGGTGTTTGGTGGGGTCATTTTTGGTCCGAACTCGGGGCTTCAGACGACTCTTAGCACTAGTATTGTTAGGCTGCTGTCTGGCACTGTTTGGGGTGGCTTGGTTTGGTATCGTTAACTTTAATGAAGCGTTCTGGTATTTTATTTTCTGGTTTTATTTGCTGCCAATCATGGAACTGATTGAGACGATTGAATTTATTATTGAGACTAGAACTCGCTAGTTGTTACATGTGAGGCTGGGCGTGTCGCATAACTGTTATTGAACGAGTCATTACCTGCCAGTTTACGATTGTTTCAGCTTTAATTGTGACAAACTTGACAAAAGTGTCTAATAAGCAAGACTTATTATTGCACACCTGTCAAACTTGTGGTAAGATATATTTTGTAGAAATTCGCACGCTAATAGTCGCATCTCGTTTTCGTGATGCGGCTTTTCAAGGCTACGCGAATTTTTGTGATTTTGTCAGTCGATTACTTATGAAATGGGGTGGCAAAGTGGCCAATTTGATCCCAGAAGAAAAGGTCGATCAAATTCGATCCGCAGTGAATATTGCGGATTTTGTTGGTCAATATGTACAGCTGAAGAAGGCCGGTAAAAACCTATTTGGCTTATGTCCGTTTCATGAGGAACGGACGCCGTCATTTTCAGTTAATGAACAAAAACAAATTTTTCATTGTTTCAGTTGTGGTCGGGGCGGTAATGTCTTTTCATTCATTATGGACTTGGAAAACCTTAGCTTTCCAGAAGCGGTTGCGAAAGTCGCGGATTTTGGACATGTGGATTTACCGGCAAGTTATACCGCACAATCTCAACCTGCCGCACCTAAAGATCAAGTTCAAAGTGATTTGCTAGCTCTTTATGCGGACAGTGCTAAGATGTATCAACATGTTTTAGTTAATACAGAACTAGGGGAACCCGCGTTAGCATATTTGCATGAACGTGGGTTAGACGATGACACGATTGCGACGTTTGGCATTGGGTATGCTCCTAAGAATCAGTTATTATTAGACTTTTTTAAAGCCCACCAGATTGATTATCAACTTTTACGGCAGTCGGGGTTATTTATTGAGAACCAAGCCGGTGAATTACGGGATCGGTTTGTTGATCGGGTGTTATTCCCAATTAAAGATGCCAGCGGTCGGGTGATTGCGTTTTCAGGACGTATCTTGAAAAAGTCACCGGATGAGCCTAAGTATTTAAACAGTCCGGAAACCAAACTCTTCAATAAACGGTCCGTCTTATTTAACTTTGACTTGGCACGGGGGGCAATTCGCCAGAAAAAGGCAGTTGTCTTATTTGAAGGGTTCATGGATGTGATTGCGGCTTATCGCGCTGGCATTCAAAACGGTGTGGCTTCCATGGGGACGAGTTTAACGAATGAGCAGATTTATATGCTCGAGCGGGTAACTGATCACCTGTCGATTTGTTATGATAGTGATACTCCCGGTCAAAAAGCAACGGATCGTGCGCTTAAGCTACTCGGTGATAACAGTCGGCTGAATTTAAATGTGATTCAAATGCCCGATGGGATGGACCCTGATGAATACTTACGATCAGCTGGCGCAGAAAAGTTTCAGCAGGTCTTTGAGGATGGTCAGCAGACACCCACGGCTTTTGAAATGCAGTATTTACGTCATGATTTGAATTTACAAAATACGCAGGATCAGTTAACTTATTTAGAAGCCGTTTTACAACAGCTGTCGCAACTCTCTTCCAATGTCGAACAAGACTTATACTTGAATCAACTGGTACAAGAGTTTGGCTTAAATAAGGATGATTTACGGCAACAATTACGGTCGCTAGTCGGTCACCAGACGGTTCATCGGCAGCCGACCAAACGACCCGCGGCCCCAGTTGGCCCACCACCAGTTGATGATGGCGGGGTGACCATGATGGCCCCACCACCCCCAACGGAGACGATGGCAACAATGGGTGCCACGACCAATGCGGCGCCGTTAAGTCGTGTTGAACGGGCGGAACGACTATTACTGTATCGCTTATTACACGATCATGATGTTTGGTTGCGCGTCATGGCTTTAGCAGATTTTCACTTTGTCCATGACCAGTATCAAAATATCTTGGCGGACGCTGAGGCTTATTTTAATAGCCATGCTCACTTTGATTTAGCGAACTTTACCGATTTTATGACCGATAATCAGCTAAAACAAGTGGTCACTAGCTTGGAATTCATGGATGTAGCGCAGGAAACCTCGCGTGAAGAAGTGGCTGATCTGGTCAATGTCATTATGAATCAGCATCCAGTTGCGGAACAAATTAAGGGTAAAAAGGCCGAATTAACGGCCGCTAAACAATTAGGCAATCATGATTTAGTCCAGCGATTAACACTGGAATTGATTGAATTATATCGACAACAACAGCAGGTACAACAAGCTGACAGCTTATAGGAGGCTACGACTTTATGGCAAAAGCAAAAACAACGACAACGGAATATAACAAAGCCGTTAAAGCGTTAATTAAGAGTTATAAAAAGTCTGGTAGTATCAAGTATGACGAACTATCCGACAAATTGGCGGCACCTTATAAACTAGATGCTAAGGGTATTGATAAGTTATTACAAAAAATTGAAGATGCTGGGATCAGTGTCGTTGATGAAAATGGCGATCCAGATGCCCGGGCCGTTAAGAGTGTCAAGACGGTTACTAAGAAAGAATTAAAGAGTGCCGGCTCGGCAACTGGGATTAAAATCAATGATCCTGTGCGGATGTACTTGAAAGAAATCGGCCGCGTTGACTTATTGACAGCGGATGAAGAAGTTGCTTTAGCGTTACGGATCGAACAAGGCGACGAATCTGCTAAACAAGAATTGGCAGAAGCCAACTTGCGTTTGGTCGTGTCAATCGCCAAACGTTATGTTGGTCGGGGCATGCAATTCCTTGATTTAATCCAAGAAGGTAACATGGGGTTAATGAAGGCCGTTGAAAAGTTTGATTATCGCAAGGGGTTTAAGTTCTCCACTTATGCCACTTGGTGGATTCGTCAAGCGATTACGCGGGCCATTGCGGACCAAGCGCGGACAATTCGGATTCCAGTTCATATGGTTGAAACCATTAACAAGTTGATCCGGATTCAACGCCAATTATTGCAAGATTTAGGCCGGGAACCAACTCCCGAAGAAATTGGGGCTGAAATGGATATGCCAACGGAAAAGGTTCGCGAAATCTTGAAGATTGCGCAAGAACCCGTTTCATTGGAAACGCCAATCGGTGAAGAGGACGATTCACATTTGGGTGACTTCATTGAAGACCAAGATGCGACGTCGCCAGCCGATGCAGCGGCTTATGAATTATTGAAGGAACAATTGGAGGGCGTTCTCGATACGTTAACGGATCGGGAAGAAAACGTCTTACGGTTGCGGTTCGGTTTGGATGATGGTCGGACGCGGACTTTGGAAGAAGTCGGGAAAGTCTTCGGGGTTACGCGGGAACGGATTCGTCAAATCGAAGCCAAAGCGTTACGGAAGTTACGGCACCCATCTCGTAGTAAACAATTAAAAGATTTCTTGGAATAAGTGTCACTAAAAACGGTCGCTAGTTGAGCAAATGCTCGCTAGCGGCCGTTTTTTAGTGGTTAGGTGTTAGTTTGAAGTGGGATAGCCTGTTGAACCTGCCACCAATGAGCCATGACGAGTAGCACGATGATCAAGACTTGCAGGGATGACAAGACAAAGTCACTGCTGCCATACGCTAAAATGACGGGTAGGAGTAATGCAAAGTAGTGTTGATTGGGTAGCTTGGAGTGCGTAAGCCGAATCAACTGCCAACTATTGAGGATGATTAAACTAGCTAAGCCTAGGCCGCCTAATCCGCCAAACGAAGCTAGGATCATAATGAAAAGATTATGGGCATGTGGCACGTAATGGCCGGTTAAGCTTAAATATCGCGGAGCAAAGCCGAAATATGAGACGCCAAGCCATGGGGCGGTAGCAAAGACTTGGAGACTATGCTGCCAAATTGCTACGCGGGCAGTCCAACCAGTCGCCCAGGAATAGCTGCGTGGCGCCCAAGCTAGTCCGAACCAGCAGAAACTACCGGCACCGCCGATTAACCATAAAAAACGGCGCCAATTCAAGGAAAAGCTGGTCCCTAAAATCAGTAGTAGCATCAGGATTAAGCCAGTTCGTGATTGGGTCTGGTAAATACCGAGTATGAGTAAAGCGACTAAGCCCCAATTAAGCCAAGTGGTTGCGTAAACGTGCTCGTCAATTTGGGCTAAGGCCACAGCTAGGGCAATCAACAATAAGCAGCAAGCATCGTTGGGATTATCGGCTGAACCGAATAAGCGATTCGCATTGGCCGCATAGCCCCAAAGTAGGTCGCCAGTTAAAAATTGACACCAGGTTGGTAAAAGTTGCCAGTGGTTCAACCAGTGGAACAGATTACCACTGACCGTTAAATAACTGCCAAAGTAAACCAAATAATGGCAGATTTGTGGCCAAGTTAAGAGCTGAGCGGATTGTCGGCATAGTAGCCATAAGTTTAATAAGACAATGAGTAATACCCCAGATAGGCCGACCAACTGACCAGGCGACCGTAAAAGTGTCAGACTGGTAATACCGAGCAACCATAAAATAAATGCTAAGACGTGGTCGTGATAAATGGTCTTAGGCTGCTTAAACAAGGTCAGCCATTGCCAGCGACTTAAATAAATGAGCCAGCCAATACCAATTGGTGGTAAGACGGCAAGTAACGCCAACCCAATTGAAAATTGGCGGGTGGTGAGGGACTTAGACATGGTGACACGCAAGCTTTCTCTTAAAATTAACTGGCCAAAGCAGCCAATTATAAATCGTACAAGCTATTATGCCACTCGTTGTCAGTGTGATGGTCAGCAGGTTGAAAAGATTTAAGCCTTCTTACAAAAGTTAAGTGAATCGTTATCTTTAAGCCCGCCGTGCCCCAGCGAGTTGCAAGTATCAGTGTGCGCGGCAGCTTTAGTTGTTCAGACCGTTACCCGCGCCAAAAAAGTAATCCACAAATTCTAAGTTAGTATAATTCACGGGTTGGGCCCGCTGTTGTTGAACTTGGGTTTGTCGCCGGTTTAACCCGGCTTGAGCCAAGGCTTCGGGGCTGGCTAAAAGGTGGCAGTTAAACAGTCGAAAACCGGTTGTTTCACCCCATTGTAATTGCGCCATGGTCGGGGGACCTAAGACTTCAGCTGGGTGATTATAAAACGCTGCAATCAATCCCATGGCCAGTGGTTTCAAGATTAGTTTTAGATCAGTATACCGAGCAGCAGCCAATAAGCTATTGATCTGAAAGAACCGGTCTAAGTCTGTTTCATTAGTGGGTTCATCATGGGATTGTAGCCAGATTAAATCGGCCGGAAAGTTTTCAGCAGCTTGGGCTTGTTGTTCAGTCAGCGGACTAGGATTGGCTGCTTGTAGTTTTTCTAAGCGGACCCGAAGCTTATCAGCTGACTGGGTGGTGTCAAAGGTGTCATTAATCAGAAAAGTGGTTAGTAGACCCGTTTGCTCATAGCAACCGGTTAGCGGGAGTATCGCGGTCTGGTGACAATCGTGATCAATAAATTTAAGTTGGCCTTGAAATTGTTTAGTGGTGCGGTTGAGTGCAGTCAAGACGACTAATAATTCTTGGTCCGGGATTAGGGTGAGCAAGTCGTCTAGTTCCAGTTCCAACGTGCGTGCTAACGTATTTAGCTGTTGCAAGTTGAGTTGTTGGGCCTGATTATTGGCCAGTTGGCTTAATATTTGGTGATCGATGCCCGTTTGCTGGGCTAGTTCGGTAATGCTGAGCTGGCGTTCGGTCAAGATTGTGGCTAATTCGGATTTGATCATGGTAAAACATCCCTTCTTGGTTCTACATTGATCCAGCCAAGTTGACTGGCTGGTAACGTTATGGAAGTGCCTCCTTTACCGCAACAGCTACGCAAACAACGTCATTAGTCAGTGAAAAATAAAAAATAAGTCGTTTACTAGCGTTAATCGCTTTCTAAGCATGTTAAAATGAAAGCAGTTAAAATGATTGAAATTAGCTAAAGTTAAGTTCAATTTTAAATCAAATTGGGACCATAAATAAAAAGGGGTTATGTCGGTGGATGCCAAACAATTATCACAACGATTAGCAACGGTCGGGCAGTTCGTGCCACAAGGAGCCCGCGTTGCCGATATTGGGTCAGATCATGCGTACTTGCCAGCTAACTTGGCGTTAAATCAGCGGATTAGTTATGCGGTCGCTGGCGAGGTCGTTAAGGGCCCATTCGAAAATGCGCAACATGAAATTCAAAAGTTGGCTTTAACCGCCCTCGTCCAGGCACGTTTAGCTGATGGATTGGCGGCAATTCAACCCGCTGATCGAATTGATACCATTACGATTGCCGGCATGGGTGGCCCGTTGATTCGGCACATTTTAGAACAAGGGTCGGCCCAATTAGCCGGTGTAAAACGGTTAGTTTTGCAACCAAACGTTGGTGAAGCGACCGTACGTGACTGGTTAGCAGCCCACCAATTCAAGTTAGTTGCCGAACGGATTTTGGCGGAAGATGGTCATACGTATGAAATTCTGGTTGCTGATCACGTAGCTGAACCGGTTAGTTATACGGCAACCGAAACGCTATTTGGACCGTTCTTACTAGCAGAAAAGTCGCTGGTCTTTCGGGAGAAGTGGCAACATGAACTACAGCGCGCACAAATGGCGGTTAGCCAAATGCAGCAAGCCAAAGTTGTGCCAGCTGAACATTTAGCAGCGATTCAAACCAAAATAAATTTAATTGAAGGAGTCTTAGCGGATGTTGGCAAGTGAGTTAATCACACGGTTTGAGAGTTTTGCACCATTGAAGTTGAAGTGGCACGATGATCCAACGGGGTTACAAATTGGTGATCCTAATCAGCCGATTCATAAAGTACTGGTAACATTAGATGTTCGGCCAGAAGTGGTCGATGAAGCAATCAAAGTTGGGGCTGACATGATTTTTGCCCACCATCCGGTAATGTTTCGTCCTGCCGCTAATTTAGACTACCAAGATCCGCAAAAAGCGATGTATGCGAAGATCGCGGCGCACCATCTTTTAGTCTACGCAGCACATACGAACTTGGACTGTGCTGAAGGTGGGATGAACGACTGGTTGGCACAAGCGTTAGGCCTACAACAAGTAAGTGGCCTAGTGCCTGGCTATCACGCCGCCGCTGTAAAATTAACGGTGACCGTTCCAGCGGCCCAAGCTGAAGCGGTGCAGGAATATCTCATTAAGACTTGGCAAGCTAAAGTCGATCGCTATGCCTTGAATTCTGGCGAGCAATTTAGTGTGGATTTACTGCAGGACGACTTGTCAGCTGCCATTCAAGGCATTCAAGCCTTACTACCAACTACTGACTGGGACTATCAAGCTAAACCGTTATTAACTGGCGGTCATCAATACAGCATGGGTCGCATCGGGAATTTAGCCCAACCAATGACTGTCCAAGCGTTTGCGGAACAATGCAAGCAAGTCTTTGGTGTCGGTGGGTTGCGGCTGGTCAGCGCTGAACCGCAACAACTGATTCAGCGAGTAGCGGTGCTAGGTGGCGATGGCGGTAAGTTTTATCATCAAGCGTTGCAACAAGGCGCACAAGTCTATGTGACTGGCGATGTGTATTATCATACGGCCCACGATATGTTGGCGGCGGGCTTGTCGGTCGTTGATCCGGGTCATCATATTGAAAGTATCTGTAAGGCACAATTGACGACGTTATTTACCCAATGGGCTAGTGACCATGATTGGCCATTGGAAATTGTGGCCTCGCAATTAAATACTGATCCGTTTACGTTTATTTAACTTTAAGGAGGAACTACCAATGGCAACTTATCCACATTTAATTTCTGACTTTTTAAGTTTTGTGAAGATTAACAGTCGTTCTGACGAAACGTCGACCACGATTCCATCATCACCACGCGAGACGGCCTTTTTGCAGCAGCTAATGACCAAATTAACTGATTTAGGCTTGAGTGATGTTGAACAAGATGCGCAAAGTGCGTATGTTTTTGCAACGGTGCCCGCTAACACGGATCAACCTGTCAAAACGTTAGGCTTTATTTCACATATCGATACCGCTGACTTTAACGCTGAAAATATTCAACCCCAAATCGTTGAAAACTATGATGGTCATTCGGTGATCAAATTAGGCACGAGTGGCTATGATTTAGATCCTAAGGTGTTTGCTAATTTAAAGAATTACACCGGGCACACGTTGATTACGACCGATGGGAATACCTTACTTGGCGCGGATGATAAGGCCGGCGTCGCTGAAATCATCAGTGTTGCAGAATATTTGTTGGCGCATCCGGAAGTTAAGCATGGGAAGATTCGGCTAGGCTTTGGTCCGGATGAAGAGATTGGAACTGGGGCTGACCACTTTAACGTGCCCGCTTTTGGTGCTGATTATGCATACACGGTCGACGGTGGGCCATTAGGTGAGCTTGAATATGAAACGTTTAATGCGGCTCAAGCTGAAGTCAGCTTTACTGGGGTCAATGTGCATCCCGCCGAAGCTAAGGATATTATGATCAACGCCTTGCAGTTAGCGGTTGACTTCCAAAATGGTTTACCTGCGCAAGAAGTGCCGGAACATACGAGTGGTCGGGAAGGCTTCTATCATTTGTTAGCCTTAGATGGCACGGTTGATAATGCCAAGATGACCTACATTATTCGTGACCATGACCGGGCAAAATTCGAAGACCGGAAAAAGACCTTCCAAGCCGTTGCGGATCATCTGAACGCCCAATTCGATGTGGAACGGGTTCACGTTAACATGAAGGATCAGTACTATAACATGCGTGAAATTATTGAAAAGGACATGACCGTGGTTGAATTAGCTAAACAATCGATGGAAAAATTAGGCATCAAACCAGTTATCTATCCGGTTCGTGGTGGGACTGATGGCTCGAAGATTTCATTCATGGGCTTACCAACGCCTAATTTATTCGCAGGTGGCGAGAACATGCACGGCCGCTTTGAATATGTGTCTGAACAAGTGATGGCTCAGGCTGTCGATGTGGTACTCCAAATTATTACTGATAATGCCCAACAAACTAAATAGTTGGCAAAGCTGGCCATTCGTTATATAATGCAATGGTCAATAAAGGTCAAACCTTAATTGGCAGCTGAAATGGCTGCCTTTTTGCTAACCTAATTTAGAGGGGGTTATGAAATTATGAATCCAGAACAATTAACTGAAAGTTTACAACAAGCCTTAACTGAGGCCCAACAAATTGCCCAAACACGGCATCATCAAGAAATCGGGGTGCCGCATCTATTTAAATTTATGACACAGCCTGGGGAACCAGCACGGCAAATCTTTAGTGAAGCTGGTGCCGATTTGGACCAGTTGCAAACGGAACTTGATCGCGAATTAGACGAAATCAGTACGGTCAGTGGCGGCAATGTTCAATATGGTCAAAGTTTTAGCAGTAGCTTAGCCACGTTAATGCAGACCGCGGAAGCCAAACGCAAGTCACTCGGTGATGATTTTTTAGCCACCGATACGGTTGTGTTAGCTTTGATGGACCAAACGGGTGATCAATTAACTCGTTATTTGACCCAACAAGGGCTCACCGCGGGCCAAGTTAAAAATGCGGTTGATCGGATCCGAGGTGGTCAACGGGTGACCTCGCGAAATCAAGAAGATCAATATCAATCCTTGGAAAAGTATGGGGTTGACTTGGTCAAAGCCGCCCGTCAAGGGAACCAAGATCCCGTTATCGGCCGTGATGAAGAGATTTTAGATGTCATTCGGATCTTATCACGCAAGACGAAGAATAATCCGGTCTTAATCGGTGAACCAGGGGTCGGTAAAACGGCGATTGTTGAAGGTTTAGCCCAACGGATCGTGCGTGGGGATGTGCCGTCTAACTTAAAAGATAAAACGTTATTTTCACTAGATATGGGAGCCTTGATTGCCGGTGCCAAATATCGTGGTGAATTTGAAGAACGATTAAAAGCGGTTTTGAAAGAAATTAAAAAGAGCGATGGCCAGATCATCATGTTCATCGATGAAATCCATAATATTGTTGGCGCGGGTAAGACTGAAGGCAGTATGGATGCCGGCAATTTGCTTAAGCCAATGTTAGCGCGGGGCGAACTCCATCTGATTGGGGCCACCACGCTGGATGAATATCGGCAATATCTGGAAAAAGACAAAGCGCTTGAACGCCGGTTCCAACGGGTGCTCGTGGCGGAACCTTCCGTAGACGATACGATCAGTATTTTACGGGGGTTAAAAGAACGTTTTGAAATCCATCATGGCGTCCGGATTCACGATAATGCGTTAGTTGCTGCGGCTAAGTTATCGGATCGATACATTACGGATCACTTTTTACCTGATAAAGCCTTGGATCTGATCGATGAAGCGTCGGCGGAGATTCGGGTAGAAATGAACTCAAATCCCACGGAACTGGATCAGGTCAATCGGCAATTAATGCGCTTAGAAGTTGAAGCCGCGGCCTTGAAGAAAGAAACCGATGAAGCCTCTGTCAAACGGCTCGGTGACCTGCAACAAGAATTAGCCAGTGCGAAGGAAAAGCAACGGACGCTTGCTGAACGCTGGGATAGTGAAAAGAAGAGTCTCCAGGCGTTAAGTGACAAAAAGGCTGCTTTAGATCAAGCTAAGCATGACTTGGAAACGGCAGAAAGTAAATACGACTTGGAGACGGCCGCTAAGTTACAACATGGCACGATTCCTAAATTAGCTGATGAACTTAAACAGATGGAAGCCAATGACCACCATGCTGACTGGTTAGTGGAAGAATCGGTAACCGCGGATCAAGTGGCTAATGTGGTATCGCGGATGACCGGAATTCCAGTTAATAAGCTGGTCGCTGGCGAACGCGAAAAACTTTTACATTTAGCTGATAACTTGCATCAACGGGTCGTTGGTCAAGATACGGCTGTTAATGCGGTGGCCGATGCGGTTTTACGGTCACGAGCGGGATTACAAGATCCTAATCGGCCGTTAGGTTCCTTTATGTTCTTAGGGCCAACCGGGGTCGGCAAGACGGAGCTCGCTAAAGCGTTAGCTGAAAACTTATTTGATGCGGATGATCATATGGTCCGGATTGACATGAGTGAGTATATGGAAAAAGCCTCAGTTTCACGGCTAGTTGGGGCTGCGCCTGGCTACATCGGTTATGAGGAAGGCGGCCAGTTAACGGAGGCGGTCCGGCGTAATCCATATTCAATCGTCTTATTCGATGAAATCGAAAAGGCACATCCAGATGTGTTTAATATCTTATTACAAGTGTTGGATGATGGCCGTTTAACGGATGGTCAAGGTCGGACAGTTGATTTCAAGAATACCATTTTGATCATGACGTCTAACTTGGGGTCACAACAACTGTTGGCTGGCGTCGACGACCGTGGACAATTATCCGATGAGGCGCATGATCAAGTCATGCAGTTGGTTCAAAGCCGGTTCAAACCGGAATTCTTGAATCGAATCGATGACATCATCATGTTTACACCATTACAATTGGATGCGATTGAACAAATCGTGGTGAAATTAATTGCCCGGTTATCTAGCCGGTTACAAGATCGTGAAATTACGTTAAAAATTTCGGACTCAGCTAAGCAATGGATTGCTAAGCAAGGCTACGAACCAGCCTATGGGGCGCGACCATTGCGGCGTTATATTACCAATTATGTGGAAACGCCCTTGGCAAAAGAAATTATTGCCGGTCGGGTGACGCCACAATCGACCGTTGAGATTAATCTGCTAGATGATCATTTAGTCTTTGAAAATCAATCGGCTGATGCTGTGAAGGCTTAGTTGAAATTGTTGCCTGCCGGTTGGTTCCTAAAGCGCTGGAATGCCATGGCTGAGTATTTTAGCAACCAACGACTCGGCTAGATGACTGGATTGAAAATAATCAATCGTTAATTTTTTAATAGCCGTTAATTAACGCCGGGCGGGCCAGAATTGGCTCAGTGGTGTCGTTTATCTTAGTCGGTGCTTTTCCGACTTAGATAAAGCCCGGCTTGCGAGACCGTTCTATGGCTCGCAAACGTGGCCACCACGTTCCAGCCGATTCTGGGCCAACCAGAGTGGCAAGTTAAACCAACTAGCACCAAGCGTATTCAGCATACTGACTAAGCTACCAACTAACGATAACAACCGTTAGTTGGTGGCTTTTTCTTTGCGCACAATGTCATTTAATGCCGAATCGAACCGGCGTTTGCTATAATAGAATTAATAATAAAGTGAAAGGAGCGGTAGGATGTCCTATATTCCGTTGCAAGTGATGAGTACCTTCAGCTTGCTGCAAAGTACCAGCACGATCCAGGCCTTAGTCCAAACGGCGCAACAACAAGGTTATCCAGCCTTGGCTTTGACCGATATCGATGTGATGTACGGCAGTGTCGACTTTTATAACGCGTGTCGTCAAGCGGGTCTTAATCCGATTTTGGGGATTAATTTAAAAATTAGTGGTAGCCAACTAGCTGAGCGTGAGTTTGGCTTGGTCGTCTTAGCCAAAGACTGGGCGGGCTATCAAAACTTGATGCAATTGTCGACGTTGAAACAAACCGCGACTAATGATGCTCCCTTGACGTTAGCACAAGTGACGCCACATTTAGCGCATTTGGTCGTCATGACACCGGCTAAAGATAGTGAAGTTGTAGCACTACTGATGCAAGACCAGCCAGCCGTGGCAGCTACTTGGGTGCAACAGGTGCAAACCGCCTGTGATCCAGAGAGCTTTTATTTAGGTGTGTCCCTCGATCAATCACCCGCATTGCGGTCGACATTAGTGGCCTTTGCCGCGCAACAACAGGTACCGATTGTGGCCCTTGACCCGGTCGATTATGTTCAAGCGACGGATTATTTTTCAGTTTCCGTTTTGCGGGCCATCGCCGGGGGCCAACAAATTGATCAGCCTGAACAGCTACAAGATGTTGCTGGGGCGCACTATTTACGGGACCCACCAACGATTGAAACTGCATATACGGCGTTAGATTTATCGGCTGCGGTTGCAGCGACAGCGAAGATTGCGGCGGTTTGTCAGGTTGAGTTGGTCTTTCAAAAACCCCAATTACCGCATTTCCCAACGCCAGAGCAACAACCAGCGAATCGCTATCTACGTCAATTATGTGAACAAGGGTTGAAGCAGCGATTAACTGCGATGACTAAAGATTGTGATCCTCAACCCTACCATGACCGGCTAGATCATGAACTGCAAGTTATTGATCAGATGGGTTTTGACGATTACTTCCTGATTGTCTGGGATGTCATGAATTATGCCCATCAAGCGAAGATTACGACTGGGCCAGGCCGTGGTTCGGCTGCCGGTTCACTTGTGGCCTACGTTCTTCGTATTACAGACGTTGATCCGCTACAATACGACTTATTATTTGAACGTTTCTTAAATGCGAAACGCGCCAATATGCCGGATATTGATTTGGATATTCCAGACAATCGTCGAGAACAAGTCTTGCAGTATGTGCATGATAAGTATGGCCATGACCGTGTTGCCCAAATTATTACGTTTGGGACGCTAGCAGCTAAGCAGGCATTACGCGATGTTGGCCGGGTCTTTGGGCTATCGACTTTTGAAATGAGTGACTGGAGCGGTGCCATTCCGAATCAGTTACACATTACCTTAGATCAGGCTTACCAAGCGTCGCGGCCGTTACAGAATTTAGTGGCTGATTCTAGTAAGAATCGGTTATTGTTCGAAACAGCGCGTCGGATTGAAGGCTTACCACGACATTACTCGACCCATGCGGCCGGGGTAGTTTTAAGTCAAGTCCCGTTGATTCAAATCGTGCCCTTGCAAGCGGGTAGTGAAACGATGCTGATGACGCAATATACGAAGGATACTGTAGAAGCGGTCGGTCTGTTGAAAATGGATTTCTTGGGCTTACGGAACCTGTCGCTAATGGCAAGTGCGTTACACTATGTTCAACGACAGACTGGACAACCACTGGCTATTACGAAGATTGATCTCAATGATCCCGCGACTTTAAAGCTATTTCAAGCTGGCGATACCACGGGTGTCTTTCAATTTGAATCAGCTGGGATTCGGAATGTTTTACGCAAACTACACCCCGATAACTTTGAATTAGTCGCGGCTGTCAATGCCTTATATCGGCCCGGCCCGATGGAAAATATCGATCATTTTATCGCTCGTAAACAGGGCAGCGAGCCAGTGACCTATCCGGCGCCAGAATTACAGCCCATTTTAGGCCCAACTTATGGCATCTTGGTCTACCAAGAACAAGTCATGCAAGTGGCGGCCGTGATGGGGGGCTTTAGCTTAGGCGAAGCCGATTTATTACGGCGAGCGATGAGTAAAAAGAAAAAACAAGTCATCGATGAGATGCGCCAAAAGTTTATTGTGGGTGCAGAACAGCAGCATTTCTCCGCTGAGGTAGCGACGCAGGTCTATCAATATATTGAACAATTTGCCAATTATGGGTTTAACCGCTCACATGCGGTGGCTTACAGTAAAATGGCGTTTGAGTTGGCCTATTTGAAAGTCCATTATCCGGGGGCTTTTTTCACGTCATTAATGAACTCCATTCTGGGTAATGGGACAAAGCTAAAGCAGTATCTTGCGGAGGCTAAACAGCATCAAGTTAAGATTGTGCCCCCGGATATTAATCGTAGTGGGGCGTACTTTGACTGGGATGGTCAAGCGATTACGTTTGGCTTGAGTTCCATCAAAGGATTGCGGCGTGATTTCATTAGCGATGTGATTGCGGAACGCACGGAAAATGGGCCATTTAAGAGTTTGCAGCAGTTGATGCAGCGGTTGGATGCCAAATGGTTAAAGCCGGAACTAATGACGGCCCTGATCTATGCCGGAGCCTTAGATCACTTTGGCTTGAATCGAGCGGAATTGTTGACCGGTGTTCCAGAATTGATGTCGAGTGCTGAATTGGCCGGTAATAGTCTGAGCCTTTTTGCGTCGTTAGCGCCCAAGATTAAGAAACAGCCCGAGTTACCTTTAGGTGAACGGTTGGCTAAAGAATCGGAAGTTTTAGGTGCGTATGTTTCGGGGCATCCGGTAGAATCTTACAAATGGTTAGCTCAGCAACAGCAGACGAGTTTAGTGAGTGCGCTCAGTGTTGAGCAACGAGCGAAACTATTGGTCTATATCACGAAGATTCGCGTTATTCGTACAAAACGTGGCCAACAGATGGCCTTTGCCACGGGGAGTGATCTGTCTGGAGAAATCGATTTAACGATTTTTCCGAAAACTTACGATCGCTTGCAGGCAATTTTGAAGCCAGAAACGATTGTCTTAGTTAGCGGTAAAGTCGAACAACAGCGCGGGTTGCAAGTGATCGTTGACCAATGGCAATTAGCAGATCAGTTTCCAGCACCCACCGGCCGCTTGTTTTTACGACTACAGCCGGAACAAGCAACGGCAACGGTCCAAAAACAAATTTTAATGATTTTGCGGCGCTTCAAGGGGCCTAATCCGGTTTTGATTTATTCAGCGACGGCTCGTAAGACAGTTGAACTAAATTCACAGTATTGGGTCCGAGATAATGATGACCTGATTGGAGCGCTTACAACCTTGTTAGGTCGCGATAACGTCGTCATGAAAAGCGAAACCCCTTGATGTAACAGCGTTTTCACGGGGATTTAATTTCAAAAAATAACAGACAAGTTTTATGAAAAGTGTTAAAATCACTTATGGAGTTACGAACTCAATTTATTGCCTGAGGTGAAAAAATGAAACGCATTGGTATTTTAACCAGTGGCGGCGACGCTCCTGGTATGAATGCGGCCGTTCGTGCGGTTGCTCGTAAAGCAATGGCCGAAGGGTTAGAAGCATACGGCATCAATTACGGCTTTGCCGGATTAGTTGCTGGTGACATTCATAAATTAGTGGCTGCAGATTTAGACGACGTGGTTAATGAAGGCGGCACTTTGCTGTACTCAGCCCGTTATCCAGAATTTGCACATGAAGAAGGTCAGTTAAAGGGTATCGAACAACTGAAGAAGTTCGGTATCGATGCTTTGGTCGTTATCGGTGGCGATGGTTCTTATCATGGGGCTTTACGCTTAACTGAACACGGCTACAACACAATTGGTCTTCCCGGAACAATTGATAATGACATCCCATTTACTGATTTTACGATCGGGTTTGATACGGCAGTTAACACTGACGTGGAAGCACTTGATCGGATTCATGATACGGCTCGCAGTCATGACCGGACTTTCGTTGTGGAAGTTATGGGTCGTGGCGCTGGGGACGTTGCCATGTGGGCTGGTGTTTCGGCTGGTGCCGACGCCATCGTGATTCCTGAACTTGATTGGGACATGGAAACCATTGCCAACAAGATCAAGCACAATCGTGCTAACGGTCATCGTTGCAACATTGTTGTTTTGGCTGAAGGTGTGATGAGTGCCCAAGAATTTGTTGAAAAGTTATCTGAATATGGTGACTTTGATGCACGGGCTAACACGATTGGTCATATGCAACGCGGTGGTCGTCCAACGGCTAAAGACCGGGTCATGGCCAGCAAGATGGGTGCTTATGCTATCGAACTCTTACTTAGTGGTAAGGGTGGCTTAGCAGTTGGTATCCAACACAATGAATTAGTGACGCATAACATGTTAGATCTTTTTGATTCTAAGCATGAAGCTGAATTATCATTGTCGAAGTTAAATGATGAAATCTCATTTAACTAAATCGTTTTATAACTATATTTAATAAAAATGACGTTATTGTCTTTTTATAAAAAACTTTCAAGGGAGAGATTTTTCTTATGAAGAAAACCAAGATTGTTTCAACACTTGGTCCTGCCAGCACCGATACTGACACTATTGTTAAATTGATCGAAGCCGGCGCAAATATTTTCCGCTTTAACTTCTCGCATGGTGACCATGCAGAACATTTGGATCGTTTAAACAAGGTTCATGAAGCTGAAAAGATTACAGGTAAGACTGTTGGTATCATGCTTGATACTAAGGGTGCTGAAATTCGGACGACCGTTCAAAAAGACGGTAAGTCTGAATACAAGATCGGCGACAAGGTTCGTATCTCAATGGACGATTCATTAGAATCAACCAAAGATAAGATTGCCGTTACCTATGATGGCCTTTATGACGATGTTCATGTTGGCGGTCATGTCCTCTTCGATGATGGTTTATTAGACATGAAGATCGACGAAAAAGACGAAGCTAACCGCGAATTGGTTACCACTGTTCAAAACGCCGGTGTTCTTGGCTCACGTAAGGGTACTAACGCTCCTGGTGTTTCTATCAACTTACCTGGGATTACTGAAAAAGACTCAAGCGATATTCGCTTCGGTTTGGATCACGAAATCAACTACATTGCTGCTTCATTCGTTCGTAAGCCACAAGATGTCTTAGACATCCGTGAATTACTTGAAGAAAAGCACATGGAACACGTTCAAATCTTCCCTAAGATCGAATCTCAAGAAGGTATCGACAACGCCGATGAAATTCTTAAGGTTTGTGATGGCTTGATGGTTGCTCGTGGTGACATGGGTGTTGAAATTCCAGCCGAAAATGTTCCTTTAGTACAAAAGTCATTAATCAAGAAATGTAACGCAATGGGCATGCCTGTTATCACCGCTACTCAAATGCTTGATTCAATGCAAGAAAACCCACGTCCTACTCGTGCCGAAGCATCTGACGTTGCCAACGCTGTCTTTGATGGTACTGACGCAACGATGCTTTCTGGTGAAAGTGCTAACGGTCTTTACCCAGTTGAATCTGTTGCCATGATGGCTAAGATCGACGAAAAGGCTGAAAACACCTTAGCTGAAAACGGTTCATTACAATTAAACCGTTTCGACAAGACTAGTGTGACTGAAACCATCGGGATTGCGATTGCCCGGGCTGCTAAGAACTTAGGTATCAAGACGATTGTTGCTGCGACTGAATCTGGCTACACTGCTAAGATGATTTCGAAGTACCGTCCAGATGCTGATATCTTGGCTATCACTTTTGACGAACGGACCCAACGTGGTTTGATGGTCAACTGGGGTGTTCAACCAATCGTTGCTGACAAGCCTGAAACAACTGATGATATGTTTGATTTAGCTGCTTCAAAGGCCGTTGAACTTGGCTTTGCTAAGGAAGGCGACTTGATCTTGATCACTGCCGGTGTGCCAGTTGGCGAACGCGGTACAACTAACATCATGAAGATCCAATTAATTGGTTCTAAGTTAGCTGACGGTCAAGGTGTCGGTGACGAAACTGTCATTGGCAAGGCTGTTATCGCAACCTCTGCTCAAGAAGCTATCGACAAGGCTGTTGAAGGCGGCGTCTTAGTTACTAAGACTACCGACAAAGACTACTTACCAGCAATTGAAAAGTCTAGCGCTTTAGTTGTTGAAAATGGTGGTTTAACTTCACACGCTGCCGTAGTTGGTATCTCAATGGGGATTCCAGTTATCGTTGGTGTTAAGGATGCTACTTCTGTGATTGCTGACGGTCAATTAATCACCGTTGACTCACGTCGTGGGATCGTTTACCGCGGTGCTTCAAACGCTTTATAAAATCGAATTTAATTTGATTGTGAAAAGTCGTCGCTTTGCGGCGGCTTTTTATATACATAAATCGGTCGTATGGCCGAGCTGAGGGGCGTTTAACGGATTAAATAGCGGCCAACTCTCGCTATCTGCCGTGTTTTCAGTTACAATTAAGGATACGTGAGGTGTCGTATGGAAAGTTGGCTATTTTTATTGGCAATTTTGGTGGTCGCCTGGCTCGGTAAGAACCAGTCACTCCAAATTGCTACGCTAATTGTGTTAGTGATCAAATTAATTCCTAACACGAGTAAACTCTTAACTACCATTGGTCAAAAAGGGATCAATTGGGGCGTCACGGTGATTACCGTGGCCATTTTGATTCCAATTGCAACTGGCCAAATCGGTTTTCGGGACTTGTGGCATGCGTTTAAGTCGCCAGTTGGCTGGATTGCCGTGGCGTGTGGTGTTTTAGTCTCAATTCTGTCCTTTCATGGTGTTGGGTTGCTATCGGCCACACCGGAGATTACCGTGGCCCTCGTCTTTGGGACGATTATGGGTGTGGTCCTATTCAAAGGAATTGCCGCTGGACCGATTATTGCGGCTGGAATTACTTATTGTCTAATTCAAGTTTTGCATTTAAGTTTGCAATGAAATTAAGGAGCAATTAATTAATGGAAAGTATTATGGGAACTGTCGTTACAGCGAAAGTAACGGATGAAAATGATGACGCGTATTTTGTACAGGTCAACGGTGAAACGTTGTGGGTTGATAAGCAAGAACCTGAGAAGCCCTTACATATTGGTGGGATGTATGAAGGCTTTGTTTATGAAAATGAAGATCATCATCAACAATTAACGCGATTTGTTCCTGAAATCTCGTTTGATCATTACGTTTGGGGAACGGTTGTCCGGACCCGGCATGATTTAGGCGTGTTCGTTGACGTTGGCTTACCTAACAAGGATTTAGTCGTATCACTTGATGAATTGCCAACTATCAGCCGGTTGTGGCCTAAGAAGGATGACCGCTTATTGGTTAAGCTTGCGCGCGATAACAAGCAACGGCTTTGGGCAACGTTAGCCGATGCCACTTATTTTGCAGAAATCGCTACCCCATATGATCAAAATCAAGTTAAAAATGCGGATACGATGGCAACTGTCTTTCGGTTAAAGATGGCCGGGACATCCGTGATTACTGATGATGGCCATTTAGGCTTCGTTCATCCATCTGAACGGGAACAAGAACCACGGTTAGGCCAGCACGTCAAAGCCCGGGTGATTGGTCATTTACGCGATGGTGAATTGAACTTGTCATTAAAGCCACGTGGTTACGAAGAAATTGGTGACGATGCGCAGATGTTATTGGCGTCATTACAACATCAAGCTGACCATACGTTACCATTCTGGGATAAAAGTGATCCGGAAGATATTCGCAATTACTTTGGGATTAGTAAATCGCAATTTAAACGGGCAGTTGGTAACTTATTGAAACAACGCATCATTAGCCAACAACCAGGCGAAATCAAGTTGATTGAGGTTGACGATGACCAAGCCGAGGATTAATCAAATGATGCAGGACCAGCTTGCTGATTACCTGCATTTTTTGCGTGTTGAGCGGGGACTAGTGACGAATAGCATCAAAAGTTATCAGCAGGATTTAACTGAATTCTGCCAGTACTTGATGACGCAAAAGTTAACCACGTTTAAAATGGTCGACCGCTATGTGGTTTTGAACTACTTACAAGTGTTAGATGAAGCTGGCAAGTCACGTAATACGATTATTCATACGGTATCGAGTTTACGAAAGTTTTTTCAGTATTTAGCGCAACAACATCAGATCGATAGTGATCCGATGCTAAAGATTGATACCCCCAAGCGGGCGCAACATTTACCGCAAGTCTTGTCGGCCCATGAAGTGGAACGTTTATTGGCGGTACCGCGACTGGATACACCGTTGGGCTTGCGTGACCGGGCGTTACTTGAAGTGATGTATGCGACTGGTTTGCGGGTTAGTGAAACGATTAATCTGAAAATGGCTGATTTACATCTAGATTTAGGTTTGATTCAAACGATTGGTAAAGGCGATAAGGAACGGATCATTCCGATTGGTGATGTGGCGATTGATTTTGTCGAGCGTTATTTGAAGACCGCACGACCAAAATTAGCGACTCCCAAACGGCGCAACCCGTATATCTTCTTGAATAATCACGGTGGACAATTAACGCGTCAAGGTGTTTGGAAAAACTTAAAAGCGTTAGTTAAAGCAGCTGGGATTGAGAAAAATGTGACACCGCATACGTTGCGGCATTCGTTCGCAACTCATATCTTAGAAAATGGGGCCGATCTGCGAGTGGTTCAAGAATTACTGGGTCACGCCGATATTTCAACGACCCAGATTTATACGCATATTACGAAGAAACGTTTGGCGGAAGTTTATAATAAGTATCATCCCCGGGCTTAGTTAGACAGGAGGTTGCGGATGCTCGTTAAATATCGAAAAGATTATGAGAAAGTGGCTATGGGTTTACTGTCGTTTATTCCGGACTTTAAGGATCTCGCCCATTTACAGACTGAGATGCAGTGGTATCAAGCAACTAGCAATCATCAGTTGTTTTTGTGGCGCCGGCCTGACGGTGATTTTAGTGGGGTGATTGGGATTGAAGTCGGTTCCGACTTCGTCTTGGTCCATCACGATTCATTGTCACCAGAAGAACGCAATCCGGCCAATCAACGCCAGATGCTGGATGAATTGGCCGCATTATTTCCAGATAAACGCGTGATGGGCACTTTAGAGATGGCCCCAATTATTGGTGAATGGGAGCGCAATCGTGACAAACAACAAACAACCGATCACAATTAAAATTTCAGAATTTGAAGGGCCGCTAGATTTATTACTGCATTTGATTCGGCAAAACAAGATGGATATCTATGATATTCCGATTGCCGATATTACGCAGCAGTATTTAGACTATTTACATTCGATGCAAGCGTTGCAATTAGATATCGCCGGCGATTACCTAGTGATGGCGGCAACTTTGATGACGATTAAGAGTCGTTATTTGTTGCCACAAACTATACCGGATCCTGAAGAAGACGACAGTGACGCTGAAGATCCACGGGATTCGTTAGTTGCTGAATTGTTGGCTTATAAAGTCTATCAAGAAGCTGCGGGGGAACTACGAGTCAAAGAGCAAGCCCGGCATCAGCATTTTACGCGCGGGGCAATGCTAGTACCCGCAGATGTCGCGACACCGACGTTAACGGCAGGCATTACGGTCGCTGACTTGCAAGCAGCCTTTCGTCAATTGGTCGCTAAGCGTCGCCGAGCCCGCCCATTGACGCGCACGGTCACGGCTGATCCAATTAATATTGAAGACCGAATGCAGCAAATTACGACCCAATTAACGCAACATCCCCATGAGACGGATTTTACGGCGCTATTTACGGCCGATGCAAGCGACGAGATGCTGGTCACCACCTTTATGGCCGTGCTAGAATTAACGAAACAAGCCCGGGTCACCCTCGTGCAAGCAACCGTCATGGGACCGATTCAGTTATATTTACGACAGGATGAACAAGATGACAAATAGTGAACAGATTGAAGGCTTGCTCTTTGTAGCAGGCGATGAAGGAATTACGGTGGCAGAGATTGAACATGCAACCGGGTTTGCGAAACCAGCAATTAATACCCTGTTAACGGAGTTAGCCGCAAAATATGCACAGGATGCGGACAGTGCGTTGATGATTTTGTCAACGGCTAATACGTACCGGTTGGCGACTAAGTCAGACGTTGCGGGTATTTTAAAGAAATATTTTGAAGCCCCTTTATCAACAAGTTTATCGCAAGCATCGTTAGAAGTTTTGGCAATCATTGCCTATCGCCAACCACTGACTCGCATTGAGATCGATGAGATCCGTGGGGTTCAAAGTGGGTCGACGATTCAAAAGCTCGTATTACGTCAATTAGTGACGGAGACCGGTCGTTTAAGCGAACCTGGTCGCCCCATTCTATATGGCACGACGGAACTGTTTTTGGACTACTTTGGCTTAAAGTCGTTAGATGACTTACCAGCGATTGATTTGGCAGCATTAACCGATACGGAACATCCCGCGCCAGAGACTGATTTATTTTTAACAGCCTTTCAGGATAAACTAGCGGGAATGGACCACCAAGAGAGCGAGGAATAATAATGGCAGAACGATTACAAAAGGTGATGGCTGAAGCCGGGATTGCATCACGGCGAAAGTCAGAAGTCTTGATTACATCTGGACACGTTCGGGTAAACGGCAAAGCAGTGACGACTCTGGGTGTTAAAGTTGACCCAACCGATCACGTTGAAGTTGACGGGGTCCCACTATTGGCAGAAAAACCCGTGTATTATTTATTTTATAAGCCACGAGGGGTCGTCACTACGGTTCATGATGAAAAGGGCCGTAAGACGGTGATGGACTTCTTTAAAGATGTGCCAGAACGCATCTATCCGGTCGGTCGGCTAGATTATGACACGTCAGGGCTTTTGATCATGACGAATGATGGTGCTTTGGCCAATCGGTTGACCCATCCGAAGTATGAAGTGAAGAAGACTTACTTGGCTAAGGTCGAAGGCGTGCCCACGAATGCTGATTTAAAGCAATTGCGATTAGGCGTCGAAATCGATGGTCGCAAAACGGCACCAGCTAAATCTAACTTGTTAGATAGTGACCAAAAGAAAAACAATGCGTTGGTCCAATTAACGATTCATGAAGGCCATAACCATCAAGTCAAACATATGTTGGCCGCCGTGGGACATCCCGTTACCAAGCTAAAACGGGAACGTTACGGTATCTTAGACTTGCAAAGTTTGCAGCCTGGGGAGTATCGTAAATTAAAGCCAATTGAAATCAGTAAATTAAAAGGTGAAAGATAGCGCTTGCATTATTGGTTGAAATTGGTTAAACTGTAGTTGTTAAAAAATTTTATATTGGTTCATCTTCAGGGCAGGGTGTGATTCCCGACCGGTGGTTAAAGCCCACGACCTATGAGTCTATAGTGATTTGGTGTAATTCCAAAGCCGACAGTTAAAGTCTGGTATAAAGAAGATCGAGCTTATTTGACATAAACTTGCAAATAACTCGCCCTGATATCGTGAAAACGTTTTCGGTGCGAGCTTTTTTGATGCTTATGACAATGCGGTTCATTGAAGATGACCCATAGGAGGGTGCGTTATGCAACAAACAACGTTACGCCGACTAGTGGGCATTGCCTTGCTCGGCGCGTGTGCATATATTGTCATGTTACTAGAATTCCCAATCATTCCGATTGCGTCATGGATGAAGATTGATTTTTCGGATATTCCGATTTTAATTGGGCTATTCTTGTACGGAATGGGTGGCGCGTTTGCCATCACGTTAGTTAAATTGGTCTTACATTCCGCCACTATGGGCTTTGCGATTCCAGACTTGATTGGCTCGCTAGCTAGTTTCATGGGTTCTGCCATTTTGATTATTGCGTTTGCTTTAGTTTTACGGTATTACCATGGTGATCAAAAGTGGCGGATGCCAATTGCGATTGGCTTAGCGACCGTTGGGTTAGTTGTGATCGAGTCGTTAGCTAATTTAACTTTTGTGTTGCCGTTCTACATGCAGGTCATGGGGATGAAGCTGAGTTTTTCTTTGAATACTTTGGTTTTAATTGCCGTGGTACCGTTCAATCTGATTAAGGGATTGTTAGTCGGTAATGTCTTTTGGTTAGTCTATAACCGCTTGGCGAAATGGTTAGGCAATCAAAATCAATTGATGAGCCGCGTTTAAAAAAACGACAATTTGGAGCGTTAACGTCACTGGCGTTAACGCTTTTTTATGCTATGCTGAAAGCACGATATTTTTTTGAAAGGATGGTGACCAGCATGTTTGCCGACTACGTTTTACTATTATTTACGACGGCACCGCGCCGGGCCAAGGCGTTGTTCAATGTTTGTCGGGGACGCCGGACCGTTTCGACATTGTTTGCCGGGCTGACGGCGGATCGACTGGCTTGGCTCGATAGTTGGCATGGCGTGCCGCTCAGTAAGTTTGAAGCCGCGGCCAATGAGTTGGTGCAGGCGGGTTGGTTACAGATCCCAGCGCCCGGTTATTTACAAGTGACTCCCGCGGGCGTTGACCAGCAAAAAAAATTAACACAGCAGTTATATCAGCCGGTCGCTTGGGCTCAATTTCAGGAAGTGGATGTACGCCGTTTTAATGTTTTAAATCAACTGGCATTGCAAGTGGTGTCAGAGTTTAGCCATCAAACGAATCGTTATTATCCCGTAACCACTGATCAAGGGATGCAAGCCACGGTTAAGTTGTGGTTCCGACGCTGGCACTCACCACAACTAGTGTCGCAAGTCGTGGCGGAATTAACGGGCTTTTTGACGACGTTGCCTAGCCCATTAGCCGATGTCTTTGCCAACAGCTTAACTGGGTTTGACTTTCCGGGTCAAACGGATCAACAACTAGCCCAATTGTTTCAACGGACGCCGGTGGAGATTTTAGTGATGCGCAAGGATTTAAATTGTCGTTGGATCGCGTGGTTACGCCAACAGCCAACGGGACCGTTAGCTGCTTTATTGCAGCCGCTAGTTAAAGCTAATCCAGTTAGTGTCAGTGCTTGGCAAACTTATCAAGACTTTCAGCAGGGTGCGAGCTTGGCACAGATTGCCACGCGGCGGCGCTTGAAAATGAGTACGGTGCGTGAACATCTATTAGAAGCTGCAATCCTGACCCCATCGTTTCCGTTTGAACAGTTGTTACAACCGGAAACGCGTCAGTTATTAGCTGAAACTTATGCGCAAACGCCGAGCCTTACACAATGGCGCTTCGAACAAGTTCAAGCAGTTGCACCCGACTTAGATTTCTTTTATTTCCGACTTTATCAGATAATGAGGTGTCAACGTGCAGCAGACTGAAATTTATCAACTTCTAAAACAAAAATACGGCTTTGATGACTTTCGGCCAGGGCAATATGACGTCATCAGTGATCTGCTGGCTGGTCAAGATGTCCTAGCCGTATTGCCGACTGGGACGGGTAAATCATTAATCTATCAATTTGTTGGGAACGTCTTACCAGGCTTAGTCGTGGTTGTATCGCCATTAATTTCACTGATGCAAGATCAGGTTGCCCGGCTAAATTATCAAGGCGAAAAACGCGTGGCGGCTTTGACCTCACAAGTAGACTTTAAGACCCGTCAAACGGTTTTAAATCAGTTAGCTAGTCTGAACTATTTATTTGTTTCGCCAGAAATGTTGAAGCAATCCTTAGTTTTGTCAGCGTTACAAGCTGTTCAGCTGGCTTTGTTCGTGGTGGATGAAGCGCATTGCATTTCGACTTGGGGTCCCGACTTTCGCCCGGACTATCTTGGCTTGGGGGCTCTGAAGCAACAATTAGGTCAGCCATTAACCTTGATGTTAACCGCGACGGCGACTCAAGCCGTTCGCCAAGATATTCTGACGCAAATGCAGGTGCCACAAGCTAAGGAAGTCGTTTATTCGGTTAATCGGCCCAATATTTATCTAGCCGTGGAAACAGTCAATGATGAAGCTGACAAGCGGGCACGTTTGCAACAACTCGTGACGTCAACTGCTACGCCAGCAATTATTTATTTTAGTTCTAAAAAACAGACGGACTTGATTGCCGATTGGTTGCGTGAGACCACCGGCTTACGGGTAGCGGCGTACCATGCGGGTCTATCAGGTGAGTCGCGTTTTAAGATTCAGCAGCAGTTTATGGCCGATCAATTGGATGTGATCTGTGCCACGTCAGCTTTTGGGATGGGAATCAATAAGGCTGATATTCGGTTAGTTGTCCATTATCATTTACCGACCACGTTAGCCGATTATGTCCAAGAAATTGGTCGGGCCGGTCGGGATGATCAGCAATCTTTAGCCGTGTTACTCTATGCGCCGGGAGATGAACAATTGGTTCGTAATCTAAACGATTTAACCGCGGCTAGTGCTAATGAGATTCAGTTAGATTATCAACGGTTTCAGCATCATCAAAAGCCGGTCGATGATTTAGCCCAAGTCCTGCAGTTTTACTGGGAGCACCAATATGCCGTCGACGCGGTGGTCACGCGCTTTAATCAGCGACAGCGGGCTAAAGCAACCGAGCTCAGTCAGCTGATGGCTTATGTTCAGACGACGACTTGTCGCCGAGCCGCAATGTTAGCTTATTTTGATGAACCGGCACCAGAACATACGGCCACTTGTTGTCAATTGGCAGGAACCGGGCTGCCAGTTACGGCACTAGGTTTACAAGCAACGGCTAGGACGGTCACGGCAACGGTTACACCATGGTCAACGGTGTTGGATCAACTGTTTTTACAAAATTCTTAAAGAAATTGATTAGGCGTTATGTTACAATATTTGATGAAAGTTTTTTGAGGAGGAACACCCTATGAGTCAAAAAAATGATGATAAGCAGTCTCAAGATAAAAAACCTTGGGACAAAACTTTTGAAGACGATCGGGATGATTCGGGCAATTTGTCGCGAACTCAAAAACGTAAGCAAGATAGTAGCAATTCAACGTTAACCACCGTCTTAGTGGTTTTAATTTTGTTGCTCGCCCTAGCGCCCATTGGCTATTTCTTGGTGCGCAAAAATTCGCTCAATAATCCGCAACAGACGGAGCAGGTCGCTAGTTCCAGTAAAAAAGCGTCTAGTTCGACCGTCGCCAAAGCCTCTTCAAAGGCCGCTGCCAAAAAAAGCCAGTCGGTGGCAGCCGCTAAGAAAAAAGCAGCCGCTAAAAAGAAAAGTAGCTTAGCAGTTGCCAGTTCCAAATCCAAGGCTAACTCAACCAGTAGTAGTACTAGTACCACTGATGAAAGCAGCAGTTCCGCGAGTACGGCTAGCAGTAGCAGTAGTTCGCAAAAAAGCAGCAGTTCATCAGCCACTGGTAGTAAGTATGTAACGGTTGAAGCTGGTCAAGGGGTTTATCGGGTCGCAACCAATGCTGGTATTTCAGTTGATAAGTTATTAGAACTTAATGGGTTGTCGTCCGGTTCGACCATTTCGGCTGGTCAACGGTTACGTGTCCGTTAAAAAACACGATTTTTAAATTGTGAGGGGTATTGTTAAATGGCTAAACAAGCATTACAAGTTGCCATTGATGGCCCAGCTTCAGCTGGTAAGAGTACCGTTGCCAAATTAGTTGCTAAACAATTTGGCTATATCTATGTGGATACTGGTGCCATGTATCGAGCCGTAACTTATTGGGCGATGCAGCACCAGGTATCTTTAACGGATGAAGCCGCGGTCGCCACGTTAATGCAAACATTAACGATTAGCTTCAAGCCGGGAGAACCTGATCAGTTGGTCTTTGCCAACGATCAGGAGATTACCATGGCAATTCGGCAACCAGATGTCACGAATAATGTGTCAACGATTGCCGCCTTACCAAAAGTTCGTGAGATTTTAACTGAACAGCAACGTCGGATTGCGGCGGCTGGTGGGATTGTGATGGATGGCCGCGATATTGGGTCAACGGTCTTACCCAATGCTGAAGTTAAGATTTTCTTGGTGGCTTCCGCCGCTGAACGGGCCAAACGCCGGTATGCGGAAAATATCCAAAAGGGTATCGACACACCCTTAGCCCAATTGCAGGCTGAAATTGAATTACGGGATCATAAAGATTCAACTCGTAAAGTATCACCGCTGACGCAGGCAACTGATGCGGTCTTGGTTGATACGACTCCGATGTCGATCGATCAAGTAGTTGAAACCATTGCCAATATTATAAAAAAACAAAGTTCAACAATCTAAATTGCATTAGTTAATGCTTTTAGCTAGCTTTTCATTGCGTTTTCAGCTATGATATAGGTTAGAGTTATTGTTGACAGGAGGAAATTTGCATGAGTGAAAATGAAAACAGTCAAAATGAGAAGAACGAACTTTTAGACGCTTTAAATAGTGTCGAAGAAGTGAACATCGGTGATGTAGTTAAGGGTGAAGTCTTAGCTATTGACGATGACAAGCAAGTTATCGTTGGGATCCAAGGTACCGGGGTTGAAGGGGTCGTTCCTTTGAAGGAACTCTCAACACAACGGGTTGAAGATGTCAACGAAGTCGCTAAAGTTGGCGACGTCTTAGACTTGGTCGTTATTTCTCGGATTGGTACCGATAAAGAAAACGGCAGTTACTTACTGTCACATCGTCGGTTAGAAGCTCGCAAAGTTTGGGACGATGTTGAAAAAGAATACGAAGCAGGTCATACGATCAAAGCACCTGTAACGCAAGTAGTTAAAGGTGGCTTAGTGGTTGATGCCGGTGTTCGTGGCTTTATCCCAGCCTCTATGATTGATGATCATTACGTTGAAGACTTGAACGCTTACAAGGGTCAAGAACTTGAACTTAAGATTATTGAAATCGAACCTAGCGAAAACCGTTTGATCTTGTCACATCGTGCCGTTGTTGAAAAGCAACGCGAAGCACAACGTGCCGAAGCCTTACAAACCTTACAAGCTGGCGAAGTTGTCACTGGTAAAGTTGCGCGTTTGACGAACTTTGGTGCCTTTGTTGATCTTGGTGGTATTGATGGGTTAGTTCACGTTTCCGAAATTTCATTCGAACGTGTTGAAAAGCCTGCTGATGTCTTGAAGGTTGGTCAAGAAGTTAAGGTTAAGATCTTATCTGTTGACGTTGATCGCGAACGGGTTTCATTATCAATCAAAGCAACCTTACCAGAACCTTGGGACGGGATTGAAGAAAAAGCCCCTCAAGGCGCTGTTCTTGATGGGAAAGTTAAACGTTTGACTAGCTTTGGGGCCTTCGTTGAAGTGTTCCCTGGTGTTGAAGGTTTAGTTCATATTTCTCAAATCTCACATCAACACATTGCAACACCTAACGATGTTTTGAGTGTTGGTCAAGAAATCAAGGTTAAGGTCTTAGATGTTCGTCCAGACGAAAAACGCTTGGCATTATCAATCAAGGCTTTGGAAGAAAAGCCACAAGCATCTGAAGGCGAAAATGAAAACCGCGGTAACAACAATCGTGGCGGTAACAATAACCGTCGCAACAACCGTTCAAACCGTTCCGCAAGCGAACGTTCAACGGCTAATGCCCCAGAAGAATCAACTGGTTTCACATTAGGTGATTTGATCGGTGACGAATTGAAGAATGCCGAAAACAACAATGATGAAAAATAATTGTCGTTAAGTTAAAAAATACCCTTCAAGCTTGTCTTGAAGGATATTTTTTTATGATTTTTAGTGCAAGGGAGGAATTTTAATGCCAAAACCAGTTGTCGCCATTGTTGGGCGGCCAAACGTCGGTAAATCCACGATTTTTAATCGGATTGCCGGTGATCGGATTTCCATCGTCGAAGATACCCCTGGGGTAACTCGCGATCGGATTTATGCGAATAGTGAATGGCTTGGTCAAAAGTTCAGTATGATTGATACTGGTGGGATCGATATTGATGATGCCCCATTTATTAAACAAATTACGGAACAGGCGGAAATCGCCATTGATGAAGCCGATGTGATCATTTATCTTGTCAGTGTTAAAGAAGGCGTGACCGATGCCGATGAACACGTGGCGCAGATTTTATATCGGTCAGATAAGCCGGTTGTTTTAGCAGTTAATAAAGTGGATAATCCAGAAATGCGGAGTGAAGTTTATGACTTCTATTCCTTAGGTTTTGGCGATCCATACCCGATTTCAGGGGCCCATGGCTTAGGCTTGGGTGATTTATTGGATGCCGTGGTGAAGAACTTTCCCGATTCAACGGGTGAAGATGAACCAGGGACGATTCGCTTTAGCTTGATTGGCCGCCCCAATGTTGGGAAGTCATCGATCGTGAATGCCTTATTAGGTGAAGATCGGGTCATTGTGTCAGATGTCGCTGGGACGACCCGTGACGCGATTGACACGAAGTTTACCGATGAAGCAGGTAATCGCTTCGTGATGGTTGATACGGCTGGTATCCGTAAAAAGGGTAAAGTCTACGAAAACACGGAACGTTACAGTGTGATGCGGGCGTTAAAGGCGATTGATAATAGTGATGTGGCGTTGTTTGTCATTAATGCGGACGAAGGCGTACGTGAACAGGATAAGCGAGTGGCAGGCTATGCCCATGAAGCCGGCAAAGCGATTATTATCGTGGTCAATAAGTGGGACTTGGTTAAGAAAGACAATCATACGATGCAAGAGTTCGAAGCTTACGTTCGTGATGAGTTCGTCTACCTAGCTTATGCCCCAATTATCTTCGTTTCAGCTAAAACGAGCCAACGCTTGGGACAATTGCCAGCCTTGATCCAAAAGGTCAGCTTGAATCATTCACGGCGGATTCAATCGTCCGTCTTAAATGATGTCATTATGGATGCCATTGCGATGAATCCAACACCAAGTGATAACGGGAAGCGGTTGCGGGTCTACTATGCAACCCAAGTGGCGATTCAGCCACCGACTTTTGTGGTTTTCGTTAATGACCCGGATATGATGCATTTCTCATATGAACGTTTCCTTGAAAATCAGATTCGAAATGCCTTTGATTTTACTGGAACGCCAATTCATATGATTGAACGGCGGCGTAAGTAGGCAAAACCGCGCGAAATCGGCATTTTAGCATAAGGATTTAAAGTTGTAAACGATTATTACTCAAATTTCAAATTTTGAGCAAAAACCTCAAAAAAGCTTGCTATTACAGCATTCCTATGCTATCTTTGAACAAGAAATGATGCTTGTCATCGTTTCTCTCATTTTTGGACCACTCAAAAATGATCATCTGGATGTACGTACTTAAATACATACATCTTCACTCTGTAAAGGGGAGGTGAATCAAACATGGCAAACAAAGCTGAATTAGTTAACAACGTTGCTGCGGCAACTAACTTAACTAAGAAAGACGCAACTGCTGCAGTCGATGCAGTTTTTGCATCAATCCAAGAAACCCTTGCAAAGGGCGAAAAAGTTCAACTGATTGGATTTGGTAACTTCGAAGTACGTGAACGTGCCGCTCGTAAGGGCCGCAACCCACAAACTGGTCAAGAAATCCAAATTCCTGCAAGCAAAGTACCTGCATTTAAGCCAGGGAAAGCTTTAAAGGACGCAGTTAAATAATTTCCTTAAAGTGTAAACTTTTAAGCCAGCATAACAACCGTTATGCTGGCTTTTTTGTGTTGGTTTGCGTTATGATAGTTAGTCGAGCTGTCAGAGTGTGAGCACGACCGGGTTGCCCATGAGCATTGCCTAGCTAACTCAGTTGACCGGTGAACTTCCGGTCGGGTGGGTTAGCGTAGCAAGCGGAGTGGGCAGGTCGTGCGAACACGTTTCAGCAACTAGAGCAATCAAAACGGGGCCTTGAACCCAAGTCCCCAATCAATTCACAACAAAGGATGGGTGCCATGACTTATTCAGAAAAAATGCTCGCTGCCTTATCAAATGGTCAGCTAGAAACGGCGAACAAACACTATGCGTGGGCGTTACGCAAAGATGATGATGACACACTTTATAGTTTAGCTGAGGAATTATACGGCCTCGGCTTTTTAAAACAAGCGACCCGGATTTATAAAAAATTATTAGCGAAGTACCCGGATGAAGATAGTTTACGGACTAGTTTAGCCGATATTGCCATTGATGAAGACGATACCGATTTGGCATTGGACTACTTGCACCAAGTTAAGCCGGATTCACCGGCCTATGTCCAGGCTTTATTGGTCGAGGCTGATTTGTATCAAACGCAAGAATTATTCGAAGTTAGTGAGCAAAAGTTGGTTGAAGCGTACCGGATTGATCCGGACGAACCAATCGTTGAGTTTGCTTTAGCGGAATTTTACTTTTTGATTCGTAACTATAGCAAAGCGATTCGGTTTTATTTGGATTTGATCAAGCAAGGGCAACTAGAGATTTCTAAAGTTAACTTGGTGGAACGGCTCGGGGTATCTTATGCTGAATCGGGTCATTTCGAGCAAGCGGTCGGGTATTTGGAACAGATCAAGCCGGCTAAGCTCACGCCTGATAGCCAGTTCGAACTGGGCTTTACGTACCTCCAATTGGACGAACCGCGTAAGGCGATTGACGTGCTTAATAAATTACGAGAACAAGATTCGCAGTATGCTTCCATTTACCCGTACTTAGCTGAAGCCCAAGAAAAGCTGAATCAGTTGGATAAAGCCTTAATGACCTTACAAGAAGGCTTAGCCGTGGATCAATATAATGAACAGCTTTATTTACAAACGGCACGGATTGCGTTGAAGCTAGATGATCAAGATTTAGCCGAAAAGTATTTACGGGAAGGCTTGAGTATCGATCCGGAAAACTTGACGACGGTCTTAGAATTATCCAACTTGTTAGTCCAACAAGAACGCTATCAAGATAACGTGGCCTTATTGGATCAATACTTGCAGAGTAATGAATTTGATCCCCAATTTTACTGGAATTTGGCAGTCTCAAATGCACATTTGGACCACTTCAAGGCCGCCCGCGATAATTACTTGGCTGCTTACCCGTTCTTTGAACATAATGAAGACTTCTTGAAGCCCGCGATTTACTTCTTCCGTGAAGCTGGGATGGTTGATGAGACAGTTGCAGCCTTACGAAATTACCTGGCGATTGAACCTGATGATGGGGCAATGGTGGCGATGCTTGAGGATTTTGAAGACCAGGGCTATTGATGTTGAAAATGCTTACAACTTTGGTAAAATAAAGTTAAGCGGCTGTGAGTGCAATTAGTCATGGCTAAAAAATCAAGGCTCAGCACGGGTTACGGGTAATTGACCTCCTGATGTAATGAGTGATTTAGGGGGAATTTATTTGAAAGTAGCTTTAATTGCGTCGGACTTAGATGGGACTTTTTTACGCGATGATCATGACTTTGACCATGCGCGTTTCCAGGCCCAACTTGATCAAATCAATGCCAATGGGCAACATTTCGTGGTTGCCAGTGGGAATCAGCTCCAACACTGTATCGATGTTTTTAATGGCATTGAAGGCGAATTAACGTATGTAGCCGAAAATGGCGGCTTAGTGATTGATAATCACGGACATGTCTTGCATGAAAGTGTTTTAACGCCGCAAGTTTTAGCTGAATTATTGGCATTTGTTGGCACGGAGCCTGCTTTAGCTGGGGCCAGCATGTCGTTATCTGGCAAACAAGCAGCTTATATCCGGCCGATTGATGATAGCGACTTGATGCGATACTTCTTAAGCAACATCGCCGTAGTGGATGATTTAACGGCTGTCGATGATCATATTTATAAGGCGACCTTCAGTTGGGCCCACCAGGACATCAATCAACAAGCAGCCATCATTAATCAGCGCTTTAAAGGTCGTTTGCGGGCAACTGTGAGTGGGGGTAATGGTTTAGATGTCATTAACCCTAATGTGAATAAGGCTCAAGGTTTGGCTTATTTGCAGCAACGGTGGCAAGTTCCTTTCAGTCAAACGGCGGCTTTTGGGGATAATGGCAATGACTTAGAGATGTTGCGTGAAGCAGAATATAGCTTTGCGATGCGCAATGCGATTGCGCCCGTTAAAGCCATGGCGACTTATCAGACTCGATTGGATAACAATCATGATGGGGTCTTGCATGAAATTGAGGCGTTAATTTAAAAAATTGGGCTTGGCTAATTTAGCTAAGCCCAATTTTTTGCCGTTTTTAGCGCTTCACCCCTGCACCATTAGCTCGTTGTCTGCTAAAATGAAAAGGATAAGTGGTTTTAACTTTAAGGAGGAATTGTATTTTGGCAAACGTAAAAGTAATTGTAGCCGGCTACAAAGGTCGGATGGGCAGTACGGCCGCTCAAATGGTCATCGATAACGCTGATTTTGATTTGGTAGGGGTTTATGATGCGCGCTCTAAGGATCAAAACTTAGGGGAAGATGCCCGGTTTAGTGGTCAAGATGTGCCCGCCTTTCATGACTTAACCGCGATTAAGACCGATGCAACGGTTTGGATCGACTTTACGATTCCAACGGCGGTCTATGAAAATGCCAAGTTCGCCCTCAACAATGGCATTTCGCCAGTGATTGGGACAACCGGGATGACCGATGAACAAGTCGCTGATTTACAAAAATTAGCGAAAGCTAAGCAAGTCGGTGGCTTGATTGCGCCTAACTTTGGGATCAGTGCGGTTTTGTTGATGCAATTCGCTCAACAAGCAGCGAAATACTTCCCAGATGCTGAAATCATTGAAATGCACCATGATGATAAGATCGATTCACCTAGTGGGACGGCGATCAGCACTGCTAGGAAGATTGCGGAAGTTCGCAAGCCTAAGCAACAAGGTAATCCCGATGCAACGGAAACCTTACCGGGAGCTCGTGGTGCGGAATATGAAGGCATGCGGATTCATGCGGTGCGGTTACCAGGCTTGGTTGCACATGAAGAAGTCATGTTTGGCGGCCCTGGTGAAGGCTTAACGATTCGTCAAGATTCATTTGATCGGATTTCATTTATGACCGGGGTTAAAGTGGCTGTTGGTAAGATTAACCAATATCATGAATTGATGATTGGGTTGGAAAACTTACTATGATTTTGACACAATTACCAACGGCTTTTCAGCAGGCAAAACCAATCATTGAGACGATTGAGGCGGCCGGTTACGAGGCGTACTTTGTTGGTGGTGGCGTGCGAGATACGATCTTAGGCAAACCGTTGCACGATGTTGATATCGCGACGAGTGCGTTTCCAGCGGAAGTCAAAGGGTTGTTTAAACGAACGGTTGATACCGGGATTGAACATGGTACTGTGATGATTTTAGATCACGGGACGGGCTATGAAACAACAACGTTTCGGACGGAATCCGGCTATCAAGATTATCGCCGGCCTGATAAGGTCACGTTTGTTCGGTCATTAAAAGAAGACTTAAAGCGACGCGACTTTACTGTTAATGCCTTAGCGATGCGGGCAAACGGTGAAGTGATTGATTTATTTGATGGCTTGGCCGATTTAAAGGCTGGTGTTTTGCGGGCCGTTGGCGTTGCGGAAGATCGGTTCCATGAAGATGCATTGCGGATGATGCGGGCCGTGCGCTTTGCTAGTCAATTAGACTTTACGATTGAGCCGCAGACCCAACAAGCTATCACTGACAATGTCGCTTTACTAACCAAAATCGCCGTTGAACGGACGCGGGTTGAATGGGAAAAGCTGTTAATGGGGCAACAACCCCAACGTGGCTTGCAAGCACTGTTGGATACAAAGTTGTATCAGTATATGCCGCAAATGGCTGATCAACAAGCGATGCTACAACGATTAATCGACTTACCAGCTTGGCAGTTACCCACGATTGAAAGTACCTGGACGTTGCTTGCTTGGTTAATGGACTTACCTGATCAGGCCGCGATTCGCCGCTTGTTAAAAGCTTGGAAGACCAGTAATGATTTGATCGACCACGTGAGCGCCGCCTGGTTGGTCGTGAGCGCGCTCAAACAACGTGGCCAGCTAACGGCTAGTGAATTGTTTTCTGCGGGCGCAGCGGCTTTAGAAACGGCCAATACAGTGGCTAACTTGCTAGGCTTCGGTCAACCCCAAGTCGCATTGACGGCGGCTTATGCGGCGTTGCCGATTCAAGATAAGCACGAGTTGGCGATTAATGGCGGCGACTTATTACGGCATCAGCTAACGACGCCGGGCCCACAAATGGGACAGATTTTGGCGCAACTGTTGCACGCAGTCGTGACGGGAAAAGTGAAGAACGAATCAGCCGACTTGCTTGATTTTGCGAGCATGATAGCGGATACAAAAAACGATTGATATTTTCTATAAATCTGTTACGATTAACTTGAAACTAATTCAATGAGGTGATCGCAAATGGAAAGAGCACTAGAAGCATTAAAGTTTTATTTTCGGAATGGCGATACTTGGGTTGTGAACCATCAAGACATTTCAGACCTTTGGATTGGCCGGGTAACGACTAGTTATGGTCGCATCAAGGGTGGCAAGATGACGGTGATTCATCCCTGTCACTCGTTTAAAGCGGAATTTGAACCAGATGCGGATGCCGTCGATCCAGATACAACTTACTTGTCATCTGTGACTAGTGGGATGTTTGAACGGGTTACTCATTATCAAGATATTGAAAAGCTCGATATTTTGTTTGGTGACGAACGGGGTAGCGAACAAGTTTACTTGCCATTCAAGCCTAAAGACGTGGACGGGATTGATAATATCTATCAAACCAGTTCAATCGATAAAGATGGTAAACTCCATTTAGTGGTTGAAACTGGTCGGACGGTCTTAGATGTTTACGGCGCCTAAAATTAAATGAAACTTAAAGAGAAACCACTCAACGGATTAAAGCCGGTGGGTGGTTTTTACTGTTGGCACTAACGTAAATGTTGTTAATACGGTTAGTACTAGTTGGCTTAAATCGTCACTTGGGTTGGGCCAGAATCGGCTGGGACGTGGTGGCCAGGTTTATGAGCCGAAGTTTGGGCTTCAAAATGTGTCATGGCATGTTGGCATTTTAGTTACTAACCGGCAGGCGGCAAGTTTAGCTTGAACCAAGCATATGGTCGATTTAACGTTGGCCGAGCTAATATTGGCGAGCTGAAGCAAAGTTTGCTAGTTGTGTTTTTACGCATTTCTAGCTAAGATAGAATGTAATTGAAGTTAAGGGGTGGATAGTAAGGTATGCAAACATTAAGAGCAGAAAATCTGACCCGGACTTATGGTGAGAAAACGTTATTCAAAGATATTTCGTTTATCGTGAATGAACATGATCGGATTGGCGTAATCGGCGTCAATGGTTCCGGGAAGACGAATTTATTGGATGTCCTCGCGGGGGTGACCGCGCCTGAAGCCGGTCAACTCGTGAAACCTAAAAATTATGAAATCGGGTATTTGACCCAACAGCCGGACTTGAATGAAGACTTAACGGTGTTAGACGCGGTTTTGGCCGGAAGCCAGCAAGTTTTTAAAACTATTCGGCATTATGAACAAACATTAGCGGACTATGCTGATCGACCAGAAGATCCAGCAACGGAAAAAGCTTATATGGCAGCGGAAACGCGGATGAATCAAGAAGATGCCTGGAATGCAGAAAGTGATGTCAAAACGATTTTGACGCAACTGCATTTAACCGACTTGACGCAAACGGTGAAGACGTTATCTGGTGGTCAACGCAAGCGGGTTGGGTTGGCGCAAGTCTTAATTCAATCGCCTGATTTATTATTATTGGATGAACCGACCAACCATTTGGACTTTGATTCCATCGAATGGTTGGAAACGTATTTGGCAGCTTATAAAGGCGCCTTGATTGTGGTTACCCATGATCGGTATTTCTTAGACCAAGTAGCCAATCAAATGTTTGAGCTGTCGTTTGGGGAACTGTATAAATATACGGGAAACTATCAGGATTATGTGCAAGCTAAAGCCGAACGGGTTGCCCGCGATGTCACGGCTGAACATAAGCAGCAACAGTTATATAAAAAAGAATTGGCCTGGATGCGGGCTGGGGCGCCAGCGCGGAGTACGAAACAGCAAGGCCGGATTAATCGGTTTAATGATTTAAAAGATAATTTAAATACCTTGCAAGTTGATCATGATGTGGATATTTCACTGGGGCAGCAACGCTTGGGCAAGAAAGTTATTGAATTAAAAAATGCAAGTTTGAGCTTTGATGGTCAACCGATTCTAAACGACTTTTCAATGCTCATTCAGGCCCATGATCGAATTGGAATTACCGGGCTAAATGGTGCTGGTAAGTCAAGTCTGTTAAACGTGATTGCTGAACGGCTCCCGCTTGACAGCGGTACCGTGACCATCGGCGAAACTGTCAAAATGGCTTACTATACGCAACAGACCGAACCGATTCCTGGCGATAAGCGAATCATCAATTATTTACAAGAAGTTGGTGAAAATGTCGTCAATAAACAGGGTGAACACGTTTCGGTTACAGAGTTATTAGAAGAATTCCTCTTTCCCCGTTCGATGCATGGGACTTTAATTCGAAAGCTATCAGGTGGCGAAAAACGGCGGTTGTATTTATTAAAACTCTTAATGCAACAGCCGAACGTCTTATTATTAGATGAACCGACGAATGATTTAGATATCGGGACGTTAACTGTTTTGGAAAGTTATTTGGCTGATTTTGCTGGGACGGTTATTACGGTCTCACATGATCGCTACTTCCTAGATAAAGTTGGGACGAAACTCTTGATCTTTGATGGTAAGGGCCAGATTGAACGGTATGCTGGGCGATTCTCGAGTTATTTGAAGGATCAAAAAGCTGCGGAGAAACCAACTGTGTCGAAAGCCAAGGCCACGCCGAAAGCTGAGCCCACTAAGCCAGCTGATCCTAAAGAAAAAGTGAAGCTGACTTACGCGGAACAGTTAGAATATGACAAAATTGAAGGTGTCATCGAAAAACTCGATGCTCATAAGACTGAAGTAGAACAAGCCATGGCTGACAATGCTAGTGATTATGGTAAGTTAGCCGATCTACAAAAAGACCTAACTGCGACGGAAACGTCGATTGATGAAAAAATGAACCGTTGGGATTACTTAAGCCAATTTGCGGAGGCCTGAAAGGATGACACGCATGTTAGAAGATGCTTATTTACAATTAGCGCGCGATATTTTAGATCACGGGACTTACAAAGATGATCGGACTGGGACCGGGACGTATAGTCTTTTTGGCTACCAGATGCGGTTTGACTTGAGCCAAGGCTTCCCATTATTGACGACTAAAAAAGTTCCCTTTGGCCTAATCAAGAGTGAATTATTGTGGTTTTTGCATGGCGATACGAATATTCAATACCTCTTGCAACACCATAATCATATCTGGGATGAATGGGCCTTTAAAAACTGGGTCACTAGTGACGCCTATACCGGTCCTGATATGACGAACTTTGAGCATCGGCGGTTGGATGATCCGGACTTTAAGCCAGTCTATCAAACCCAGATGCAGACGTTTGATGATCGGATCTTAACTGATGATGAGTTTGCGGCTAAGTTTGGTAATTTGGGGGATGTCTATGGGGCGCAATGGCGGCATTGGCAGACGCGTAACGGCCAAGCGATTGACCAGATTGCTAACGTAGTTGCCATGATTAAGCAGCATCCCGATTCACGGCGGTTGATTGTTTCAGCTTGGAATCCAGAAGATGTCCCGAGTATGGCGTTACCCCCGTGCCACACGTTATTTCAGTTTTATGTGGCGGATGGTAAGCTGAGTTGCCAGTTGTATCAACGCTCAGGCGATGTCTTTTTAGGCGTACCGTTTAATATTGCTAGCTATGCCTTATTGACTCATCTAGTGGCGAAGGCAACTGGCTTACAAGTTGGTGAATTCGTGCATACTTTGGGCGATGCGCATATCTATACGAATCATGTCGATCAAATTAAAGAACAGTTGACGCGCCAGCCCAAAGCCGCGCCACAACTAGTTTTAAGTGATCGACCAGCGGATCTATTCGATACGCAAATGAGTGATATTAAGTTGACCGGCTATAATCCGGCGCCGGCGATCAAAGCGCCAGTCGCGATTTAGGAGGTTGGATCATGATTGCTTTAATCTGGGCTCAGGATCAGCATGGCTTAATTGGCGCTAATGGCCAGTTGCCGTGGCACTTGTCAGCGGATTTAAAACGGTTCAAACGGCTGACCTTAAATCACACGATTGTGATGGGGCGCAAGACGTTTGCCGGTTTTCCAAGACCACTGCCACACCGGCAAAATGTGGTCTTATCACGGCAAACCCTAGACTTACCAGCCGGGGTCCAACAATTATCTAGTCTGGAGGCACTCTGGACCTTACAGGCGGCACATCCTGATGAGGTGATCTTCGTGATTGGTGGGGCGACCGTTTTTGAAGCTGTCTTACCACGAGCAGATTACTTATATCGGACGCTGATTACCGGTGATTTTACCGGGGATACTTGGATGCCGCCAATCGATTATGATCAGTGGCAACTGACGCAGCATGAAAATGGCGTGCGTGATGCGAAAAATACCTTAGAATATCAGTTTGATGATTTTAGTCGGCGGAAAATCAACGGCAAATCGTGAAACTAGGCGGTTTTTCTGCTATACTAAGAGCATTAATTTTATTGTGAGAATTGGCTAATTCTTACAAGACTAAGAAAGCGTGGCAAAGTATGACGAAAATCAAGATTGTGACCGATTCTTCGGCAAATTTAACGGACGCCGAGGTTCAAAAATACGATATTACCGTGATTCCGTTGTCCGTCATGATCGATGGCACAATTTATATTGAAGATGAAACGATTACGCGGGAAGAATTCATCGAGAAGATGGGAACTGCGAAATCATTACCAAAGACGAGTCAACCAGCATTGGGAACGTTTATCGAAACTTTTGATAAGCTCGGTGCCGATGGGGCTAGTGTGGTCTGCATTAATATGCTCGAAGCTATTTCTGGTACGGTGCATACGGCAGAACAGGCAGCTTCGATTACGAAGACTGATGTGACTGTGATTGATGCCCGGACAACTGATCGGGCAATGGCCTTTCAAGTCGTTGCAGCAGCGAAACTAGCGCAAGCGGGTGCTGATAAGCAAGCCGTGATCGACCAAGTACATGCGACGCAAGCACATACTAAGTTATTTATGGGTGTCATGACCTTAAATAACTTGGTTGCTGGTGGCCGCATCAGTCGGTTGACTGGCGCTATCAGTACGTTATTGAACGTCAAGATTGCCTTGGAAGTTGACGATGGGTCTTTAGATGTGAAGATGAAAGGTCGCGGTGTCAAAGCGATTAATAAATTCTTTGATAAGGTGATTGAAGATATTATCCAAACGCCGAATGTGGTCGAAGTGGCCATTTCACACGTGGGTGCAACCGAACGGGTCGAAGGCTACAAGCAACGCTTACAAGCAGCATTACCAAGCTTGAAAGTAAGTGTCCAGCCAACGGTGCCAATCATTGCAACGCACGGTGGTCCTGGGGCGTTTGCGGTTGAATATCATACGCAAGCACAAGCTTAAAGTTGAGGGGCAGGGCGCGGTTGCGACCGCCCCTTTTTCTTATTGCGATTGAATCGACAGGACAAGTTTAAAAAGAAAGGGTGCTGAACGCATATGCATAAACTCTGGGAAGCACTGAAAGTAGTGCTCATTGTGGCGGTGGTTGCGGGTGGTGCTTTTTGGGGATTGAATCATGTCTTACATCCTAGTTCGACAACGACGTCAACAACCCAAACGGCTAATTCCAAAAAGCCGACTAAAGCCGCGCATAAAAAGCGCTTGCAGTTAGTCGCAGTCGGCGATTCGTTAACTGAAGGTATTGGTGACAAAAAGGAAGGCGGCTATGTTGGTCAGATTAAGCAGACTCTAACTAACAAGCAGCATCTAACTGTTACCGCGACGAACGCCGGTAAATCTGGTGATCGTAGTGACCAAATCTTGGCCCGTATTAATAAGTCGTCAGCGTTACAACATAAAATTGCGGCGGCCGATGTGTTAACGGTCACCGTTGGCGGCAATGACCTCTTACAAACGTTGGAAGGGTCCATTACTTCCAATAACACGGCTAAGAATAATAGTACGGTGGCGAAGGCGCAAACAACGTATGCTGCAAAGTTAACCAAATTGTTTAATCGGTTACGGCAGTTGAATCCAAAGGCCTCGTTATTTGTCTTTAGTATCTATAATCCGATCTACGTCAACTTTCCGAATGTGACGGCGATTACGGCTTATGTCCAGCAGTGGAATGAACAGACGCAGACGACGCTTGGTCATTATCAAAAGGCTTACTTCATGAGTATTAATACCGTGATGTCGCACGGTCAGTACAAGACGGCGGCTGAGATTGCCAAGTTGAAAAAAGCGTCTAACAGCACGTCCTTAACGAATCTGACGAATGCAACGCAGATTAATGCGGCCGTAGCGGCTGAGTCAAAGGACAATAATTTGATCTCTAATAGTGATAATTTCCATCCGAATAAGCGGGGCTACCATGTCTTTACGAGCAAGTTGTATCAGACGATGATGGCGCATCCGGCATGGTTATTGAAAAAGTAAAGGGGGACGTCTAAATGCGTGAAGCACAACGAAAAACCAAGGACACGCAACCAAAACAGCCAAGTGGTCCAGTTAATTTATGGAAATGGGTCGCCATCATCTTGATTGCCCTCATTCTCGGCTTGGGGGCTTACATGGGGACGCAAATTCTGCGGTCGCCGAGTGAGACTCAAACCGTCAACACGGCGAGTGGTAATGATGCTGCCAGCGTGCCGATTAAAATGAATCGCCAGCAGTTAAATGCCTTAGCTTCTTACTACCTGACTGATTTTCAAAAGGGTCAGGAATTGAAGTATCGCTTTGTGGTTCGGTCCGATGCGGCTTACCTGCTGGGGACGACCAAGGTGCTTGGTCAAAGCGTGTCATTTGTGATCACGATGCAGCCGAGTGTGATTAGTAATGGGAATATCTCGTTGAAAGCGACCAAGCTGTCGGTTGGGACGATGTCAATTCCGATTAGTTTCGTCATTAATTACATTAATAATAATTACAAGATTCCTAAGTGGGTCAAATTGAGCGCCAAGAACAAGACGATTGATTTATATTTGAATAAATTAGTCGGCAAGCATGATGTTCGCTATAGCGTGGATAAGCTGGACTTAGCTGGCAATCAATTCAATTTTGAGATGCATATTCCTAAGCGCAATTAAGGGTGAGGTGGCACCATGCACAAAACGTTTTATCAGTATTTGATGACCCAAAGAAATCCTGACAGCACTGAATCTGTGGCTGAATTTGCCAATAACGCGTTTTTTGATCAGTCGTTTCCTAAGCAGAGTCAAGATTTCCATGAAGTCTCACAATATTTAGAATTAAATGCCGGCTATTTACCATCAATGACCATATTTGATGACGCTTGGCAGGCCTATTTAGCAAGTGAAGCTTAGGCTAATTTAGTCAGGAAAGAGGATTTTTGGGATGGCCAAAGAAACAAAGGAAACCGCGCCAGAACAGCCGGTTAATCCGCATTTAAAGTCGAAAGCCAAGCGCCCGAAACGACGCGTGGGACTATGGACGTACATTATTTCAATCGTGGTGGCATTAGGTATCGGGATTGGTGGTACTTATTGGGTTATCGGTCGCTCGGTAAACCAGCAACTGGCTAATATGCAACAAACCAGCACTGCCATGAAGAAGATTCAATCGGTGTACGCCACAATTAGTCAGAACTATTATCAACCAGTCAATGAAAATAAGCTGGCGAATGGTGCGATTAATGGGATGGTCAATTCCCTTGGTGATAAGTTCTCCGAATATATGGATAAGAGCGAAACCGAAAGTTTAAATGATACAATCGACAGTTCTTTCTCGGGGATTGGTGCGCAAGTTCAAAAGTCTGGGAGTTATATCCAGATCATTTCACCAATTGCGGGAACCCCAGCGAAAAAAGTCGGCTTGAAACCAAAAGACATTATCAAAAAAGTCAATGGTAAGTCGATTGCTGGCAAGACTTTGACGCAGGCCGTTAACTTAATGCGTGGGAAAGTCGGCACAACGGTGAAATTAACCGTTGAACGTGCTGGCAAAACCTTTACCGTTAGCTTAAAGCGGGCCAAGATTCCAGTCACAACGGTTGATTACAAGTTAGTTGGCGGGAAAAAGAAGATTGGTTATATTACCGTCTCAACCTTTTCAACGAATACTGCTAAAGAATTTAAGACCGCTTTAAAAGCCTTGGATAAAAAAGGTGCCAAGAAGCTTGTCATTGACATGCGTGGTAATCCAGGTGGTTTGATGACCGCGGCTTTGAAGATGGCCTCGATGTTCTTGAAGAATGGCAAGACCATTATGCAAGTGCAAGCACGCGACAGCCAAGCTGAGAAGTATGTCGCTGGTAAGAAGTATGATGGCGGCTACAAGGAAACCAAGCCAACGACTGTCTTAATTGATGGTGGGAGTGCGTCTGCTGCTGAAATCTTTTCTGCCGCCTTACATCAATCCGCTGGCGTAAAGCTAGTTGGGTCACAATCTTATGGTAAAGGGACCGTGCAAACCGTCTCAACCTTTAGTGATAAGACCGAAATGAAGATCACCGTTGCCAAATGGTTAACGCCAAATGGGACGTGGATCAACAAGAAGGGCTTGACCCCAACTATCAAAGCCAATGAACCAAGTTACGCCAGCTTGACAGTCTTGAGTAAAGTCAGTGACTTACAAGCCGGTAAGGTCAACGATAATATCAAGACGTTGCAACAATATCTTAAGGCCATGGGTGACTTCAAAGGTAGTGCGAATGGGTACTTTGGGGCCTCAACGACCCAAGCACTAAAACATTATCAAAAGAAAGCCAAGTTGCCCGCTACGGGTAAAGTTAATAAAAAGACATTGACTAAGTTGGAAGTGCAATTAGCACAGAAGATTAGTGATCATGATCGGGCTTATAACGCTGCGATGAAACTGATGTCTAAATAGGATGATGGAAAGTCTGGAAGTTATTTCCAGGCTTTTTTTAGTTGGTCTAAAACTGATTGAATAAGTTTAATGAATGTGCCTATCAGAAATTAATAATCCAGCTTGATTGATGGTTGATAGTATAAATCAAATGTTAAATAAGCGTTAAATTGGGAGCGCCTAAGTGAGATGGTGACCGCAAAAAAGACCTGATGTGTTTTTACACTGACATCAGATCCTTTAGGTGACACGATTGGTAGTGGTCTAAGCATGAGTACTAATTCACCGTCATGATGCCATTATCGGTCGTTGACGATATCATTAGCACGTTCAATTAGGGCAACAAATTGTAAAACACTGTCCGTTTGCGCATCGGTTAAGCCTCCCATTTTAAATGAGAGGTCATCAGAAAGTCCCAGTAAATAATCTGCAGAGGTGTCTAAAATTGTGCAGATTTCCACTAGGGTTGCTAAAGCTGGGTAGGACAAGCCTTGCTCGTAAGCAGAGACGGTTCCTTTGCTGACCTCTAAGCGTTTCGAGAGGTCTAACTGTGTAAGACGCTTGGCCTTGCGCATGGCTTTAAGGCGTTCGCCAAAAAAATCTAGATTCATATGATTTCACCCTCCGTACAGGGTAACAAAACGATATACGGAAAATTATTGTACTAAGTACATGCAATATTGATACTTTTATAGTAATTTGATAATATTAGGGGTATGGGGTATTGATTTAATTAGTATTTTCGAGACTAAGGATAAGTTGAAAGGAGGGAAAATGATGCCATTGAAAGGAACAAAGCTTAAACCAGCTTGGATTATCGGAATTGTGGGACTCATCGTTGTGGTGATTGTTGGTGTCTTGCTGTTACGACCTAAGAAATTGACTGGTAGTTATTCAACGACTGTTACAGTCTTAGTTGCGACATCTAAAGATACATTGAAATTTACACGGGATAATAAAGTAGTGGAATATTCAGATGGTGAAAAGACGAATACGGGGACGTACAAGATTGATGGTGACCAGTTAACTTTTAAGCTTGGCAAGACTGATCTTTCAGCCAAACTAGCTAAGGATCATCAGACTTTTAAGATCGAATCTGCCAGTGGGATGGCTGGATTCAGTAAAGGGTTGGTCTATAAATTAGATAAGTAGTCTAACGAAACAAAGTGTGGCGGTACTATCGACACTTTGTTAGCTGGAGCAGGATTAATTGGGGTTAATCAGATCAATGCCGGATGTAGTGATGACTCGTTCGTCAACAGGCATTCAGCAGGTTACATACAAGCCAGCTAGCAACGGGGACCACGACAGTGTCACACGAATTGCTGATGAAACGAATCGGCATGTCAAGTTGTCAAGGACTGACGAGACTAACTACTTTAGAAAATTTATTAGTAAGCTTGTTTATCATTTTAGGCCCTGCAAGTAGTTGTTGTAAGTAACAAACATTTCAGTCGATAAAAATTATCATAAAAAGGATGGCGTTACAGTAATGAGTAAAGAAGATATTTTGAAATTTTTGGGAACTAAGCGGGCGTTAACCGCGGATGTTCAAGATGCTCGGCATGCCCGGTATGTCGCAGAGACTAATTATGAGCAGTTACGTAAACAAGCTAAACACCGTTTGATTTGGGCGATTGTTGGGATTTTTATTTTACCAATTGTGGTTGTTGCGATCAGTCCAATACTCAGTGCAGTGGTCTTCTGGGGTGGCATTGCCGGGACTATTTATTTAGCGTATGTGCAACATGGACAGAAGCGTCAAGCGAGTGACCTGATTGAGCAAGCTAATCAACAAATTAATGCGGCCATGGCGGTGCCAGCCTATGTTCAAGGAATGCAAGACTTTCCACAAAAGTTTTATAGTTATTGGACGATTGACCGTTTGATGCACTTGATTAGTGAGAATCGGGCAACCACGTTACAAGAAGCTTTTAATGTCGCTGAAACGCAAGACTTTCAAAATGACCAATTGTCGATGCAACAAGAAAATCTGGCAGTGGCCAAATCGACTAATTCGGCGGCTAATATTTCAGCGGTGGCGAATGTCTTTACGGCGTTTAACACCCGCAAATAAGTAAACAGGCAAAAGGAGTTTAGCTTTAATGAAACGACTGACTAAATTAAGTTTAATGGTATTAGGAATGACGGCCCTAATTGGTGGCAACTTGAACATGACTGCGCTACCTAGTCAAGCGGCCAAACATAAGACGGCTAAAAAGGTTAAGTGGCACAAAGGGACCCCTAAAGCGCTTCGGGGGAAGTATCAAACGAAGCATTTTGGTGCTGATTTAATGTCGCAGTACAAGATTGGCCCGAAGTCCGTCTGGTACTGGAGTTCAGGCATGCCGGTTGTTACGGGCTCGCACGTTTATTATCGGTCTCTCGGTCATCATCGGTATATCCTTCGGTACAATGCTCACTGGGTTGGCGGCAAAGGTGGCGAGAAAAATCAGAAGTCGAGTTTTCATAAGATCGGTAAGAATTTTAAGGCTTCTGGCGATAAAATGATGTTTCATCCTTATAAGTGAGTTTGAGCGATAAAAATTGGAGGCGTTACCGATGAAAGTAAGCAAAGTAATTGTATCAGCGTTAACCGTTTTAAGTGTGACAACGATGGGGATTGCAGTGACCACAGCTAATAGGACGACCACGGCGTTCGCCAAGGCTAAAACTGCTAAAGTTGTGAAGACCACGACCTATAAGGCTAAACATAAGGTTCATGTCCAAGGTGGTTGGATGTATTCAAAGGCGACCTTAACGCATAAAAAAACTCATTTGACGAAGTACTTATACACTAAGTTTTACGCCAGCAAGAAAGTAACCGTTCGCAAGGCTAATGGTAAAACGGCCACGGTCAATTATTTAACGGCTAAGAATGGCAAAGTAAAAGGTTATGTTGCGGCATCCAACGTCCGTAACCAATGGGGCTATGGCAAATATAGTGTCGCAGCTTATCGGAAGAGAGCAGTTAGTGATATTAATCATGACCGGGCTGCTCGGGGATTAAAGCCATTAACGGAAACGAAAAAGTTAGATCAAATTGCACAACGAAATAGTGACCGGATGCTTAAAGATGGGCATAGCTTCAAAGCAAATGTGGAAGGCACACCCCATGCTGGTTGGATTGTTGATGACTATTTGGCACCAAAGTCTAACCCTATAATTCATTATGAAAACGGGACGCAATGGGGTCAAGGATCGGTTAACTCTTGGATGCGGCGGACTGACCGTAATCGCGACATTGGTGCCATCCCATATCTGATGAGTGCCAAGCATACCCGGATCGGTTTAGGTGGGGCGCAACATGGTCAAGCTATTTATATGTTCGTGCTCTTGTCAAATGATTAATTGAAATGAATATAGAGCCTCGATTTAAAATTGAAGTGCAACACCTGCTCTACTAGACCAGTTCTTTATTCAGACTAGTCAAAAAGGCCATGAA
>NZ_BJDL01000007.1 GCF_005405125.1 Lactiplantibacillus songbeiensis
TATGACCCCTTGGTCAAGTGGTTTAAGACACTGCCCTTTCACGGCAGTAACATGGGTTCGAATCCCGTAGGGGTCATCATGGAGGATTAGCTCAGTTGGGAGAGCGTCTGCCTTACAAGCAGAGGGTCACAGGTTCGAGCCCTGTATCCTCCATATGATGAGTTTACTCATCATTAATTTAATAGACTTCATCATGAAAAATGTAATTTGGCTCGGTAGCTCAGTCGGTAGAGCAATGGATTGAAGCTCCATGTGTCGGCGGTTCGATTCCGTCCCGCGCCATTTATGGAGGGGTAGCGAAGTCTGGCTAAACGCGGCGGACTGTAAATCCGCTCCTTCGGGTTCGGTGGTTCGAATCCACTCCCCTCCATTTTTCATAGGGATATAGTTCAATGGTAGAACAATGGTCTCCAAAACCATCGATGTGGGTTCAACTCCTACTATCCCTGCCATGATGGCGGTATTGGCGAAGTGGTTAACGCACCGGATTGTGGCTCCGGCACGCGTGGGTTCGATTCCCACATACCGCCCTTTGATTGGGTTATAGCCAAGTGGTAAGGCAATGGACTTTGACTCCATCATGCGCTGGTTCGAATCCAGCTAACCCAATTGGGTTTGGGCAAAAATGATGGCGGTATAGCCAAGTGGTAAGGCAGAGGTCTGCAAAACCTTCATCACCGGTTCAAATCCGGTTACCGCCTTTCCTGAAAGGGTTGTAAACCTGATCAGTAAATAGTAGTAAGTCCAATTCATTATTATGCCGGCGTGGCGGAATTGGCAGACGCGCTGGACTCAAAATCCAGTTCCCGTTGAGGGAGTATCGGTTCGACCCCGATCGCCGGTATCATTGCTACATAAGTAGTTACGATAAAAAGAGACATCATACCTTATGTGTGGTGTCTCTTTTTTTGTCGTTATAACGGAATAACAGCGATATAACAAACGATTGTTGAATGCTGATTTTTCATATTTGAAAACGAGTCTGTCATCAGAAGGGGGGGCGATACCGGTGATCAGGATCGAACTCGGATACGTCGAATCCACCCAGTATCAATCGATTATGGATACGACGAATTTTAAATGGTAAGTATTGATTAACGGTTTTTTATTAAACGAGGACTTAAAATGACTCTAGTTAGAACAGTTTATGATCCAGACTTACCGACGTTATTATTGTCTTTACATCCAGAAAATACGCAGGCTATTGTTGCGCAAACAAAAGTCATTGAGTATCGGCATCGCTTCTTCAAGCAGCCATTTCAAGCGTTTGTTTATACAACTGGTTCGCAAGGTGGTGTAAACCTATTTATGAAGTGTGACCAACCAATTAAGGCCACTGTTAACTCGTTGGCTCAAATCGGGTATCGGCTTCAAAATGAGAGCAGCAAAAGTGTCAACGCATATTTTAAGGCTCAAAACAGCGGTGTGGCGATTCCGATTACTGAATGGGTACAATTTCCCCTGATTAGGTTAAAAACGCTTAGAATAAGGTTTGATAATTTTGTAACCCCACGTAGTTATGTCTTTTTAGATCAGCAGGTGCGCCAAGCTCAATTGGATTATTTCTTACAGCAACCAATTTTGAAGCGAGGATTAACTGATTGGACAGCGAAATATGCTGATATTGCAGATTTGATTTAAAAATAGGCTATCGTGAAACAAATATAGTTAAATTGTGATTTAAGTGGTATCAAAGAAGAATAGTCTGATCAATATTTAAACCAATGTGATCTATTTGTTCTTGCGTAGTAAAGGTGGTGACCATGCCCCTTAACATGTACTAGATAGCCATCTTTTCCCATATGGTAAAAAGGCATAATAGAAATTCTATGACCTTTTTTAAGACGTAAGTGCCGACCTAAACGGCTAATTACGAATGAACTGCCTTGAATAAAACGATAAACGGTTATATTTCGAGAAACGTGGGCGGTTCGATACGAACTGGCGTCAGCAACTATGCCACTGAATAAGAAACTGACTACAAAAGCCTGGTTAACTGATCACACAAAATGTGATTCTGGTTAACCAGGCTTTTTTCGATTTACTTAATTAGCTTTTCATAAACGTAGCAGACGTCATCTTGGTGATAGACGCCGACCATTTCGCCAACTCGTTCGAACCCCATTTTAGCAATCAAATGTTGCATCGGTAAGTTGTCAGCATGGGTGTCGATCCGAATACTTTTAATTTCCGGATGACGGCGGATAATATGATCAATCATTTTTTCAAAGAGTTGAGTGGCATAACCATGACCAGCTTTACTGGAATGGATGGCCACACGGTGGATGACCCGGTATGGTTCGGTCGTGTTTAGCCAAGTGGCTTTGGCAGTATCATAAGTCGTGTCGGGTGATGGCACGACGGCAACAGCTCCAACGGTTGCGTGATCGTCTTCATTGAAGAGATAGGCCGATCCACCCATAATATCTTCGGTAATCTGATTACGTGATGGGTAGTCGCCTTGCCATTGGTTCACGCCGGCTTCGGCCAATTGGTTACGGCCGTCGCTTAAAATGTCGATGATTGTATCAATATCATCGAGGGTTGCTTTCTTGAAATACATGTTGCAGTGCTCCTCTCCTGTTACATCGGCGCGGATTCACGCTGACTTAAACAGTATACAGAAATCTGGTCAGATTGAAAGGATTTACTTCTGATTTTCATTAATTTTTCCATTTTGCAAATTGGTCAAAATCTGCGCCGCTTGACTAGCTAGCTGATGCTCCTCATTATAAGCGGCGACAGCACTGGGGGCGTACTGATAAGCGCCCGTTACTAAAGTTTGTTCATAGAATGGCAAATAGGGGAGCTGGTGATCACGGGCGATTTGAATCGCTGCTTGCCAGTCGAAGGGCACTTGGCGATAACTAATATCTAGGAGACCATGATCATCGAACGTCAATAGTAAATACATCGCGCGCTGTTGTCGCAATTGTGGATGAACGGCGGTCGGTAGGCCCACGGTGCCCGCGTTTAAAATTAATTGGCCGTTAGTTGAATACCGCATTAGTGGTTGGTGGGTGTGAGCGTAAATCACAATATCCGGATCACCAACTGTCGCTTGATCGAAATTAACTTGAGCTTCAGTTGGCGCCAAGGTATGGCCACTGGCGAAGTTCGGTAAAACGTGTTGCAGCCGAATCTTCAGCTCACCGACTTGCTTAGTAACGGTCAGTGGTAAGTGTACTAATTGCTCAAAGTGGGTGGTCGATAATTGGGCGCGGTCATAAGCTGTTAAAATCGTGGCCATAATTTGTTTCGGTTGGTTGAACGTTGTGGGTGTCGCGGTTAAAACTTTACGATAGTTTTGTTCGTGATTACCTAACACGTAAACGGTGGGGGCCACTTGATCAAGTAAGGTCATACACCGTTCGGCTTCCGGTCCACGCACGGTGATGTCACCGACCGTCCAAAATTCGGTTACGGCTTGTTGTTTGGCATCGGCCAGGACAGCTGTTAGGGCCGTGGCGTTGCCATGAATATCTGAGAGTACGGCAATTTTATGTAACATGAGTAATAGCCTCCGTAAGTGCGATTAAAGTTTGTTATCGGCTTAATCGTTTCTTTGAACTTTTGTTAACTGGCTGTAACGTGGTTGCAACTTGACTCTGGTAAGCTTGGTCATTGGAACGAAGTAATCTATTAGCACGTATATTCAAGCCAATTCGTTTCACGTCGCCGTAATCTCGCTGATTACGACGGTTTTTATTTTACCTTTTTTTAGTGATGAATAAAATTAAAATGAAATTAGTATTGACAGCATTAAATGAGAATGTTTTAATGTAAATATCAACTTAACGGAAAGGAAAGATAATTATGACACAACTTTGGTCAACTAACGCGTATTATTATGGCTTTTATTACTTTAGGTAGCGTCCGCATTAGTTTCTTAGATGCGGGCGGTGAACACGCCCGTGTCTAAGGTGAGCAAAGTCATTTTTGTCTTTGACCAGCTAGACACGTGAAGGTCTAGCTGGGAATAAACATCATTTATTCCTGCATGGTTTTTAAAGCCAGCTAGATTTTCTAAATCTAGCTGGCTTTTTATATTCTAATTCGTTTTTAATTTTAAGTAGTGGTTAACATGCATAAGAGAGCATTATCGTTGAGTTTATACCTGAATTACTTCGTTCATGGGATTGGGTTAATTATTTTAACGCAAAATATGCAAGCGTTAAGCCAGCATTGGCAAACGCCAATAGCCACCGTTTCCTACGTGGTTTCGGGAATTGGGATGGGGCGCTTGTTTGCCTACTTCCTATTTGGCAAATTATCTGATCGTTATGGTCGTAAGTTATTTATTAATATTGGGATGTTGAGTTACTTAGTCTTCTTCATTGGTATGGCGTTTGTGACTAATATTCAGGTGGCCTATGCCTTAGCTATTCTAGCGGGGATTGCCAACTCGGCTTTAGATTCTGGGACCTACACGACCTTCATCGAAATGGGTGGTCGGCAAGGATCCGCTAACGTGTTGATTAAAGCCTTCATGTCCGCTGGTGAATTTATCTTACCATTATTGATTGCCAGTCTAGAAACCACGCGGCAATGGTACGGCTGGTCCTTTATGTTAGCGGCCGTCGTTTTGATCGTCAATGTGGTCTTACTGAATCGGCAGAAATTTCCAGTACGTAACCAGGTCGATGCAAGTGCCCAAGCGGCGGGTCAACAATTATCCAAAGCCCGTCGTTGGTTAGCCAGTGCTAGCTTGGCTGGTTACGGCTACACGTCAATGGCTGTGATGATCTTATACACGCAATGGATCAGTTTATTCGTGACCAGCGAATTGAACTACTCGCGTGTGTTGGCACATTTATTACTATCACTATACAGTATCGGGTCCATTACTGGCGTGCTCGTGACGTTCTGGTTGCTACATCGTGGTGCAGCTGAAAATAAAGTCTTACTGACGATGAACCTGAGCTCGTTAGTCGCATTACTAGTCGTGTGTTACACGAGTTGGCCATGGTTATCGATCATCGCATCATTCGTTTTTGGCTTTACTGCTGCTGGTGGCATGATGCAAGTGGGGTTGAACTTATTTATCCGGCTTTACCCCCAAGCTAAAGGAACTGTGACCGGCGTCTTCTTCACTTTTGGTAGTATCGCGGCGTTCACGATTCCGTTGATTACCGGCTGGTTGTCGAAGCAAAGTATTGGCGCGGCGATGCGCTTTGATTTAGTGGTTGGCTTAGCTGGCGTGGCTTTAGTTGCTTTGGCCGTCTGGGCGTTAGGACCAACGAAGTCCTTAGCTCACGAACGGCAACATATTAATCAGATTGATCAACAGATCGTTCGGCTACTCAATCAACGGTTCGACATGGTCACCACGATTGGCGATTTAAAACAAGCTGAACAATTACCAGTCTTAGATCAGCAACGTGAAGATCGCGTTTTAGATCAAGTTGCACAAAAGAGTCAAACCGCTGCCCATACGCCATACTTACAAGCAATTTACCAAGCGATTATGTTGAATTCGCGGGCGTACCAAAGTGCCCGTAAAACGACGACTGAAATGACAACGAGATCCACTCAGCATAAGGAGGAATTAACACATGATTAATTACGTGACGGCCGGTGAATCACATGGGCCCCAATTAACTGGCATTTTAACCGGGATTCCAGCCGGATTAACCTTAGATATCGCGGCCATTAACACCGGCCTAGCTGCGCGGCAAGGTGGCTTTGGCCGCGGTAATCGGCAACAAATCGAGCACGATACGGTGACGGTTACTGGTGGCTTACGTCATGGTGTGACTTTGGGTTCCCCGATTGCGTTAACGATTCAAAATCGGGATCATGCGCATTGGCACGCGATTATGAATCCGACTAGTCCAGCGACCGCTGACAATACCTTGCGGCAAGTCACCCGACCACGACCTGGTCACGCGGATCTCGTTGGCGGCATGAAATACGGTCACCGCGATCTACGGAATGTCTTGGAACGGTCATCTGCTCGTGAAACGGCCATGCGGGTGGCAATCGGTCAGATTTGTAAGCAATTATTAGCCCAACTCGGGATCGACTTAGTCGGCTACGTGCAACAGATTGGGCAAATCCAAGTTGATCCGCAAGCGAGCTTGTCAGTCACTGAATTGACTCAAGCCATCGCACAAAACGATTTACGAATTACCGATAATGCGCAAGTTGATGATATTCACGACCTCATTACCGCGACTAAAAAAGCCGGCGATACACTAGGTGGCGTGATACGAGTGGTTGCCACTAATGTCCCAGCGGGCTTAGGTAGCTACACTAATTGGGACACTAAGTTGGATGGACAACTGGCAGCCGCCGTGATGGGCGTCAATGCGATGAAAGGCGTTGAGATTGGCGATGGCTTTGCCGCGGCTGCGAGCTATGGCAGTCAGGTGATGGATGAGATCGATTGGGATGCTGAAAACGGATGGTCTCGGTTGACGAATCATCTGGGCGGCTTTGAAGGTGGCATGACCAACGGAATGCCAATCATTATTAAGGCGGCGATGAAGCCGATTCCAACGCTTTACAAACCATTACAAAGTGTTGATATCCAGACGAAAGCGATTCAAAAGGCAAGCGTAGAACGCTCAGATACGACTGCCATCGTGCCCGCGTCAATCGTTGTTGAAAGTGTTGTGGCGATTGAACTTGCCCGTGCGATTACAGCGACCTTTGATGGCAGCAACTTGAGTCGGTTACAAGCGATGGTGCAAGCTTATCGCGCCGAACTCCAAGCGTACTAGCCAATGCAGATGCATACGTTAGGTCCCGCTGCTACTGATAGTTATGCGGCGGCGCAAACTTATAACCAATTGCCCGCAGTGACGCCGATGACGATTGTTGGTCACCCAAGCTTTGAAGCCATCTTGACCCATTTGGATCGCTACAGTGGTGATTATTTACTATTACCGGCGGCGTTCAAATCACCGGCGTTACAAGCAAGTTGGGGCGATGTCCACTATGCCTTGCTTGATAAGATGACGTTGACCCGTTGCTTTATGACGCAGTTGAACCCATTAGTGGTCGTGCAGCGATTGGATGCGGATAATCGCATCGGCTACACACATGCGGCGACGGCCCAACTCTTACAACGGATTGTCAGTCATGTCGACGTGCAAACGGCGCCAAGTAAAGTGGCGGCTTATCAACTTTATCAAACCAATCAAGCCGGCTACGTTTTAACGAATGAAAAAAATGTCACACTAACGGCCAATGAACGGGTGGTGAAACGTTTAACGCCCGCGATGGTCTGGTGTCTATATCATATTAAGGATGACGATGAATGAAAAAATTAAACAGCCAACCCGCTAATGGTCTCCACGGTACATTGACGGTTCCTGGTGACAAAAGTATTTCCCACCGCGGCCTGATCTTTGGTGCAATTAGCCAAGGGACGACTACGTTAACCAACTTTTTACCCGCTGATGATTGCTTGTCCACATTAGGTGCCATGCAAGCGCTCGGTGTTCAAATTGACCGGGAGGCAACGACTGTTCAGATAATCGGTCGCGGATTACATGGCTTGACAGCGTCACACCATCCTTTAGATATGGGTAATGCTGGGACAGCAACGCGCTTATTAGCCGGCTTATTGGCTGGCCAACCTTTTGACAGTACACTCATTGGTGATGACTCACTCAGTCAGCGGCCAATGGAACGGGTCCGTCAGCCATTAGCTACGATGGGTGCCAAATTGGATTTAGTGAATGGTCATTTACCAATGAACATTCACGGCCAGCGTTTACATGCCGCCAATTACCAAATGACGGTCGCCAGTGCTCAAGTCAAAAGCGCGTTAATCTTAGCGGCATTACAAGCTGACCACCCAAGTACGATTATTGAAAAATTACCGACGCGTGATCATACCGAACGCTTACTGCAGGCGTTTGGTGGCGAGATTGCGACGGCAGCTGATGGAAAGACGATTACGGTTCAGCCGCAACCAAACTTGCGGGGGCAAGATGTGACGGTACCCGGAGACTTATCGTCAGCAGCCTTCTTTTTAACAGCGGCTAGCATCGTGCCCGGTTCCCGCGTGCGATTGCACAATGTTGGTTTGAATCCCACGCGGACCGGTTTATTAACAGTATTGCAACGTATGGGCGGCGATGTCACGATTACACCAACTGCTAGTACGGGTGAACCATTCGGCGATGTGACCGTAGCGGCGACTGAACTAAAGCCGATTACCTTGACGGCAGCTGATATTCCAGCGGTGATCGATGAATTACCGTTAGTGGCGCTATTAGCGGCGACCGCTAATGGGGTCAGTCGAATTAGCGGTGCTGGTGAGTTACGGGTCAAGGAAACGGATCGCATTGCCACGATTGTGACTGAATTACGCAAACTAGGCGTCGCGATTGAAGAACGCCCTGATGGTTTTGTAATTGACGGGCGGCCGGCTTGGCACGTCCAGACGTCACAATTGGACAGTCACGGTGATCACCGCATCGGCATGATGATGGCGATTGCGGCGTTGCGGCTTCAGATACCGTTAACGTTGGCAAACTCGTCAGCCATCAGTATCTCGTACCCGAACTTCTTTCATGATTTACAACAATTATTACCGGCAACGGAGGTATTGGCATGACGCAAGTATTGATTAAAGGACTCGGGCTGATTGGCAGTTCGCTGGCGCTAGCGATTCGTCAAGCGCATCCAGCCGTCACGATTGTGGGCAGTGACGTGGTTCCAGCAACTCTTGATTACGCGCAACAAAGTCAGCTCGTTGATAAGGTGACAACTGATTTCTCAACTGCGGCAGTGACCGCCGATGTGATCATTTTAGCTGGGCCGGTCGCCGTGATTTGTGACGACCTAGCGACTTTAGCCAAGCTGCCGTTGAAACCGCAAGTGGTGATTACCGATGTTGGGAGTACGAAGCAGACGGTGTTAGCGGCGGCCAAACCATTACAACAACGGGGGTTAGCCTTTGTGGGCGGGCATCCAATGGCTGGTTCGCATAAATCGGGCGTGAGAGCGGGCCGCGCTGATTTATTTGAAAATGCGTACTACTTCTTAGTGCCCGGCTTAGCACCAACCACTGCGGTCCAGCAGTTGCAGGTCTTATTAGTGGGCACGCATGTCAAATGGCTCACGGTGACACCTAAGCAACATGATCGGTTAGTCGGTCAGCTCAGTCATTTGCCACATGTGGTGGCCGCAGCGCTAGTGAATCAGACGCAACAAGCGTTGGCCGATTCACCGCTAGGGTTACGGTTGGCGGCGGGGGGCTTTAAAAGCATTACCCGCATCGCGTCGGCGGACCCGACCATGTGGCAGTCGATTTTATTGAATAACGGGCAAGTCGTAACCAGCCAATTACAGGATTATATCGACCAGTTAGCTGCAATTAAAGCCGCGATTGAGCAGCAAGATGCGACTAAAATCAACGCGTTTTTCGCTGCAGCGAAGACCACCCGTGATCATTTAGGACCGGAACACCTGGGAAGCTTGCCTAACTTTTTCGATTTATTTTTAAATATTCCGGATCAGACCGGTGCGATTGCTGATGTGACGCAACGTTTGGCTGCCGCGGGATTGAGCTTAGTGAATATTCATATTTTAGAGATTCGTGAAGACGTCGATGGGGTCTTACAAGTCACGTTCGGCGATGCCGCCACACGTGATCAAGCGGCAACCCTATTACAACAAGCAGATTATCAGATTGTGAGGAGAAGTTAAGATGGAAGCAATTTTAATTGGATTTATGGGTAGTGGCAAAACGACGGTTGGTCGGCTATTGGCGGACCAATTAATGACCCAACATGCTGATTTGGATGACATGATTGTTGACCGGGCCGGCCAAGCCATTACGGCGATTTTTGAGGAACATGGCGAAGGGTACTTCCGGCAACTCGAACAACAAACGTTGCGCGGGGCCTTGGCGCAACCAGGCGTGCTTTCGACGGGTGGCGGGACGCCCACGATTCCGGCTAATGCGGCAATTTTGACGGCTAGTCCAGTGCCGGTTATTTGTCTAGCCGCTGACGATGCCACGATCCTCGACCGTGTGTCCCATGATACTAGCCGGCCATTGGTTAATGACTTGGATACAACGGCATTATTGGCACTGAAACATCATCGTGCCCCTTTATACGAAGCGGCGGCGGACTTGGTGATTCAGACCGACCAATTGACCCCGAACGAGATTGTGGCGACCATTCAAGACTGGTTAAGTCAACCCGCACGCCGGACTGCTCAAGGTTAGGGTCGTGGGAGGTTGCCGCCTGCCGGTTGGGTTCTAAAACGCTGGAACGCCATGGGTCATTTTGAAGCCAAAGCCCGGTCTGCAAAACTGACCTTGGCCTAAGTCCGAGAAAAACACTCGCACTAAGGCCAACGACACGGCTGAGCATTTTAGAACCCAACCTCTCGGCTAAATTTGTAATCGACAATAAATAGTCATTAATTCCCGTTATTTAACGCCGGGCGGGCCAGAATTGGCTCAGTGGTGTCGTTGATCTTAGTTGCCTGGTTTTTAGGCGACTTAGATCAAGCCCGGTTTTCGAGACCGCCCTATGGCTCGAAAACGTGGCCACCACGTTCCAGCCAATTCTGGCCCAACCAGAGTGGTAAATTTATCCAACTAATACATAAAACACCCGCTAACAGACTGCTAGCGGGTGTTTTGAGGTGCTATTCATTAGAAGTTAAGCTCAATTCATTCATAAACGTTAAGAGTAGTTTCGAATAACCGGGGTGATCGGTATTGGTCTTAGCTTCGACTTGCATCTCATGCAGATTGTCGGTGATGATGCCGTTGACCCCCATGAACATCATCTGATCCATCAAGTCAGTGTCATCGATATCCCATGCGTAAACTTTTTGATGATTACGGTCGGCTTTACTGACGAACTGATCGTTTAGCGTCGTGGCTTCCATCGTATAACCATTGGCGCTTGTATATGGAAAAGTTAGATTATATGGCAAGATATAATTGACGAATTGATGCGGGTCTTGCGTTTTTAAATCGGTCATGACCTTGTAGCTGAGCGTATGCACCTGGTCATGATTTTTCTGCAACGTTTGACCATAGCGTTTAATGAAGCGCGTCGTATCTTGACGGGTATACGCTGATGTCGTTTTGATTTCGACTAATAATTTTTGATGGTGTTGATGAGCGGCGGTTAAATATTGGTCGAAACTCGGAATCTTGGCTTGGTAGCCGTTTTCGTGAACCGTTAGTTTAGTCAATTGGTTCAAGGTTAACTGTGCGGGCTTTTTCTTGATACCCGCTAATTTCTTTAAATTAGTATCATGCATCACGACAAATTGATGATCCTTAGTGACTTGTACGTCCATCTCGATGTAGTCAGGATGTTCGCGACTAGTCTTAATCAAAGATGGCATCGTATTTTGCACGCCGTTACCATTATCGACACCGCGATGGGCAATCATCAACGGTTGGGTGATGGCGAGGCCATTTAGATAAATCAAATTAAACGCAACTAATAGGCCACTGGCTAACGTCATCCCAATGATGACTGTCGTCCGAGTCAGTCGTTTGAGGCGGGGCGCTTCGTTGAATCGAAGTTGATTTTGCATGGGCAAGGTTAGGTCTTGTCGGTAGCAGGCAATAATCAGCATCATAAACAGGACGGTCGTGTAACAGATGATAATTTCCGTGACGACTTCCATCATAAATAAGTTAACCGTCGCGGCGGCCATCCCAAAGTTGGTGTGGTCAAAGCCGAGTTGAGCAACGTAAATGCCGCCATAAATAACCAACACGATTAGCGTCACCATACCTAAAATGACGAGCATGTGCCAGAGGTAGCGCCAGATGCGGTGTTGTGTCTGTTGCCAGCTCTGTTTAACGGCTTGACGCCAGGGGAGTTGGTCGATAATCATGAGTGGCAATAAGCTGATTAACCGTAAGCCTAGATAACCAGCGCCGAGATAAAAGACGGCTAAGGCCACTGCTAGCCATGGGTTCTCAAGTAAATAGCTGACGATAAAAGCTGGAATTCGTGCCTTATTCAAGAGCGGGGTTGTAAAGAGATAGCTACCAAATGGCAAAATCACCATAAAATAGCCGATAAAAAAGATAAAGGTCCCAATCGAGGTATGATTTAAGCTGTGAACTGTGTCATACAAGACATCACGCACGGTTGCTGGTCGACCATTGAGAATATTAATGATTCCTAGGAGTAGGAAGGCGAATTGCCAGTAAACCAAAATAATTACTGCTAGTAATAATAGCAACATGCCAACAAACGCCAAGGGTTCTTTGACCATGATGTGGCCGAAATTGGTATATGACACATAAGCGACACCTTGCCACTTTAAGAGCATCTCCAATGCCCAGTTAAAAAACGGAATGGCCACGTAGCTAATCGCTAAGTTAGTCCCAAAAATCAGCGCGACGTAACTGCCCCAGTGTTGATAAAAACGGCGGGTCCCAGCCCACCAAAAACGCCATGCCCCCATGTTGCAGGCCCCCTAAAATTAATTTAGTTATAGTTTAGCATATGTGGTTGGTGACCGGGGGATGGATTGGCGAATTGCTGGTAACTGCCAATTGTAAAGAATATATAAAATGTTGATTCTAAAATAAATGCCAAACCAAGTCTAAATTTAAGCCGGTAATGATTAAGGTCAGGCCATAGCCCAACACCGTTGTCCACCAGTGATTGACGTGGGTCCCCATTAATTTAGCATGACTAGTGAGGGCGACCATCGGAAATAAGGTGATTGGTAAAGCAATGCTCAAAGCAACTTGTGCGTAGATGATTAATTGTTCAAAAGCATGGTCCGTAAAACCGACCAGTAGGCCAATTAAGAAAATCGGTAGTAGGGTGACTAGCCGAGTTAAGAGGCGTCGTTGCCACAGGGGTAGTCGGATATGTAAGTAACCTTCCATGACGATTTGGCCGGCAAGCGTACTAGTGATCGATGAAATCAGGCCGGTGATCAGTAACGCAAAGGCGAACAGGCTACTCATGACGGGACTAGCCAAAGCGCCAACGATGGCTGGATTCTTCAAACCATTAAATACAGCCTGTAAATTGGCTAATTGGGTAGTTGTATGGAAAAATAACGTGCCACCGAGAATGAGTAGGAGCGCATTAATGACGAAAGCGGCCAGTAGATGAATAGTGGAATCCCAGTTAGCAAATCGTAATGCTTCGGTGACTTGGGCCGGATTATGGTCGTCATAACGCCGACTTTGGGCCAAAGAAGAATGCAAATACAAGTTATGCGGCATGATGGTGGCACCAAGAATCCCTAGGCTTAGCATTAAAGCGGCATGATTTTTGAAAATTAATGGTGTCGGAACTAAGCCCGCCAAGATAGTCCCCGCATGCAAGTTTGTGCGGCCAACTTCACAGCCAAAAATCAGACCGACCGTCAAGATTGCTGCCAAAACGATGAATTCAATCCGTCGAATGCCGAATCTCAAAAAGAGCAAGACAATTAAGACGTCGCCAATAGTCAGCAAGATGCCAGCTAGTAAGGGTAAGCCAAAGAGTAATTTCAACGCGATGGCCGTGCCGATGACGCCGGTCAGATCAGTGGCCATCATCGCGACTTCGTTCAGCAGCCACAAGCCGTAACGAACTGGTCGTGGACAAAACTGGGCGATAGCTTGTGCTAAATCTTGGCGGGTGACGACTCCTAATTTATGGCTAAGGCTTGCATGAACGTGGCAACGATAATGGCCATGCCTAAGACGGCTAGTAGGTGATATTGAAATTGACTGCCGCCAGCTAGTGACGTCAGCCAATTGCCGGGATCCATATAGCCAACCGCAACTAGGGCACCGGGGCCACTATAGGCGAGAAATTTTTGCCAAAAGGCAGTTTGTGCAACGCCAGGGACGGGCACGCTGCGGTTGATTTCAGTGAGACTGGGCTCATCTTTAGGCTTCATGGACTTGCGCCTCCCACCAGCGGGTTGCCAGGTCCGCTAAGAATTGACTAAAGCGCGGATTATCATTCATTGGTGGCACTAAGTCAAAACGGTTACCGCCGCTAGCACGAAAAGTCTGATAATTTTGAACATAATCTTCTTCAATCGTTTCTAGACAGTCGACGACAAAGGAAGGCGTCACAATGAGCACATTGCGGTGGCCTTTTTCAACGAGAGTCATTAATTCATTTTTTAAATAGGGTTTCAACCATGGCATCGGACCAAATTTGGATTGAAATGCGGTGATGACGTGATCCGCCGGTAAGTCAGGCAACCGTTTGAGGACCGCTTTAGTGGTAGCTAAGCATTCTTGCAAGTAAGGGTCACCGTGGCGAACCATGGCCGTGGGAATACTATGATAACTGAAAATGATCCGATCATAATTGTGTTGGTCATAGCTAGCCTGCACTTGGTCAGCCAATAGTTGTAAATAGTCAGGTTCATCGTAAAAGTGCTTGATAAACGTCATGGGCACGCCACTGGTTTCTGCTTGAATCAAAATAGATTGGTGGGTACTTTGGGTGTATTGCGGGAAGAGTGGTAGGACAATCACTTGCGGACACCCCGCAGCAGCCATTTGTTTTAACGTCTTGCCAATGGCGGGTTTACCATAAGTCATTGCGAGACGAACGTCCCAAGTCGGTAAGTCGGCTTGCACTAAATCACGGATTTGCTGGGAACGAACAATCAGTGGTGAACCGGCCGCCAGCCAGCTATCACGGTAGAAAGTGGCCGAACGCCAAGCGCGTAGTGGCAAAATCAAACCGTGTAATAAGGGTTGCCAAATTGCTGGCGGCATTTCGATCACACTGGGATCACTTAAAAAACGACTTAAATAGGCTTTGACGTCGGCAGTCTGCGGCGATGCGGGTGAGCCTAAATTCACAAGTAAGAGTCCTGGTCGCATATTGACGACTCCTTTCAACTGATATCGAGTTCATTATGGCATAAAATTATTGATAAAAATGGATTGACGCCCTGAATTGTTGCGGTTATCAAGTGATAATCAGGTAATTAGTTTGGTAAGTCAATATACAAAATATATTTGCTGCTAGTTGGAGTTAAGCTGCCACTCTGGTTGGCCCGGAATCGGCTGAAACATGGTGGCCACGTTTTCGAGCCACAGTGCGGTCTCAAAAGCCGGGCTTTTACTAAATCGGAAGAATCACCGATTAAGTAAAACGACACCACTGAGCCAATTCGGCTGCCCGTCGTTAACGACTAAGTATTCGTTATAGTAAAAACGGCTACTCATTATTTAGATTTCCAAGCAATGAGTAGCCGTTTTCACTATTTAAGTTTGTTATGAAAGTTCTTCAATTAAGGTCTGAAGTGGTCGAAGAAGGTGTCAGAATTTGTTGTTCAAGTGCCATTAACTTGGTTTAATCTGTTTGAATTAAATCTCCAATTCATCTTGATGTTCAATAAGCTCTAGTTTGTATTTGGCAATTTTTGATAGGTGTTAAATAAAAATAAGTCTCGATGACTTAGGATAACTAAGTTGCATCGAGACTTATTGGAATGATTAATCAAACAGTTTGTTTATCGTAATTTGTTATACGTTGGCACTAACGAATCATGCTTGGTGTTAGTTAAAAGTAAACAACTAGTCAATTATAAATACCGGTAATTAACGGTGGGCGGCTCAGAATTGGCAATTGATGGTCGGACCAGAAGAATACCCGCTAATGACTTGCTATCTGACAAGTTGTTAGCGGGTATTTTAAGATGTACTAAAATAAAATTTAGCACTTAAATTAGCGTAGAGCGGGCTGGATGATGCTCAGTGGTGTCGTTTGACTTAGGGCGGGTGGTTTTCCCCGCTCTTAGTCAAAGCCCGGCTTGTGAGACCGTTTTTTTGGCTCACAAACGTGGCCACCACGTTCCAGCATCACTCCAGACCAACCGCAGCGGCAAGTTAATGGACACTGTTTAAATCCGAATTGTCGTATTACCAAGCTTTTCAATCAACTTCAAGTTTTCGCGATAATCAACCGGCACCGTAATAATATGCACGCCAGTCTTGGCGGCAACGGCTTGTTTCAGCATCGGTTCAAACTCGCTGGCTTGTGTTACGCGATAACCAACGGCGCCGAAACTTTCAGCATATTTAACGAAGTCCGGATTACTGAAGTCGACTTCATCATGATGTTCGAGCTCCATATCCATCTTCCACTTGATCAAGCCGTATGAGGCATCTTCCCAAATCACGATCACTAGATGTAGCTTTTCACGGATCGCGGTTTCGATTTCTTGGGAGTTCATCATAAAGCTGCCGTCACCCATCACGGCGACCACGGTGCGGTCCGGGTAAGCGAGCTTAGCACCTAATGCCCCGGGCAACGTCCAGGACATCGTTGACAGACCGTTGTCGATTAAGCAGGTATTCGGTAGGTAAGTCTGATACAACCGGGCCATCCACATCTTAACGGCCCCGGTATCGACTAACACGATATCGTCATCGGCTAAAGCGGCACGAGTATCGTTAACGATTTTTTGTGGCAGCATTGGGAAAGCGTCACTGGCGGCCCCGGTGGCGAGTTCCTTTTGAATCATTTCGCGAATCACTGGTTTGCGGTTAGCGTAGTGAATATCTTGTTCCTTTAGTGCAGCAATTAAGGCGGCTAAGCTGGGCCGGATGTTCGCGATAATGTTGAGTGTGACATCGTAATGGCTATCAGTATCTTGGCGGAACATGTTGATATGGATAATCTTCTTGTCGCCCCGCGGATTGATCTTTTTCGGATCAAATTGTTGAATCGAAAAGCCAATCGCGATAATTAGGTCGGCATCGTCAAAGGCGAAGTTTTCATAATCTTTACGCATAAAACCAACGACCCCGAGGGCATTTTTATGCCGGTCGGACAAGACGCCTTTACTCATAAAGGTGGTGGCAACGGGAATATCTAAGAGCTCACTTAGTTGTTGGACATATTGTTCAGCATGCTTCCAAGTGACCCCATCACCGGCTAAAATGATCGGGTGTTTGGCCCCGGCAATTAATTTAACGGCTTTGTCGATATCGCTGGCCGTGGGTTGCGTCACGGAAATTGGTGCAATTGGTAACGGCTTACTTTCAGCATCGGCTGGTGCCATCTCAACGTCTTGGGGAATGGATAAGTAAGTGGCCCCCGGCTTGTCGCGTTTGGAGATTGAGAACGCTTTACGGACCATTTCGGGCACCGCGTGAGACGTCAGCACCATATTGGCGTATTGGGTCACCGGTTTGAACATAGAGACTAAGTCGATGACTTGATGGGATTCCTTATGCAGTCGATCCAAGCCACCTTGCGCACTAATGGCAACCAGTGGGGTGGAGTTGGTTTCGGCATCCGCGACCCCTAACAATAAATTAATGGCGCCAGGGCCTAGGGTGGCGACACAAACGCCGGGGTTACCGGTTAGGCGGCCATAAACACTGGCCATAAAGGAAGCCCCTTGTTCATGCCGAGTTAAAATAAATTTGATTTTTGTCGATTTGTTAATCGCATCGACTAAGTGAATATTTTCTTCGCCAGGAATACCGAAGACGTATTGGACGCCTTCATTTTCGAGACATGCGACTAATAATTGGGCGGTATTTTGAGTCATTGGGACCGTCATAATTAACCTTCCTTACTGTGAGTGAATTTTTGATGACAATAATAACCTAGATAACAAATTGCCACGAATGGCAGCGTGTAATAAAGGGCGATGCGTTGATTGGGATCAAACCAGATCAACAGACAGGATAAGCCACTTAAAATAAACGCTAGCCAAGGGACGACCGGATAACCTGGTGTTTGATAGACCAAGTCTTCAAGTTTGTTGCCGGCTTTTAAATAAGCTTTACGAAAGTTGATCTCCGATAACGCAATCGCCATCCAAACCAGCACAACCGCTAATCCTGAGATTGAGACTAACACGAGATAAACGGAGCCCGCAGCATAAACACTTGATAATAATGCGAGAATCCCACCTAACATGCTGGTAATCAGCGCCGGTAACGGCACGTCGCGTTTGGTTGTTCGCTTAAAAATCTTTGGAATAGTCCCTTCGTTGGCAAGTGACCACAGCATCCGCGTTGACGCGTATAAGCCAGAGTTGGCGGCTGACATGATCGCCGTTAAGACAACGAAATTCATGATATCCGCGGCATAGGGAATCCCGATGGCTTTAAAGACCAGTACGAAAGGACTTTGAGTGACGCCTGCTTGTTGGTAGGGGATCAAGGCGGCCATGACGAACATACTGCCGACAAAGAAGATAATCAGCCGCCACAGGGTGGTTCGAATCGCCGTGGGAATCGTGTGGGCGGGATCTTTAGTTTCGCCCGCAGTAATCCCGATGAGTTCGGTCCCTGAAAAGGCAAAGTTAACCGTCAGCATGGTGGTAAAGACGCCACCGAAGCCATTCGGAAACCAGCCGTTTTTGTAATAATTGCTTAGAAATGGGGCGTGCGCATGGCCTTGTAAATGTAAGACGCCGACCATCGCCAAGCCACCTAAAATAATGAAGGCAATAATCGCAACGACTTTGATGCTGGCAAACCAAAACTCGGCTTCCGCAAACCAGCGCACCGACATCGCGTTGACTGTAAAGATGACGACCATAAAGACTAAACTCCAGATCCAAGTGGCGATATGCGGGAACCAGTGCTGCATAATTAAGCCAGCCGCCGTGAATTCGGAACCCAGCGCAATCGTCCAGGTGAGCCAGTATAAAATGGCGACCGTAAAGCCAGTGCCGGGACCGATGTATTTCTTAGCGTAGACATGAAAAGCACCGGTGTAGGGCATGGCAACGGCTAGTTCGCCGAGACACAGCATGACTAAATAGACCAAGACGGCGCCAATGGTATAAGCCAAGAGGGTGCCGATGGGTCCTGCTTCGTGAATCGTATAGCCGGAACTTAAAAAGAGCCCGGTCCCGATGACCCCGCCGAGCGAGATCATCAAGACGTGCCGGGACTCCATTTGCCGGTTGAGATGGGTCTGTTTTGCCATAAAGAATATCCGCCTGCCTTGTCAGTTTGAATTAATTAGAATAAAATGAGTAAACTCACCAGTGTCATTAGAATACCATAATTCAATGGTCGAAAGGAAACTGATTATGTCAATAAATACATTGAAAACGCTATTACAAAAAGGAATCGTTATTTCCGATGGGGCGATGGCCACGGAATTAGAAAAGCGCGGGGTGGCGACGGATAGTGCGTTGTGGTCGGCCACGGCGATGCAAAGTCAGCCAGCGGCGATTACGGCGGTCCATCAAAGTTATTTTGCGGCTGGCGCGCAGATTGCCACCACAAATACGTATCAAGCCAATGTGCCAGCATTCGTGCAGGCCGGGATTCCCGCAATGCAAGCCCGACAACTGATTCAAAAAGCCGTGACGTTGGCTAATCAAGCCCGGGATGATTATGCGGCGCAACATGCTGATTTTCGTGGCGTGGTCGCCGGTAGTATCGGCCCATACGGCGCATACTTGGCCGATGGTAGTGAATATACGGGCAAGTATCACTTAGATGAAGTCGCCTATCAAGCTTTTCATCGCGAACGGCTGCAGTTAATCACGCAAGTGGGTGTAGACGTGTTGGCTTTAGAGACAATGCCCAATTTTGAAGAAGTTCAAGCACTGGTTCATTTAGTGACAACTGAATTCCCTGACCAGCCGTACTGGGTCAGTTTTAGTATTGAAAATCCCACGACGTTATGTGATGGGACTTCACTGGCTACAGCGGCGCGTTGGGTTGCGCAACAACCGAATGTCGTGGCGGTCGGCGTTAATTGTACCCGCTTAGAAAATATTGAACCGGCGTTAAAGACATTGCGGGCTGCGGTCGACATCCCTTTGATCGTTTATCCTAATTCTGGCGATGAATATGATCCAATCACAAAAACGTGGCAACCCAATGCAGATAGCCAACCTTATGGCTCATTTGTGCCTAGCTGGATGGCCGCCGGAGCGAACGTGATTGGTGGTTGTTGCCGGACAACTCCGGCAGATATTGCGGCAGCGGCTAAGATTGTTGTGGGGTAAACGTGATGATTCCAATTGGCTTATTGGTCGTCATCGTAACCTTGATGAGTTGGTGGTTGGTGCATTTTTACTGGTATCGACGTGGCTGGCGCATATTTTGGGCGACCTTAGCAGTTCTATTAACCGTGATCGATATTGCTTGGATTGTGTTCATGATTAGAATGGCAACTGTGGTCGATTAAAAAACACCAACTCAGCTAAATGGGTTGGTGTTTTTGTGTGTCTGATATCATGCTTGTTGCAAGTTGGTTTAAATTGCCACTCTGGTTGGGCCAGAATTGGCTGGAACGTGGTGGCCGCGTTTGGAAGCCAAAGAACGTCTTCCAAGCCGGGCTTTATCTAAGTCGGAAAACCACCGACCAAGATAAATGACACCACTGAGCCAATTCCGGTCCGCCCGACGTTAAATAACTGATTATTTATTTAAAATACCCTTTTTAGAACCCAACCGGCAGGCGGCAATTTCAATTTACACCAAGTATGATTAATAGAGTAAAAACATAAAAATCAATTGCAATAACGCGTTGATCATCAAATGCAAGCGAGTACGTCCGAATGACTGTTGCATAAACCAAACCGCAACGGTCAAAATGATGGCAACGATGGTTTGCCACGTCATTGGCTGTAAGAAAATCGTAACGACTAGCAAGACACCGCTTAAGGCCGAGACGAGTTGATTAATTTGTCGCTGCTTACTGAACGTGGGGACATATAAGAAGATATAACTCGCAGCTAAGGGGGTTAGCTTCCATAGAAAGGTCGTTGATAGGTAGTTATTCTGTAAATAGAAAACAGCGACCGGAATGGTAAAGGTCATCACGATCCCGAAGACCACGAGTCCAAAATAATTTTGCATGCCAAAACGTGGAATCGCCATCACGAACAACCAGACACTGCACGTTAAGAGTAAATATAACAGTTCTGATTCACGGGCGATGATATTGGTAAACGCTAATGCAATTGAAATGCCAATCGCAATTAGGCTCCACTGGGCGCGAATTCGCCGATCTAAAATAATAAAGACGGTGGCGGCAATTGCTAAGGTGTAGCCGATTAGTGGTAACTGCGAACTTGAAAATTGTGCCGTTTGGAACGATTGGCCGTAATCTAATGCGGCCCACCAACAAATAATACTTTGGATGATCGTGAAAATGCCTAGTTGGACATAATCACGGTTGAGTTTAAGTTTTCCGATTCGAATCATTGGTCACAGCTCTTTCTGGTTAATACGATTGATGCTCATTGAAATTGCCGCCTACCGGTTGGATTTAAAATGTTGAAACGCCATGGCCATTTTGAAGTTGAAAACTGGTCTTGACCTAAGTCCGAGAACAGCACGTGTACCAAGCGTTAATAAATTTTTTGACAGTTTCCTCATAAAGACTAACTGGCAGACAACCATTTAACTAGCATCAAAAGTTGTTTAATATTTTAATCGTACCATAGGGCGCCTGTCCGTCAATCATTTGGAAAGAATCTTTAATAATTTACTAAATTGTGGTAGAGTGGTACAGTTATGAGCCGTTCCCGAAAGGATAAGAGAGCGTTTGGGCTGAGTGGCCGAAACGTGGTCTGACCAACTGCGGGCTGTGCCTAGCTACGCTTAACAACCGTTGCCAAACCCGCAACAATTGCTAAGCTAGGCTATGCGCGCCAGCAACCCGTTGGCCAGCCCACTCTTAGATGCCTTGTAACCGAAATACCAAAGGGGGAATTATAAAATGAGTGAGAGACACCTATTTACATCGGAATCAGTATCTGAAGGCCATCCCGACAAGATCGCGGATCAAATCAGTGATTCCATCTTAGACGCCATGTTGGCGCAAGATCCAAAAGCACGGGTTGCCGTGGAAACATCCGTTACGACTGGTCTAGTATTAGTTTTCGGTGAAGTTTCGACGACCGCTTATGTTGATATTCAAAAGGTTGTTCGTAATACGATTAAATCAATCGGTTATACGGATGGCCAATACGGGTTTGATGGTGACAACTGTGCCGTCTTAGTTGCTTTAGACGAACAGTCACCAGACATCGCGCAAGGGGTCGATGATTCCTTAGAAACGCGTGAAGGTAACGGCGATCCGCTCGATCAAATCGGGGCCGGTGATCAAGGGATGATGTTTGGCTATGCCATTAACGAAACGCCTGAATACATGCCATTACCAATCTCATTGAGCCACCGTTTGATGCGCAAGATTGCGGCACTCCGCAAGGCTGGCACCGTCAAATGGTTACGGCCCGATGCTAAATCTCAAGTGACCGTTGAATATGATGATGCTGGTCAACCTAAACGAGTTGATACGGTCGTTGTGTCAACACAACATGATCCCGATGTTGACTTGGCCACGATTCGCCAAACGGTGATCGACCAAGTTATCAAGGCCGTGATTCCTGCTAACTTGTTAGATGACCAAACGAAGTATCTCGTGAATCCAACCGGTCGTTTTGTGATTGGTGGGCCACAAGGGGATGCTGGTTTGACTGGTCGGAAGATTATCGTGGATACTTACGGTGGCTTCGCTCATCATGGTGGTGGCGCGTTCTCCGGTAAGGATGCCACGAAGGTTGACCGTTCCGCAAGTTATGCCGCGCGTTACATTGCGAAAAACATTGTCGCAGCTGGTTTAGCTGACCAAATCGAAGTTCAATTAGCTTATGCCATTGGGGTTGCACAACCCGTTTCGATTGCCGTTGATACGGCCGGCACTGGTAAAGTTAGCGATGATGCTTTAATTGAAGCTATTCGCAAAAACTTTGATTTACGTCCAGCTGGGATTATTCAAATGTTAGACTTACAACGGCCAATTTACCGTCAAACGGCGGCTTATGGTCATTTCGGTCGGACTGACATTGATTTGCCTTGGGAACATACTGATAAAGTTGACGCCTTAAAAGCTGAATTTGAAGAACTTAATAAATAAAACGGTGACGATTCCAACAGATCGTGACGGTCTGTAGGTACTCGACGCTAAAAGCGACCTCTTTTTGGGGTTGCTTTTTTATTATGGTCAGAGCGTTCAGGCCAACGGGTTGAAGGTGAGCATTGCCTAGCTAAGGTGGTGACTCGGTGAACTTTCCGAGTGGCCACCTTAGCGTAGCAAGCGCAGCCTTCAGTTGGCCTGGACACGTTTCGGCAAATTAGCAATAGCGTGGTTAGATAGTAACTTATCACGCTTGGTGCTAGTTGGATCAGGTTGCCACTCTGGTTGGTCCAGAATCGGCTGGAACGTGGTGGCCACGTTTTCGAGCCGAAGGGCGGTCTCGAAAGCCGGGCTTTATCTAAGTCGAAACCCACGACTAAGATAAACGACACCACTGAGCCAATTCTGGCCCGCCCGACGTTAATGAACAGGTATCTATGAATGAACGATTGCTGTTCAGCAAGTCTCTTAGCCGAGTAGTCGGCGGTAATTCTAACTAGTACTAAGGGCATGACCAGTATGTTTGTTAAGATTAAAGATTGTGCGTGTTGATTATTGATTTGAATAGGTCAACCTAGCTAAGGCTATTGATAATTGGACCATATTTCAACGGTACTACTCGGCTAAAAATGAATTTGTCTTAAACTATAATCACAAAAAAGCACTTAATTAGCGCAGGGCGGGCTGGATTGATGCTCAGTGGTGTCGTTTGACTTAGATCGGGTGAATTTTCCCGGTCTTAGTCAAAGCCCGGCTTGTGAGACCGAACTGTGGCTCACAAACGCGGCCACCACGTTCCAGCATCAATCCAGCCCAACCGCAGCGGCAAATTTATACTAACTAGATTTAAAAAAGAGAAGGAGAAATACATGCAACAGCGTAAAACCAACGTGATGGCAGTCACCATTGCCATTTACGTGGCCACGTTCATGAGTGCGATTGAAGGGACAATTGTCTCGACCGCGTTGCCAACGATTGTCGGCGACTTGCACGGGGTCGCTTTAATGAACTGGGTCTTTTCGATTTATTTATTGACCAACGCCATGATGACGCCAATTTATGGCAAGCTGACTGATTTAGTCGGCCGTAAACCCGTCATGCAAGCGGGATTACTGATTTTTATTATCGGGTCCATGATGAGTGGGCTATCTGATTCGATGCCGACGCTGATTTTTTGGCGGGCGATTCAAGGGATTGGGGCTGGGGCGTTGATGCCGGTCTCAATGACGATTATTGCGGATATTTATTCGTTTGAACGGCGGGCAAAAGTTCTTGGATTTAACAGTTCTGCCTGGGGGATTGCCTCCGTATTGGCACCGTTAATCGGGGGCTTGATCGTGGATAAATTAAGCTGGCACTGGATTTTCTTCATTAACGTTCCCGTGGGCTTAATTACCTTGATCTTATTTCAAGTTTATCTGCGTGAACCAAAACGGCATAATGACGTTAAAGTTGATTATCTAGGTAGCTTTTGGTTAATGCTATTTTTACTATGCTTAATGCTCAGTTTCCAATTATTGGGAAATACGACAATTAGCTGGCCAGCGGTTATCGGGGCGTGGATCATCAGTGCATTGAGTTTATGGCTCTTTATCCGGCGTGAAAGTCGGACCCCTGAACCGGTTATTTCACTCAAGTTATTTAAAAATCATACTTTTGTGATTCAAAATGCTGTCGCAGCTTTAATCAGTGGGTTCTTGATGGGGGTAGAAGTGTATATCCCAACTTGGACGCAAGGTATTTTAGGTGTGCCGGCTTCCTTAGCTGGTTTCGCGGTGACGCCGAGTTCCTTGATGTGGATTATCGGGTCATTCGTGACGGGTCGTTTGCTGGCCAAATGGGCGCCTCGACGCATTATCTATTTGAGCTTAGCCTTTATTGCGGTGACCGGGATATGCTTAGCCGTGATTCCCGTTTCAACGGCATTTGCTTGGTTCTTCTTGATTACTGCCGTTGGTGGGGTTGGTTTCGGGATCGTGATTACCGCGACGACCGTAACGTCACAACATTTAGTGTCACCCAAAACAGTTGGGGTCGCGACATCGTTTAATACGTTGAGTCGGACGATTGGGCAAACGTTGATGATTTCAGTCTTTGGGATTGCGTTAAACGTTGGGATGAATCAAGGGATTCAAGGCCATCCGGGGACGAATATGGCGATGATGAACAAGTTGATCAATCCACAGACAGCAACGGAATTACCGGCTAAATTATTGCCAACTTTGCGCGGCATTTTATATACCGGCCTTCATTGGGTCTACTTAATTGGGTTGGGCTTGATTCTCTTGGCTGTTTTGGTGAACAGTCTGGATCGTGGCCCACAATTGACAGCGGCCCAGCATGCTGAACAGCTACATCGAGATGAACATGATGACGCGACGGACTAAGGTTTTATGGACTAGCCTAATAGGACTACTGATTGTTTTAGCTGTCGGTTACGGGGTCATCAAAGCCAAAACCTATGAGCCTAGTCGCGCTGCGCAAACGGCAGCAACAACAGCGACGGTTACGGCTAACTATACGGTCTTTAAAGGTAGACCGTCGAAAACGGCCATTGTTTTCTACCCCGGGGCACTTGTTGATCCAGCCAGTTATAGTATCTGGGCCAAGCAGGTGGCGCAACAAGGTCACAGTGTCTATTTGATGCATTTTCCATTGGATTTAGCGGTATTAGCTGGTAATCGAGCAGACCAAGTGCCAGCCAAAGTACGTCACAATTATGTGATTGGCGGCCATTCTTTAGGTGGCGTGATGGCGAGTCGCTATGCGGCAAAGCATCCGCGGGGCCTGAAAGGCAGCTTTTACCTTGCCAGTTATCCGGACAAAAAAGGTCGACTTGATCACACAACGTTACCAGTGCTGTCAATTACCGCAAGTCGTGATGGGGTGTTGAATTGGTCGCATTATCGGCAGAGTAAAGTGTATCTGCCAGCACACACCACGTTTGCCAAAATAATTGGTGGTAACCATGCGGGCTTTGGCAGTTATGGACCACAAAAGGGGGACCACGCGGCCACATTGGCCAATGCTCAGCAACAGGCACAAGTGAGCCAGTTGTTAACGCAATGGCTGACTAAATTAACTAAATAATGGGTCAAAAAAACGGGCTTACTAACTGAAGTAGGCGCGTTTTTTTGTGTACAGCTTTTAAGTGGCGGCTAATGATGTTGGCTCCGTTGACCAGTACGTCTTAACAGTCCAGTCCAACCGGAGCGGTGATAGCAGCCAAACTTAATCAATCAGCACCCTTAATAGTCTTCTGGCAGACTTAGAAGTTGTGGCCGACTGAAATAATAGCCCTGTTTGAATTTAATGCCCAGTTTTTTACTGAGCTGATTGTCGGCGTGATCTTCAATGCCTTCCAAAACGAGGCGAATGCCATATTCAATACTGATGGCATGCCAAAAATGGATCTTTTGCTGGATATTCGGATCTTTAAACTGCTGATTAAAATTTTGTAACGCAAATTTGATTTCGGAAACAAACGGCAGTAGATCCTGAATCTCAGTGAAATAGTTGTCACCGGTGCCAACATCGTCAAGTGAGAGTTGCATTCCATATTTGAGAAAGCGCTTTAATTGTGGAATTAAGTCATCAACCGGATATTTTTTAGGACCATCTTCTTCGGTCAATTCGATGACGAGTTTCGTCGGATAAAGTTGTTCCTGACTTTTGATCAAGGCGTGCGCAATCGGTGTGGTCATTAATTGTTCACGACTGACATTCACTGAACAGTAGCGTACTTTAACCGATAGGACTTTCGTGGTGGCGATTAAGAGGTCAGCAATGACTTGCGGATCAATGGCGGCAAATGATTCTGGCAGTCGCCAGCCATCGCGGGTGAGTTGTTTCATCAATAGTTCATAGCCAAAAATAGTCTTGGTCGCTGTATTGATTTGTGGTTGGACAAAATAGCGATAAATTGGTTTCAAATGAGGGGCCTCCCTAGCGGACTATTATGTCAATTACAATTAAAGTATACTATAATTAATTGTGAATGAATAAAAGAAAGCCTAAATTTGGCTAAGAATGGTTAAAATATCGGCGACACGAGCGGTTGTGGTGTCATCTAGCCGATGAATTGGGCTTCGAATGAGGAAGGATGATTTGATGAAAGTCGTTATCATTGGGTGTACCCATGCCGGTATTGCGGCCGTCAAACAAATTTTGAAAGTGTATCCGAAAGCGGAGATTACCGTGTATGAACGGCAGGCTAATATTGCTTATCTATCCTGTGCCACGTACTTACATATTGAAGGTACCGTGCAACGGTTGTCCGACGCTGTCTATGCAGAACCCGAAGAGTTTACGAAACAAGGGGTGCGGATGCAGCTCAAGCATGATGTTGTTCAGGTTGACGCGGCCGCTCACCGCTTGTTAGTGCAAAATCTAGTTAATAAGCACTTGACGACTGATCACTATGATCGCTTAATTATGGCGACCGGTTCTATTACGGCGATTCCAGCGATTACTGGGATTGAGAATCCAAAAGTCATGTTGTGTAAGACTTTTGACCAAGCGCATGATTTGTGCCAAAATGCGGAAAGCTTTGATCGGGTTGCCGTATTAGGCGGTGGTTACGTTGGCATTGAACTGGCTGAAGGGTATGTCAATTCCGGCCATCAAGTGACGCTGATTCAACGGCCCAAGAGTTTATTGAACGCTTATGTTGAACCGGCGATTAGCGATGCAGTGGCGGCCGTTTTGAGGACACATGGCGTTAAAGTTGTGCTTGGGACAGAAGTTACTGCTTTTGAAAATACGGATTCTGGTGACTTGTTAGTCAAGACAAACAGTGGCGATTATCAAGTGGATATGGCGGCGATTAGCACCGGCATGTTGCCACAGACGGATTTGTTGGAAGGCCAAGTGAAGATGGCGGCTAACGGGGCTATCATTACGGATGATTACATGCAGACGTCTGACCCGGATATTTTTGCGGCCGGCGATGCAGCGGTCAGCCACGATAATCCCGCGCATCAGTTAACGTATGCGCCGTTAGTTTCGCATGCGATTCGCCAAGGGGCTTTAGCCGGGATTAATGTCTTTGATCGGCGGTTACGGACAATTGGTACTCAGAAGACGACTGGGATGCAAGTCTTTGACCAAACGGTGGTCGCCACCGGTCTGACGTTAGCGGCGGCTAAAGCGGCTAATCTTAACGCAGCTCAAGTGGTCTATCAAGGGGCCTATCGTCCTGAATTTATGCCAGCCACGCCGATGGTCACGGTGCATTTGATCTATGATCGTAATAACCGTAAGATTTTGGGCGCACAACTAATGAGTGGGCACGATGTCTCTCAAGCGGCGAATACGGTATCAGCGTTGATCCAAAATGGCGGGACGGTTGATCAGTTAGCCTTTCTGGATACGCTATTTTCGCCGAACTTCAATGATTTATATAATTATTTGAACTTAGCGGGTCAGCTGGCTGTTGATCAAGAACAAGGGTATTTACGGACTTGAAAAATAAGCGTCTCAGAAATTTCTGAGACGCTTATTTTATACATACTAGTTGAAATTGCCGCCTGCCGGTTGGTTCTTAAAACGCTGGAACGCTAAGGCCAACGACACGACTGAGTATTTTAGAAACCAACTAGCACCAAGCGTATATTAACGTTTTTGAATGGCAATTAAATAGGGTGGTTGATGGATTTGGTTAATAAAGCCATACTGTAAGACTTGAAAAGTCTGCTGGTCAAGTTGTGTCACGTGGTCGTGAAGGGCTTGGGCCTCGGCCTGGCCACCCGGATGTCCGGCGTAGACCATTAAAATGATGAGGCCATTTGTTGCTAAACGGCTTTCCAAGGCAGTCACTGCCGTTAAGGTCGTGGCAGCATGGGTAATAATGGTTTTGTCACCACCAGGTAAATAACCGAGGTTGAAAATGGCGCATTTGATGGGTTGGTCAGCTGGTAACACGGTGGCCAAATTTTCATGACCAGCGTGAGTCAAGGTCACTGATGGTTGCAAGTGCGCATTTTCTAAGGCCGCGGCGGTATGATCGATTGCTGCTTTTTGGATATCAAAGCCGTAGACATGGCCTTGGGGGCCGACTAATTTGGCTAGGTAAACAGTATCGTGGCCGTTACCAACTGTTGCATCTACTACGACATCACCGGGATCGACGACTTGATTGATTAACGTATGACTATAAGTTAAAGCTGAACTAAGTTGGATGAGGTTTCACTTCCTTACAAGCTGATTATGACCGGGACTTAAGTCGAATAGGGCCAGTTCGATGGCCGGCAGTTAGGCGGGTACTGAGATACAATAAACAACTGCCGAGCATGAGACCACCAAAAGTATCACTGGGATAATGCACGCCAACAATAATTCGACTGATCATCATGAGTAACACCATCAAAGTACCAAGCCCAAGCAGGCTTCTTTTAAGCGGCGTTTGTTTAAGTAAATCCCAGGCAATCACGAGTAGGCTGCCGATTAAAAGTGTGGTAGTCGTTGAATGTCCACTGGGATAGCTGTAGCCGCCGATTTGGACGAGCCGCCAAGCAGTTGGACGTGGTCGTTGGATGATTTGCTTAATGAAATAATTGCCATAGCCACCTAAGACCCAAACATTGATCCAGAAAAATAAAGTGGCGCGGGGTTGTCGCATAAGTAATAATGTCATCCCAATAATGGTGGTAATGATCGTAATCATATGTGGATTGCCTAGTTGGGTATAGCTCACCATGGCTTGCTGGAACCACTGGGGACTGTGATGTAGCGGGATGGCAATTGCTTGATCAAATTGTCTAATTATTGTCGCTGATTGTGCCACTGCAATGGTCCAGCCAAACCATAACAGTAATAACCCACTCATCAGGGTATCTTGGGCCCGCCATCTTTTACTGGCCATTGCCCCACCTCCGTTAATTATCTCTAATCATTATAGCATTGTATTATTTTAGCGTTAACGAAATAATAATAAAACACGTTTGGTGATAGTTGGTTTAAATTGCCACTCTGGTTGGTCCAGAATCGGCTGGAACGTGGTGGCCACGTTTTCGAGCCAAAACGCAGTCTCGAAAGCCGGGCTTTATCTAAGTCGGAAAACCACCGACCAAGATAAACGACACCACTGAGCCAATTCTGGACCGCCCGGCGTTAGTTAATGGACATTAATAAATTAATGATTAATTATTTTCAACTAGCGCTAAGTGTCATGAAACTAATCATCAAATTCCTAATCATTTCTACAATAGTGCTTGAAAATCAGCACGGGGTTTGCTAGTATGGTAGTCAATAACTTTGCGACTCTGACAAGGACTAGTAGTCGCTGCTGCTTTTCAGAAACTCCGTGGTCGTTGCAAACGGGGATGCAGTGGTGGCGAACTCACCTTCGAGTCTTCCGGCTGAAGCAATTGTAGGTACGGACGTGGTTTCGCGTTAAGAAAACTCAAGAGGCCACGCTAGTCGTGGAATCATAGGTGGTACCGCGGAACCTCGTTTCGTCCTATAAGCGCTTTTTGCTTATAGGATTTTTTTGTAGCGTGCGAAGGTGGCCGGGTGGGATTGAGGATTGCCTAGCCAATCACTGAATGCGCTTTTTGCATTGAGTGATTAGCGTAGCAACCGGAAGTTCCAGGCCACCGGAGCACGTTTTACCCAAAATACTTCAACCAGACTCACTAAATCCAAAGTCATCAACCGCAATGCTAGTTACATAGCAGGCACAAGAAAGGGGCACAATTATGGCATACAACCATAAAGTCATTGAACGTAAGTGGCAACATTATTGGAAGGTTAACAAGACTTTCAAGGCACAAGATACAACTGATAAACCCAAATACTATGCATTGGATATGTTCCCTTATCCATCCGGTCAAGGGTTACACGTTGGACATCCAGAAGGGTACACCGCCACGGATATTATGTCGCGGATGAAACGGATGCAAGGGTTCAACGTCTTACATCCAATGGGGTGGGACGCTTTTGGCTTGCCAGCTGAACAATATGCTTTAAAGACGGGTCATAACCCGAAAGACTTTACGGCTAAAAATATTAAAAACTTCAAACGCCAAATTCGGTCATTAGGTTTTTCATATGATTGGGATCGTGAAGTCAATACGACTGATCCTAGTTATTACAAATGGACTCAATGGATCTTTGAACAATTATACAAGCGCGGTTTAGCGTATGAATCTGAAACGTTGGTTAACTGGGCCCCTGATATGATGGGTGGGACTGTAGTTTCTAACGAAGAAGTGGTTGATGGCAAGACGGAACGCGGTGGCTATCCAGTTTACCGGGTCCCAATGAAGCAATGGAGTCTTAAGATTACGGCCTATGCCGACCGTTTAATCGATGATTTGGATGATATTGATTGGCCAGAAAGCATCAAGGAACAACAACGTAATTGGATTGGCCGTTCAGTTGGGGCTTCGATTCGTTTCAACATTGAAAACCATCCTGATCAACAGATTGAAGTCTTTTCAACCCGTCCAGATACCTTGTACGGTGCTAGCTATATGGTCTTAGCGCCAGAATTGGACTTGGTCAATACGTTAACGACGCCTGAACAAGCTGAAGCCGTTAAAGCTTACAAAGCCAAAATTGCCAGCAAGTCTGACCTGGAACGGACTGACTTGAATAAAGACAAGACCGGGGTCTTCACCGGGAGCTACGCGATTAACCCAATTAATGGCGAAAAACTACCAATTTGGATCGCCGATTACGTCTTGGCATCATACGGGACTGGGGAAGTCATGGGCGTTCCCGCTCACGATGATCGTGATTTTGAATTTGCGCAAAAGTTTGGTCTCGATATTAAACCTGTCATTGCTGGTGAAAATGACTACAGCAAGCAGGCTTACACTGAAGATGGTGAACATATTAATTCCGGCTTAGTGGATGGCTTAACGAAACAACCCGCTATTGACAAAATGATTGATTGGTTAGTTGAACATGATGCCGGCGAAAAGAAAGTCAACTTCCGCTTACGGGATTGGATCTTTTCACGGCAACGTTATTGGGGCGAACCAATCCCAGTAATCCATTGGGAAGATGGCGAAACCACGTTGGTACCGGAAGATGAATTACCACTCCGTTTACCAGCTACGAAGAATCTCGAACCTTCTGGGACTGGTGAAAGCCCATTAGCCAACATCGATGACTGGGTCAATGTCGTTGATAAAAATGGCCGTAAAGGAAAACGTGAAACCAACACGATGCCACAATGGGCCGGGAGTTCATGGTACTTCTTGCGTTACGTTGATCCACACAATGCCGATGCTTTAGCCGACTATGACAAGTTAAAATACTGGTCACCAGTTGACTTATACGTGGGTGGTGCGGAACACGCGGTCTTACATCTATTGTATGCGCGTTTCTGGCACAAGTTCTTGTACGACCTCGGCGTCGTGCCATTTAAGGAACCATTCCAGAAGTTAGTCAACCAAGGGATGATCTTGGGCGATAACCATGAAAAGATGTCCAAGTCACGTGGCAACGTGGTCAACCCTGATGATATCGTTGAACAATATGGCGCCGATACGTTGCGGTTATACGAAATGTTCATGGGACCTTTGGAAGCTTCAATTCCATGGAGTACAGAAGGTTTGCATGGTGCTAACAAGTGGATCGAACGGGTTTGGCGATTGATTATTGATGAAAATAATCACGTGCGCGATCGGGTCACGACCTTTAACGATGGTAAGTTGACGAAAGTCTATAACCAAACCGTCAAAAAGGTTACTGAAGATTATGAAGCGATGCGCTTTAACATTGCCATCTCACAGATGATGGTCTTCGTTAACGAAGCGTACAAGGTTGATGATTTACCAATCGTCTATATTGAAGGCTTAGTGAAGTTATTAGCCCCAATTACGCCACACTTGTCTGAAGAACTCTGGTCATTATTAGGCCATGAAAAGACGATCACGTACGCGACTTGGCCAACTTATGATGAATCTAAGTTAGTTGAAAGTACGGTCCAGATTGTCTTACAAGTTAACGGTAAGGTTCGGTCACATGCCGAAGTCGCTAAAGACATGGGTAAAGACGAACTTGAAAAGTTAGCCTTGGCCGACGAAAAAGTTAAAGAATTTACTGACGGGAAGACGATTCGCAAAGTCATCGCTATTCCTGGTAAATTAGTGAACATTGTCGCTAACTAAATCTAGTTTAAAAAAGTTGTCATCAATTTTGATGGCAGCTTTTTTATTTTGGAATTTAGCTACACCTCCGTTGATCAGGCTGTACGCGGTGGGGCGGACCTGAAGCCTCAGGAGCGGTCTTCAGGACACTTTTTAGCCGAAAGACACGTCTAAAAAGTTGGCCCAGTCACTAAGACTGGAAGATCACCAGTCTTAGTGACTCGCAAAGTGACTCGACACGGCGTACAACCTACTCAGCTCCGGTTTCGCAGTAAGTTTGAATTGATTAGCAGAACACTTTAGAAACCAACTTCTCAGCTAAAGTTACTGGTTGCAACGAATTAACGTTAGTTTATAAATAGCCAATAATTAACGCCGGGCGGACCAGAATTGTGGTGTCGTTTATCTTAGTCGTAGGTTTCGACTTAGATAAAGCCCGGCTTTCGAGACCGCACTTTGGCTCGAAAACGTGGCCACCACGTTCCAGCCGATTCTGGGCCAACCAGAGTGGCAATGTAATCCTACTAGTACTATGCGCTCTGAACACTGGCTTTTAGGCTTCAGGTCTGCTCCACAGTACACCAATGAGAGTAATTTACTGTTAATCAGGTCTTGAACCTGCGATGTCTAAAATCTTAAACGTTGCTTAAACTCCCCGCGAACACCAGAATTGAATTGCAACTGTGCGATATTTCATCTAAAATGGTTAAGATTGAACTAAGAAAGTGGGTTACGAAACATGTCTGAGGAATCAAAAGCAAATCAGCCGCAAAATCCGCATATGAATTCGGAAGCTGACGCGCATCAAAAGATGGTGCGGGGATCGGCTTGGATGACGGCCGGCAGTCTCTTTTCACGGATTCTTGGGGCCATTTATATTATTCCCTGGGTCGTGTGGCTCGGTAACGATTACGCGCAAGGTAACGCGCTATACGCGAAAGGCTATAACATTTATAGTTTCTTCCTATTAGTAGCGATTGGTGGGATTCCTTCTGCCATCTCGAAGCAGGTTTCAGAATATAATGCGCAAAATGAATACGGTGTTGGTCAGCGGTTATTTAAACGGGGCCTATTGTTGACGACGGCCATGGGAATTGTGGCTGGCTGTATCTTGTGGTTCGGTGCGAAACCGATTGGCTTTATTTTCGGTGGTAGTGATCCGAATATGATTCCAGTGTTGCGGGCGTTAGCGATTGCCTTAGTGATTATTCCGTCGATGTCGTTGACCCGTGGTTTCTTCCAAGGGTACCAACAGATGGCGCCGTCCGCCGTGTCCCAATTCGTTGAACAAGTCTTTCGGGTCGTTTATCTATTGGGTGCGACTTACTTTATTATGCGGGTGCAGCGTGGGGATTGGGTCAATGCGATTACGCAGTCAACCTTTGCAGCGTTTGTCGGGGCGGCCGCTAGTTTCTTACTGTTAGGGTGGTATTACTACCGGCAGCGGCCGGAACTGAATCGTTTAGCGGCGCAAAGTGATGCCAAGCTGGTCATCCCAGTGTGGCAGTTATTTAAAGATATTATTATCCAAGCGATTCCGTTTATTGTGATTGATACGGCCACAACGGTCTTTAACTTGTTTGACCAAGCGACCTTCCAACCGATTATGCAACATGCTTTCCATATGAAAGTGTCGGTTATTAATACGTTGTACGCCTTATTTGCGTTCAACTCTAATAAATTAGTCATGATTATTGTTTCGTTAGCTTCTGCGATTGCGATTACGGTTGTGCCGTTATTGTCCGAATCATTAGCGGCCCATAATCTACGGCAGATTCGAAAACAACTGGAAGATGCGCTGATCCTATTTTTGTTCATTATGATTCCAGGTTCCTTAGGGATGGCGGCGATTGCTTATCCGTTAAATACGTTATTTTACGGGTATGATGAATTAGGGTCGTTGATTTTGCAGATTGCCTCATTTACGGCCATTTTACTAGGGCTATTTACGGTGGTGACCGGCTTAATGCAAGGGTTGTCACGGAACAAAGATGTAATTCGATATTATCTAATTGGCTTAGTGGTCAAGTTAGTAGTGCAAGTGCCTTGTGTGATTTTTCTATCGGCAGCGGGGCCGTTAGTCGCCACGGCGATTGGGATGGCGGTTGCCAGCATGCTGGTCTTGTATGATTTGGAAGTGAACTTCGGTGTTCGCTATGCGAAGTTATTGCCGAAAGTCAACCGGATTTTGATTTACTCGATTTTGACGTACTTAGCGGCAACTTTGGTTGTTCATGGTCTCAACTTAGTTCTAAATGAACACAGTAAACTGCAAGCAATGATTATTTTAATCTTAGCGGTTGCCGCTGGTGGTGCGGTCTATGGGTACTTTGCGTTGAAGTCCCATCTTGCTGATTTGATGATTGGTTCCCGGGCGGCCGGTTTACGGCGCAAGCTCCGGATTAAGTAGGTGTAGAATGCGAATAGATAAATTTTTACATGCCATGCGAATTGGCACGCGGACGCAAGTGCGTCGGTTGATCAAGGACGGGCACATTACCGCCAATGGTGAACGCGTGCTTTCTGGTAAGCAACAAGTTAATCCTAGTAGTGACGTGGTTTACTTGGATGAAGAACCGGTTCGTTACCAACAGTACTTTTATTATGTGATGAATAAACCTGTTGGTGCGATTACGGCCACGGTGGATGCGCAGGCTAAAACGGTGCTGGATCTTTTTAATGCCACGGATTACCGAGATGATTTATTCCCGGTTGGCCGGTTGGATAAGGACACGGAAGGTATCTTGTTGATTACTAATGATGGTGCCTTGTCGCACGCCTTGTTAGCCCCCGCACATCACGTGACGAAAGTCTATGAGGCTGAGGTGACTGGCGAAATTACTGCTGATCAAGTCGCTGGTTTTAATGATGGGGTGACGTTGAAAGACGGGACTCAGTTACAACCGGCCCAAGCTGAAATTGTTGCGTTTCATGAGATTGAAAACTTTACGACGTTACGGATTCAGATTCATGAAGGCAAGTATCATCAAGTTAAACGGATGATTGGGACGTTAGGCGAACGGGTGGTGCAATTAAAACGCATCAAGTTCGGGTCATTAACGTTGCCAGTAGGTTTACTTGCTGGGAATTATCGCGCTTTAACTGATGATGAATTGACCGCGTTAAAAGCGGATGCGGGTCAAACTGAAAATTAAAAATAAAGCATCGTTATCCGAGGTTATGCTGGGATAACGGTGCTTTTTTCTTAGGCTAAGCTTGACTGTAATCATGCATGTACTTCGGTAGTTGCGCACTGATTTGATGGGGCAACACCACGTATTGGGTCTGGGCTAAGTCGTCGGCAATCGCGCTGTGTAAGTAGACCGCGCTTAAAATGGCATTCGTGAAATCATCGAATTGAGCTAGAAAGCCACCAACCATGCCGGCTAAGGTATCCCCCATACCGCCAGTTGCCATTGCCGGGGTACCACCGGGATTAATCCAAGCCTGGGGGCCATTGTAGATGGTTGTATGATGAGCCTTAACGACGGCAGTGACGTTGAGCCGTTGTGCAGCTAGCTGATTAGCAGCTGGGGTTTGGTCGGCAATTTTGAGGCCACTGACCCGTTGCCATTCCATCTGATGGGGTGTTAGGACAACTTGACCGGTTAAGGCTGGTTGTCTGGTCGTGGCGAGTAGGGTTAAGGCGGAGCCGTCAATCACTAGGCGTTGTTTTGGCGTAACTGTTTTTAAGACTTGGGTCAAGAGTGTCGGGGCAACCGCTTCGGTACCTAAGCCAGGGCCAATCACGATCACGTCCATAGTCGCCAACAGGTCGTTGATTTGCTCGAAATCCGTATAGTCGACCACCATCGCTTCGGGTAATTGGGCATGCAGACTAGTGAAGTTGATGGGGTCAGTTGCGACCGTCACTAGGCCGGCACCGCTGTATGTAGCGGCGGTGGCAGCCATGATAATGGCCCCACCAAAGTTCTGATTGCCGCCAATTAACATGATGCGGCCATAGGTGCCCTTATATGATTCGGCGGGGCGTTTAATAATGGTCTGACGGACTAACGCCGGCGTAATTGTTTGCAAAATAAGACCTGCTTTCTTGAATTTACTTTCAGTACGTTTGGTGTTAGTTGGTTTAAATTGTCACTCTGGTTGGTCCAGAATCGGCTGGAACGTGGTGGCCGCGTTTTCGAGCCACAGTGCGGTCTCGAAAGCCGGGCTTTATCTAAGTCGGAAAATCACCGACTAAGATAAACGACACCACTGAGCCAACTCTGGCCCGCCCGACGTTAACTAACGGATATTAAAAAATTAACGATTGATTATTTCAGTTTAGTCATTAGCCGAGAGGTTGATTCCTAAAATGCTCAGCCGTGTCGTTGGCCTTAGTGCGAGTGGTCTGCTCGGACTTAGGCCAAGGCCAATTTTGAAGACCGTGCTTTGGCTTCAAAATGGCCCATGGCGTTCCAGCATTTTAGGAACCAACCGGCAGGCGGCAATTTCAACTAGCATCGAGCGTATTCTCAGTATAACATGCAGGTGGTGAGCGGTTGCTTAAGATTATTAAGTTGGCGTCACCTATGCTAGAATTAAGTAAACCAAATATTGGAGGAATTTATTAATGACAATTGATTGGCAAGCAGAAGCGGCTAAGCGCCAGGACGACTACTTAGCAGATTTAACCACGATGTTGCGGGTACCGAGCTTTCGAGATGATAGTCAGGCAACGGCCGATGCCCCATTAGGTCCCGGTCCTAAGCAAGCGTTGACGACGTTCTTAGCAATTGCCAAACGCGATGGCTTCAAAACCAAGAACATTGATAACTTAGTCGGTTATGCGGAATACGGCGAGGGTGACGAGACATTAGCGGTCTTAGCCCATGTCGATGAGATGCCCGCTGGTAACGGTTGGGATACCGATCCATTTGAACCGACCATTAAAGATGGCAAGCTGTATGCTCGGGGGGCCTCGGACGATAAAGGCCCCGGGATGGCGGCTTATTATGGTTTGAAGATGGTCAAAGAGCTTGGCCTGAAATTAAATAAAAAGATCCGGTTTATTGTTGGGACCGATGAAGAAAGCAATTGGACGGGGATGAAACGGTACTTTGAAGTCGAACCGGCGCCAACTTTGGGCTTCTCACCGGATGCGGAATTCCCATTAATTAATGGTGAAAAAGGGAACGTCAGCTTGCAAGTCCACTTTGGTGCCACTGATACCGGGGCAGTTAGCTTAATCAGCTTTGACTCTGGCTTGCGGGAAAACATGGTGCCTCGTGAAGCCGAAGCCATCATTGCCAATGCCGATGTTGACCAAGTGACGGCTGATTTTAAAGCGTTCTTGGCTGACCAACCGGTGACAGGTGAGGTCACTAACGATGCACAAGGGCTTAAATTAGCGCTCGTTGGGAAAGCCACTCACGGGATGGAACCACGTAATGGGATTAATGCCGGGACTTACTTGGCGACCTTCTTGAATAACTATGCCTTTGCTGGCGATGCCCAAGCGTTCTTGAACTTTATCGCCACTAAATTACACAAGGATTCACGGGTCAACCAATTAGGCTTAGCCTTTACTGATGAAGTGATGGGCGACTTAACGATGAACGTGGGCTTATTGCACTTTGATCAGCAACAAGGCGGTGATTTGACCTTGAACTTCCGTTATCCAAAGGGGATTGAACCTGCTGACTTGACGAACGGCGTCACGGCACAATTACCAGCTGGGGCGACGGTCAGTCAAGGTGACTTTATGGTGCCACATTACGTAGACCCTGAAGATCCAATCGTTAAGGATTTGATGGCTGTTTATCGACGCCAAACTGGCGATAGCGCTTCACAACCAGAAATCGTTGGTGGTGGGACTTACGGTCGAATGATGAAGCGCGGCGTTGCTTTTGGGGCTTTATTCCCACATACTGAAGATACGATGCACCAAGCCAATGAATTCCAACCGGTTGCTGATTTAATGGCAGCGATGGCGATTTATGGCGAATCGATTGCGGTTTTAGCAACTGATCACTAATTAACTTAAAGGAGGAGACGCGTCATGACGCTTTACCAAAAGATTCTCGTCGGAATTGATACCTCGTTGCAATCAGAATTAGCCTTAAACAAGGCCACTACGATTGCCAGTAAGAATCAAGCGACTTTAGATATCGTCACGGTGATTAATACGGAAAAGTTTATCGGTGTTACGCAAGGACCAATGGGGTTTGGCGCGGCGACTCCGCAAGTCTTACAGGAATTGACCAAGCAGTTGAAAGCCACTTTGGCGCAGGCCCGGCGTAAAGCTGTTGAAGCTGGTGTTCCTGATGTGCAGATTCATTTGCATTCTGGAAACTCCAAGACTTTATTGGCAACGACGTTACCGGCGCGCTATGGAACGGACTTAATTGTCATTGGGGCGACTGGTCTAAACGCGGTCTCACGTTTTTTGATTGGCTCCAATGCGGCCTACGTCACGCGTCGGGCTGTTTGCGATATCTTAGTGGTGCGGACGGATTTGGCACATCAATTGGTTGAACATCCGACGCGCTTAACGCGTAAATTATAAGTTAATGAAGAACGGTCTTGGCGGTGCGTGCTGTCAGGACCGTTTTTATAAGCTTAAAAATTGATCGGCTTGATTCTTAACCGAACACATACGTAATCTTTACAATAAGTCGACAATTTTGCAACGTTGTTCTGGCATGATTTAGAGTGTAAGCGTAGACGGCAATTGTCACTAACATCAGACGTCAAGCGACTGATTTGATTACGGTCATGATAAAAGCCCGAGAATACCTGAAACCAGTTACCGATAACATGTTAAAATTAAGACACTTGGCCAAATACCTGTGGTTGAGAGAAAAGAGTTGAAATTTAATGACAAGTAATTCCCTGATATATGGTCATCGCGGGGTGCCAGTGAAATTTCCAGAAAATTCATTGGCTGGTTTTGCCTATGCGATTGGTCATCAGATCGATGGTTTAGAATTTGATGTGCATTTGACGAAGGATCGGGTCCCAGTCATTATGCATGATGAAGAAATTAATCGGACGACCGATGGGATGGGACGTATCGCTGACTATACCTATGCCGAATTACGGCAATTCACGTTAGCCAATGGTGAACCAGTGCCGTCCTTAAAAGAATTATTGGATTTGGTGAGTGGTGAACCGGTTCATTTAAACTTAGAGTTTAAGACGGATAAGCATTATTATCAAGGAATTGAACGGATCGTGTTACAACTTGTTCAACAAGCCGACTTGGTCTATCCGGTGGTGTTCTCGTCATTTAACTTGCGTAGTTTGGAACGGGGTCATGAGATTGACTCACGACAAAAGTATGCGTTTTTAACGTCAGCCAAGCTTGGTGATCCAGAAGGGTTTGCCGTCGCGGAGCATTTAGAAGGCCTGCACTTGGAACATTATCAAGACATGCAGCATGTGTCAGAACGGGTCTGGACCGTTGATGACCCTGATGAGTTGCGGGAATTATTTGATAAGCAAGTCAGTGCCGTAATTACTGATGATTTTGAATTGGCACGCGAGGTGCGCGCAGCCATCTAAAGCTAAAAAAACAGCTATTCAGAAAATTTTCTGAATAGCTGTTTTTGTTCGGATTTAGACGTTTGCTGGTTTGCGAATTTTAGCTAATTCGGCATCAATTTGTGCCAAAACAGCTTGTTGGTTTTCAACTTTTTCCAAGTTGTATTTTTGTAAGTCGATCTTCATCTTAGGACTAGCATCGTATTCGTCGAACCACTTCCGATAAGCGGTCCACATCTTGAAATAATAAGATTCCAATTCAGGATTGTTATCGAATTGTTCGTAATCACGACCACGTTTTTTAATCCGGTATAAGATCGTATCAAAATCAGTTTCTGAATAGACCATCAAATCTGGTGCTTTTTTAGGTAATTCAGTTAATTCGGTCATCATGTTATCGAGCAATTGCAAATAAACTTTTAATTCCGTGTTGGAAATATTACCTTCCGCGTTGTTTTCCTTGGTGAATAGGGCATCTTCATAGATGGAACGGTCGAGGACGTTGTTGTCATCGGCCAATGCCTTTTTGATCATCCCGAAACGTTTGTTAAGGAAGTAGATTTGTAATAAGAAACCGTAATTTTTAGGATCTGAGTAGTATAGTGGCAATACTGGATTGTCGCCAACTGGTTCGTAGAAAGCTTTAGTGCCAAGGTGGTCAGCGATTAACCCCGTTAACGTGGTTTTACCGACACCAATCATACCTGCTGTTATTATCACCATGATAGCCCCTCTTTATAGAAAATTGCACTATATAGTATACCAAAAAAATGACTAATACTATATAGTGTTTTGAATAAAGTTTTGGTGAGGCTGGACAATTATTTTTTTACTTGTTCCTTCATTAAATCGCGGATTTCACTCAAGTATTGTTCAGACAAATCTGGTTCAACTGGTGTTTCTTCAGGTTCTGTTTTGACGACTTTATTGATCGCCTTAACGAGCAAGAAGACGACTAACGCAATGATAAAGAAATTAATAATTGAGTTGAGGAAAGCACCATATTTAAAGGTTGCTTCCCCAATGGTGACTTTTAAGTTAGACAGATCGATCCGTCCGAGAAAAATTCCAATCAAAGGATTAATTAAATTGTTGGTGAGAGATTTGACGATGCCGGTAAAAGCCGACCCGATAATGACCCCGACGGCCAGATCAATCACGTTACCACGGGCAATAAATTGTTTGAATTCTTCAATCATAATGAAATTCCTCCTAGTATTAATCTAAGCTAGCATAGCAAAAAATGAAACCGGCGACAATTCAGACGCTCATTAAACGGTTTATTGATAGGTCAACGGCCAAATTAACTGGTAAAGCGGTTGCATTCCGTTGTGGATTTCGATAGAGTGGAGTGTAAACTTTAATTTAAGAGGGTAGTTTTAGTATGTATAAAATGATCGTCTGTGATCTCGACGAAACGTTAATGAACGATGACGGGACGTTATCTAAAAAAAATGCGGCTGCTATTCAGGCCGCGACTAAAAAAGGGGTCTACTTTGTAGCAAATTCGGGGCGGAGTTATACCTCGTTTCAAGACAATCTAGCGCAAATGCACTTGCGCGATCAACCGGATCAATATTCGATTTCGTATAATGGTGGCTTAATCTTGGAAAACGCCGGTAATCGGCCGATTGCGGTCAATGCGATGCCATTTGAATTAGCCCGCGCGATTTTTGAAGTGGGTGCGGCTAATCCAGAAGCAGCCACCCATATCTATACACAAGATCAGTTATTTATTTATCATCCCACGCCAGATGATTCGGCTTATCTGACTAATCGTGGTGCTGAATTCACCCCAGTGACTAGTGCTGATTTTAATCAGTTTAAGTCATTAAATGTGATGAAAATTATCATGGCTTTGCCAACGGTTGAAAAGCGCCAAGCGATGCGTGCAGCGGTCGAAGCGGTCGTTGATCCTGCGCAACTAGCGGTCACTTTTTCATCAGGGCGTTATGTAGAATTTAATCAGGCCGGTGTTAATAAAGGGTCGGCTGCTGTTCAATTGGGACAACTATTAGGGATTAAACCGGCTGAAATTATTGCGGCTGGTGATAATAGTAATGATTTGCCGATGCTACGTGCAGTGGGGTTGCCTGTCAGTGTCGCCAATGGGATCGATGCTGTAAAAGCGGCGGCGAAATATGTTACCCAGGCTGACAATAATCATGATGCCATTGCGGAAATTATTAATAAGTTTGTTTTATAACCGAAGCTATCTTAATATTGCAGTCGAATTGGTTTGAACTAAGGCTGAGCCTAGTGGTATGATGTTAATTGGAATGTAGTGGACGCTACAAGTTATTGCCAGTGAAGACTCACTGGACATCAGTGAATGGGGGAACGCGCAATGAGTGCGATTCGAGACGATTTAGCGAAGGCAATTAAGAATAAACATCTCGTTGAAATCTATTCCAAAGGAACCAACGAGCAGTTTAGTGTCGGCTATATATTACAACAAGACGAAAAGTTCGTCTTAGTCGAAGCCATCAATGTTGACGGTGAGTTGGATGGCTTAGTAGTCTTCCGTAAGGCGTCACTGGCAAAAGTGGTGACGGGAACAGATTACTTGAAGAGTATGATGACCATCGTGAGCCTCGCCCAACAACGCGGCTACTTCGATGTTTGGAACACGGAACGGTTGGCAGCTAAGTTCTTGAAGAAGGATAACCAGAAACATTCCTTATTGAAGACCTTATTAAAGCAAGCCTTCAAACGCGATCAAGTCATTCAGCTATCTGGTCGCATCAAGAAGCATGGCGACAGTTATACCGGTTTTATTCATAGTGAACATAAGAAGTATCTTGAATTTAACTATGTTGATACGTTTGAACTAGAAAAGCGGCCCCAGATTGCCGTGCGGTATGCAGAGATTGACGAAGCAAGTTTGCATAGTTTTGAAACCTTTAACATTACCGCCGTTATCGAGAGCTACATGCCCGGCGACTTCCATTAAAATAGACTAATTATGGGTCAGCTATCTGATGAGATGGCTGGCTTTTTTGTGTCGACTTTTAGAAGTTTGACGGTGTTTAAAGTTGCTAATGGTGATATAGTTAAACCGAAAGCCCTAGGATAATTGTGATGATTGGACTTCCATAATTTTTATGAATATAGATTAGGTTATTTAAGAATTTTAGGGGGCTACGAGATGAGTAGCAAAAATTTAATGCAGGGTTCAAAACCAGTTAAGGTTCACTATCGGATGTATAAGTCGGGGCGTCAGTGGCTCTTTGCCAGCATGACGGTTGTGACTGTTGGTGGCAGTTTATTATGGGGCAATCAAGCACATGCAGCCACGACTACGCCAACTAACAATGAATCAGCTGACCAAACAACTGTAAGCGGTACCGCATCGGCTAGTTCAACGGTGACGTTACATGAGTCAACAAGTACAACTTCACAAGTGTCGTCTTCCAGCGCTGTTAGTGGTGACCAGCAAAGTGGCACTAGTGCCATGAGCCAAGATAGTCAGGCCAGCCAAGCGAGTCAAGTAACTAATGACTCGAGTAGTGCTAGTCAGCCAGCTATTAGTGAGGGGCAATCAGCACAGTCATCGGCTCAGACATCGAGTCAGGCCAGTCAGACGAGTCAAGCAACTAGTGCGTCGAGCAGTGTTGGCCAGTCAGCGACTAGTGTTGGTCAACCATCACCAGCGGCAACTAATTCAATTGACGGTGCTGCAAACCAGTCAAAATCAGCCGTATCATCACTAGCGAGTGTGGCTGATAATCAGCGGATTACCGTACAGCACGTCGTTAGTTTGGCGAATGAACAAGCTGATAGTGGCACATTAATGGCTAACTTAATGACTTCGGGTGTCAACGCGGCAAATAAGATAGTTGCGACTCGGGCTAGCTTACTTAAGGATGCAACCCCGGATTCGACGTTTACTTGGACGATTGATGACACTGGGACAACGTTAACGTTGAATGGCGGGACGCCGACTGAATCGCTATATACGATGCTGACGGATGCGCAACGTGAGAAAATTGAACACATTGTCATTGCAAATCCAGTGACGATTATCGGTGATGTTGGTAAGAATTTTTTAATGGCTTTTACTACGATGAGACGATTACCGGGCTGGAAAAGATCAATGTTGATCAGGCGACTGACTTGAACTCAATGTTCAATCGGTTAGGTAATAATCCCTCGTTTAAGCCCATTGCATTTGGTGGTTTGGCTAACTGGAACGTTTCAAATGTGACGACCTTTAGATTTATGTTCTATAATGCGCAGATTACTAGCGTCGATGTTAAAAATTGGCAAGTTAGCCAAGTGACGGATATGGGATATATGTTTGATGGGACCTCGCAATTATCTAGCCTGGACCTTAGCGGTTGGCAGGTTACAGGTGGTACATTGAGTGACATGACCGACTTTGCTTACGAGTCTAATATCAGTCATTTGGATTTGCGGACTTGGCAAGTAGCTCCAGGACTTAAGGTCAATGCTGCGATTAGTACGGATAATTTAACTGAAGTAGGGTTAAATGACAGTTTTCAAAACTTTAATATGGGTGATCTTCTTGGTTTTCGCAAGTCAGCGGGATATCCCTATGATGATCAATGGATTGATGAAGCCACTCAGAAACGTTATACGGCTGAAGAACTGGAAACGTTATATGATTCTGGTCAAGGGACGACTAGTTTATATAAAATTCATACGGTTACAGTTCAGGGGCTAACGACTAAAGCGGTGACCATTTATCCGAATATGACTGTTGACCCAATCGCTTTTGCGGACACGTTTGTTGATACAGATGACCGAACATGGAATGCAAGTAATATTGACACAAACGCTTCGAATTTTAAATTTGCGAGTCCGGTTGATACGAGTCAAGTTGGTGATTATCAGGTTGAGATTATTTATACGAATGATCAAGGTCAACCAATTTCGAGTGAGGCAACTTTGCATGTTATTCCTAGTAAAGTGACCTACACTATGCAAAATCAAACTGCAATTATTAATGAAAATCCGGCTGATGCGGAAGATACTGAAAAACGTTTAGCGTCACTAATCTCTAAACTGGAACAAATGATGGTTGCAGACGATAATGGGCAAAAGCTGACTTTGCTAACAGGACTAGAGCTTACTGAAGATTCATATGCCGCATTTGAAGCTATTGAGAGCTTAATTCCAGGGGTTTATTCAATAACATTTACGCATACAGATCCAATTGATAATATTCCCGTGGAATCACCGGTAGTTACGTTTACGTTGATTGAGTCAAAAGCAAAGCTCACTTTAAACCCGGTGACAATTATCCGTCCTGATGGCTCAATTACGGCGACTGACTTATTCCAAACAGCGTTAGATGGTTATGGCGACTCTTTGATCGGTGCGGATGGTCAATTAAGTTCGGCAGTGACACTTGATTTAAGTGGCTTGAATTTATCAAAACCAGTGCCGGGGACGTATCAAATCTCGGCAACTTATACGGATGAGGCCAATAATGTCGTGACGGCGACGCAAGCCGTTACTGTAGCCAAGACAAAGCAAAGTCTTGACTTGAATAATCATGATCAGCCAGTATCATTGATTGCTGGACCACGCCCTTACTTTGTTCCCGCTAACTTGGTAGATAGCGCAACTGATGGATTTGGTAATCCTATCGATGCGTCACAATTGCAGTACGATTATTATGACTTGAATAATCAGCCAGTAACTTTGGATTTAAAAAATCCTGGTAAATATCAATTAAAAATTAGCTACCAGGACAGTGCTGGTAATATTATCAGCAAAACAGTCCCAGTTAATCTCGATGCCACCAAGGCAAAAGTTAAATTGACGACGAATTCAGAGGGAATTGTGATCAACGATACTGACTTTGATCCAACCTCATTGATTGAAACTGCCGTTGATGAAAATGATGACCCATTGAGTCCAACTGTCGTTAGTACCTTTGCACGCATGGCTCGTTTAGGCGGCAATCAGTTATTAATTACCAATCATGTAGATGTAACTAAAGCCGGAACTTACACGGTTGATTTCAGCTATACCGATGTTGCTGGCAACGTGTCTGAGCAGCATGCCAACGTCACCGTATATGTACCTGCAACCTTTGCGATTCAACCAACACAAACAATCACTCAAGGCGAGGTATTTGACCCGCGGAGTCTCTTTGTATCGGGAACCGGTGTTGATGGCGCAACCTTAACTGCGGCTGATTTGACGTATGATTTGAGTGGTGTTGATTTTACCAAAGCAGGTGTCTACCAATTGCCAGTCAGTTACAAGGATCAATATGGCAAGTTGACGACGGCTAACTCAGAATTAACCATCAAAACGCAGCCAGTTGTTGGTCAAGCAAAGATTACGCTGAATTCAGTAGCGCCGATTGTGGCCGCGGCTAATCAAACCTTTAATCCGACGCGAGTGGTTAACATGATTACGACGGCCACCGGCGAAAAAGTGGCGGTAACCGATCCAGCGGTTAAGCTGACAAGCAATGTTGATCCAACCAAGCCGGGGACGTATCAAGTACGAGTCAGTTATGCTGGTGTTAGCGCCACTGCGACAATTACAGTTATCGCAGCGACTAACCCGGGTGATGATGGTAATAGTGAGACAACTACCCCGACTAAGCCAAATGACGGGCATAACGGTGGCACCACACCCTCTACTAATCCGGATGATAATGGTGGGACAACCACCCCAACCACGCCCGATATGGGAAACGGGAACAATGCGACGGTTTCAGATAATAATGGTGGCACAACGATGCCAACGGTTAATAAACCAGTGACATCAGTTAAAACACCGGCAACTGCTAATCAGTCTAAACCAGTTATTGCTAAGAAACAGGTAACAAACCAGCCTGTAACTAATATCCGGCCAGTTAAAGCGTCATTGGTAGCGACCGATGTGCACGTTAAAACTGGCACTTGGCAAGCTAGTCCGGCAGGTGTCATGCTAGCTAAGCCTGAAAAGACAACCGTTACCTCGAAAAAAGTTGATTTAAAAGCGCCAACATCTAAGCAGCCAACCAAATCGCAACCGATCAGTGGTGAGTTACCACAAACTAATGACCGAGTATCGGCTGTAGGTATTGTTGGTGCCGCATTAGTCGGACTACTAGGTTTGTTTGGTTTGGCTAGTCATCGAAAGTTTTAAGTTGAAATTGATTGATTTAAGGTCTGAAATTAAGTTTTCAGGCCTTTTATTTTGAACTATTTTGACGCAATGGTCTAATGACTGATCTAAAGTGGGGACTTAGATTGAAGGCTGAATCGGATGATTGGCTTAGTAATGCTTAAGTAATCATCACTTGCAAGTAATGGATTGGTTAGGTTTAGTGCGTTAGAATAGTTGCTAGGGTAAATGGTTCTTACATTATTTAATTTATTTTATTGAAATCATTTAATTAATATACATGGACTGATTTGTTGGATGAGGGTAACCGAAAGGATGCGGGTTAGAGATGTTGTATAAGCAGAATGCCAGGATTCAAAAGGCAAAAATACATTATAAAATGTATAAATCTGGTAATAAATGGCTATTTGCTAGTTTGACGATGTTAACTTTAGGATTAGGTGGAACGGTGACTGCGCAGGCGGCAACACCAGTTGGACCATCAACACCAGCCGGAACCATGACTAGTCCGGACACTAAAACGTTGCCTAAAAGCCAGTCGATACCAGTATCTTCAGGAGCGCCAGTCGTGGCGAGTGGCACGTCAGCGGCATCGGCGGCAACGTCTGGAGCTGTTAATTCAACAGTTTCATCAACAGCGGCCGCAGCAAGTTCTGAAGTTGCGGGTTCACAAGCTGTTTCAGAGACTAGTGCAACCAGCCAAGCCACGAGTACTACAGTTAGCATGGCCGGGACCGATGTCACTAGTGCTTCAACAACCCAAGCATCGACAGATCCAGCTTCGACGGTAGCGCCAGGTGACCCTAAAGCAACATCACGGGCCTTACCCATTGAAAAAGCTACTGCCGCTAAGCGTTCAACTGTGGAACTTGAAGGGATGAACGGGACTGTTCACTGGCAGTTGTCAGACGGTGAATTAACGCTCGACGGTGGGACCTTAGCGGAAAATGAATTCAAAGATAGCACTGGCAATACTGACTGGAAATCACGCGTTTATCATGTCACCGTGAAGGCGCCGGTAAAAGTTGTCGGTAAAATTGGGGTTGGCTTGTTTCAAGATTGGAATCAATTAGTAAACATTAAGAATGGTGAAAATTTAGACGTCAGTGAAGCCACTGATCTGAATCATATGTTTGCTAATGATCCGAACTTAGCTTCTTTAGACGTTAGTCAATGGCAAGTAGATCGGGTGACTGATTTTAGTTGGCTTTTTTCAAATGATGCGAGTTTAGGCAGAAATAATGTCATAGTCGACCAAGAAGATACGATCTGTTCGGGGATAATTGATGTTAGCAAGTGGCACACTACGGCAGCAACTAACTTACAAGGGGTTTTTCAAGGTGTTCACCGAAATGGTACTTATCCGATGACTTTAAACGTGGCTAACTGGCAGGTTGATCACGTCACGAATATGAGCGAACTTTTTGCGGAGACCACCTTAGGCCCGTTGGATTTATCTAAGTGGCACGTTGATCAAGTGACTGATATGAGTGGCATGTTTGCGCGGGTCGAAGGTCTGGAAAATTTGGACTTAAGTCAGTGGCATGTGGGAAACGTCACTACGATGGCTGAGATGTTTCGTGAGACGACTGATTTGGCGAGCTTAAACGTTGGTCATTGGGATGTCAGTCATGTAACCGACATGCATGCGATGTTTTATGGCACAATGCTGCCCAAGTTGGCCTTAAATCAATGGGACGTTTCAAATGTCACCAACATGGCCGGTATGTTTAAATGGTCAGCGTTAACGGATTTACAGATTGGTGATTGGCAGACGGGGCATGTAACTAATATGGGGCATATGTTTGAGCAGGCCGACTTAGTGAAACTAGATTTAAACCGTTGGGACGTGAGCCAGGTCGTTAATATGACTGGCATGTTCAAATTAATGCCCAACTTACGGGACTTGCAGATTAGTAATTGGCAGACCCACCAGTTGACTAAAATGGCCGGGATGTTTATGGGGATTAGGGATTTAACGCCACTAACGACCTTAGATATCGCTAATTGGGATACGTCACACGTGACGAGCTTTGATCAACTCTTCCGAGATCAGAGTCATTTACACAATCTAGATGTCAGTCGGTGGGACGTTCGGCAAATTGAGTCAATGGACTATGCGTTTGCTGATACTGGTTTGTTGGCGATTGATTTAGGCGACTGGCAGTTACAGCCGTATGTGCATATGACACGTGCGCTTAATTCAACAGACTTGGGAAGAATCCGAATTAATGGGACTTTTCGACCTTATGACGCCGATATTTTTCCGACACCCAAAGTGATGGACGGTAATAGTGATACTGGTCATTGGTATAACTTGGCAACCAATCAAAAATATACATCAAGTGAATTGGTCGATTTGTATCATAAAGTGGACAATCAAGGTAATCCGATCGAGCCTGGCCCACTAGCCACCTATATTTGGCGACCAGATCGCAGCCTACTAGAGGTCCAGAATGATGTCAAAATTTATCAATATACGCCATGGCAGGCTGGGCTAGTCATTAGTAAATTGTTAGGCGATCATGGTAATCCAATTGATCCAGCTACCGTACCGGCTGAAGATTTAGTCGTCACGGCGGTCGATACTAGTAAACTTGGCAAACAACTTGTGCATATCAAATATACGTCCAGTTATGGGAAAGTCTTAGAAAAAGAAACGACTGTCGAAGTTGTCCCGGCTGGCAAAGCTACCTTAACCGGGCGCGATGTCCTTTTAATTGCGGGACCCAAACATACTGCGTCACAATTAGCGTCTTTATTTAGCGGTACGAATGAGCAGGGACAACCGTTAACCTTAAATGATGTCACAGTGAGCTGGGTTGATATGAATGGCGAGCCACTCGATCAACCAGATTTAACGCAAGTTGGTCAGTATTGGGGCCGGTTTAGTTATCAGACTGATAATGTGACTCTTACACAGGCGAGTCAATTAACCGTCTTACCAAGTCGTGCGCTGGTACAGTTGACACCGGCCACCGTCGTTGTTGGACCCAATGCGTCCTTTAATTTAGATGATCATTTGTTGATTTGGGATGCGTTTGGTCAACCACTAAGTAGTACGAGTGCTGGGGTGAGCGTCCACTGGGTCACTGGGCCGCAATTGCGTGCGACCCAAGCGACCGGACGGTATACCGCGACGGTTAGTTATACCGATATTGCGGGTAATCAGTTGACCGATACCGCGACGATGCGCTTGATTAGTAGCCAAGCTAATATCTTGACGGTACCGAGTTTGAAAGTCTTGCAAGGCACAACCTTTGATCCGACTCAAACGGTTATTGCAGCATGGGACGCGGCTGGTCAGCCTTTAGCGTCCACGCAGTTAACATATGCGTCAACGGTGGACCCATCGAAGTTAGGCCAATACTGGGTAAAGGCCAGTTATCAAGATGAAGTCGGTAACGCACCGATTATCAAGTGGGTGCCGGTAACGGTTATCCAGCCGGTTAAGATTAGTTTAAAGACGCCACCATTGTTAATTGCTGGTCCCAAAACCACGTTTGACCCACAACAATTAATCGAGCAGGTGCAAGATGAAAACGGTCAAACTGTTCCACTCAACCAAGTGTCGGTAGTCAGCAACGTGAATCCACAACGAGTTGGCACTTATCCCGTGACGGTTAGCTATGGCGAGGGCAGTGCACAATTAATGGTCGTGGTGCAGGCGTCACAGGCTGGTCTCCAAGTTAAGACGCCGATTAAATTAGTGGTTGGTCAAGCTTGGCAACCGCAAGCCGCTTATGTGAGTGGTACTGATGCGACTGGTCACACCTTGCCATGGTCAGCGGTGACGGTGAAGGGACAAGTTGATTCCCAACAGGTCGGCATGACTGAGCTTTGGTATCAGTACACGGATATTGCCGGTAATCTGTGGCAACAGTCCGTCTGGGTACAAGTCGAGCCAGATACTCAACCAGGTGGTGGCGGGGGTGGTACGGAGACACCGGGACCGGTGCCGCCAATCACAACGCCAGAGCCGCCGGTTGAGCCGGGGACACCAACTGATCCTGAAAAGCCCACGCAACCAGAGAAACCACTGAGGCCAGTTCAACCAACTAATCCGACTAAACCAGGCACTGGCGCGACTGCTGGCGGACAAATCACGGTGAAACCAGTCATAGCTAAACCAGTAGTTGCATCGAAACCAAGCGCCAATTCATCAAAAGCGACTGAATTACCACAAACTAATGAAACGACTACCATCGCGACAGCTTTAGCTGGTGTCAGTCTATTGATGGTTAGTCTAGGTGAGTTGATTGATTGGCGTCGTTTCTTCTAAAATTAATATTTTTTAATGAGGCTTGGATTAAGTTCCAAGTCTTTTTTGTTCGGTGACTTTGTTTGTAATTAATTTAAGTCGTTGTCTGGAATTGAAATGACAGAAAAATCTCCCGATAGATTAGTATCAAGCTAGCCTAACCGTAGTGGCAAGTAGAATCTGATAGTATTCAAACGTGTTCACGCTAATGGCTAGGCACTACTCAGAAGTAACCTGTTGGCGCTCACACTCTTAGAAATTGTTAAGTTTCTCAACATCAAATATACAAACGGACGGCCTTCCGATACAATAGGACTAATGAACTTTCGGTATCTTGGGGAGGGCGGCATCATCGTTTATGTGAATTGGTATATCGCCGCGTTTGATCATTGGTATTCAGTCATGCTGGTCTTTGTGCTGCAAATCCTAATTAATCGGGAATTGCAACATCGCCGGGTCTATCTGACCGTTGTGATGATGGCAGTATTGTTGACCGGATCCTATTTACTTTATGATGATTATTCAGACATTGCGACGTTTATTGTGAACTTGGGGTTGCTGGTCTTCGTTAAAGATAAAAAGTATTTTATTGTGACGAGTCTGACGGCGACCCTTGCTTATATTTTATTTAGTTTTTTTGGCAATTACGCGACAGAAACGATTTTTGATCTTTTTCATTTAGGTATCGGTCTGTGGAGTGGCTGGGCTTTTGAAATTGTTGGGGAAATCGTGGTCACCGCATGTATGTTGGTCGTGGCGATTAGTTTTCGACTGTTACACAAGCGGCATGCCAAGCAGTTTAGCGATGACGTGACGTTAAACGTGATTGCGAGTGCTTTGATTGTGGCGGCGATTGCGTACTTTGCGATTGCATCGGCGGCCGATAATTATAACATCGGGCATGGCTTTTTAGGTATCTTGATGATTATCTTGGTGGCAATCCTGCTGATCAACGGGGGGACGTTTATTTACTTGTTCTACAGCTATACAATGCGGGTTCAAGCCCATCGGCAAGCCTTAGAACGCCAGCAATATGATATTTATGTTAAAAATTTGGAAAGCAGTTATCAAAATTTACGTAAGTTCCGGCACGATTATCAAAATATTTTGCTCTCATTGAGTGAGTACGTGCAAGACGCGCACAATGCCGAATTGCAGACTTATTTTGATGATGTGATCAAGCGGTCGCAAAAGAGCTTGAGTCGCGATTTTGGACATTTTGATAATTTGGAACGGATTAAAGACAAGTCTCTCAAAGCTATCATTCAAGATAAGTTTTCAGCGGCACGTCAAGCAGGCGTGCAAGTGCGGTTAGAGGCAAATGATGACATTTCAACGCCGCCAGTTGATCCGGTGACGTTGGCCCGGGTGAGTGGGATCTTATTAGATAATGCGATTGAAGCTGTCAACGGACAACCCGGTGGCGAAATTGCGGTTGCCGTTGTAAAATACGCGAAAATGGTGGAATTGATTTTTGCAAATTCACTGCAAGCGCCGATTGACCGGGTCGATGAATTGTTGACACCGGGGCATACGTCGAAAGGCGCTGGTCACGGTCAAGGGTTAGCGACAGTGCGCGAGCTGCTGGATCCGTTGCCGAACGTGACTTATGAGATTAGTGCCCAGCAGCAATTTGAATTTATCATTAGTATTGAAAGTGAGTGAGAACCTTTGTTGAAGACTTTTGTGGTTGAAGATGATCCAGAACAATTAGCGACGTTAAAGCAGATTATCACGAATCATATTATGATTAACGACTTTGATATGCAGCTAACGTTGGCGACTGGCCAAGCCCAGGCGTTACTAGATTATTTAACGGCTGAACCGGCCGTTGAAGGATTGTATTTCTTGGATATCGAGTATCCTGGTCAAACTTTGAACGGGCTGGAGTTAGCGTCTCAGATTCGAGAACGGGATGTGAATGCCAAGATTGTCTTCGTCTCAACCCATTCAGAAATGGCTTTTTTGACGTTTGAACGTCGAATTGAACCGCTGGACTTTGTGGTAAAGGATTTAGGTGCAGCAACCGTTAAGTCGAAAGTCGAAAAAGACATTCGCGTGGCCTATGATCGCTATACCAAACAGGGGCTGACGAGTAAAGCTATGTTCTCTTATTCTAAGGGCGGCGAATTGTTCAACTTACCGTTATCGCAAGTCTTGTTTATTGAAACGGGAACTGCGCGGAATAAGTTGGTCTTACACCTGGCTGATCGCATGATTCAGTATAACGGTAAGATCAGCGATGAAACGGTTGCTCATCCGGAACTCTTCCGAGTGCATAAGAGTTTCTTGGTGAATCCGCAAGCTTTGGTAAGGGTCAATAAACAGTCCCAATTGGGATACTTTGAAAATGGCGAATCAGTCGATATTGCGGTGCGTAAAATGCATGATTTGATTACATTGATCAAACAATCGGCCTTGACGGTAAAAGTTGATTGACTCTGATGTAACATAATCGTTGTGATTTATAAAATAAGGATAACGTTGGTGCAGGCTTCTTTAGGCTTTGCACCTTTTTTCGTCTGTTTGGCTGGAATGCAGGTAAGATAGAATTATTGAATCGAGCGGTCGTGGGGGCCGGTCAAAAATGGGGGATAAAATCAATGAAGCAATTTTGGTCGCTAACATTGATGGTTCTCGCCGGATGCTTCTTAATCGTAGGTTCGGAGTATAGTTTGCAAGGTGACTATCGTCATTATCGGCATAAGGTCGTGGCCAAGGTGGATTATCACGCGGCTAGCCACCATGCGACGATTAAAGGGCGGACGAAACATGGTGTCATCGTAACGTTTCGGACAGGCAAGCGGGTCCATCAAGTGATTTCAAATAAGCAAGATGGCCGGTTCTATACGAAGTTGGCTGTTAAAGCCAATCAGCATGTAACGGTACAAGTACCGGGATTGAAACGCACCGTTTTGACCGTGCAATAGTGTCGAAGAGTTAGTGCAACTAATGGGTAGATCTGACCAGGAGTGGTGAGGTCTTTTTTTGTTTAATTATTGGGGAGGTTTGCTAAAAAAGCGTTAAGCTTCCTAGCGATTGGTAGGCACCTTTCACAAATTAGCGTAAGCTGAACTTAATCGAGAAAAGGAGTCGTGAAACCACGCTATGCTTGTGATTGGCATTATCTTAATAATTGGAGTTGTGGGGACGGGGGTCTTACGGTTTCGCTATCATTACCGGCTCTCCATGGGACCGGTAACGGAAACAGCCTTCGCATGCTCGTTACTCAATATCGGGGTGTTTTTGTTATTCGTGTTATTGGGACAATTGCCGGGGCCGTTTTTGACCATGGGGCCGATTTACTTGCCACTGTACCGGTTTTTACAAGGCGGTATCATTCCACTAACGGGCATCGTGTTGGCGATTGTGGGGATGGTTCGCGAACGTGGCCTAATGGATTGGTGGCTACTACAATTTAATGTCTTATTTTTAATCTTTGATATCTTATTAGTTTGGCTGGGAAATTATGCCAGCTGATTATTTTAAAAAACGTTTGATGGCGGCATAAAAATGTTGACCATCCGTCACGGCCGTGTGATTAACCTCAACGGCCGTGATTTTTTCATTGTCGAGAATGGTGGCGTTTTGATTGTCAGTCCGAACTAAAGTGATGTCTAGTTGCCGCACACGTTTGTCGCTGAGCGTAACCGATAGAATGATTTCGTTACTGGTCATTGGCTGGGCTTCAACCTGGGTGCCAAGTAGTTTTTGCAAGGCGACTTCTAAGTCCATGGCATCGCCAGCCGTGAATTGCGACTTGTGACCATTATGGATATCTGCGATAAGATAATTGATCGTATTGACCGCTTTGACGTAGGCTTCACCGTCGGGCCGGTCAGTTTGTGGTTGGGTACCATTGTTGACTTGTTCATACGGTCGGCGTCGGATAACCCCGAATCGGACGCCGGCAAAAAAGACGCTGATGACGATGACACTGATAATGATGTGGACTAGCATTTGAGAAACTCGCTCTCCTTAATGAGTGAAATTGGGTATTAATTGATAATTGGTATACATATAAATGAGTAATCATTTGATAACTGATACCACTTGTTCAACGCTTAACTATATCCTACCATTATTTTTTGAAAATGCCTATGTATCAGTGAAAATTATTTGACATAAGCAGTAACTGACAATTAGTTTTAATTTTATAAATGAATCGTATCAGAATATTGGTCTAAGTTTATCCCAAAAAATTGGGGCTTGAATTTTAACTGGCATTAACCGTTGAGGCAATACTTGATAAATAAGGTTTGATAGAGAATTAGGGTTACGCTTGGTGCTAGTTGCCTTAAACTGCTACTCCGGTTGGGCCAGAATCGGCTGAAAAGCGGTGGCTGCGTTTGGAAGCCAGTTCGGTATTCCAAGTCGGGAGTTAGCTAAGTTGGAAAATCACCGACCAAGATAAACGACGCCACTGAGCCAATTCTGATCCGCCCAGTGTGAATGGTTTGATGATCTATGAACAACTTAAGCTACAAACCAACCGGCAGGCGGCAATTTTAACTAGTACCAAGCGTTAGGGTTATAAAATTATGGCTAAATAAAAAATGACTCTACCGCTATACAGCAGTAGGGCCAAAGAGTTAGGTTTAAGTACAATATGGGGGATTGTACTTACTTGTCCATCCACTTTGGGGGAGTAAAATGAACAAGTGTATAATTATTAGGTACAAAGATATAGTATTATATAATTGTGAAGAAAGTGTGAAGATTTGTCCTAAATACGGAAAAAGTTGGATTTATTTTATAAATCGCTATATTAATTTATAATTTAACTTCATAAAAGCATTTGTATTAAGAGTTGGCTACTGAATTTACCAACAGTCAGTTAGTAAGCATGGTAAAATAGAGATTAATTGAAAGTTTCGAGAGGTGTATAAAAATGAAGTTAACTGCGATTGCTCATAACGTGGCACATGCGATCAAGGATCGTAGCTCCGATAATCCGTATATTTTAGCGATTGAATTCACTGACAAAGCGACTAAAGGTAAATCTGCCACTGGGTGTGTGATTGTTCAGATGAATGACGCTAAGCATTACACCATTACTAGCCCGGATTGCCGTTATATGGATGTTGGTAAGGATATTCTCGCGATGGAACTTGGCGCTTTTTTTGAATGTGACGACGATTTGGACCAACGAGAAACGATGGTCGAGACCATCAATCAGTTAGTTGCTGATGACGAAACTAATGATAAAAGTTTAGTTACCGCTTAAAAACTGTCATTATTAGTTGCTGTGTAGGCGCATCTTGCTTAAGATGGCGCTTTTTTTGTTGCATTGAAAGTCAAGTTGTTCGCTTAGACGTTGTCAGAATGAAGCTTTTGTAAGCTCGAGTAGTTGATGGTTGTTAAGTTGAATCTCCAGTTAAAAGCGTGAAAATTCTAAGCTTTCTACAAAACTGCCCAGATAAGTCACCATTAAAACAATTAATACCAAAAAACATTGTGATTTTAAGCCTGCCTTATTGACTTTCCGTTCAAAAATCTTGATACTAGGGGTAAGTTAAGCAGAGAGTGGGGGGTAATCATGAAAAAAGAATGGTTAGTCGCGTTATCGTTAGTTGCTGGGTTTAGTGGTGGCTTATTGGTAGCGCAACCAATGACCAGCCACGCCGCCACGACGACCTTGTCTGATACGGTCGCGCCGCGGGTGAAAGTAACGAGTACCAAGAAAAAAGTTAAACCCAGTAAAAAAGAAGTTATTGATATTGTCTTAAAATCCCGTAATAGCAGTGCATTAAGTAAATATAGCTATGCAACGGTCAATCCAAAATCAGCGTCATATCATCAATACTTAACGCCCAGTGCGTTTGGTAAAAAGTATGGGCAATCAGCGAAAACGTTAACCACGATTAAGTCCTATTTAAAGAAGCATCATTTGAGCTACAAAGTTTACGGTGGTAACTTAGTCATTCGTGCTACTGGGACCGTTAATAACATTAATAAAGCATTTGGTGTCACCTTAGTTAAAGTGAAAGTTAAGGGTAAGACCTACCAAACCCATACTCAAAAAGCTAAGTTGCCTAGCAGTTTTAAGAGTAAGATTAATGCGGTGCTTGGACTTTCCAGTTATGGAAAATACAAGACGAATTTGACGACGACAGCCCATGCCACAAAAGGGCAGTTAAACGTCAATCAAACCACGCAACCGCAAAAGTTTGCTAATGCCTATCATCTAGATAAATTATATGAAAAAGGGTTAACTGGTAAAGGTCAACGCATTGCCATCTTATCGTTTGCAAACTTTCATCCAGCCGATGCTGCTTACTATTGGAAGCAAGAAGGTATTCCGGCGGCCAAAAGTAATATCACGCGGTATAACATCGATGGTGGCGCTAGTTGGACTGGATACAACGAAACCACTTTAGACGTAGAGCAAGCTGGTGCGGTCGCTCCCGATGCGGCACTCGATATTTATCTAGCCCCACAGACGGACACCGGAATGATCAACGCCTTAGCCACGATCATTGGTAAGAACAATGCTTCACAATTGACTACGAGTTGGGGACAAAGTGAAGGGGCCTTGTTGTCGGCGATGAGTCAAGGTGCTGAAACGAGTGCTTATGCCAAGGCCTTCAACACCTTGTTCCAACAAGCTGCGGTCCAAGGCATTTCGACCTTTGCAGCCACCGGTGATAATGGGGCTTACGACAGTATTCTAGACAACGCTGGTAGCTATCGTACCGATAAAACGGTGGATTTTCCTGCTAACTCAGCCTATGTCACTGCGTTAGGTGGGACCACGTTGCCATTTAGTGCTAGCTATACTGATGGCGGTAGCAAGGTTAAAGTCGATGTTAAGACGGAACGAGCTTGGGGTTCAGATTACCTCTACGGTCGCTTCGATAAGAGTTACTATTCGAATTATCAAGATCGTCTCGATGACTACTTCGCAGGTGGCGGTGGTGGCTTTAGCCGTTTGAATAAGACAACACCAGCGTTCCAGCGCGCATTGATCGGTAATGGGGTCAATACTTATGCCGCAGTCAACTTGTGGAAAGTCAGCAATGGTACCTTGAATCGAACTAGTTCAACAACTTATACGACCGGGACCGGTACCGGCCGGAATGTCCCAGACTTGTCGTTTAACGCTGATCCGAACACTGGCTATGACTTATACATGAGTTCCGCCAAGACGGTCGGTAAATCACCAAAATGGTACGTTTCCGGTGGGACGAGCGTGGTATCACCACAAGTGGCCGCGGCTAATGCGGTCATGAATAGTGGTTGCAGCAGTCGAATTGGCTACTGGAACCCGCAGATTTATCGCTTAGCGCAGACGAAGCAGTCACCATTCACACCGCTAACGGCTAAGACTAATAATACGAACTTGTATTATACTGGCCAACCAGGCAAGCTGTATAACCAAGCAACCGGGCTTGGTACGGCGAACTTTGAAACACTGTTTAATCAATTGAAATAAGAATTTAGGTAAGCAGCTCGGCCAGATTGGTCGAGCTGCTTTTTGCGTATGCGAACGCGTGTAACTCGGTGAGGGCTGCGGTAAACTTAATCTAAGTAAGGTGCTAGTTGGCTTAAATTGCCACTCTGGTTAGGCCAGAATTGGCTGGAACGGTGGTGGCTGCGTTTTCGAGCCAAAGTGCGGTCTCGAAAGGCCGGGCTTTATCTAAGTCGGAAAATTACCGACCAAGATAAACGACACCATTGAGCCAATTCTGGCCCGCCCGGCGTTAATTAACGGGAATTAATGACTATTTATTGACGACCACAAATTTGGCCGAGAGGGTTGGTTCCTAAAATACTCAGCCGTGTCGTTCCAGCGTTTTAAGACTCAACCGGCAGGCGGCAATCTCAACTAGTACCAAGCGTTAAGTAAGCGGAATCTTTTTCGAGGTGAGGGTAGATGCAAGCAGTTGATCGGGGATTAAGTTGGCTTTGGCGGTTAACGATTATTTTGGGGTTGGCGATTGGGGTGATGATGCCACCACTGTTACTTCAGTTAGTGAACGAATTAACGGGTGTTAAGGCGTTGACTGGTTGGCGAGTGACTGCGGTGATTTTGTATTTTGGTCTATTCTTAGGCATTAGTGGCATTGCCTGTGCGGTCTATCGGCATTATACGGGGGAGATGACCCTTAAAAAGTTAACGTGGTCAGACTTGTGGCTCATCGGCGGCGGTTACTTAGTGATTATTGGCGGTGAAGGGCTGTTTCAATTCATAAACCAAGTCATCTATCATCAAAGTGAGACTCAAAATAATGCGGCAATTGAAGATCTAATGAGTGGTAGTTCGATGGCGCTGATCATGATGGCGGTCAGTGCCGTCTTTTTGACGCCGATTATGGAAGAGTTGGTCTTTCGAGCCGTGTTGACGAATCTTTTTTTACGACAAGAACCATTAAAAGTCTTGTTGAGTGCCATCGTTTTTGGGAGTATGCATGCCAGTACAACGCTGCCCAGCTTCTTGATCTATTTTACGATGGGCCTAATCTTAGCCAGCGTGTATCGGATTTCCGGGAAGATTCAGGATTCGATTATTTTACACTTTTTGATTAATGCCGGGGCGATGAGCTTAATGTTGTTAAGTTGGCAGGCGTGAATATGCAGACAAAAAAGGCGCTCAACGGAGAGCGTCTTATAATTAAAACTGTGGACCATCGTAATCGATTTTCTTAGGCTTCGCATTCTTAATCCGTTCCGAGGCAAAGTTGACCGTGTCACGAGTCGCGGCATAAGTCTTTTCGTCCATCCCCAGTAAGTCCATGCACGTATTAACGTGGGCAAAGATTTCTGGTTTGGCATCGAGTGCTTTTTGTGATAACGAAATGTTGACTTGGCGTTCATCATTTTCATCACGTTTGCGTTCAACCCAGCCTTGCGTCTGCATCCGTTTTAAAAGCGGGGTTAACGTGCCACTGTCTAAATTAACGTGTGAGCCGAGTTCACGAACGGTCATGGGATTATTTTCCCAAAGCGCTAACAACGTGATATATTGCGGATAGGTTAGCTTGAAAGGTGCCAACGCTTCTGCGTAAAAATGATTAAACCGTTTGCTAGCGGTGTATAAGGCGAAACACAATTGTTCGTCGAGTAAGATATTCTTGGTTGGGGTTGCCATCGAAACCAGCTCCTTTTCATATTCTAGTATATTGTACGCAATTAATTAGATATTTGCAATAATTATTATCGCTAGTTATATAAAAAGTCATCATTAATTATGAAAAAACAGAATAATTAGGCAGCTGGGCCTAAATCTGCCGCCAAAAATAGTTTAGTCAAGGCAGTTTGGTTGATTGCTAGCTGTTTGCTGTCTTTAAACGCGTAGACGGGAACTGTTGTTGGTAAAGCTGTGGCTTGATGATTCGTAACTGGAACCGCCGCCGCAGCTTGGGACCGGCGTTGCTTAGGTGCTTGGACGTCCGCCGGTGCATGCTTGATCTTTAAAGTCGTCATCACTTTAAAGTCAGCTGGCTTGGTAGGATGCTTGGCGTGACGGACCTTAACGCCATGTAGTCGTGGCTTAAGTGCTAAGCCACTGTGGTTAGTCGTTAAGGTGAGCTGCTGATGCAACGTTAAATCGTAGTAATGTTGATCGTTGATATTTTTTAAGCGAACTTTGAAGTGCCCCAGTGGAATTAACCGACTATCATTTTCAATAATCAGACTGTGATCGTCGAAGGTTTCCTTAGTGGTTACGGGTTCAAACGTATATTGTGCTAGAAATTTGTTAACTTGGTTCAAAATATCACTCCCTACTGTCTAACCTAGTCGTCTGACGACAAAAGTCAATTAATTTGCAAAGCTAAAGTGGATGATTGCGCTTCCGTGACGCTTCGATTAAACTTAGGGGTAATGAGTAAAAATGAGGGGGATTTTGAGATGTTTATGACAACGGGTGATCTTCAACGATCACATATGATTAAGACAGTCGTTTCGGCGACCGAACATAGTATGTTTCAGTCGGAAAAAATTGATCAATTTGAAGATTTTGATGGTTTGATTGAAAAGGTAAAGGCTGACCTCATGCAAAAGGCCGCTGACAATGATGGAGATGGCCTGATTTATGTCTCGTTTAATACTGAAGTCGTGCGGATGAGTGTGGCGCCACGGTTTTTAGTGGTGACGGGGTATGGGACTGTTGTGAAGTTGGCGGAATAAGAAAATCTTATTAGATGAAAATCAAATAAACGAGGGTTATCCAGCTTAAATTTAAGCGTGGATAGTCCTCGTTTATTTGAATAGTGTTGAAGAATTATTTACCGATTTTACTTGGATAATTTGATCTCGAATAAGTGTAGGAAGCCACTTTTGCAATCTTTTTATGACTAGCAATGTGAAAATAGAACATATTGAGATAACTTTTTAAGACTCTATAATTATGACCATTGATTTTGCGGTGACCGATCCACATAAACGGGATTGATTCTGCTTCATTCATACCTTGATTAAGTTGATAATAAGATCCGCCAGTTTTTGTGCCCCATACTTTTTTGCTATTTTTATTAATCTTTTCGACATGAAGTTTTAAAGAGCCCTTCTTTTTTGCAGTATAATTTCTGTAATAGCTTCTCTTACCATTATTTGAAATATTGTATGTAACGACAGCATGTCTTTTGATTTTTGTCACGCTGTATCCGGAGGAATGTCCTAGGTATTCATACCAAGTTCCTCTTAAGCTCTTTGGTGTTGTTGTAGAATTAGCCTGAACGACCAAATTTGGGAGTAAGATAATGCTGATTCCTAATGTCGTTAAAATTTTTAGTGAGCTTTTCAAAATAATCTCCTCCAAATGAATGCATGCTGTATAAATATAAAAAAAGGTTTATTTTTTGGACCTTTTTCGCTATAATTGAGTTTGTTGCTAAAGAAACAATGCCCCAGTGGCGGAACTGGCAGACGCGCAGCGTTCAGGTCGCTGTATTGGCAACAATGTACAGGTTCGAATCCTGCCTGGGGCATCATAATACGTTATAGAGTTACCTTACTAATTAAGGTGGCTCTTTTTTTTGCGATGTTTTGCTTTTGACAGTAATTATTGAGGCTGACATCGATGAATATAGTTCGTTTGATTAATATGTTGGTTGATTTTACCTCCTCCAAAATTATAAAACTAATCTAATTATAACATATCAAACTGGTCTGGTAATGCTTATTGAAAAGATTAAATATAATCTGATTTAGCCTGGATAAAATAAAACGACCCTCGTTTTAAATCGTAATGGTCATAATAAGTATTAGATGACTATTAATATAAAGTGGATTGTAAGGATTCGATATCGCTTTCATCTATACAACTAATAGCGTACACTATTAACGGGGTTATATTAAACTAAAATACTAATTATATTACTGGAGGAGTGAAGACTTTGAATGCAATCGAAACTGGTCAATTGACCAATCCTCACCCGGAAAAAATGGCTGGTCGTTTTTGGCTAATGGCGGGGGCAGCTTTACTGACCTGGCAAATTAATAACCAAGTTGTACAAGCCGACACAACTATTGTACCGACAACTAACACGACTGTTAATATTGATACATCTAAATCTAGTACAGAAATGCAGACCAAGGAACAAAAAGTGACAGTGCAATCCGGCACGTCAGCTGAAAAGGTGACACCAGGTTCAGGTGATATAGATACAAGCCATACTGAGAAATCACAACAACCAGCACCTGAAACTGCACCTGACGCGAATAGTGTAGTTGAAAGTGGTGGTCCGGAATCGCAACAATCAGCATCGGAAACACCGGTGTATCAGCCTAGTTCTGGAGAACCAGTTGCACCGACTGAAACAATACCAGCACAGTCGACAGTGCCACCAAAGAAAGTTAAGGCGGCAGCACCAGCACCGACTCAAGCTGCAAGTGGTGCTGGTCGTAGTGCTAGAGTTGCCAGACCGATGCTTAAAACTGTTGCACCAGTTAATGAACATACTTCTGGGATGTTAGGGACTAGTGCTTGGACGATTGGCCCCGGGGACTCTAATCAGCAGAAAGTGTTACATATTGGAGCAGGGACATTAGCTAATACTGACGTAAAGACCGATGCGGATGGTAAAGTCATAGATTGGGGCGCCCTTGGTTGGAATAACTATGAGATTGATGGTCAACACCCATCTTTAACTTTGAGCTTAGATGGTGATATTACTACGGGAGCAGATGCCAGTTATTTGTTTTCAGGGTTAAATTACATGAATAGTGATCTTAAAAAAGTACACACCGAAAACACGACTAATATGGCTGGAATGTTTGCTGGTGCAACTTCAACCGAGGGACGCGACGCGAATAATGTTGATGTAATTGGGTTTGATACCAGCAAAGTGACGAATATGTCACATATGTTTGATGGTTACCGTTTTAACGGCACATTTGATCTTTCCAGTTTTGATACTAGTCAAGTACAAGATATGTCTTACATGTTTACACGTTTATCTGATACACCAAGTTTGAATTTGAAAAATTTTGATACCAGTCAAGTGACAAATATGTCACATATGTTTGCATCTGATGGTAGTCTTGGAAGTTTAGATTTGTCAGGATTCAACACGAGTAAAGTCACATCGATGGCTTCAATGTTTGATATAGAACCAGACTTGCTATCACTTAATATTTCTAATTTTGATACGAGTTCCGTTACTGATATGTCACGGATGTTTGAGGGGACATCTTTGTCAGGGCTAGATATTTCTTCATTTAATACTAGCCAAGTGACAAATATGTCATATATGTTTGCTGATATCGGATATGACAAATTTATTAAGCCAATCAAGGGATTGACTAATTTGGATACTAGCAAAGTCACTGATATGTCAGGGATGTTTTATAGAATAAATTTACCGGTAAGTGCGCAACTGGATTTAAGTCACTTTAATACAAGTGCAGTTACCGACATGTCATCGATGTTTAAAAATGCTAAACACTTTGTCGATGATTATATTGCTAAGTTTGACACTAGCCATGTGACAAATATGCAATCCATGTTTGAAGGCATCAGTAGAGATGCAACGGATCCGGGTGGTGAACTGACAACATTGAAATTCGCTAACCTAGATACTAGTTCTGTGGTTAATATGTCACGGATGTTTGCTAATATTACGCAATTGACTGATTTAGACCTTTCCAAACTTTCAAATTTTGAGACGCATGATGTGGATGATATGAGTTATATGTTTTGGGGTGATACCGCATTAACTAGTCTAAAACTTGCTAATTTTGATACTCGTAACGTGACCGACATGCAGTATATGTTTTCTGGTGACGCTACATTAGCCGATTTGAAGCTCACTAATTTTGATACTCGTAATGTGACCAATATGACGGGAATGTTTGTAAATGATGGTGCCCTTCAAAATTTGGACATCTCTTCATTTGATATGCGTGACTTAGTACTGGATTATCAACCACTTGGTACTCTTAATATAAAAAACTATTCGCTTCTTAACTTACCAGCAATGTATACGGAGGGTTTTCAATATTTGAATACTAATCCACGAGTGCTAGTTTTAGGTGCACATACGAGATTGAATTTTGATTATCCGGTAGAAAAAGCTAGTGATATTATTGAACTACCATCAGGATCAGAAGGTAGTATTAGCTTGGAGGATGTTGCTCAGGTAGTAGGCTATAGTAGTATAAACGAACTAAAGCAACTGTTTTCAGCCAATTTACAACCTGCTGCCAATAGATCTACGGGATTATGGATTAACGTCGACACTGGTGAACGGTTAACCGCACCGGCATTGATGGAACGTTATAGTGGCGACCAAGCGACTGCTGGTACGTGGACTTGGCAAAGCGTGGTTGGAAAAGATGTCCAGATCATTGCCAGTCCTAAGGCAAAGTGGTCACCAGCAGATAACTACGATGGAGAATTGAGTGTTGATGAAGCGGGTAATAAATTAGCACTTGATAAGTTGACCGTCATCGTGCGCGATGCTAAAACCAACGCCATTATCCCGGTTGCTGACGTTGATCCAACCAAGGTTGGGAGTTACACCGTGACTTACAGTTATCTGGGTAAAGATAATGTTAACCAAACTTCAGGGCCAGTTAAACTAGAGATTGTTGCAACTCAAAACATGATAAATGCGCATGATTCGGTCGTTCAGTTAAATGAGCCATGGCCGGCTGATAATTTTGACACTGCCTTTAATGCTGACGGGAGTCCGGTCACGAATATCACGACTAAAGGGACGGTCAATAGCCAAGTACCCGGAGTCTATACGATTACGTATCAATTTGTCGACCAATTTGGGGTGCCAGTCACTAAAGACGTACACGTTATCGTGAATGGACTGACACTTAAGCAAACTACTGGTAATTTTTCAACCGACGATCGCTGGGATCCACTAACTAATGTTGTGACTGCCATCGATGATCATGGTCATGAAGTTGCGCCAAGTTCGTTGTCATTGCAGATGACAGATACTACGGGTCGAGCGGTGACCTCACTTAAGCGACCGGGTAGTTACCAGTTGATTTATAGCTTCAAAGATGGTCATGGCGACCATACTCAAATGGCGCTGGTGACCATCCTCACCGGTGAGAATCATGCGGACTTACAATTAAAAGCTGACGAAGTGACATTATATGAACACGACACGTGGAATCCGATGAGTAATGTCCAAAATTTGGTTGATTCGGATAGTGAACAAATTAATGTTACTGAATGGCCACAATACTTGAAAGTTGATAGCCAAGTGAATGTAGCTCAGCCAGGCGAGTATCAAGTTACGTATCAATTTACCGATACATTTGGTATCGTACATGAGAAGACAGCAGTTGTGACGGTCAAACCTAGTCAGGCACAGTTAACATTAACTCACGAGACCGTGCTACTTTACGTTGGTAGCAAATGGTCGCCAATTGACAACCTTGCGGCGGTTAAAGATGTTGATGGTCGTGATGTTACTGCTGACCGGGTGACCATTAGTAATCCAGTTGATTTAACGCAGCCGGGTCATTATTTAGTTGTCTATCGGTTTACGGATAGTCAAAATAGCTTGCATACCGCGACTAGTGTGGTACAAGTGTTAGCTAACCTTGCTAAGCTGACAGTTAAGCAGCCGGTTATTCATTTGACGGTAGGGGATCAATGGGTCGCACTTAGCAATCTAGATCAGGCAACGGATGTTGATGGAACTGATGTCGTACCCGAAAAAATACAGATTAATAATCCGGTTGAGTTGACGACGCCTGGAAGCTATACAGTCACCTATCAATTTACAGATCAGCTAGGAGTGGCTCATAAGGCTACGGTGCAAGTTATGATTGAGGCGGCATCGGTGGTCATACCTGGTGGCAATGGTAATCAGCCAACTACGGACGATAACGGGAATCATGGCACTAATGAAGCACCGGGGACACAACCAGTTAATAAGTTACCAGCAACGAAGCCGATTGTTCAGCCACAGCGGCCAGCCCAAAAGCCGATACCTAAGCAACAATCGGTCAAACAGGATCAAAAAGTCGTTAAAACGGGATCTGAGTCGATGGCGGGTGCTATGATGTTAGCTAGTTCATCAAAATCGAATCGTTCAACTGTAGCACAACCCCAGCTACAACTAGTCAAAATAACTCAGTCACAAGAGGATGGGTTAGCAGCAACAGCTAAATTACCACAAACTGATGATGTAGTGACGCAATCGACCTCAATTTGGGGTTGGGTATTATTAGCTTTGGCTGGGATTATGCGGCCATGGTTGATTAGTAAGAAGAACAAGTCGTAACAGTGGCAATGACTTGTTTATCAGTAAAAGGCATCTCGCTTAAAGTAAAAGTGGGGTGCCTTTCTTAAAAATAGGGTGAATTAAAGCCAATATCAAACTTTTTTAAATAATCCCTAACCACTTTGGCCGAACAAGTGTATACTATTACATGTTGGTTCAAACGAACTAAACGTGATGGCGGTATTGGCGAAGTGGTTAACGCACCGGATTGTGGCTCCGGCACGCGTGGGTTCGATTCCCACATACCGCCCTAAAGTAAAACGTCCTGACTAGTTATTTAGTCGGGACGTTTTTTTGTTACCGATATCGGTAAGCGACTGATTTGGTTTGATAGTAGTTAGCTTGGTAGCCGTCACTGTGAACGTCAAGTCGAGCATGACCAGCTTTGCGACCACGTGTCAATTTAATCGGTTGGCTAGCCAGTTGGTAACCACCAGTGGTTTTGTAAATATTAAGTTTATTTTTCCCATGCGACCAGACGCCAAGCTTATTCCCCTTAGCATTGGCCCAGATCTGACGGGAACCGTCTTCATAGCGCATAATGCCCTTTAGGGAATGCTTGGTTAGGGTTAACCGATCGTAAGTCCCATGATCATAAGCATACCAGGTATGGCGAAAGGTTGTCGGAATCGTGTGGCTACGTTTAGCCGCTTGAGCCGGCTGAGCGAGGCCAACTAACCCGAGACCGAGTGCAACGGTCAGAACTGATTTTGCTAGTTTCAAAATAATCTCCTCCAAATTAAGCATGGTTTAATTATACCATGCAAAAACCGGTCAGCCTGCGCTAACCGGTTAATCAGCTTGTTTAGTGGTGATGGTGCCATTAGGATAAACAAAGTAAGTCTTCAATAAATGTCCCCGTTGGCCATTCGCTTTACGTTGAAAAGCATCGACTTGATAATAATGATGACCGCGCGCATCGCTGTTAACGGTTGGAATGGGCTGAAATAGTTGTCCCGCCGGAGCTTTCAAGACTTGTTTGACCGCCGCAGCTGCCATTGTGGGACTAGTCAGGTGGTCATTAGTTGCCTGCAATTGGGTGCCAGTGGCTTTTTTGGCGCTGGCATCTTGTGCTTTGGCGGCAGCATTGGCGTTACTTTGGCGATTCGCCGCTGCAATTTCTTGCGTTTTCTTTGGGGTGATTCTAGGTTGGCTACTGGCCGCACAGCCAGCGAGTAACAAGCTCAGACTTAGTCCAACCTCAATTAGCCAGCGCGCCTTCATTGAGGTTGCTCCTGGGCTAGCGTTGGATAGGGCGCCCGATTGATAATTTGCAGATCAATGTAAGCCATCCCACCAATCGATAAGATTAATAGGGCAGCGATAATTAAATTCTTCATAAATTCAGGACCTCGTTTATTTCCAGTTTGGGACCCAGATCACTCGCGCGATGTCATTCGGTGTCACCGCAATGCGTTCACCAGTTTGGGGACCAGCTTCGACCTCAACTTGATAGGTGGTCGGTTGGGCTTCAATCGTCACGATTGACCCGCGTTGACCCGCTGTGGTATCGATTAAACTATATAGCGGAATCTGGTTGGTCGCAATTTCAAGTTCGTACAAGGTAAATTGTAGAAAATAGGATTTGCGGCCGGTTTTAATTTGTAACGGTGTATCGGTCGAACCGTAGTCTGGCAAAGCCCGTTGTTGGGCATTGGGATCGTTCATAAATTGCATATCGTTGACGGCATCGATGGCCATCTTCCATTGACCACCCGTAATCCGGGTCTTGGAGGATAAGGTCATGACGGAGTTAGCGTATATATCAATGACATTAAAGGCTTCGTTAACTTGTTTCTTTGGTAGATAGCCGATAACATAGCCATGATCGGCGACTTTCAGTTCGATTCGCACTGCTCGTTTGGCGCCATCGACTTCTTCGACTAATTGGATCTCGCCAATATTAGCATCAGCGTCGACTTGATATTTCTTTGCGTATAAGTAATCGGCTTTTAGTCCAGATTCGTTGTAATTATCGTATGGTTTAAAATAACCACGTTTAATGGCATCGGCCAGGGCAGCATCGAATTCTTTTTGATAGTAGTCTAAACCGACGACATACGAGCGAAAGATAGCGCGTGAGTTGGCGTCAATCCGGTGATGTTGCGGCGCTGTGACTGGATGGGGGACTGATTTGCGCAATTTGGTTTTAAAACTGTCATTTTGCGTTTGCAGATCCGTTAAGGTCGCAGCTTGGTCTTGATTGACTAGCGTTTGCTTAACGAGCCGGCTACGAATGGTTTTCAATAACTCCCCTTGGTCAGTCGCGGCCCGTTTTAACCGATGCACGGTCACGCGACTGACGATTAAAATGATAAACAGGATTAAACTGATGAGGGCTAATCCTAAGACGATATAAGCAGTCATAAGTATTCACTCCAAGGCTAAGACGATTAATTTATTTGATGAAACTTGTCAGGTTACCTAAAAATAAGGTATGATAAGTCGTAAATGACTTCACGTTATTAGATTATATAAGAAACGGCGGCGAACGGTAGTGCAGATGTTAAAGCGGCTTTATCGTCGGTATCAATACTTCTGGAAATATGCCATTTTTGGGTTCCTAGCAGCGGCTGTGAATGTCTTGGCTTTTTGGGTCTTACATTCGGTCATGCTGGAACATTATTTATTCTCAAATACCATTGCTTGGATCTTAGCCACGCTGTTCAGCTTCATCACGAACAAAGCGGTGGTCTTTCAATCCCGGTCTTCAAGTCTCAGTCACAGCATTCGTGAGTTTATCGGCTTCATGTTAACGCGAGGACTCTCGTACTTTTTTGATACATTTTTAATGTTCGTCGGGATTTCCGTCTTGTTCTGGATGCCACTACTAGTTAAAATTCTGGACCAAGTGTTAGTCGGCCTGTTTAACTACGGTACATCGCGACTAATCTTTATGGAACATAATCAAAAGATGCGGATGCGACGACAAATTATGAAACGATTTAGTAAATAGGCGTTGCCAGCGATTAGCTGGGCGCCTTTTTTGCGGTCTTTAAAGCCAATGACCGGTGAGCATAACATGTAAGCCAAAGCCAATGATCACGGTCAGGACGACGCCACCGATCAGTAAACTAATCAGCTTGCCAGTTAAGTGGCTTTCCTGCCAGCGGGCAAAGGCGATTTCAATCAGACCAATAGTTCCGACGCCACACACCGCTTTGACGATTGTTAACAAGGGTGCGGCCTGAAACGTTTTGGTACTGAGATACACGCCAGTGATAATCAAGGCTAAATAGCCGAGCCGACTTAAAATCAAGTAGCGATTGGCGGCTTTGATGGATTGCCGGGTCAGCCCGCAACTCACCATGATGATGAGCCAGACCCAGCTAATTAAATGAATCGTTAATAGCATAAAAAAATAACGCCTCCAAACAACCTGTCATGTCTAATTTTAGCATGAAAGTCTCGTTTGGCGACGTTATTTTTATACAGTTGGGGTTAAATTTTTCTGTTGGACATATTCGGCTAATTCAATCACGGTTTTGAAGCGATTGAATGGGGTGACAAGATGGACACCGTTAAAGTACTCGCAAATGCCATCAATCAATTCTTTGGCAATTTGGATTCCTACGGCGCGTTCATTACCATCCTGTTCAGCTTGCGCCATCCGGTCTAAAACGGCTTCTGGCAACCGAATGCCATGGACTTCATGATGTAGGAATTCAGCGTTACGCCGAGAAACGAGGGGCATCACGCCAATGAAGACCGGCACCTGTAAGTCGCTAGCTTTGAGTGCCTCCGCGAGCGCTACCACATTTTGAATGTCGAAGACTGGTTGTGTAATTAGGTAGTCACAGCCGTAACTGAGCTTGCGAGCGATTGATTTGGTCGAAACCGTTGTCCGGTAAGCATTCGGATTAAAGGCCGCGGCGACCCGAAAGTCAGTGGCTTGTTTTAATGATTTTCCAGTGGGACCGATGCCACTGTTGAATTGTTTGATTAACTTAATCAGTTCCACTGAGCGCACATCCCCTACGGAAGTTGCGCCAGGAAAGTCACCGAGCTTAGCCGGATCACCGGTGACGGCCAGAATATCTTCAATGCCGAGACTGTGTAAGCCCATGATTTCGGATTGTAGGCCAATCAGGTTGTGGTCACGGGTGGTCAGATGCACGATCGGCGTAATTCCGTAAGTGAGCTTTAGTTGGGCGGCAATCGTTGTGTTAGCGATGCGGACACTGGCTAGCGAGTTATCGGACAGCGTAATCCCATCGACGCCGGCTGCTTTTAAACGTTGGGCGCCTTTGAAAAATTTTTGCGTTTCAAAGTCTTTCGGCGGATCTAATTCGACTAACGCCGTTTTTTGGGTGGCCACTTTTTGCAAGAAAAGGTGTTGGCCTAACGTTGGCGTTAAAGTTGGTGTCTGCCGGGGCTGGGGTTGCACGGTATGCGCTACCAGTGTTCGACTGGTTAGCCCGCGCACCAGGGCGGCCGTATGCAACGGGGTCGTCCCACAACACCCGCCGATAATATTAAGGCCTAGTTGCCGAAAGCGTTCCGCGTAATCTTGAAAATAACTCGGATCGCCATCATAGACGACCCGACCGTCGCTATCAGTTCCTGGCAAGCCAGAGTTCGGATAGACGGCTAAGTTAACGTTAGCTGGAATTGCTAAGTGTTCAAAGGATTGAGCTAGATAATACGGGCCTAAGCGGCAGTTGGCGCCGATCACATCCGCGCCTGCTGCGGCTAACTGAATAATGGCATCGGCGAAGGTCGTCCCATCACGCAAGACACCGGGGGCTAACATCGAGACATTCGTGATGACGGGCAACTGGGTGTGCGCTTTAACGATTTTTAGAGCGGCTAATAATTCAGGTAACTCATAGTAAGTTTCCAACAGAATCCCGTCTAATTGAGTCGTAGCGAGCAGGGCGGTTAATTGTTCGGTCAGACTTGCTTCAATCTCAGTAGATGTTGCTTGTTGCACACTTTGTTCAGTATCACCGGCGAGCCCACCAATCGTTCCCAGTAAATAAACCGGGTGATCTGCCGTTTGTCGTGCTTTAACGGCCAAGTCGACCGCCGCTTGGTTAATCGCCGTGACTTGATCTTGTAAGTCGTAGCGGGCGAGCTTTAACCGATTGGCGGCGTAAGTATTGGTCTGAATAAGATCAGCACCGGCACTAATGTAAGCCTGATGGACCCGTTGGATTGTATCCGGATGGGTTAAGTTGAGTGCTTCAAACGCCGAGGCAATTCCATAATTACCATAAAGTAAGGTGCCCATTGCACCATCGGCGACTAAGACGCGCCGTTGTAAGGCTTGACGTAAATCCATTGGCAAGACCTCCTTACTTAGTTGGATCGCTTAATTGGGCCTGGATTGCATCACGAGCAGCCACCATGTTTGTCAAGGCCGCAATGGTTTCTGGCTTTTGCCGGGTCTTTAAGCCACAGTCCGGATTAATCCAGAATTGGTGGACGTCAATTGCCCGTAAAGCCCGTTGAATATTAGTCTTGATCTCGTCAACACTGGGGACCCGGGGACTATGGATGTCGTAAACGCCAAGGCCGATTTCTTGGTCATAACCCGTTGTTTCAAAGGCGTTAATAATGTCGCCATGGCTGCGAGAGGTCTCAATTGAAATCACGTCGGCATCTAAAGCTTTGATGGTATCGATAATATCAGCAAAGTTTGAGTAGCACATATGGGTATGAATTTGCGTGTCATTGGCTACCCCAGTGGTCGTGATCTTAAAGGAATAGACGGCTTCATCGAGATAAGCTTGCCAATGTCGTTGTTTCAAGGGAAGGCCTTCACGTAAAGCGGGTTCATCGACTTGGATGATTTTAATGCCTGCTTTTTCTAAATTTTGGACTTCTTGACGTAAGGCGAGGGCAATCTGATTTTGAACTTGTGCAGTCGGAATATCGTCACGAACAAAACTCCAGTTGATAATCGTCAGTGGCGCTGTTAACATCCCTTTGACGGGCTTGTTAGTCAGACTTTGCGCATAAACGGAGGCGGCCACGGTAATCGGTTGTGTATAAGCGACATCGCCGAAAATCACGGGTGGTCGTACGCCTCGTGAGCCATAGGATTGGACCCAACCATTTTGCGTGGCGTAAAAACCAGTTAACTTTTGACCGAAATATTCAACCATGTCCGTGCGTTCGAATTCACCATGAACTAAGACATCTAAGCCAATTTCGTTTTGGATGTCGATCCAGCGCTTGGTTTCGGCTTTTAAGAAATCCTGATAGTCGGTATCAGATAAATCACCATGACGCCAAGCGGCTCGTTTGGCCCGGACGGTGTGGCTTTGTGGAAAGCTACCAATCGTGGTCGTAGGTAATAAAGGTAAGTGTAGGCGGTCATGCTGTAATTTGATCCGAGTCGCGAATGGCGCTTGGCGTTCAAAGACCTGATCAGCTAAGTGGGCTTCGGCTTGCCGGACGGTTGGATTATTCCGATGGCTCGAGGCGTTTAAGGCGGCCAGATTAGCTTGATTTTTATCGAATTCAGCCTGAACGGCCGCCACGCCTTGATTAGCGGCTGTAGTTAAGGTGGCTAATTCTTGTAACTTTTGATCAGCAAAGGCGAGTCCACCTAATAAAATAGGATCAGCTTGCGGTTCATTTTTGGTGGTGATTGGGACATGTAATAGCGAGTTAGCCGGTTGTAACCATAATTGGTCAGCCGTGACGATGGTGCGTAATTGCTGAATTAAAGTGAATTTGTCAGTTAAATCACTGGCCCAGACATTGTGACCGTCAATGATACCGGCCGCTAGGATCTTATCAGCGGGGAAGCCAGTCGTTTGAAGATGAGCTAAGTTTTCACCATGGTCATGGACCAAGTCTAACCCGATTGCTTGCACGGGTAGTTGAATCACTTGGTCATATAAGTCCAAGCTGTCGAAGTAAGTTTGCAGTTCAATATTCAAGGTTGGCACTGCTGCATGTAGGTACGTTAGCGCTTGGCGATAGGAATCGATCTCAGCGGGGTCAGTGGTTTTGACCAGCGTAGGTTCGTCTAGTTGTACCCATTTAACGCCAGCCGCTGCTAGTTCGGTGAAGACTTGTTGGTAGAGTGGCAGCAATTGCGGTAAGAGTTCGGCGACCGCTGCCGCATCTAAATAGTGGCCGTGGCGCTTACCGAGTTTTAAGAAAGAAACGGGACCTAAAATGACCGGCTTGCCATCGATACCGAGTTCTTGTTTGGCCTCTTGGTAATAGCGTAGCCAGCGGTTATCGAGTAAGTGGAAGTGGACATCATCGAATTCAGGCACGATGTAGTGATAGTTGATGTTGAACCATTTGGTCATTTCAGCGGCGATTGCTTGGTCAGTTCCCCGAGCAATGGCATAGTAGTCGTCTAAGTCTAACGGCTGATCAAATTCGCCAAAACGCGATGGAATAGCGCCAAATGCTGCCAAAGTATCTAAGACATGGTCATAATCAGAATTATCAGCGACGGGAATTAAGTCGAGGCCTAATGCTTGCTGCTTCTTTAAGTTCGCTAACCGTAATTGTTTAGCTGCGGCATGAAAGTCAGTTGCACTGAGCTGGTGGCGCCAGTAATGTTCCAATAAATGTTTCCATTCGCGATGTTCACCTAAACGGGGATATCCTAAATTACTACTGATAATTGTCATCTTAACCACTCCTCAATTGTTTTTACTGAAACAAAAAACGGCAACCTCAATCCTAGTAAAAGGACGAAGTTGCCGTTCGCGGTACCACCTTAATTTACCAATACCTCGCGATATTGATCTTAACCCGTACATGTCATACGGTAGCTGGGTAACAGGAGCTGACTGTCATCACCTGGCAAAAGCTCAGTGGTGCCGTTTAGAGGCCATTTTCGGTTGCCGTGCGCTGGTCTGGTTTTCATTGTTCCAGACTCACTGAACAGGAGCTAACAACTTACTTTCCTCATCGAGACGTTTTCGTTTTTGTGAATGTTTAAAAAGTACCACCACAAAATGATAAAGTCAAAGATTATTTTAATGCAAATGCCACTTTTGTTATAAAATATTAATTTATTAATAAACAAAAAAGCAAGTCAACGTGGTGGTTGACCTGCTTTTGGGGGTTATTGTAAAGCTGATTGATAAACCCAATAAGTTTTATTATTATCCTTAATGCGATACCAAACGGTTGTCTTGCCAGCTTGGACTTTCACCGCTTTAGCATTAACGGTCACATTTTGACCAGCTAAGTCAGTGACGGAGCCGGTATTTTTTGACAAATAACTAGAGCTTAAGACGTGGTTACGTAATGGCGCTTTACTCGTTGATTTGACCGTGTTGGTTTGGTCTAAATCAGTCGTATAGCTGACCTTAGCGAATTGCAACGCTTTGCTGTAAACCCAGTAACGTTTGGCACTCTTAGATTTGCTGTAGCGAATCCGATACCAAGTGCTACCAGACTTTTTGACGCCACGATTATCTAGGTAAACTTTACGGCCAACGTAAGATCCGTAATTCCAACCGAGATTTTTCGCCGTATATTGACTGCCCTTAACATGATTGTAAGCCCGGTATTTCCGATATGTGCTACTTAACGTGGCCCAGTCATTACCGTTACCACCATGATAGGTCACGGCTGGTTTAACCGTCGTGGTCGCGGTTGAAGAATCTGTATCTGGTGTTGTCGTTGCTGCTGAACTACTACTGCTGACAACACTGCTAGAACTGCTGCTACTGCTATCAACGGCTGGTGTTTCGGTACTTGGCATGAGTTCGTTATAACGTTGCTTGACAAGTTGATAGAACATCGCAAATGTATAAGCTTGACCGAAGTAAGTTCGTCCGGCACTAGCATAATAAGCTTTGGGATCAGCATGATCTGTCCCGCCAAGATATTTCGAGACGGCCTCATGTGACCAGACCGTTCCTTTACCATCATAAGCGGCATCGTTGGGTTTCAAATTGTATTGCTTCAAAATCGCTGCTGTATAGTAGGCGGCATTATTGATCTCGCTAGCGAAGGCCGCTTTCGAGTGAACTTCCACTTGTTCAAATTGAACAAAGCGTTGATTGCCGTAATAACCAGACCCCCAAGCTAGATAGTTGGTATTGGCAATATTAATGATCTTGCTGGCATCCACGAAAGAATGAACGAACGCATTTTGATAGTTGTTCTTCATATAAGCAATTTCGTTATAGATGGTGGAATTCGGGTTAGCCGTTTCATGAACGACCACGCCCTCTGGTTTGCCGACCCCGTTACGGTAAGCGTTCTTCGGGAATCCGTTCCAGATACTGCTAGTAATTAGTGCATGTTGCAAGTTACTGCTGTTAATGTAATTGTTCACGACGGAATCCGCAGCTTGTGCGCTACTTCCATTGGTATTAAAGGCAACCAATCCCATGGTGGTTGCCGCCATCCCCAAAAACAAGGTGGCTTTCCAAGTCTTCATAATATAAATGTCTCCTTTTTTGTCGACCCACGCCATACTATTCCTATTGATTATAACGAGTTTTTCTGCAAAAAGGTACCACCTGGTGCCAGGTTTATCTGGCATTGTTTTCGGAGTTGCGGATAAATATCAGGTCAAACTTAATAATTGTTCGAAATCCGGCTTTAAATATTCAGTTTTGTCGGAAATAGTTGGTTAAAACCGAACTTTTGGCGTTATATTTCAAACACTTAACAATTTCATGACAGTAGGGTTCGACGAATTGAACAATCTAACTGTTGGCCTGGACCGAGGTTGCCACTCTGGTTGGACTAGAATCGGCCACCACGTTCCAGCCAATACGGACCCAATCAGAGTGGCAATTTAATACAAACTGGGCTAAACCACTGTAACAATAATTTAATTTATAATTGCGGATTAATAACTAGTATTAACGAACTAAAGCTGGTATACTACCAAAGTTTGCTTGAGGTACGGTCCCCAAATCCGCATGATAACAGGGACTAAGTCATTTAACGAAAGGAGTGCGAAAATGAACGATTTAACAAAAGGAAACCCGTTAAAGCTGATTTTTTGGTTTACGATTCCATTATTGATCGGTAATATTTTTCAGCAGTTTTACAGTTTATCGGATACGTTGATTGTCGGCCAAACGTTAGGGGTTAAAGCTTTGGCTGCCGTCGGATCAACTGGGAGTGTCCAGTTTCTAATTATTGGGTTTGCCCAAGGATTGACCGCCGGCTTAGCCATTTTGACGGCGCAACATTACGGTGCCAAGGATTTCAAGGCTGTTCGCCGTAGTTTTGCGATTAGTATCGCCGTCAGTTTGGTTGTTGGCATTATATTGACGATTTTGTCATTAATCTTTGTAGATCATATTTTAGTGTTAATGCAAACGCCAAGTGACATTATTGACGATGCCCGCACGTTCTTGCAAATTATGCTGGGCGGGATGTTAGCGCCGATCGCTTTTAACTTGTTATCGAACATTATTCGCGCGCTGGGCGATAGTCGGACACCGTTATGGTTTTTGATTATCAGTTCGTTAATTAACATTGGTTTGGAACTGCTCTTTATCCTTGGGTTTCATTGGGGGATCGCGGGCGCTGGCTGGGCGACCATTTTAGCGCAGTTGATCGCCTCATTGATGTGTGTCATTTATATTGTGGTTAAAGTTCCCGTGCTGCATATTGGTCGGCGTCACTTTAGATTCCGGCGGCCAGAAGTTACCGGTCATTTGCGGGTCGGCTTACCGATGGCCTTTCAAATGTCGATCATTGCGATTGGGACGATTGTGCTACAGTCAGCGTTGAATAGCCTCGGAACCGATTCAGTGGCCGCGACCACGGCGGCGCAAAAGATTGACCAATTGGCTACTCAACCGTTAATGTCTTTTGGAGTAACGATGGCAACTTTTGCCGCCCAAAACTTTGGTGCGCATCAGTATGATCGGATTATCAAAGGGGTCAAACAAACGATGTGGTTGTCTGGCGGCTTTAGTGTCGCTGCGGGCTTAATCGAAATTATTTGGGGTAAACAATTAGTTGGTTTATTTGTTGGTCATCAAGATATGGCCGTTTTAAACTTGTCACAAACGTACTTTAATGTGATTGGGAGCACGTATCTCTTATTGTCGATGCTGTTCATTATGCGTAATACGTTGCAAGGCTTAGGCCGGAGTGCGATTCCAACATTAGCAGGGGCTGCGGAACTATTCATGCGGGTCTTTGCCGCGTTGATCATGGTGCGCTTATTAGGTTATCCAGGTGCTTGCTCATCAGAACCCCTAGCTTGGCTGGGATCCGTCGCCGTGTTATTGCCGGCCTATATCCGGGCTGTTCGCGAATTACGGCAACGAGCGCAAGCCGAAATCGCGACCACTGAAAAAAGTCCTAATCCAATGATTAAAAATGAAATTTAAGACTTGCAAGTCTGACTAGGATTTGATAATATTTGTTATCAATTTGAATGAAGGAGTTTTCTAAATGGCGGTAGAATTAAAAATTGGCGATTACGTCCAAGGTAAAAAGTTTGCTTCACTTGAACATGATTTTAAGGGTGAAATTGAAAAGGTTTATGAAAATTCGGTTTTAATCTTAATTAAGGAATTTACAAAATCCGATAAACCAGTTGTTGATGAATATAACCATCGTGCCGTTGTTCGCAAAGGGGATGCCAAGTTAATCAAGGCAGGTCCTAAAGTTGCAACAACGCCAGAACCTGAAGCTTAAGGCTGACTGACAAAAAAATTAAAAATTTTATATGACAACATCGAAAATATATGCTATACTATTTTCTGTTGTCAATTGCGGGTGTAGTTTAGTGGTAAAATACAAGCTTCCCAAGCTTGAGTCGCGAGTCCGATTCTCGTCACCCGCTTAACTTACAAATCGGCGAACTAGTAATCTGAATCTTAGGTTGCTAGTTTTTTTATGTTGTTTTTTAAGAGCCATGCTGATGATTTAAAGAAATGAGGCTAAGAAATGAATTATGACGTGCGTGCTTTTGATGAGTTAACACCACGGCAACTCTATGCGATATACCACTTGCGGGTGGCAATCTTTGTGGTGGAACAAGCTTGTGCTTACCAAGAAGTTGATGCTACTGACTTAACCGCACAACATTTATTGGGAACCGATGCGGGCGGTCAGCTAATGGCATATGCGCGGTTGATTCCAGAAACGGTGCAGACGGCCCGAATTGGTCGCGTGATTGTAAATCCGGCGATGCGTGGCCAAGGTGCCGGTCGTGAACTGGTTCAAACTGCGATTGCACGGATTCAAAAACTATGGCCAACTACTATGACGATAAATTTACAGGCACAGGTTTATTTAGATGCTTTTTATCGTTCATTTGGGTTTGTCGCCGTCTCACCAGCTTATCTAGAAGATGGCATTCCGCATCGCGATATGGTCTTAAAACTGTAAGCCTAATCAATTGAATCCCGGCTGGACTAAGCTACACTTAACTTAGTTGGCACTAACCAGGCATGGAGAAGAGGGTTCAATGATGATAAACAAACGTGGATTGACGCAGCAGCAAGTGGCACAACTAGCTGAGTCAGGGGTGAAAATTGCCTTAGACTTGGTCACGGGACTTAAGTTAACTTTTGCCAATGGTGATCAGTTAAGTATAGCGGGTCGTTCGGTGACTGGGTTGACCATTGTCCCGGCGATGAATGCAACTGATCAGTTAGCAATAGTTGGGTTTGACTTGCGGCTGAGGGCGACCGGTTTAAGTGCAAGCACACAGCGACGCTTAATGGCGACTAACGATATCACTGGGTTAACGGTGGTCACAGTCCATCAAGTGACTCGGTGTCAAGTTTGGTGGTCACCGTTGACGACTGATTTTCGAGCCAATGCTGATCAAGTGGTTGAACAGTCAGCTGATCAATTACGATTGGTTGCTCAATTGCCACGGCAATTTGATTGGTCTGACCTGTTACCAGCGGCATTGCAAACACCACATTTAACAGTGATGGCGCGAGCACTTGCGGACGTGGCTGATGAGTCGTTGGATAATGTGGCGGCTTTGAGGCAGCAATTGACGACGATGCAACAAATGCCAACCGGTGCACCGACAACATCCAGTTTGCGGGTAACTGCGCGACTAGTGGCTGGCCAAGTTGAGTGGGATCCAATTATTTATAAACCTACTGGAGATGAGCACGTCTTTGGTGGGATTGAATATCTGTCCTATCCTGAGATCTTAGCGATGCCGGTCCAGATTGCGACTACGGGTGACTTTTGGTCCGGCATGGCTGCTCTGTTATGGGAGATCTCTTTTTATGGCATTGATCCTGCTGATCGACAAGCTGGTCGTGATGAGTTAGATGCGGCCTTGGCGGAGTCGCGGGACTTCAAGGCAGATACGGCTAAGCTGACGCAATTTCTCGCGCAATTAAAGGCTGATCCGGTGACAATTGCCAAGTACCAGCCTTTAGTAACGGGGCAAGTAGTCGATGTGGACGATTGGTTGCCAGCCGGGACCACAGTTTTAGATCAGGACCCGGTGTTAATGGCGGCCTTTCAAGCGGAATTCGGGTCGCAATATGCGGCGTTTATCCCGAAAACTGACGCCCCATCCAGTTAGCGCTAGTCAAAGCTCATAAATTCTGTTATACTTACGCATGGTAAAAATGCACAACGTCTATTGAGAAAGAATAGTAACTGACAAAACTTGCATAGCGAGTCCGGGGTGATGGGAGCCGGATCAAGTCAGGCAGCGAAGCGCGCTTTTGAAGACGACAATTCGATAATAAGTGGATGCAATATCAATTAGAGTGGTACCGCGGGAAAATCTCGTCTCTTACATGTTTAGTTTAATGTGTAAGGGGCTTTTTTTGTAGAGTGCGACGGTGGACGGGTTGGAATTGAGGATTGCCTAGCCAGTCAGTGAATGCGTTTTTTGCATTGGCTGACTGGCGTAGCAACCGGAAGTTTCAGTCCACCTGAGCACGTTTCCGCTCAAAACAAAGAAGGAGACCAAAGAAAATGGATTACAAACAACAAGTAACGGATGCCTTAGTCCCAACCTTAACGGACTTAACGCCTGACGAAATCAAGACCAAGATTGAACAACCTAAAACGTCAAAACAAGGGGACTTAGCGTTCCCAACGTTTACGTTAGCTAAAATCATGCATAAAGCGCCGCAAATGATTGCGGGCGAGATCGTTGAAAAGATTGATCAAAGTAATTTTGAAAAAGTCGTAGCGATGGGCCCATACGTGAACTTTTTCTTTAAAAAAGCTGCTTTTTCAGCTGATATTTTAGGGCAAGTCTTAACTGATGGCGCTGATTTTGGGAATGCCAAGATTGGGGAACAAGGTCAAGTGCCAATTGACATGTCGTCACCAAATATTGCCAAACCCATCTCAATGGGGCATTTACGCTCAACAGTGATTGGGAACTCCTTGGCGAATATCTTAACTAAGATTGACTACAAACCAGTTAAGATCAACCATTTAGGTGACTGGGGAACCCAATTCGGTAAGCTGATTACGGCTTATAAGATGTGGGGGAGCGAAGCTGAAGTTAAGGCTGATCCTATCAATAACTTATTAAAATATTACGTGCGTTTCCATAAAGAAGACGTCGACCATCCTGAAATGGACGATGTGGCGCGGGACTGGTTCAAGAAGCTGGAAAATGGCGATGAAGAAGCCTTAGCTTTGTGGAAATGGTTCCGTTCTGAATCTTTGAAGGCGTTCAAGAAGATCTATGAACGTCTGGACATCGACTTTGATTCTTTCAAAGGTGAAGCGTTCTACAATGACAAGATGGATGAAATTGTCGATATCTTGGAAAGCAAGGGCTTGCTGCATGAAAGCCAAGGCGCCGAAGTGGTTGACTTAAGCAAATACGACTTGAATCCGGCTTTGATTAAGAAGTCTGATGGTGCTACCCTTTACATCACGCGGGACTTAGCAGCGGCTTTATATCGGAAGCGGACTTATGATTTCGTTCAATCTTTATACGTTGTTGGGAACGAACAAACGAACCATTTCAAGCAATTAAAGGCTGTTTTAAAAGAAATGGGCTTTGACTGGTCTGATCAGATTCACCATATTCCATTTGGCTTGATTACCCAAGGTGGTAAAAAGTTGTCAACGCGGAGTGGTCGGGTGATCTTATTGGATAAGGTCTTAGACGATGCGGTAGCTTTAGCTCACAAACAAATTGAAGAAAAGAATCCAGACTTGGCGGACAAAGATGCCGTGGCAGATGCCGTTGGGATTGGTGCGGTTGTCTTCCATGATTTGAAGAATGAACGGATGAACAACTTTGATTTTAATTTGGAAGAAGTTGTGCGGTTTGAAGGCGAAACAGGGCCATACGTCCAATATGCGCATGCACGGGCTGAAAGTATCTTACGTAAAGCTGGTAGTCCAGCAATTGCGGCTGACGGTCAAGCGTTAAGTGATCCGGCTGCTTGGGATACGTTGAAGTTGTTGAGCGAATTTCCAACCATCGTGGTGCGGGCGAGTGACGAATACGAACCATCTGTCGTGGCGAAGTACGCGATTCATTTAGCAAAAGCCTTTAACAAGTATTATGGCAATACGAAGATTTTAGTTGAAGATGATGAATTGCATGCCCGCTTAGCTTTAGTTAAGAGCGTCAGCATCGTCTTGAAGGAAGCTTTGCGCCTATTAGGTGTTAAGGCCCCTGATGAAATGTAGATCGTGATTAGAAAAAGAGCCGTTGTTGCAGCAATTTTTGCTGGCAACGGCTTTTTTTTGAACTTTTTTAGTTATCACACTGTAAACGACATATGACGTCGCACCGTTATGGTAGGATGAATTTGTGGTTGAAGCACGACTAATGATGGTTTTTAAGTGAGGTTGTCCAATGACAAATACAGAACGAATTATTAATGTTTTTATTGATCTATTGCATGGTGATGAATTAACTCCGGAGGCTTTAGCAGCGAAATACCAAGTGACCACGCGAACGGCGCAGCGTGATTTGGGGAGTTTACGGGACTTACTACAGAAAAGTGAGCTGAAATATGTTTATCAGCATGATATGAAAACGAAAACGTATGCTTTACGAGCGATGAACCAGTTAACACCAGCGACAGTCCTGGCTATTCTCAAGCAACTGATTGGAACGCGGGCATTTGGCAAGCCTGAATTAGACCAAATCTCCAATGAGCTTTTGGATTTGATTGAGCCAACTGCGGCTAGTCAAGTGCGAAAGTTATGTGCGACTACCCGCGCCCAATATGTGCCCGTTAGTGCGGGTGAAAAAGCGTTATTGCCACGTCTACAGCAATTTTCAGAGTGGATTGCATCGCAGACTACCTTAACATTTACTTATGAGCATAGTGATAGGCGTCATGTTCAATCGGAAGTCGGTTTGCCGATTAGCTTGTATTTTTCAGATTTCTATTTTTACGTCATTATGTATAGTAATCAAGATCCACGTCGGGTCTATCGGTTAGACCGTTTCAAAGCGATTCAGCCAACGCAGGATGTTAAATTAAAGCTGAAATTAGCTGAGAAGACGGATGAAGGTGACTTTATGAATAAGACGTATTTATTGCATGGTGGTAATGAAACAACTTATCGGTTTCGCTACTGGGGACTGCCACAAACGGCGTTAGATCGATTGCCACATTCACATGTGGTCCCAGAAACGAAAAAGGTTGCGGCAGCCAATGGTGGCGGGGTTGTGATTGAAGCAAATGGTTTTGAACAAGGCACCTTGTTATGGGTTCTAAGTCAAGGAACCACGATTAAAGTTTTGGCGCCAGCTTCATTAGTAGCTAAAGTGAAACAGGAGCTGACGCGAACTTTAGCGCAATACCAAGAGTAATGGTGTGATACGCTTGGTGCTAGTTAAACTTGCCGCCTGCCGGTTGGTTCCTAAAATGCTGGAACGCCATGGGTCATTTTGAAGCCTAAAGCCTGGTCTTCAAAACTGACCTTGGCCTAAGTCCGAGTAGACCACTCGCACTAAGGCCAACGACACGGCTGAGCATTTTAGGAACCAACCTCTCGGCTATATTTGAGGTCAACAATAGATAGTCAGTAGCTCCCGTTAATTAACGCCGGGCGGGTCAGAATTGGCTCAGTGGTGTCGTTTATCTTGGTCGGTGATTTTCCGACTTAGATAAAGCCCGGCTTGGAAGACCGAACTTTGGCTTTCAAACGTGGCCACCACGTTCCAGCCGATTCTGGCCCAACCAGAGTGGCAATTTAATCTAACTAGCGTCAAGCCGTATGGTGTAATGGATTTTTGTTGAGATGATTAAGATTAGTAGAGTCTGGGACGAAACCTAGACTTTTTTTATTTCAAAGATGGTTGACACCCATTACTTATTCTTGAGGGTAAATTGACAAAGCGACACCGTTTTCGTATAGTGGACTAACATTGACTAAGTCATGGAAAGCGGTGCGATTGACAGATGAACGATATCTTACACCGGGTTAGGTTCGATCGGGGAATTGTGATTGCGATATTAGTTGGCTTGTACGTGTTTGCAAAGATGCCATTGATGACACTGGCTAGTGTGGGACTGGCAGGCGGCTTGGTTGTACGGACGTGGTTAACCGCGTCGCGACGGTCAGTTAAGCTAGGGTTGAGTGCGGCTTATATTGGGGTGATGGTCTTTCAACTGGTCTTTAATGCCTTGGTCTTATTCCCAATGCGGGGGTGGACGGCGTTATATTATCCAACTAAAATCGTAGCCTTAGGGTTATTGTTGTTGCCATTAGTCGTTGAGCGGTTTGTGATGGTGCAACATCAAGATGAATTTTACATGCCTTCAGCGGCCGATGTTAGTGCTGTCAGCTTTGATGAGCTCCAGCACAATTGGGCGTGAGTTCAAGCGGCGTTGCAGCAGCTCTCGCAAGTGCATCAAAGTGTGTCCGTAGATCATTTGAAAACGGTACTGACTGATCTGCCACGGCACAGTGCCACTAAGTACATCAATCATGGAACGTTGACACCGGCTTATTTTGAACAGGCCGAGGCATCGTTAACCGATTTGAAGTTGTACTTGGTAGTATCGAATACCGGGAGTCCGGCGAGTGAAATTATCTCGGCTTTTACACAAAAGCAGTATAATCATGTGTCGTTGGCTTTTGACCGGGAGCTGAAGACCATTATTTCGTATAATGGTGGTGACAACGTTTATCCACCGGGGTTAAATGCAGAGAATTTAGCATTTTTCCATCAAAAGGACGATGCTTCTGTACTGGTTTACAGTTTGCCGGTTACCCAAGCACAAAAGACCTTTGTCTTAGATAAATTAACGACGATTAACCGTGAAGGTAGTGCCTATAATTTAGTGGGATTAGTGGCTAAGCATTCGTTTCGACCGAATATTATGTTTTGCTCACAGTTTGTCTATACCATGTTGCGTTTAGCCGGCGTCGCTTATTTTGATAAGCAGCCTGGTGAAGTGCGGCCAACTGATTTTATTGAGTTGGACTACTATAAAAAGCTTTGTTTTGAATATGAGATCACATTTTAACCAGCGGCCAGTGGAGGTAATCTGCTGGCTTTTTGGTTTACACAAGCTTTACTTAAAAGCTACCTATTCTTAATAGCTTTTTGAACATGTGTTCCGGTATACTGGTTGAAAAGGTTGGGGGCGGTTGAAGATGCAACAAATCTTAAAACGATTATTTAAAAGATCACAACAAATTTCATCGCTATCATGGAGAACAATGATACTAGGAACGATTATGATTGTTTTTTTGATGTGGCTAGCAGTGACAGAATATCAGCTGATTATTCAAATCTTAAATCCGTTGGTTGCACTAGCAACCATTATGGGGATTGTAATTGCACTATTCCAGCTTCAATGGACTAACCAAAGTCGACAAGAAGATTTATCAAACAAGCGTTTTGATTATACCAAACAGGCATTAGATTATTATGTTCAAGAAATTGTACCATTGCTAGATTATGATTTAACAGGATTTGATGATAAAATGAAGCAATCTGTTGATTTGAAATTTGACAATTTAGCTGAATCAAGATTTCGGATTCTGGAATATGTGATGATTAGTGATTTTTTAGAGAATGATCATAGTGAAACTATCGCGCAGTTTCAGCAAAATCAAATTGCCTTAATTAATGGTTTGGGTCGATTATCGGGATATTTTTATTATGACAAAGTGAATACTGAACAATTATTGAGCATTATCAGTTATTCAATTAATGAGTTTTATCATCATCGTGGTATTGAAACATCACTTTCGTTATTACAGACAAAGATGCAAATGAACAATTATCAAACGGTCATTCATGAAACAGAAGCTTATCAGCAAAGGAGAAATGTGAAATATGAAAGGTGACATGATGGATGTTATCAGTGGACGTGAATTAGAGCGGTTGTTAGCTGACCAGTCGAGTGTCGATGACGCAGTTGCAATCGCGTTAGCTTCAGACAAAGTCACTGAGAAAACAAAACATTTATTACGGACAGAACCATTACGGCAGGTCTTGTTAGATAATACAACGAGATTTGCAGAGATGTATCGCCGAAGTGGTGGTTGGCGATAAGTGAGTGGCGAGTTAGGGTGAAAATATTTGTTGGTTATCTAAAAAAAGATCCGGTTGACCTCACCAAATAGGTGCAGGCAACCGGATCTTTTTTTAGTGTTGTCGATATTGTAAGGGCGATTGTCCCAGTTTCTTACGAAAGACGCGACTAAAGTAATGCGCATCTTCGTAACCAACTTTATTAGCAATATCAGTAATTGTATATCGCAATCTGGGGTTACGTAGCAGCTCTTGGGCCTTTTTCAACCGATAAGTGGTGAGATATTCCAAGAAAGTCATACCGGTCGTTTGCTTAAGTTGTTTACTCAAATGGGTCTCACTGACGAATAACGCTTGGGCACAGCGTGTCAATGATAAATTTTTGTCCGAATAATGCGCTTCGATATAGGACTGACTACTCGTTGACAAGTCATTAGTCACCGGCTCGGTTGGCGTGACTGTAGCAAGCTTTTGAGCAAAGGTAGTCATGAGCTGTTTTAAATCCGACCGTGGAATCGGCTTGAGCAGGTAATCTAGGACTTTTAATTTAATGGCGCGGCGAGCAAAATCAAAATCATCGTAGCCACTAATAATAACGACTAAGGTTTGCGGATAGCGTTGATTAATGAGACTAATTAGGTCTAGACCGTTAATATCACCGAGGTTGATATCAATTAATGCAGCGGCAAATGGTTGTCGTTCTAATTTTGCGAGCGCCGTTTGACCATTTTCAGCGGTCACGATAGTCTCAAACGGACTGTCTAAATGGGCTAGATAGTGTGCGAGCCCGTTGCGTAGTGCTTGTTCATCATCAACGATTAATAGACTTGGCATGTGATTTTGCCTCCTGGATAATGGGTAAAGTTAGGGTAACAGTTGTGACGGCCGGGTTACTGGTAAACCGTAACTGTGCTTGCCCGTTGTAAAATAAATGCAACCGATGGCGAATGTTATAAATTCCATAACCATCTTTGCCAGCAGTATAAGTGCCTTGATTCAAAGCTAACAAGGTTGCCGGTACAATTGGCACCCCGTTATTACTAATGGTGAGTTGTAAAGCGTTTGTCGATAGTTGTTGGGCACGAATCACTAAGGTACCGTCTGTCCGGTCAGCAGGTCGCAAGCCGTGGTTGATGGCATTTTTCAACTAAAGGCTGCAAGATAAAGTGCATGACGGACAAGTTTTTAAGCGCTGGCACGACCTCAACTTTAAACTGAGCCAATTGCGGATGACGGACCGCTTGAATTTTTAGATAACTTTCAACATGAGCCAATTCATCGTCCAAGGAGATCAACTCTTGACCATGATTTAAGCCTTTGCGGAAAAAGATGCTGAGGTTCTCCAACATGCTCACAGCTGCATCGGGTTTGCCACCCAGGATTTGCCATTGGATGGTATCTAGCGTGTTATATAAAAAGTGCGGTTGAATTTGGGCTTGTAACACTTGAATCGACGCTTCACGATACTTAGCTTCACTCGTATAAACATCTGCCAGCATTTGATTAAAGGTCGTTGCCAGACTGGCAATTTCTGCTGGTCCAGTTTCTGCCGCTCGAATTTGGCGATTACCTTGTTGCACTTCAGTCATGGTCTGCGTTAAGCCGAGGATTGGTTGAATGATTTGTCGGAGCAATAATAAGAGCAGTAAGCCTAATAAGCCAATCACGACTAATGCAATGACTAATAATAACCGCAATAACTGTTGCGTATTTTCACCTAGCCCTTTTTTCTGAACGACATAATTCACTTTCCACTTAGGCAGTAATTTTAAGGATGAGGTTAGTAACAGTTCCCGTTGCGGATCAATTTGTGGCGATTGATTGTTCGCTCCTAAGATGACGCCTTTGCCATCATATAACGTTAGATGACGGGCGAGGGCCTCAACTTTAGTGAGTGGAATGGCAGCGGCTAAGTAGGTCGTGCCATCCGTGAGCGGTTTCGCCAAACGATACAAAATAATCACGATGGCGCGATGATCTTCTCGCGAAGTCAAAAGGTTACTGACGGTATAGTGTCGGCGGGGATGTTGGACCATTTCACGATAATAATTTCGATTACGAACTGAAAAGTCAGGATAACTGGCTGAATGCGAAATGCCATCTTTAGAAACGAGTCGAATCGAGACGTAGTTGTGTTGATCGAAGTTTGTGACCGCCGCCGTTTCTGCAAACATCGCTCGCCGACTATAAGCATGTCGGGCTGGTAAATCTGCCAGTAGTCGCAATTCGGCCAACCGCTCCCCAAACCAACTATTCATTTGATTAGTCTGATTATCGACCGCCCGTTGGGTAATCGAGGTATTTAGCGGTAAGATGTTGCGGGCCAGTTCAATCCGCATGGCGCCATAGATTAAGCCAATCAAGCTTAATGAGGTCAGTAAAAATAAGGCCACAGTTTGTTTTTTTAGTGATCGCATCAAAATCTCCCTCCATTTTGTACATTATTTCACGAAAGTAACGGAAATGTCCACCTAATCTCAAAAAAGTCCAACGAAAGCCTTTTCATTTGTCGATATACTAATGTTGTTAATTGATATCGGAGGAGGGCTTCAGATGAAAAAAGGATTTTTAAGTCTCGTTACGACGTTATCAGCTGCCATCTTACTCACGGCTTGTTCAGCCGGTAGCAAGACGCAAACGGTGGAAGGTACTGGGACGGGGAAACACGGTGATATCAAGGTGGCCGTGACGTTTAAGGGGAATAAGATTGAAAAAATCAAAGTTTTAAAGCAACAAGAAAATTCAGTCTTGTCCAAGCCAGTCTATAGCCAATTAAAAGATACCATTGTCGCAAAGAATTCAACGGATGTTGATGTGATTAGTGGGTCCACGGCTACGAGTAAAGGGTATTTGGCCGCAATCAATGCCGCGGTTAAGAAAGCCGGCGTCACGTTGAAGTCCACTAAGCAGACCGCGACATCGGATGAACCAAAAGTGGGTAAGACCAATAACTTTGATGTTGTGGTAGTTGGTTCAGGCGGTGGCGGTTTTAGTGCGGCGATTGAAGCCAAAGAAGCTGGTAAAAAAGTTGCCATTATTGAAAAAATGCCAACAGTTGGTGGGAACACGCTAATCTCTGGTGGTGAAATGAATGCACCGGGCAACTGGGTTCAAAAGAAACTCAAAATCAAAGGTGATTCCGTCAAAAGTTATTATCAAGATACGATGAAGGACGGCGACAACCTCGGTGATCCGAAGATGGTGCATATTTTAGCGAATAATGCTCTGGGGTCAGCAAAGTGGTTGCGTGACGACATTCACGTTAACTTTATCAAAGATCAACTCTTCCAATTTGGCGGCCATAGTTACAAACGGGCGTTGATTCCAGTTGGCCATACGGGTCAAGAACTCGTGACCAAGCTGGACAAGAAGGCCACGGCCTTGAAGATTCCAATCTATACCAATACAAAAGCCAAATCATTGATTAAGCAAAATGGTCGTATCGTGGGTGTTAAGGCACGTTATCAAGATAAAAAGAACGTCACGTTCAATGCGAAGAATGCCGTTATCTTAACGACTGGTGGCTTTGGCTCAAACGTGAAGATGCGGACGAAATATAACAAAGAATATGATAAGCGCTACAAATCAACCGATACTGCTGGGACGCAAGGCGATGGGATCGTGATGGCGCAAAAGGTTGGCGCCAAATTGACGAATATGAAGTATATTCAGACGTATCCAATCGCTAATCCGAAGACTGGGATGATCTCATTACTAGCTGATACGCGTTTTGATGGGGCCATCTTAGTTAATCAAGAAGGAAACCGTTTTGTTGAAGAATTAGAACGCCGCGATGTCATTTCTAAAGCTATCTTGAAGCAAACCGGTGGCTACACGTATCAGATTTGGAATGACAAGATCGATGGCATTTCGAAGACGAAAGCGGCTCACAAAGCAGAATATAATGAACTAATCAAAGAAGGCTTGTTATACAAAGCTGATTCGATTGATGAATTGGCGAAAGATTTCAAGATTGATCCTACAACTTTGAAAGCGACGATTAAAAAGGTCAATCGCTATGCTAAGACCGGTAAGGATAAAGATTTCCATCATCGGGCCGGCCTAGTTTCCTTAGCTAAAGGCCCTTACTACATTGAAAAGGCTGTACCATCTGTACATCATACGATGGGTGGACTGGTCATCAACGAAAAGACTGAGGTTTTGAATCAGCAAGGTAAAGCGATTCCTGGCTTATACGCTGCTGGTGAATTAACGGGTGTCATCCAGGGGTCGAACCGTTTGGGTGGTAATGCGATTGCCGATATTATTACGTTTGGCCGGATTGCAGGTCAAACGACTGGTAAACTGAAATAAGCAATAATAAAACGGTGCCACGCGATCATGCTGGCATCGTTTTCATTTGGACTAGCCAACCCATGACTAATTGCGCTAAAATAGATTGGAAAAGAATTCGGAACCTTTAACTTGTCGGGACCTTTAACACAGGTTGTAAGCTGATTTCATCTTCAAATTTTGAATGTTGGGAGTTTTTGAGATGTTAGCAATTTTGATTGGTTTGACGATTGGGGTTGGCTTGCCCATTCAGACAAGTATTAATTCACGATTACGCGACTCGGTTGGGTCACCTTTTGTGGCTTCAGGAGCTTCTTTTACGGTGGGGACGCTGTTTTTAGCCGTCATGACGTTACTGCTAGAACATAGCCTGTTGTTTTCACCCCAGTTATTCAGCTCACAGCCGGTTTGGATTTGGCTAGGCGGGTTCTTTGGGGTGATCTACTTAACTGGAAATATTCTACTGTTTCCAAAACTGGGCAGTGTTCAAACGGTGATTATGCCGGTGCTCGGTCAAATCCTGATGGGCTTGTTAGTCGATGACTTTGGCTGGTTCGGGTCGCAACGCAATCCATTAACCTGGGTGCGAGGACTCGGCGCATTATTAGTCTTAGTGGGCGTGATTTGTACGGTCGCGTTGAGTACGTGGCTAGCTAATCATCATGCCAATGCTGAGGCCCCCGCTACCGCGGGCTTGTGGTTCTGGCGGCTGGCGGGAGTCTTTACTGGGATGCTTAGTGCAACGCAAACGGCGATTAATGGGCATCTGGGAACCGTGTTGCATTCGTCATTAAAAGCCGCGTTGGTGTCATTTTTCGTTGGGATGGTCGCTTTAATGCTAATCATTTTATTATCACGGACTAAGTTGCAAGTGACCACACCAACTGGTCAACATAATCCCTGGTGGATGTGGACTGGCGGGCTACTTGGTGCGCTGTACGTGTTAGGCAATGTGGTGTTAGTGCCATTAGTGGGGACCGGCTTAGCTGTGGTGATCGTGCTGGTTGGTCTGATGGCTGGCAGCTTGTTAATTGATCAGTTCGGTTGGTTAGGTGCCAAACGTCATCCAATGACATTGGTTCAGGTGGTTGGGTTGATGATTATGATTGCTGGGGTCGCGTTGATTCGGCTCTTCTAAGAGAAAGTCAATGGTCGTTACTTAAGGGTAGCGGCTTTTTTTGATCACAAAATAGTGACCTTTCAACAAGATTAGACTAATTAAAGCTAATTTAGCTAAATCACGTCACGTTAATCACGCATAATAAAACTTGTAATCAAGCAAATGAGGTGAACCAAATGCGTAAATATTTAGTTTTTGATATTGGTGGCACAGATTTAAAGTATGCCATTATTAATCGCCAAGGTACATTAATTGTTAGTGGTAAGATTCCGACGATTAAAACGTCTTTAGCAGCGTTTATTCAAAGTTTACAAGCAATTATCGATCGCTATGTCACCGTGATTAGTGGTATTGCAGTCAGTGTGCCAGGCAAAGTACAACATCCGCAAGAAGTAATTGAATTTGGTGGCATGTTACCATTTTTAGATGGGGTCCAGTTAAGTCAGTTGTTAAAGGCCCCCGTGCCGTTAATTGTTGAAAATGATGGTAAGGCGGCAACACTCGCAGAATTATGGCGCGGTAATTTGAAAGCGGTTAATAATGGTGCCGTACTCGTATTGGGAACGGCGGTTGGCGGTGGTATCGTCTTAAATCATCAGTTAGTGCGTGGCACCCATGATCAAGCTGGTGAACTTAGCTTCATGAAAGCTGGGACCACCTTTGCGCCCACCGAAATGTATGGGGCGAAGGGGTCTGCGGTTGGCATGATTAAGGCGATTGCGACGGCGATTGGGTTACCCGATATCACCGATGGCCCAGCCGTCTTTGCAGCTTTAACTGCTGGCGATGTGACGGCTTGGACCATTTTTAATCAGTATTGTGATCAGATTGCTGGCCTAATTCAAAATGTGCAAGCGGTGGTGGACGTGGACACGATTGTCATTGGCGGTGGCATTGCGGTTCAACCACTAGTGACAGCGACTATCAATGCAGCGTTTGACCGGTTGCGAGCGGCAAGCCCGATGATTCGGGATACCTTAGCGCGCCCTAAAATTATGACCAGCCATTATCACAGTATGGCGAATTTGTATGGGGCGTTATATCAATTATTACTTGAAACGGAGACTATTAAATATGCGTAAAGATTTCTTATGGGGTGGTGCGGTTGCGGCGCACCAATTAGAAGGGGCTTGGAACGTTGACGGCAAAGGGGTCAGTATTGCGGATGTGATGACGGCTGCCAAGCATGGCGTTGAACGTCAGATTACTGCAGGGGTGCAACCGGGTGCCTATTATCCAAATCATCAAGGCATCGATTTTTATCATCAATATCCAACTGATATCAAGCTGATGGCCGAGATGGGGTTTAAGACGTTTCGGACGTCGATTGCCTGGAGCCGAATCTTTCCACAAGGTGATGAAGTCGAACCGAACGAAGCCGGCTTAGCCTTTTATGATCGCTTATTTGCGACTTGTTTAAAATATGGCATTCAACCGATGATTACGTTGTCACACTTTGAGATGCCTTATCATTTAGTTGAGGCATATGGTGGTTGGCGCGACCGGCGACTCATTGACTTTTTCTTACATTTTGCTAAAACGGTCTTCAAACGGTATCAACATCAAGTGAAATACTGGATGACGTTTAATGAAATCAATAATCAAACGGACTACACGAAGGCATTCTTCATGGCGACTAATTCTGGCTTAGTCTTAAAGCCGGATGACCCGCAAGCAGAAGCCCTGATGTATCAGGCAGCACATTATGAATTGGTAGCTAGTGCTAAAGCGGTTCAGTTGGGTCATCAAATCAACTCAGCATTTCAAATCGGCAATATGATTAATATGACGCCAATCTATCCGTTGACGGCTAAACCAGCTGATCAGTTAGCAGCTCAAAAGGCGATGCAGACACGATATTGGTATACCGATGTCCAAACGTTAGGCACGTATCCGAATTATATGGAGGCGTACTTTAAGCGACAGAATTATCGGCCCGATATTACGGCGGCTGATCGAGCAGCGTTACAGGCGGGCACAGTCGATTATATTGGACTGAGCTATTACAATTCCTTTACTGTCAAAGCGCAGACCAATCAACCGGAATATCGGTTCTTGGGTGAACAAGCAACGGTAGCAAATCCATACGTTCAAGCTAGTGACTGGGGTTGGTCCGTTGATCCAGATGGGCTGCGATATGGATTGAATTGGTTGAATGATCACTATCATAAACCATTAATGATTGTTGAAAATGGTCTCGGTGCGGTCGATCAGGTGACGGCTGATCATCAGATTCATGACGATTATCGAATTGCTTATTTGAAGGCTCATATCCAAGCAATGAAGACGGCCATTGAGGTCGATGGCGTCGATGTAATGGGGTATACGCCGTGGGGATGTATTGATTTAATCTCAGCCGGGACCGGGCAGATGTCTAAACGGTATGGCATGATTTATGTGGATCAAGACGACCACGGTCATGGCAGTTTGCGACGTTTGAAAAAAGATTCATTTTATTGGTATCAACATGTGATTGCGACAAACGGGCAAGACTTATAAGGGTGGTGACGCAGATGCAAAGACGTTTAACGGCGTCATTACTAGCCATTTCATTGTTACCAATGACAACGGGAGTGGTCGCAAGTGCAACGCCTCAAGTTGCTAAAGCCTTTCCTGCCGCTAATACGACCACTCTTAACCTAGTTGTGACGATGCCGTCGTTTGCGATGGTGGTGTTGGTGATTGTCAGCGGGGGACTCGTGCGTCACTGGGGCTCTAAACGATTGGTCTTAAGTGGTCTAGGGCTCGTGGCAATGGCGTCATTACTGGCAGCTCTTGCTCCAAATCTCGGGTGGCTATTAGTAGCTCGCCTGTTATTAGGTGTTGGCCTGGGTCTGTATAATGCCCTAGCGGTTAGTCTAATTAGTCGGTTGTTTCAGGGGGCAACCCGACAACGGTTGTTAGGTTATCAAAATGCAGTGCAAGGTCTGGGCGCACTGGTAGGCGCTTTGGCGGTAGCAGGCTTGTTAATATTGAGTTGGCGGGCGGCGTTTTTGATTTATTTAGTGAGTGTGCCGATTCTATTGGCTTATGCACGCAATGTTCCGGAAGTGCGTTTTACGACGAGACAGTGGGCCGTTACCCCGATAACGGCACGACAATGGCGCCAGATTGGCTATTATACGGGGTTACTCTTTTTATTAATGACTTTTTACATGTTAGCCAACTTAAAATTACCCGCTTTATTTGTGCAACGGCATTTAGGGTCAGCTAGTTCCGGCGCCCTATTATTAGCCGTGATGGCGGGCGGGACGGTGCTAGCAGGGATCAGTTACCAATCGTTAAAGCGGCGGTGGTCAGCGGGCGTTCTAGCGGTGAGCTGTGCATTAATGCTGACAGGTTACGGGTGTTTGGCACTGCCACAGCGCTGGGGGTTACTTATTAGTGCGATAGTAGTCGGTGTCAGTTTTGGTTGGTTTGTGCCCGAAATCTTTGGTGCGGTGACGAAAATTGTCGATCAAACCCAGGCCAATTTGGTAACCACCATCTTGATGACGAGTTCTAATCTGGCTAATTTTACGGCCTCATTCGCCCTATTATTATTGGCGCCAACGGGTCATTTGAATCAACTTATCTGGCATAGTGGGTTCATCATCGTAGGACTTGGTATCCTAGAGTTAGGTCATTGGTGGCATGGGCGCACGCGATTAGTGACTGATTAAAAAAGTTGCGACTGATTTTATTCAGGCGCAACTTTTTTTGTGGTGTCATGTTTTGGATTACAAAATTTGTTGTTGTTGGCGAAACTTTGATGGTGTGACGCCGAGTTGTTTTTTGAAGGCACGCGTCAATTCACCTTGATTGGCAAAACCAAGCGTATCTGACAAATCACCGATTGATTGATCAGTAAAGACTAACTGTAAGCGGGCGTATTGAATCTTTTGCGTAATAATGAATTGCATAATTGGACTACCAGTGGTCTGTTTGAATAAATGCATCAAATACGACTCACTCGTGTGTACGTGAGCGGCGACTTCAGCGACAGTTTTAATCGTTTGAACGTTGTCATAGATATATTCTTGCGCCAAGTAAATAATGGATGGAATATTTTGGCGTTTGATTCGAGCCACGTTCTTTAGGAATAGTTCGCCGATTGCGCGAGTGTACTCATAGACGTTGGTAATGGTCGTTTGATGTTCAGCTGTCTGAATACACTGATCGCTTAAAGCATAAGCGCCTTCAGCAAACATGCCACCACGAATGGCCGCCCGGGTGAAGAGGGTCGTTGCGGCAATCGTGATATTTTTCTTGCTACGTAAATCATAATTGGCTAACTTGCCAAAGTTACCAGCGGCCATAAATGGCACGTAATATTGATTGAATTCTGTTAAATTACCGTGTTCAACACCGAGCAGCATTTGTTGTTCAGCCAAATAGCCCTGGTAATAGGCATGGCGATCGGCATCGCCATCCGTAATGCGTGGCGTTCGGGTCGGATTGGTCAGTTCATGGTCAACTTGATTGAGTTGCGCCGCTGAAAACTGTGGCCAGCGTTGGGTCAGCATAAAGTAGAGTAAGCGGAGTTGTTCTTTGAATTGACTCACACCAGTCAGCGGCATCTGATCTGAATAATTGGTGCTGCCTTGAACGGAAGCGTTATTGCTCCAAACGACGACTCGTTGCTCAGCGAGCGGGAATAGGCCGATTAACCCTAATGTTGGTGTAAAAAACAAGTTTACTTCAGTTGGTAGCTGTTGTGGTAACTTGGCCAGCCAGCCCTGTGGTATTGCGGGGGTCATTGGTCCAGTGAACGCTTGAACTAATTGCATGTTTGCCGTAAATAAGTAGGTTGGTAATCCGGTTGCCGTATGAAAACTAGCGAGAATTTTAGTCGGTTCTTCAGTCATGCCATCACCTTTTATCTAAAATTTATAAAAAATAACTGAATTAGTTAAAATAATTATTTAAATTATAGCATAATCAGTCTTGTAAGCGATTGCTGGAACCGATTTCATTTTAAGGTAATCCGCAATTGAGTTAATGAGGTGAAATTAGATGAAAATTAATCAAATTAAAATTAATCATATCACCACGCCGTTGGGCTTTCAGATGCCAACTTTGGTGATTACCGCGTTTGTGAGTGGAACGACTTACCCACAATTGCAGCGCAAACTTGAAATTAAGGCCGGATCAACTGTGGTCTATCAAACAGATTGGCAGGCGGCCCCAGATTTAACGTTCAACGTCACTGATTTAGCGTTAAGTCCGCGAACTCGTTATACAGTAACGGTTTATTTACAAACAGTTGATCAATCGGCGGCTTGGCAACACACGACTTGGTTTGAGACTGGACTTTTGGATCAACCATTACAAGGCCAGTGGATTGGTACAAGTCGGACAGATTTGCATGGTATCCAACTTAGTAAAGTCTTCAGCATACCGCAAGCGGTGCAGCAAGGGCGGCTTTATATTACCGGTCTAGGATTGTATGAAGCTTACTTGGATGGTCACAAGATTGGTCAAGAAGTCTTAGCACCAGGTTTTACAAACTATAACTATTATGTTCAAGTTGCGACTTATGAGTTAACGGATTTGTTACAGACGGCAGGTCAGCACACGCTAACGATTCGGCTAGCAGATGGCTGGTATCGCGGTAAATTAGGCTTGAGTGAGCATGGTGGTAAAGCGGCAGTTTACGGTAATACATTGATGACAAATGCTGAACTGCATTACCAGGATGCGAGTGGCGTGGATCACCAGTTGGTCACCGATACGAGTTGGCAAGCGCAGTTGTCACCAATCACACATGCCGGTATTTATTACGGTGAAGATTTCGATGCCACCCAACCGGCGACGGTTGTGCCGACGGTCAGTTTTCCGCAACCTAGTAAATATGTGGTGGATCGATTGAGTTTACCGATTACGGCACATGAACAATTGCCAGTTAAAGATGTGATTCATACGCAGCGTGGTGAAACGGTGCTTGATTTCGGTCAGAACTTTGCTGGTTGGGTCAGCTTTAAGAATCATCTACCTAAAGGTGCCAAGGTCAGCTTAGAGTTTGGCGAAATCATGCAACATGGTGAGTTCTATCGCGATAATCTACGGTCGGCTCGTGCCAGCTTTACTTATGTGAGTGATGGGTTAGGCCAAACGGTGCAGCCACACTTTACGTACTTTGGCTTTCGCTATGTGCGATTGGTTGATTTTCCGGCCATTGATCCGGCTGATTTTACTGGAGTTGCCTTATATTCGGATATGCCGGTGACCGGCCAGATTGAGACCGACCAACCCTTAGTGAATCAGTTGTTCAGTAATGTGTTGTGGGGTCAAAAGAGTAATTTTATGGATGTCCCAACGGATTGCCCACAACGTGATGAACGGCTAGGCTGGACCGGGGATGCTGCAATTTTTGCGAAGACGGCTAGTTACAATATGGATACCTATCAATTCTTTACAAAGTATAGCTTTGACATGGCGGTCGAACAAAGCTTACACCAAGGTAAGTTAACCTTGTATGCGCCTGCTGTTGATCAGCCAGATGGTGGTAAAGCCGTTTGGAGCGATGCGGCTACCATTATTCCTTGGACGATGTATCAACGAACCGGCGATGCCACGATTTTAACGCGGAGTTTTGGTGCGATGGTGTCTTGGGTCGACTGGATTCATGAACGAGCTCAGCAACATGGGCAAGCCTACTTATGGTTGGATGATGATCAATTAGGCGATTGGTTGGCTTTAGATACCGAAGATATTATGCATTTAAAGGGTCGAACACCAGATGATTTGATTGCGAGTGCCTACTATTATTATTCAGCTAAGATTGTAGCGCAAGCTGCGGCCGTCTTAGGCAAACAGTCAGAGACAGCCTATTATCATCAATTAGCGGTTCATATTAAGCAGGCTTTTTTAGCTGAATTCTTTACCGCTTCTGGTCGGTTGATTACCCAGACGCAAACTGGATTGGCGCTATGCTTGGGCTTTGATTTAGTGCCAACTGGTCAACGGTCACGCTTGACACAGCAGTTGGTAGCCGCAGTTGAACGGCAACAAAATCATTTGACGACGGGCTTTGTAGGCACACCAGCCTTGTTACCAGCCTTATCAAACAACGGTGAACACGCCTTAGCAGTCGATCTTTTCTTAAATCGTGGCTTTCCTGGTTGGCTGTATGAAGTTGACCATGGTGCGACCACTATCTGGGAACGTTGGGATTCCGTACAAGCTGATGGCACGATTAATGCCAATGGAATGAACTCGTTGAACCATTATTCAGCGGGAGCCGTTATGCAGTGGGCGTATGAAGCTTTAGTCGGTATTCAAAGCGATGCGACTAAGACCGTTACGATTCATCCAGGAATCACACCACGTTTTCGCCATGTCAGTGGTCAAACGTTGTTGGCAACCGGGATGGTTAAAGTGGCTTGGCAAATCCTAGATTTAGCTGGGACCCAAGTACAGGTTAACTTAACGGTGCCTTATGGGATGACAGCTAAGCTAGATTTGCCGCGAGCCAAAGAATGGACGAGTGGTGATCAGACATATTCAAACGGCCAGACTTTACCAGCGGGTGACTATGTCATCACGTATCAACCGACGACACCATTCTTAAATCAATTTAGCGTGCATACGCAGTTATTTAAGTATAATCAACAGCCAGCTTTAACGAAAAAGCTCAGTACGGTTGTGCCATTCTGGGGCTTTCTCAGTATGCCGGGGAATATGGCGCACTTTGAACAATATTCGTTATTACAACTGAGCGCTGAAATGCGGGGAATTGGTTTTACCCCGTTTACAACGGCTGATATTGACCAAATTAATCAGATTTTTAAGGACGCTGCTTTAGCGCAGGTCCAAGAGGAGGAAACCTATCATGCGTAAACTATTCATGCGATTATCATTATTATTACTTTCGATCTTTACAGTCAGTGCCGGTGCTACTGCCGCTACGATTCCAATGATGTTGCGAAGCTTTCCGAATATTAACCCAACACTAATTGAATTATTGATGACAGTACCGTCATTAGGCATTATTATTTTCACCCCGTTAAGCAACTTCTTTGCCGATCGTTTCGGGGTTAAAAATACCATTTTAACGGGTTTGGTGGTTATCTTGATTTCTGGGATTACGCCAGCTTTAACGTTGAACTTTGGGCTGATTTTTGCTTCCCGGATTGGTATCGGGATTGGGACAGGACTTTTAGCTTCATTTGCCCAATCATTGATTATTCAATTATTTGATGGCGACGATCAACAACACATGATGGGCTTATCCAGTGTTTTCCAAGGGCTCGGCATGTTTATTGTGACTTATGCAGCAGGGGTCTTAATGAACTTCAATTGGCAAACGGCTTATTGGGTCTATGTAATTGCGTTACCAATGGCGTTGTTAGTGGCATTCTTTATTCCTAAAGATGTGGGGCAAGTGAACGCTGGGACGACCACGGTTAATGCGGCTGATAGCAAGCATGTTGATGGCAAAGTCTGGATTCTAGCGTTATTCGCTTTCTTGTTCAATGTCACCTTTGCGTTTATTACGATTAAGTTTGCGACTTTAGTCGTTTCACGGCATTATGGGACCGTGATGGATGCTAGTACGTTACTTGGGATGATGTCCTTTGCCATGGCTGCAGGTGGCTTCCTCTTCATGACGATTCAAAAGCATTGGAAGGCTTATTCAATGGCGATTGCTTTAGGTTTTGCCACGTTAGCGTTCTTAATCTTAACGATTTCACATTCATTGATTTTAAGTGGCGTAGGGGTCATTTTCGTCGGGATTGCAGTTGCTGTCTTTATGGCTTCGATGGTCACATCAGTAGGATACTTGACATCTGGTCAACAAGTGCCATTTTCAACGTCAGTCGCGATTACTTTTGCAAACGTTGGGACTTTAGTTTCACCCTATGTGGCGCAAATGATCAGTCAAATTGCTGGTAATACCGCACCTGGGTTTACGTTCTTAATTGGGACGTTTATCTTTGCAATCCTCTTCATCTTAGCAATCTTGGCTGGCTTGAACTATGGTAAGTTAGCTTATGGTGTTGGTAAGACGGCGGTGAAATCAACGATTGGAGATGCTAAATAATGTTAAGTACGCAAGCAAAGCAGGCGATTGCTATTGCGAAGACAATCAAAGCGCAACAAGATATGCCATTGACTACTACAAATATTCTACAAGCCCGGGCAGGCGCTGACCAAGGCAATCCATTTGAGTTTCCTGCCAATGTAACATTATTACCGGTGGCGACTGATCACGTAAACGGTGAATTCTATTTACTAAACGGGCAAGTCAAAGCAACTGGTAAGACAGTCTTAATGTTCTTGCACGGTGGTGCATATATGACGGGAACCGTTAAATCACGACGTTGGTTAGCAGTTAATTTAGCGTTAAATTGTGGATACGATACTTTTTCAGTCGATTATCGGCAGTATCCAGAAGCGCAACATCCCGCTGCTCAAAATGATGTTGAAGCGGCCTATGCTTATTTACAGCAACGTTATGAACAAGTCGTGGTCTTCGGTGAATCGGCTGGGGCTTGTTTGGCGTTAACACTAACGTTGAGTTTGAAAAAGCAGGGTAAGTCTTTGCCAGCCAGAGTGAGTGTCTTTTCGCCGGTCATCTCACAATTGAATCTATTGACTTCAGAATTTACGAATCAGGAACGAGACCCCATGTTACTTGGAGCGGGGGCCCCAGTGCTGTACTTTAAGGAACCCGCTAGCTTGGATCCCTTAGTCTCACCAATCTATGGGGACTATACCGGTTTCCCACCGCTGATGATCAATTGTGGTACTGAAGAAGTGAAGTATGACGATGCTGTGATTTTAAATCAGCTTTGTCAGGCTAAAGGGGTACCCGTAATTTTTAAGGCCTGGCAAGATTTATTTCATGTATTTGTGTTGTTTGATATGCCAGAAACCCAGGTAGCGCTACGCCAGATTGGTGACTTTTTAAAAATGAACTGCAATGATTAATCAATGTATCCACTACAAATATAGTTAGAAACGCTTGGTGCTAGTTGGATTAAGTTGGCACTCTGGTTGGCCAGAATCAGCTGGAACGTGGTGGCCACGGTCTCATAAGCCGGGCTTTGACTACGCTGAGAAGGGCACTCAACTAAGTCAAACGATACCTCTGAGCCAATGCTGACCCGCCCGGCGTTAACTAATGGGTATTAAAAAATTACCGATTGATTATTTTTAGTCCAGTCACTTAGCTGTGTCGTTGGCGTTCCAATAGTTTAGAAACCAACTGGCAGGCGGCAATTGCAATTAGCACTAAGCGTGTTGGTTAATCTTAATTGAATCGCACCATGCCAGCAGTCGTTACGGATGATAACGGCTGCTTTTTTGACCAAAATTCTCCTATCATCGATACAGCCATCAAAATTAACCAAGGTCTTTGCAATGAATGGTGAAATTATCTTTCTTAATTGTTGTAAGCGCTTGCTGTACGATGTAATTGTTGAAAAGGAAAAAACAAAAAATTTGATAGGAGTGCATAAATTATGTCAGAAGATTGGTTAGGATTAACAGACCGGGTCGTCATTGTTACTGGAGGGTCATCAGGGATTGGTGCAGCAATTGTCCAAGAATTAGTTGGTCATGGGGCTAATGTTATCAACGCTGATTTGAAGTCTGGCGAATTTGAAGCTGATCAGTTAAGCTTTATTAAGACAGATGTCACCGATAAAGCGGCCGTTGATCAGTTGGTGCAACAAGTTGGTGATGAATTTGGTCATATTGATGGTTTAGTCAATAATGCCGGGATTAATTTGCCACGCTTGTTAGTTGATAATCAGCAACCGGCTGGCAAGTATGAATTGAGTGAAGCGGCCTTTAATAAGATGTTCGCGGTTAATGTGAAGAGCGTGTTCTTAATGGCGCAAGCTGTTGGTCATTACATGGCACAGCAACGACATGGCGTGATCATCAACATGTCCTCTGAGGCCGGGCTAGAAGGGTCACAAGGTCAGAGTGTTTATTCGGGGACCAAAGGCGCGATTAATGGCTTGACGCGGTCATGGGCTAAAGAGCTCGGTGAATTTAACATTCGCGTTGTCGGGGTCGCACCTGGTATTATGGAAGCTACAGGTCTACGGACACCAGCATATGAAGAAGCTTTAGCTTACACGCGGCACAAGACCGTGGCTGATTTACGGGCCGGTTACAAGAGCACCACGACCACGCCATTAGGTCGCAGTGGTCACTTATACGAAGTCGCCGATCTAGTTAGTTACTTCTTATCAGATCGGGCCAGTTACATTACTGGTGTCACAACAAACGTGGCTGGTGGCAAGTCACGCGGATGAAAGGAATTGGTTTGATTGGACAATCAAGATTTTCGTTTACTAAATGACTTGATTGCTAACGATTCGGTCATGATTGACGAGTTGGCAGCAAACGAGCATGTCTCTAAGCGAACCCTGCTTAAATACATTCAAAATTTAAATGATGATCTTGATGAAGTTGCGATTGTGCAACAAAAGCAGCAACGACTCTTTTTGCAAGTCAATGATTATCAAAAATTGGCAAAACTGCAAACGGGTCAGCTCAAACGAGAATTAGATTTTAATGATCCTGACAAACGTCAGTCATTCATCATCATGCAGTTATTACAAGCGGCTGATTTTGTGACCTTGGATGATCTGGCAGAACAGTTATTGATTAGCAAACCGACGTTAGCACGGGATATGACGAGTTTACGGCACAAGTTAATGCCGTATCATGCCGAGATTGTCTCGATGACGAATAACGGCATTCGATTGGTGACGGCGGTTGATTATGACGTACCCATCATGATTGAGAATCTTGTTTATGATTATTATCCAGTTCAGACCTTGCCAATCAAGGGACGAATGACTGAACTGACTAATAGTTGTCAGGAATTGCATCTGAGTAGTCATCTAATTGCGCAAATTGAGCGTAAAGTGATTTCGTTATATTTAGCACTGACGGCTGGGTATCATATTCAACAGTCGATTCCACACTTTTATCCGCTCTGGGAATCGAGTGAAGCTGTTCGAGAATTAACGGAAACGATTGAATTTGTTTTAGATACGGCGGTGACGCCAGCTGAAGAGACCTACTTATTGTCACCGTTAACTTTTCAGATGAACGATTTATTATCAACTGACGCTATCGATGAGCGGGTTAAGGCTAATCAGCCATTGTTTGCGAAGGTGGCTAAGTCAGCAAGGTTAACTATTCAATTTGACTTTGATCATTTCTACCAACAGATTAAGACGCACTTGTTGTTCTTGATCAATCGGGCGATCTTTCATGTAAGCTCAACAGCGCTGTTACCAGAAAACGTGGCTGAACAATATCCGGTTGCCAATGATTTAGCGGTTTTGACGGTTAAAACGTTGGAACACGCCTTATCAACAACGATTAGTGACATTGAGGTCAGTTATCTGACGATTTACTTTGAGACGGAGTTGGAAGAAAAGCAGAGTCATGAGACGAATACGGTTGAAGTCGCGATGGTCGGTGCAATTGGTGAAAATGTGACGCGTTTTATTGATCGCCGGTTAAAAGAGATTTTTAATGGCTCGATTACGATTACGTCATTTAAAGATGTTAACGCTTTAAAAGCCCAATCACGCCACTTCTTATTGATCTTTACTAATGGCCCAATTAATTACAATGATGGGGTCTCGTCAATTGTCAGAATTAGTACCGTCTTTCGCGAGAATGAATTGCAGAGTAAGTTGCAAGTCTCATTAGTGGAAGATGCCATTAAGAAGCAACAGTGTCACTTCACGTATCAAACTTTAGACAGTCAGGATGGGTATTTGAAGGCAACGCAACAAATGATTGAACAAAAGATTGCCGTTAGTGAACTGAACCAAGACTTCTTACGCGATTGGCAGTTACGTGAACAAAAGTCGTCGTGTGTGTTTGAAGGCGGGGTGGCGATTCCACATGTGATTGATCATTCTGACCATAATCGGATTTTGATCAGTGTAGGAGCCTTTGATCGCGAAATTAAATATCAAGATCGCAAGGTACGCCTAGTCTTCCTAGTGGGGATTCCAGCGACCGTTGATAATCAGCTGAGTCGGGTATTGTCGGAAGTGTACGACTTTATCTTCTCAGTAGCGAAGAATCAAGGTATTTATAATAACTTGTTGAACTTTGACCCCCAGCGGTCGTTAATCCAAATTACGGAGGGAATCTAAAATGTCACCGATGCTATTAATTGGGATCGTCTTGGTCTCAGCGTTCTTATTACAAGGATTATTGGGATTCTTTCAAATTCGGAGCTTTTCGAAGCACTTTCAACAGATGCGTCGACAGGGTAAAGTTTTGATTGGGAAAAATCCGCGAAAAATTCAGTCTGGCAGTTTAATGCTAATGGCAATTGATACAGATGGGAATATTAAAGCCGCACAATTATTACAAGGCGTGACGGTGTTTGCTCATTTTAAACCGGTTAAGCCACTGGTTGGACAAAATATTGCGGTTTTAGGGGCTGATTACGATCAGTTACGTCACTTTAACCGCTTGACCCGCCAATGTATTTTAAATGCTTATCAGAATTTTATTAATTATCGGACCGGACATTTAACCGCCGAAGCTTTCGATACGAAAGTTAACGTCTTTGCTTTGCCGCTGGTTGATCAGATTAAAAATCAGAGCGGCCGGTTATTGGGCACTTTAAAGCAACATTTTGCACGTGGATAGGGAGGATCAGCAACGATGAAGTTAATTACGGACTTTGCTTCAGGATTTATGGGCTTATTTCAAAGTGGGGGTAAGACGTTTATTAGTTGGATGACAACGATCATTCCAGTCGTCTTACTACTGTTAGTTTTAATGAATACGATTATTGCCTTTTTAGGTGAGAAACGAATGACGCGCCTGGCGCAGGCGTCATCTAAAAATGTGGTGACCCGTTATATGATTTTGCCATTTTTAGCCGCATTTATGTTAGGTAATCCGATGGCGTTCTCGTTAGGCCGTTTTTTACCGGAATATTACAAACCAAGTTACTATGCGTCCCAAGCCCAGTTTTGCCACACTAGTAACGGTGTGTTTCCCCATATTAATCCGGGTGAATTATTCATTTGGATGGGGATTGCGCAAGGGGTTCAAAAGTTAGGCTTGGATACGATGGATTTGGCGGTACGCTATTTATTGGTCGGCTTAGTGATGAACTTTGTTGGTGGCTGGGTTACAGATTTTACCACGGCTTATGTTTGTCGCACATCCGGTGTGAAATTATCTAAGACCGTCGATTTAACTGCTCGTCAAAAGACGGTGTAAGGAGGAGTTTACCATGGCATGGAAAAGTATTCGGATTGAAAAAGGCACCGGGGGCTTTGGGGGACCACTCATTGTGACCCCAACCGAACAAAAACATAAATTTATATATGTCACCGGGGGTAATCGTCCCGCCATCGTGGACAAAATTGCTAAATTAACCGGGATGGAAGCTGTTGATGGGTTTAAAACATCTATTCCCGATGATGAAACCGCTTTAGCCGTGATTGATTGCGGTGGGACGTTACGTTGTGGGATTTACCCGAAAAAAGGCATTTTAACCGTGAATGTGTTGCCAACCGGGAAGAGCGGGCCACTTGCCCAATTCATCACACCTGAACTGTATGTGTCAAATGTTGACGTCGATCAAATTATGGCTAGTGATGGCAGTACCACACCAGCGACTGATAAAGTGGCGCCTGAAGCTAGTGAATCAACGCCAGCCACCCCACCGACACCGCATAAAACCGGGTTTATCGCTAAGATTGGGGTTGGGGTTGGTCGCATTGTGGCAACCTTTAATCAGGCGGCCAAGGATTCCGTACAAACCGTGATTAATACCATTATTCCGTTTATGGCCTTTGTTTCCTTGTTAATCGGGATTATCAATGGTTCTGGTCTAGGTAAAGCCTTTGCTAAGTTGATGTCACCGTTAGCAGGTAATATCTGGGGCTTAATGATTCTTGGTTTTATCTGCTCATTGCCATTCTTATCACCATTGCTGGGACCTGGTGGGGTGATTGGTCAAGTGATTGGGACGTTAATTGGGGTCGAAATTGGTAAAGGTAATATTTCACCACAATTTGCCTTGCCAGCGTTGTTTGCGATTAATACGCAAAATGGTTGTGACTTTATTCCAGTTGGTTTAGGACTAGAAGAAGCCGATGCTAAAACAGTTGAAGTTGGGGTGCCGTCCGTCTTATATTCTCGGTTTATTAACGGGGTTCCCCGGGTCTTTGTCGCTTGGATTGCCAGCTTTGGGCTGTATCCAGGCAAGTAAAAAAGTGAGGTAAAGTGAAATGATGAGTCAAACTGGACAAGCAATTTTTGAAACCCAAGTCGTTGAAGTGGGCCAAGAAGCCCAAGATTTTAGTGCGATTGATATGTTAATTTTATTCGGTCAAGAAGCGCCAGATGCGCTTCGGTCATCGTGTTACATTATTAATGTGCAGCCAGTTGCAGCCCCAATTACCACGGCGCTGCAACTTAAGATTGATGATCAAACGTTCCAAATTACGGCGGTTGGTGATGAAGTGCAACGTAATCTGACGAATTTGGGTCACATTGCGGTTAGCTTTACGGGTAAAACAACTGCTGAGTTACCAGGAACCTTGTATGTAGCCGCTGGTCATTATCCGTCGATGACGGTTGGATCAACGATTCAAATCATAGCTTAGCGTCTAATCAAAAATGGCCATCCGCGGATGACCATTTTTGATTTTAAATATTTTAGTTTTGATTATCTTTTGCTTTCATGTGATCCGACTCGTTATTTATTTTCTTAGCATGTCTGTTCTTTCCGAATGTGTAATACGCATAAAACCAGATATTACCGAGTACAAGCACTAATAGTGTTGGGAAGACTGTCATATTTTTACCATTAAAGTATAACCATAAAATAGATAGACTATACATTATTGGTAAAACTAAACTAAACTTTTTCTGATAATAATAGCCTTCAATATATTGTAAAATAGTGCCAAGTATCACGATAGTCCACAAAATTATTGTTGTCATATCCATGCCTTCATCCTCATATATATCTAATACTTTATTTGCATCCTGTAAACTTTATCAAAATTAATTTTAACATATACTTCAGTTTATTCACGAAAAATGGCAATAAGTAACAACAAACCACCTAACCAACTAAATGTAGACGCAAAGCCCATCAGTTCAATCAGCCAGCCAATTGCCGGAAACATCACGATCATGACGAGGCTAAAAATCATACTGCTGATACTCAATAACGTTGCGCGTTGTGCGCTTGGCATCAGAGTATTGTAATAAGTTGACATTAAAGGTTCTAACATCGCATTCAGCATGTTGATTAGTAGATAACCGATGACTAGCAAGGTAAGCTGGCCCCAACCCATTAATAAGAGCGTGATCAATAAACAGCCGGTTAGTCCCAATAATAAATGAGTTGGGGACCACCGGCGCTGCAGATAGGGTGTGAGTTGGACGCCCAAGACATTGAGACCAGCCACCGTGATTAAGATACCGGCAATTAGTGTCCCGTTAAAGCCGTGGTCAGTCATCACGGCCTGAAAATAGTAATAATAAGTGGTCCCGATGGCGCTAAATACCGCATGAAAACTCATCAAATAAGTGAGTTTGGGCAATCGCCGTAACCAAGTTAGTGCGGCCATCAAGAGTTGCCATAAGTTTAAGCGATTAGCACTAGTGTCACGATGCTGTGGTTCTGGCAGCCGCCAAATGATGACAATCGTGACAATGGCAATCACTAAGTCACCCCAATAAGTGGCGGCTAGATAACCATGAATCAGCCAACCAGCAATCAAAATGCCAAGCGCATTGGCGAGTTCAATCAGGGTATTCATATTACTAGTAACTTGCGGATAACAATCAGTCGCTTGATGATCGACAAGTGTTTCGTAGAACCAAGCTTCTAGCGTGCCGGATTGTAAGTTATAAGCCCAGGCTTGCAGGACGAAGCCAAAGGCAAACCACCAGAAGTTTGTTGCTGTGAGCATGATGATGGCATGTAGCGCCGCGGCCACACGACTACTAATCAGGTTAGTGCGGTAGCTAAAATGGTCGGCTAAGATACCAGACGGAACTTCCGATAAGAGACTAGTGAGATGGAAAATACTTTCACATAGTCCAATTTGAACCAGTGAAAGGCCGTGTTGTTGCAGGAAAATGACCCAAAGACTATCGATGCCGAAATAAGATAGGGCGGTGTAGGCATAGCCCCGTGGTAAGGACTGAATTTTATTTTTGAGCATGGTATAAAACCCTCCGTTAAGGTTAAACGGTCGCAAAAAAAGACGCCTCTAATGAGTCGCCTAATTACGGTGCCATTATGAGTGCAGTTAATCTTCAACTTAGAAAAAAGGGCAGACTGTCCCCTTAACGGACTAAAACGGCAATAATTGCCTGTTTAAGACTCATCCAAGTTAAAAGATCAAGTTGCACAAGGGTCACCACTTTCTAAGAATTAATGTTTGAATTTTTTAATCAGGCCTAAGCTCAGTAATCCCAAAATTAAAAGGCCACTGCCGATCCAAGTAAAGCTGAGCGCAAAACCGAAATGTTCAATTAACCACCCAATCAATGGGAAGGAAAGACTGGTCATAATACTATAGAGCATACTACTGACACTCAAAAGGGTTGCTCGTTGACTGCTAGGGATTAGGGCATTGTAGTAACTGGACATAATTGGGGCAATCCCCGCCATTAACATATTGACGAAGAAATAGCCACCTAACATCACGCTCAGCTGGTTAACACCGGTGATTAGTAATGTTAAAATCAATAATCCGGTTAAGCCACTCAATAATTTGATTGGGGACCAGTGTTGCTGTAGTCGTGGTGTCAATTGGACACTTAAGACATTTAGCGCGGTCACAATGACCAGTACCCCTGACAATAAGCCGCCTTTAAACCCATGAGCCGTTAATACGGCTTGGAAATAGTTATAATAAGCCGCCCCAATGACCGAGAAAATCGCATTAAAAATCATAAAATAACTAAGTTTGGGTAATTGACGTAAACAAGTCGCAGTGGCGCGAAAGATTTGCCAAATTGTTAGTAATTGACCACTTCGAGCATGGCGAGCGGGTTCATGTAAGACGATCGCCGTAATTAAAGCGCCGACTGCTCCTAATAGGTAAAGTTGGTAAGTGACGAGTGTGTAATCATGAATCAGCCAACCGGCAATAATCAAGCCAATCATCCCAGCCACTTTTAGAATTGTGTTCATCGTACTGGTAACTTGTGGATATTGTTTGGTTTGGTGACTGTCTACCAGTGTCTCGTAGAGCAAGGCTTCTAGCGTGCCAGACTGCAAATTATAGGCCCAGCCAAGTAAGATGAACGCACTCGCGAACCACCAGAAACTGTGGACCGGTGCCAGCAACATAATCAACGCGTGACCAATGGCTGCAATCCGGCCGGTAATTAGCATCGTTCGGTAGCTAAACCGGTCAGCTAGCGCCCCAGCGGGAACTTGAAATAAGAAACTTGTTAAATGATAAATACTTTCACATAACCCGATTTGAACGAGTGATAAGCCACGTTGTTGTAAGAACATGACCCAGAGACCAGCGATACCAAAGTACGCAAATGCAGTGTATACATAGCCAAGGTGGAGATTGCGATGCATGGCGGTTAACATTTTTATGAACTCCCTTTGAATTGGGATACCTATCGACGTGTTGACCCCCCACTGGCCGGCACTAGATATCATCAATTTCTCATAATTTACTAGTAATTATACCAAAATAACTAGGGATAACCAATGCTATTAGAAGTTTTCTTTAATTAAGCTAGTCAAAATTCGGATGCCTTGTTCAAAGCGTTCAGTAGATTCATACGAGAAACTCAAGCGAATATATTGGTTCGGTTGAAAGTCATAGATGCTGCCAGGATTAAAGAGGACGTTTTGCGCCGTTGCTAAGTCAAATAACTTTTGAATATTGATCCGATCAGCCAATCGCACCCATAAGTAGAAGCCACCTTGAGGCGCGTCCCAAGTGGCAAAATCATCCCAATAACGATGCAGAATGACTTGTGCTGCTTCGGCCTTGTGGGACAAGACTTCACGGAAATGGGCTTGATAAGTATCGTATTCCGGGTCAGCTAAAATTTTGGCGAGGACGAGTTGCGAGAGCGAACTGGCGCCGTAATCGGTCTGCATCCGTACATCCGTCAAGCGGTCAATAACTGGCTTCGTTGCGACTGTCCAGCCGATTCGTAGACCAGGGGCGAGGGACTTCGAGATACTGCCAAAGTAGATGACGTTACCAGTCTCATCAAGGGCTTTTAACGGCTGGGGTGGTTGCTGGTCGAACCAAACATCTTGATAGGCCGCATCTTCTAGAATTGGAATTCGATGATCTTGCGCATAGGCCAAGACTTGTTGGCGGCGTTCCGCACTCATCACGATGCCGGTGGGATTATTGAAGGTCGGAATCGTATACATAATGGCATGACTATCTTTGGCTGGCGGTGTTAATTGCCAATAAGCCATCCCTTGATTATCCATCGGGACGCCTGCGAGATGGGTGTGTGCCGACTGAAAGACATGTAAGGATTTAACGTAGGTCGGGGCCTCAGTGTAGATCGTCGCGTCTTTCGGGAATAATGACATTGAAACCAGTTGTAAAGCCTGTAGCGAGCCAGACGTAATTAAAATATTATCGGCACTCGTGTGAATCCCGACCTTGGCTAAATGACGGGCAATCTGTTGCCGTAACGCTAAGATACCCGCGGGTTCCGTGTAGTTTAAGCTGGTCAGATTCTGGCCTAAATGGTCAAAGGCTTTTTGAAAGAGTGCCCGTGGAAACTGATCCGGCGCTGGTTCACCAGTGCTCAAGCGAATGACATCGTCAGTTTCAAATTGATTGATCTTTTGAATGGCGTGACTGTTGGGTTTGAATTGCCCCGCTTGAACATACTGCGCCCAGTTAACGTGTTCAGCTAGTAAGCTTGACCAATGGTTCCCGGAAACGGTCATGCCGGAACCAGGTGTACTCGTAATGAGACCGACCGCCACCAATTCGTCTAAGGCAGTGATGAGGGTACTACGATTAACGCCAAATTGAGCAGCGAGTTTGCGTTGCGAGGGAATCTTAGCGCCCATTGGCCAGTCGCCACTGGCAATAGCTCGTTGGAAATAATCGGTAATTTGTTGGTAGACTGGTAGCGCCAGCGTTTTATCTGGTTGCCAGTCGATATGTAATGCGTTCATTGAAAAGTCTCCTTAGTGGTTGGGTATAAAGCTAACGATTGGTTGGTTACAAGCCTAACCCTTTTTATTATAATCAGTTCATGAATTAAAGCCAGCTAAGCTTACAACGGAATTTACAGTAGCTAACTGGTTGGATAGGAGTCGTGAAATTGATGCAAGTCTTTTTACAAGGATTATTATTTGGTTTTGCCTACATCGCACCGATTGGCATGCAGAATTTGTTCGTCGTATCAACCGCCATTGAGCAACCAATCAAACGGGCCTTTCAAGTCGCCCTAATCGTGATTTTCTTTGATACATCGCTATCATTAGCTTGTTTTTATGGGGTTGGCAAGCTTTTACAGAGCACCCCGTGGTTAGAATTGGCCGTGTTGCTTGTTGGCAGTTTACTCGTCTTTTATATCGGTTGGGGATTAGTGAAACAAAAATCCGCCGAGATGGGGACGATGGCTACTAGTTTTTCGTATAAGGCAGCGATTGTGACGGCCTTTTCGGTGGCATGGTTGAACCCGCAAGCGATTATTGATGGGTCCGTGTTGTTAGCGGCCTTTCGCGTGTCGATTCCAGATGAACTCGCGCATTTCTTCATGATTGGCGTCATCTTGTCGTCGATCGTCTGGTTCTTCGGCTTGACCGGTTTAATTAGTAAATTCAAACATTTAATGCAGCCACGCGTGTTACTTTGGATTAATCGGGTTTGTGGCGTGGTGATTATCTTGTACGGCGTCAAACTTTTGGCGACGTTTATCACGAAGATTTAGTACTGAGCTCACTGATAACGGTGGGCTTTTTTACTGTCATTAGAACAGTAATTTTAGAATAACGTCATTTTTATGATAAATCAATTAAAAATTTAATTTTAATCCCATTTATTAAAGAAAGAAAAATCAGAGTCATGGTGTGACAATAAGCTTGCGGAAGCCCGCAATCATCGGTATGCTAAACGTATTGGACTTTTTTAGAGAGAGGAACGATTTGCATTATGAAAATTGCCGGTTTTGGGGTGGAAGCATGGTTGAATCAGTACGAGACTATTGCAACGACCGATATTAGCCAGAGCTCGATTGCCGCTTTGACGATTGGCGATGTTGCGGCTTTAGATGGTCATGACGGCCAACAATTCTATCAACAATTAAGCGCATCGCGATTGAATTATGGTTGGATTGAAGGGTCACCGGAATTTAAACGGTTAGTCAGTGGGTTGTATACGCAAGTCCCCGCTGAAAATGTGCTGCAAACAAATGGGGCGACTGGTGCGAATCAGTTGGCGATTTATAGCTTAATTGAGCCCAATGACCATGTGATTGCATTATATCCCAGTTATCAGCAACTTTACGATATTCCCAAGTCGTTAGGTGCGACTGTCGATTACTGGCATATCAAGGAAGATCAAGGTTGGTTACCTACGATTGAAGAATTGAAAACCTTGATTCGACCAGAGACTAAAATGATTCTATTGAATAATGCGGTCAATCCGACTGGTAGTTTGTTAGATGAAACGATGTTACGTGAAGTCGTGGCTTTAGCCCGGTCCGTGGGTGCTTATGTATTAGCGGATGAAGTTTATGAACCATTGGATGGGACACCATTCACGTCAATTGCCGATCTATATGAATTAGGGATTGCCGTGAATAGTTTGTCGAAAACTTACTCGGTACCAGGGGCTCGGATTGGCTGGACAGCGACGCAATCAAGTGAGTTGGCGGATATTTTTCGGAAGTATCGCGATTACACGATGATTTGTGGTGGGGTCTTTAACGACCAGTTAGCGGTACAAATCTTGCAGCATCGTGACAAAGTCTTAGCTCGTAATCGAGCATTGGTCGACCGTAATCTGGCTATCTATACGGCGTGGGTCGCCCAAGAACCACGGGCTAGTCTGATTACGCCGCATGGAATTTCTGTATCGTGTTTGAAATTAGACTTACCGGTTGATGACGAGACTTTCTGTAAAGCCTTGCTTGATGAGACTGGTGTGTTGCTAGTTCCTGGGTCGCGGTTTGATATTCCGGGTCACGTCCGCTTAGGTTATTGTACCGATACGGAAACGTTAAAACGGGGCTTGAAACTATTGGGACAATTTTTACGCCGTTACGATGATTAATCATTAACTGAACACACTTGGTGCTAGTTGAAATTGCCGCCTGCCGGTTGGTTCCTAAAACGCTGGAACGCCATGGGCCATTTTGAAGCCAAAGCCCGGTCTTCAAAACTGACCTTGGCCTAAGTCCGAGCAGACCACTCGCACTAAGGCCAACGACACGGCTGAGCATTTTAGGAACCAACCTCTCGGCTAAATTCGTGGTCGAGAATAAATAATAATGAATTCACGTTAATTAATGGCGGGCGGGCCAGAATTGGCTCAGTGGTGTCGTTTATCTTGGTCGGTGATTTGCCGACTTAGATAAAGCCCGGCTTGGAAGACCGCACTTTGGCTTCCAAACGCGGCCACCACGTTCCAGCCGATTCTGGACCAACCAGAGTGACAATTTAAACCAACTAGCACCAAGCGTACTGAACGGATAGTTATGCATTTGTTAGCTTGTTTTCCGGACTTAAAACCGCGAAAACAGGCTTTTTTTGTTGGTAAAGTAGTTTGCAAGGTGAATATTTGCTATAATGTATTCATAATTTATCAGGGGAGGTCCCGCAGAATGAAGAAGACTGATCGGCAAGCTGCCATTGAACAGTTGATTACTGAATACCCGATTGCCACCCAAGAAGATTTGATGGCCCGTTTAAAGGCGGAAGGGATTGCCGCAACGCAAGCCACCATTTCGCGGGATATCCGAGAGATGCAAATTGTGAAGTCGCCCGATGACAGTGGGCGCGCGCGTTATACGATTTTTAAAGAGAGCAGTAAGAATGAAACTGATCGCTTATTTGATAGTTTACACGAAGTCGTGACGGGGATTGACCGTGTGGAATTCATGAACATCATTCATACCTTGCCAAGTAATGGGAATTTATTGGCGGCGATTATTGATGATCTGAATCTCCCAGAAGTTAGTGGGACTTTGGCTGGCCATGATACGATCTTTATTATTAGTCCCAGCACCAAGGTGGCGACTGAGCTGCATGATTTATTTGTCAGTCACATTCGTGATGATGATGAGCTTTAGTAATTATGAAAGTCCTGGCACTTTGGGGGACTTTTTTGCATTCTGCGGTTATTCACGGTATAGTTGAGCTATCTAATTAAGGCTAACAAAGGCGGTGAATCAATTGAAATATACTAAAAAACGTAGTCCGCGCAAGAATCAAGATAAGCGCGATGCGACTTTCGAAAAGTTCCGCAAGCAACAAAATGAATTAAATGCTAACCGCCGCGGTGTGCGTCGGAAATAAAAGCTTGGGACAAACAAGGTCTCAAGCCTTTTTTGTTCTATATAACTTTCAAGGATAAGTCCAGTCTGGATGAAACTTGCCACTCTGGTTGGTCCAGAATCGGCTGGAACGTGGTGGCCGCGTTTTTGAGCCATAGGTCGGTCTCAAAAGCCGGGCTTTATCTAAGTCGGAAAATCACCGACTAAGATAAACGACACCACTGAGCCAATTCTGGCCCGCCCGCCGTTAACTATTGGGAATAAAAAATTATTGATTGATTATTTTCAGTCCGGTCACTTAGCAGAGAGGTTGGTTCCTAAAACGCTCAGCCGTGTCGTTGGCCTTAGTGCGAGTGGTCTGCTCGGACTTAGGCCAAGGCCAGTTTTGAAGACCGTACTTTTGGCTTCAAAATGGCCCATGGCGTTCCAGCGTTTTAGAAACCAACCGGCAGGCAGCAAATTTAACTAGCACCAAGCATGATGGTGTGATTAAAATAACTGAATTCAATAGTTAAAGCGTAAATTTATAAGTAGTGGATTAATTAATGTCGAGTGGTCAGAGTGACAATTATTATCCAGTTAGTTCACAAAGAATTAAGTTTTTGAAGATTTGGTCAAGCTTTGCCCCCGATGCCAAGGAAAATCGGATTTATGATACAATTATCGGAGTTTAAAAAAGTATCGAGTGCCGTTAGTTAGTTGGAACGGCGGGTTTCAACTAATGATTTAATGGCCTTTTGAACAAGGGGAAGATTATGCAAAATAATGGTTTTTGGTCCACCATCAAAGATGGATTACGGGTCATAGGCCACTGGTTAAAACCATACTGGCAACGTTTCTGGGCAATCGTCGGCTACCAATGGCACCGACGGCAATTGACCCGTTGGCTGATTGTCTTGATTTTAACGATGATTTTAGTGGTCAGCACTTATTTAACTTTTGAAGCCAAAACGGCGAAGATCGGTAATTTACAAGCGGAGTTAGAGAAGACGACCGTTATTTATGATGCCAGCAAGCAAAAAGCGGGTTCGCTCTATTCCCAAAAGGGGACTTATGTCCATTTGGATAAGATTTCGTTGAATCTGCAAAATGCCGTTATTTCGACTGAAGATCGAAACTTTTACAAGGAACATGGGTTTTCAGTGAAAGGGATCGGCCGAGCTTTTATGTTGCTAGTCGCGAATAAATTGCTTGGACGTAATTACATCAGTGGTGGTGGGAGTACGTTGACGCAACAGTTGGTCAAAAATGCCTACTTAACACAACAACAGACCTTTTCACGGAAGCTTCGCGAAATCTTCTTATCGATTGAAACGGAAAATGTTTATTCGAAGCACCAGATTTTAGCCATGTATCTGAATAATGCCTACTTTGGCCATGGGGTTTGGGGTGCCGAGGATGCCGCTGAAAAGTATTTTGGCGTCCATGCTTCCGAACTCAGCGTGGATCAAGCGGCTGTCTTGGCCGGAATGTTAAGTTCACCGAGTGGCTATAATCCGATTGATCATCCAAGTGCGGCTAAAAAACGCCGTAATGTCGTTTTAAATAATATGGTTAATAATGATAAGTTAACTAAAAATCAGTATACGTTCTATTCACAGAAGACGATTACGCTGAATGATAACTATCATTATTATAGTGGCTATAAATATCCTTATTATTTTGATGCGGTGGTTGATGAAGCGATTAATAAGTATGGCTTAAGCGAATCCGATATTATGAATCGCGGTTATAAGATTTATACGTCCTTGAATCAAAAGGATCAAAGCTCGATGCAGACATCCTTTAAGAATAGTACCTTATTCCCAGAAAATGCGGCGGATGGGACGAAGGTTCAAGGGGCGTCGATTGCGGTTGATCCGTCCACTGGAGGCGTGATGGCCGTGGTTGGTGGTCGTGGTAAACACGTCTTTCGGGGCTTTAATCGGGCGACTCAGATTAAACGCCAACCAGGGTCGACGATTAAGCCGTTAGCGGTTTACACGCCCGCACTTGAAAATGGCTATACGTATGATTCTGATCTTTCTAATAAGAAGCAAACGTTTGGTGCCAATAAATACGCACCGAAAAACTATGATAATGTTTATGCCAAATCGGTGCCAATGTATGAAGCTTTAGCTCAAAGTATTAATATTCCGGCCGTTTGGTTATTGAATAAAGTCGGCGTCAATAAAGGCTATGCGTCAGTTAAGAAATTTGGCTTACCAGTCACCAAAGACGATGATAACCTAGCGTTGGCCTTAGGTGGCTTAACGACCGGGGTCTCGCCGCAACAGATGGCCAGTGCCTATACGGCGTTTGCCAATAACGGGAATAAGACCACCGCGCACTATATCACGAAGATTGTTGATGCGAGTGGCAAGACTATTGTTGATAATACAGCAACTAAGAGCAAAAAGCTGATGTCGGCCAGTGTCGCTAAAGAGATGACCAGTATGATGCTGGGCGTCTACAATAGTGGGACAGGGGCCGCTGCGAAGCCTTATGGGTATTCAATCGCTGGGAAAACTGGGAGTACACAAGCTGATTACAAGACTGGTTCTGGAACGAAAGATCAGTGGATGATTGGGTATACGCCAGATGTTGTGGTAACGACTTGGATTGGCTTTGATTCAACGAATAGTACCCATTATTTGAAGAGTTTATCTGAAAACCAATTATCAGCATTGTATAAGAACGAGATGGAAAATATCTTGCCAAATACGAAACAAACTAGCTTTGGGACCAAAGATGCGGCCACGTTGGCTAATCAGAGTTCGACGGATAATTCGGCCAGTGGTAGCTCGGTTTGGGACGATGTTCAAAAGGGTGCTAACAAGGTTGGCAAGACCGTTTCTGATACGGCTAAGAACTGGTTCTCGTCGGCAAAAAAATTAATTGGGAACTAGTGGTAACAGCTATTCAAGCCCTTTCAAAAATGATAAACTATATTTGACACATATTTTGAGGAGGAACGCGACGATGGCTGTAAACATTTACGATACTGCAAACCAATTAGAACAAGAATTACGCGGCACTAAGGAATTTAAAGAATTGCAAGCTGCTTATCAAGCAATGCATGCGAATGAGAGTGCTTTTAGCTTATTCAAAGACTTCCAAGAAATTCAAATGCAATTGTCACAAAAGCAAATGAATGGCGAAGAATTAGGCGACGATGAAGTTCAAAAAGCCCATGAATTAGCTGATAAAGTTGGCAATGTCGATGAAATTAAAGCCTTAATGACCAAGGAACGTGGCTTGAACCAATTAATGAATGATTTAAACCAAATCATCACTAAACCCGTTCAAGAATTATACCAAGACTAAAGTTTAAGGTAACTAAGAGGCAATGACGATACTTTTCGTGATTGCCTCTTTTTTTGAGAGCAAGTAGGTAGGCGATACCCGTCTCCGGTGGCCGATGATTCCGGTGGCTGTGGGGACCGGTCTCAGCCTGAGGTGCGGTCTGAGACCTCGACTTGCCCCTTTGCCCAAAACGCAAATGGGCAAGATCGTCCGTGGTGTAAGAACGGAAAAATCACCGTTTCAACGCCACTTTCACAGCCATCTCCATCACCAGCAACCTGCGACTGGTTAACGGGTTAATAGCAGTTATCAACGAAATATTAATAAAATAAGTTTCAAGAATGAGCTTTACTAGCGCAGGGCGGACTGCGCTCAGTGGTGTCGTTTGACTTAGCCGAGTGATTTTGCTCGGGTTAGTCAAAGCCCGGCTTACGAGCCAATCCAGGCCAACCGGAGCAATAAGTACAACTAATTAAATTTCAAGACAAGGAGTGACAACCAGCATGAAATTTTTGCATGCGGCTGATTTACATTTAGATACGCCGTTTCAAGGCTTGACAGGAGTACCGGCAGCATTGCGGTCACAGTTGATTGCAGCCCCGTTAGCTGCGTTGACGCGGTTAGTGGATTTAGCAATCGCTGAGCAAGTTGATTTTGTTTTGTTAGTGGGCGACTTATTTGATCAACAAGCGCAGAGTGTCGCTGCTCAAGCTGGTCTGATGGCGGCGCTTGAACGGTTGAATACCGCGCAGATTCCGGTCGTTTTGTCGTTTGGTAATCATGATTATCAACCAGCAGGTAGTCAGTGGCATTTTCCAGCGAATGTGCATGCATTTGGACCATCTGTTAAAACCGTGACGTTAACGACGGCGGATCAGACACAAGTGGCCATTAGTGGGTTTAGCTATGACCAACGCTGGGTGACAACGCCGAAAATCGCCGACTATCCTGCCAAACTGCCAACGGTCGACTATCATATTGGTATGTTGCACGGACAATTAGGGACTGCGGGCGACCACTATGCGCCGTTTAGTGTGGGCGAGTTATTGGCGAAACATTATGATTACTGGGCACTTGGCCATATCCATCAACGGCAAACGTTGAATGCCATGCCACCCGTTGTTTATCCTGGGAACCTGCAAGGTCGATATCGCGATGAAACGGGTCAAAAAGGCTGCTTGATTGTTGAAAGCCAAGCTGACCAGACGTTACGGCCTGTTTTCCACGCATTAGCGCCGATTACCTGGACGACCTGGACGCCGGAATTACAGGGAACGTTGGATCGGCCAACGTTATTGAAACAACTTGTTGATCAGTTTCCAACGACTTCTGAAAATGGAACTGAATTAGTACTCATTACCTTACCGGCGACAGTCGAATTAAGCGCTACTGCTATGTTAGCCTTGACTCAAGGGGCACTACTGACCCAATTACAAGGTCAATTGACCACCACCGCCTGTTGGCCGGTTGATTTGCAACTGGCCGCTGATAAGTCGCAACCAGCACTCGGTGGCCTCGACCAAGCAGTGTGGCAACAAGCGGGTCAACAGGTAGTCACTACTGAGCAGATTGCGGCGCTAGCTGATCATTTGTTAGCGGAACCTTTTTTGAATCAAGCTTTATTGGAGGATTTAACCCCAGCACAATGGCAACAACGCGTGCTGGGATTATTACAAGAGCAATACCATTTAACAACGGAAGGTGGGTCGGCCGATGGAGATTAAACGTATTGAGATCGCTGGCTTTGGGAAGTTTAATCAACAAGTCTTTGAGTTGTCGTCCGGGCTACAAGTGATTTACGGAGACAATGAAAGCGGTAAGTCAACGTTGCGTGCGTTTATCCTAGGCATGCTATTCGGTTTTCCAACCCGGCGTCATTTGATCGACCGCTATGAACCTAAGGCGACCAGTCAATACGGTGGTTCATTGGATTTATTAGTTGGCGGGCAGACCTATCGTTTAACGCGACTGGGCGACCAGCCAGCATCCTTAATTAATGTGGCCACGGGTGATCTCCAGCCGCTAGCGCTACTGGAACGTTGGTTATCACCATATGATGAGGATCGCTACAAGCAATTATTTACCTTTAATCAGGCGGAATTGACTGCCTTGAAAACGCTGAGTGCTACTGACTTGAATACCCAATTGCAACAAATCGGTACCCTCGACAGCAGTCAATGGCGGGCCACGGCGGCTGATTTACGGGCTAGTGCTGATGAGCTATATAAACCGCGTGGCCGTAAACCGGCTTTAAATCAGGCCTTACAGCAATATCAAAGCTTAAAACAAACGCTTCAAACGGCGCGCGACCATTATGCCACGTATGAACAGCTGCAGGCGACCGTTCAACAGTTACGAACACAACAAACGCAATTGCGACAGCAACTGAATCAAGCAAACGACGCGCAACAAAAGTTAGCCAATCTACGGAATCAATGGCCAGTCTATCAACAATTGCAGCAGCTGCAAGCGCAATTGGCGACCGCTACAAATGAGTTACCGGCAGCGGTTAGTCAACAATATGCGCAATTAACCACGACACAAACCGAGTTACGGCATACGTTGGCTAGTGCGCGTGAACAACTGACGCAACAACCAGTTGATGCTAATTCCACATCGTTAGTCGGTTTCTACGTTGCGCACCAAGCGCAGTTTGATGCTTTAGAACCCAAGTTGCCAGAGCTACAGCAGGCGTTGGGCCAGTATCAAGCTTTAACGAGTCAGACAACGGCAGCACAACGGACTTATCAGCAGCAACAAACTGATCAGCCGGAGCTAATGGCGGCGTTATCACCCGCGAAACAATCAGCGGTGGCTAGTTTAAAAGCGGCGGTATTAACCACGGCGACGACTGGGTCACGGCAAGCGCGGCAGTCACAGTCGACACCAGCGTTCAAGGCCGATTGGCGTTTGGTGGCGGGGGGGATTGGTTTAGTTGCTGGGGTAATTTTGCCACTAGGCGGGGTTAAATGGGTCCTAATACTAATGGGATTAGGGTTGTTAGGCTGGTTTGGTTGGGAACAACTCGCTCCAGCCGCACCAACCACAGCTGACCGGACTTTAGCGCCGTTACTAACTGCGGTAGGCTGGTCACCGGACTTGGATTCAGCGGCGATTTTAACTAAGCTGGATCAGTTAGCGGCCTTACAACGCAGTCAAGCACAAGTGACGACGTTATCACAACAGACGGCTGCACAAGCGGCGACTGTCTGGCAAGCATTACAGGCTTATCATTTTGCGAGTGACTGGCTAGTGTTAGATGAACAACAGTTGGTTGTCAGTGTTCAAAAAGTGACAGGCTTTTATGACCAGGTTCATCAAGCCATGCAACATCAAAGCTTAGCATCGACGGACTTTGCCTATGTCCAGCGCCAAGTTAAACAATTGACGACGCAGCTGCAAACGACATCGGACCAGCTCCAAGCACTTGCCACGCAAAATGGCTTGGCGGATGCTGATGCCTTGGCCGAGGCATTAGCGGCTCAGAGTCAGCAAGTGGCAACGCAAACGAGTGTTGATCAATTGACGGCGCGGTTAACCCCAACGGAACAAACGGCATTACGGGCTTATCCAACATTAGCGGCATTACAGGCAGCGATTCAAACGAATCGATCGACCATTCAAACGGCTCAACAGCAACTTACCGAACAAGCCCAACAATTAGCAACCGCCCAAACGCAGCTACAGGCATTAGTGGCAGATGGTCGTTATGCTGATCTGCGTCAACAACAGGCCGATGCGCAGACTAAGCTAACGGTCATGGCGCGGCAATGGGTGACGCGCCAATTAGGGGCGGCTTGGATTGATACGGCCTTACAACAGTTGACGAATCAGCAGTTACCGGCCATTTTAACGGCGGCTGGAACGACTTTCGCACAACTGACCGGGTCGCGGTATAATGAGATTAAGTTAAACGGCGATGCGCTGGTCGTGCAAGCGGTTAACGGACCACAATTTAGTGTCGCCGAATTATCAACTGCCACTAAAGAGCAATTGTATCTAGCGTTGCGGCTGACTTTAATTACCCAACTCGGGACGCAAGCGCAACTTCCGTTAATGATCGATGATGGCTTCGTTAATTTCGATGCACATCGTCGTCAACGGGCCTGGCAATTGCTGGCGACCGTCGCTGCACAGCATCAAATTTTATACTTTACGAATGAACCCGCTGCACTGACCGAGATGCCAGCGACCGCGGTTAACCACTTAACCTAATTTGGGGGTAACAACATGGCAAAAAAATTATTTGACTATCAAGTCGATGAACCCGTTGACGGGTACTTTCTATTAAAGGATTCTGAAGTTCGCATTGCTAAAAACGGTAAGAAATTTTTAGCAATTAACTTTCAAGATACATCTGGTGAGATTTCAGGGAAGTTCTGGGATGCGAGTGACCAAGACGTAGACCATTTTCAAGCTGGTCGGGTCATTCATTTAAAGGGTAAACGTGAGAATTACCAAGGTAATCCGCAGATTAAAATTTTGCAAATGCGGTTGACTCATCAAGGGGAACCTCAAGATGTGCAACAATTTGTTGAACATGCCCCGATGAACACGGGGGCTATGGAAGAAGCACTCAATACGTTTGTTTTTGAGATTACAGAACCGAATTGGAACCGAATCGTGCGGCATTTACTCACGCAATTTCATGATGATTTCTTCAGTTATCCAGCTGCGAAAAAGAATCACCATGCTTTTGCTGGTGGGTTAGCGTTTCACACGTTATCCATTTTACGCTTAGCGAAAGCGGTCGCTGACGAATATCCACACGTTAATCGCGCGTTATTATATGCAGGGGCTATTTTGCATGATATGGGGAAGACGATTGAAATGTCGGGTCCCGTTTCCACAACGTATACGTTAGCCGGTAATTTAGTCGGGCATATTGTCTTGATCGATGAACAAATCGTAAAAGCTTGCCAACAATTAAAGATTGATGACCAATCTGAAGCGGTCTTAGTGTTGCGGCACATGATTTTAGCCCATCACGGCTTATTAGAATATGGCTCACCAGTGCGACCACATATCATGGAAGCTGAGATCTTGCATGACTTAGACGAGTTGGACGCGTCGATCCAAATGATGCAGACAGCAATTGGCCATGCAGAACCAGGAACTTATACCGAACGAATCTTTGCGATGGATGGCCGTAACTTCTATCGACCAGAACATGATGGGACTAAGGCTGATGTGAAGCCAACTGATAATCAGTAGGGGATATACGTTTGGTGCTAGTTGCCGCCTGCCGGTTGGTTCCTAAAACGCTGGCCTTGGCCTAAGTCCGAGCAGATTACTCGCACTAAGGCCAACGACACGGTGAGTATTTTAGAAACCCAAACGGCTCGGCTTAATGACTGAACTGAAAATAAGCAATCGTTATTTTTTCAATGTCCGTTAGTTAACATCGGGCGGGCCAGAATTGGCTCAGTGGTGTCGTTTATCTTGGTCGGTGATTTTTCGACTTAGATAAAGCCCGGCTTGGAAGACCGCTCTCTGGCTTCCAAACGTGGCCACCACGTTCCAGCCGATTTTGGACCAACCAGAGCGGCATTCTAAAATCCAACAAAAAAGGACGACCAAATTGCTGGTCGTCCTTTTGAATAACTTAATTTATTTTGAGCTAGATGATGAAGATGAAGTAGTCATGTATGAAGATAAGATGTTCTTCAAATCATTATCCTTAATCTTAACATTCCCAGCCTTTAAGACTTTGGCAACCACGTTATGCAAGACGGTTGAGTCGCTCATATCGTTGTCCCAAATTTGTTTCTTCAAATCAGCGGTGTGATCAGACATGTTCCCTTTACCAGGGTTCTTGACCATCCGGATGATTTCGTAACCGTTAGAGGTCTTCACAGCGGTCGTGGTGTAAGCGCCATTCTTCAATGCGAAAGCGGCCTTCAAGAATTTAGATGAATAGCTCGTGTTCGTGTTGTCGAAAGCAGCTAACTTACCACCGTTGCTCTTAGAAGTCGTATCAGTTGAGTATTTCTTGGCTAACTTGGAGAAGTTTGATTCGCTAGAATCCTTCTTCAAAGCTTTCAATACTGTATCTGAAGTTGATGACTTCGCAACTAAGATATGTTGAACGGTAACTTTAGGTTCGTATGATTTCCATTGCTTCTTCAAATCAGCGTTGGTAATCTTAGCCTTGTCTTTGACCGCTTCTTTTAGTAATAAGTTCGAACGGATTTGTTCCTTGAATGTTCCCGTAGTCAACCCATTTTGTGACAATACAGTTGAGAATGAAGTCCCGTATTGTTGCTTGTAGGTGTTATATTGCTTCGTAACGGCTTTCTTTGAGACTTTTGAACCGTAGTCCTTTTCAAGCACTTTGTTCAAAATCATCTGTTGTAAAACTTGTTTCCCAGATGAAGTGCCCTTCATACTACTGTAATACTGACTTTCGGTGATCTTACCACCGTTAGTCGATGCAACTGTCTTGCTACCGCAACCGGCAAGCGTAAACGTTAATAAAATACCGGCAAGTGCAATAAGCCATTTTTTCATTCTTGTAACACATCCTATTCCTAAAATAGTTCTGCTCTAGCAGACTTACCAGATAACTATAACATAAGTTAGCAGGGTTCTGCATCGTGACTGGAATCTTTACAAAATTTTCAGATAATTCACACGGTCTTCACAAAGTCTAGCGCCAAACTAATGCCTTAATAAACGAAACGTGTTCGTTTATTAACTAACAAAAAAATCATCGAGCCGCAATTAGCCCGACGATAAGGTGCTTAATCTTTAGGTGCAAGATCATCTAACGTTTTTTGTAAATGTTCAGCGCGTGCTTGCATAATCTTAACGTGCGGTTCAATTTTAAACTGAAACTTATCAACTTCGGTTTGAATCTCATCGATGACTTTGGCAGCGTTACTGAATTGGACGCTCAAGTTACTCTGTGCATCACTAAAGTCTTCGCGCGCCGTTTGTAAGTCGTCGGCCGCATCTAACACGTCTTGTACATAACTTTTGGCATCATGGTACATGGCTTGTGGGGTCTTACGATTGATAATCATATATGCTGCGGCACTCAAACCTAAGCCAATCAGCGTTTTACGCATGAATTTCATCGGGACCTCCTAATCCGTTAAATGGGTTTTGATGGCATTTTGCAACTTAGTGTAGTCGGTTTCGTCGTAATTCTTAGAGTTGTCTTTAAAAATCATCCGGAAATCATCTTTGTCGCTGTAACGTGGAATTAAATGGAAATGTGAATGGAACACGGATTGATAAGCTACCGAGCCGTTGTTATTCACGATGTTCATCCCGATAATCTTGTCATCAGCGGCCTTAACTGCGCGCGCAATCTTAGGGATGCGTGCAAAAACGGCACTGGCTAAGTCGGTGTCATAGGCGAAAATGTCTGGCACATGAGTCTTAGGAATGACTAAGGTATGGCCAGGAGTGCCTTGCGAAATATCTAAAAAGGCTTTAACCATATCGTCTTCGTAAACGGTGTAGCTCGGAATATCACCTTTGATAATCTTGCAAAAAATACAATCATCGTCGAGTTTAGGTTCAAAAGCTGTCATGTGATAACCTTCTTTTCTAAAATTTAGTTCTATTATACACTACTCAAATTGGAAATGAGGGCGCTTTATCAGATGATGGTCGCAAGCTACTTTAGTTAGTTGAACGTTTTTGCATGCCCAGAAGTCACGCCCGATAATGCGCTATGCTATAATTAATTTTAATCGTGTGATCGATTTATAGTTAAAAAATAAGTTAATACGCTTAGTACTAGTTGGATTAACTTGCCACTCTGGTTGGCCCAGAATCGGCTGGAACGTGGTGGCCACGTTTTCGAGCCACAGTGCGGTCTCGAAAGCCGGGCTTTATCTAAGTCGCAAAAGCACGACTAAGATAAACGACACCACTGAGCCAATTCTGGGCCGCCCGTCGTTAACTAACGGGAATTAAAAAATTAACGATTGATTATTTTAAGCTCAGTTGTTTAGCCGAGAGGTTGGATTCTAAAATGCTCAGCCGTGTCGTTGGCCTTAGTGCGAGTGTTTTTCTCGGACTAGTTTTGAAGACCGATTTTTGGCTTCAAAATGGCCCATGGCGTTCCAGCGTTTTAGGATCCAACCGGCAGGCGGCAATTCCAACTAGTACCCAAGCGTCAGTTAATAGGTTGAAGATTAGTTATTTTTGTTGTCTACCGGTTGGTTGCTAAAATATTGGACCAACCAGAGTGACAAGGAACCATTTATTTAGAAACAGAAAGAGGTTAGCACTATGGCATTGGCAGTTAGCCATTTAGTTGGGGGTTATTCCCAAATTCCCGTTTTAAAGGATATTAGTTTTGACGTACAACCAGGTGAATTAGTTGGGTTGATCGGTCTAAACGGTGCCGGTAAGTCAACGACGATTAACCATATTATTGGATTATTGACGCCGATGAAAGGGTCTATTAAGTTGAACGGGGTGACGTTAGCTAGTGACCCGCAACAATATAAGCAACAGTTGGCTTATATTCCAGAGACCCCGATTCTATATGAAGAATTAACCTTAAAAGAACATTTAGAGATGACGATGTTAGCATATGGCTTGGATCAGACTGCAGCGTGGAAACGAGCCCATGACTTACTAAAAATTTTCCGCTTGGATAACAAGCTAGATTGGTTCCCGGCGAACTTCTCTAAAGGGATGAAACAAAAAGTCATGATCGTTTGTGCCTTTTTAACCAACGCTAAGTTATTCATTATTGATGAACCATTTCTAGGTTTGGACCCCTTAGCGGTACATGATTTATTGCACTTGATTGAAACGGTCAAAAAGCAAGGGGCGTCCGTCTTGATGTCGACTCATGTGTTGGATACAGCGGAAAAGTTCTGTGATCGCTTTGTCTTATTACATGCCGGTGAGATTCAGACCCAAGGGACGTTTGACGAGATTAAAGCTCATTATCCGGATGCGGGGGACTCCTTGAACGATATTTACCTCACTTTGACTGGGGTGACCCGTGATGAATGAGTTATATCGACAACGGCGGCAACGCCATTTGCGGCAAATGTTGCATTATTTGCGCTTAGTCTTTAACGATCATTTCGTGATTGCCCTGATGTTTTTTGTCGGTGGCTTGGGCTTAGCCTATTCTAATTGGTTGAAAACAGTGAGTCCGCGGGATACTTGGATTGTCTTAGCGGTGGGATTGATTTTGTGGCTCGGGTTAGCGGTTGGTCGGATTGCGACGTTACTGGAACCAGCGGATACGGTCTTTTTGTTGCCACGGGAGCATGACTTGCACGCGTATCTAGTGCATGCTTGGCATTATAGCTGGTGGTTGGCGCAAGCCGTGCAAGTAATTATTGTTGGCTTAACGGTGCCCATCTTAATGTTAGTCGATCAGTTGTCAGGGGTGAGCTTGTTGGCGTTATTAGTTACCCAGCTGGCCTTAAAAGATAGCGAACTGACTGTCCGGGTAACCCGGCTTTATCGGTTGCCGCAAGCGCCAGCCCGCTGGTTAGGCGTGGCGAACGCCGGTTTAGCACTGGTCATCTTGGCGCTTAGCTTATTAGTATCACCGTGGTTGGGCGTCGTATTAGCCTTAATCTTAGCCGGTGGTCAACGTTGGTGGCACAATCAAGTTTGGCCCCACACTGTCGTAGCTTGGCAGGCGGATATCAAAGGTGAAGCGAACCGGATGTTGGGTATTTATCGCTTCTTTAACTTATTTACCGATGTGCCAATGGTGCAAGGTAGCGTTAAGCGACGTAAATATTTGGATTGGTTATTGCGGTGGTTACCACGCGATCAAACCCATGCTTTCGGATATTTATTTACCCGTGGCATGTTGCGAGGCACGGAGTTCAGTGGTTTAGTGACGCGGTTGACCGTGATTGGTGCCATCTTGCTATACTTTATCGGTCATGGCTGGTTGGCGATTGGTCTAGATGTGATTTTTATCTATCTGATTGGCTTCCAATTGTTGCCGTTTTATAAGCGATACGATAATATAGTTTTTACGCACATTTATCCGTTGGCCGCGCCATTGAAGTTTAAAAACTTCCAGCGCTTGTTGACAGTGATTTTAAGTACGACCGGAATTATCTTTTTAATTGCCGTTTGGTTAAGTAACGCCCCGTTAGCGCAAGTCGGGATTTTGCTGGTTATTAATGCTATTGAAATCTATCTCTTAGTTGCATGGTATGCCAAAATGAGATTAGCCTGAAACGCTTGTGGCACAACGGATAAAAAGGACTTGACGGGACGCAGTTTGGTCTTTAGAATGTGTTTGTTAGGTCAATAATAATTAAGCCAATAAAATGATTAATATTTTGAGAGGAGTGGGGCTGATGGATTTCGAACTTGATGACGGCTGGCATGTCTATCCGATTTATGGCAATACCGATAAAGCTTTCATGGGCAAAAAAAATCAACAGCGATTGTTTTTAAAACGGAACGCATCGCCGTTTCTAGCGGCGCTCTCAATGGAAGAAATTACCCCGCGGTTAATCTGGACAAAACGAATATCGAGCGGTGATACGTTAACTGCTCAAGAGTGGCTGAATGGTCAAACTTTAACGAAGCAACAAATGCGCACGCCTGAAGTGGCGCATTTATTGGCACGGGTGCACAATTCCAAGTTGCTTCATCGCATGTTAACTAAGGTCGGCGGCCAAACTGTCCGACCATACGAGTTTATTCAGCAATATTTGAGTGACTTACCAGATGATTTACGGCAGCATCCATTGATGGCGAGGGTCTTAACAGACTTGCAAGGCACGTTACCCACGTTGCCAACTGCCGATTACCGCGTTTGTCATGGCGATTTGAACCATAAGAACTGGTTACTATCTGACCAACACCAACTATACTTGGTGGACTGGGATTCAGCGCGGTTTGCTGATCCGGCTTCAGATATTAGCATGTTACTCTGCGAGTACGTGCCGTTACCAGATTGGCAAGGCTGGTTTAGCGAATATGGTGAGACGATGACGCCTGATATGCAGCGGCGGGTCGTCTGGTATGCCAAGATTAACTTATTACTAAATATTAAAGATAACTATTATCGTAATCAGTACCACAATATGAATGACGAAATTATTTTCTTAGAAGAGTTGAGTCAATATCAGCTCTAAACCGATAGCCTTGAGTTCCGGTTGGAATTCGAGGCTGTTTTTGTAAGATTGAATCAGGTTAACTTTAAAAAATGAAGAGGAGTACCCTTTACTTATGCGTGTTAGAAATAAACCCTGGGCACCAAAATTAATTAATGCTCATCCGGAATTGATTACCGAGACCCCTACTGATTTTCGAGGAAAGTGGCAGAGTCGTTTTAAGACCCCTCAGCCGCTACAGATTGAAGTCGGGAGTGGTAAGGGCCAATTCATCATCGAGATGGCCAAACGGCACCCAGAGATTAATTATATTGCGATTGAGATTCAAACTTCCGTGATTGCGATCATTTTACGGAAGTTAGTCGAAGAACCTTTACCGAACCTGCAGCTGGCCCATGCGGATGGTCAAGCGGTGACGGCGTTCTTTGAACCTAATGAAGTTGATCGTTTGTATTTAAACTTTTCCGATCCTTGGCCGAAGACCCGGCATGCCAAACGCCGCTTAACGTATAAGTCGTTTTTAGCCGGTTATCAGGAAGTCCTGAAGCCCAATGGTCAGATTGAATTTAAGACGGATAACCGCGGTTTGTTTGAATTCTCATTAACGAGCATGAATAACTTTGGCATGACGTTTGAGCAAGTCTGGTTAGACTTACATGCAGTCGCCACACCAGAAGATAATGTTGAGACGGAATATGAACAGAAGTTTAGTCAATTTGGGCCGATTTATAAGATTATTGCGACATTTAAAGCTGAATAGTGACTCTTGTTAAGCATCTTAAATTAGGTTGGGCCTAATTTTAAGATGCTTTTTAATTAGATTATGCTGAAAAACAATACGTTTACGAAAATTGACCACAAAGACGGTAATCTTCGTTAGAATAATGTTATGGAAAATAACTATCTGTTTTCAAAGCTAGGTAATTGGACTTTTGAAGTTTTGACGCGTCATGCGCAAATTGCTCATCGCGATAAATTGTTGGTTCAATTGGGGATTACGACATTTTATATTTTGATTCCCAAATTGTTCTTTTTTACGATAAAGTTTCCAATTTTAAGCTCTTTTCCGGTATGCTTAATGTAATATCGGGGGGACGACCATGTTATTTACTTTGTTTGGTGTTTGTTTTGAATTTTGGATCACTCGGATTCGGTTACCACAATATCAATTAAAAGGAGTGGATTATGGCTTAGGTGTGTTGATATGGATCATTACCCAATGGGGAACACCAGTCATTGGCGATTGGATGATGATACTAGTGTTGTTATTATTAGGTTATTCAATCTATACCCGGGCACATGATTGGCGAGCCGCGGTCGTAGTTAGCATCGAGAGTCTCTTGATAGTAACCATTGTGACGCAATTGACCCAATTAATAGCGCCGTTGATTGCTATTGCTGATGCAATTCCGTTGATATTTTTCTTGTTTAGCTTAGTTATCGGAGGATTATTGCATTGGTCCACCCGCCAGTCCATTTTACCAACGGGACAAATTAATACTATGATGGCTGGTTTAGTCAGTCTGGCATTTTTATTGATTATTGCCTATTTAAAGTTTATTAGTGGCAATCAGCCGACACCGACAATGACGTTGGTTGGTTTAGGACTAGTCCTAATTTTGTGTGTAATTTTACTGGTTGGGCAGCGGGAACATCAACGGTTGCTTAAAAAGCAGGCCTTGATAGCGTTACAGCAACAAACTTTGACTAGTAATCAGCGTTATACACGTGCCATGGAACAGCACTATGATGAGTTACGTCGATTTCGACATGATTATCAAAATGTGATGTTATCGTTGTCTGAATATTTGGCAACTGATGATCTAGCGGGACTAAAACATTATTATCAAACAAACCTAGTTGCTAAGACTGCGCAATTAAAAGCGTCTAAGTATGAATTAGAGGATTTGGCAAAAGTCCCGGACAAGGCCATTAAAAGTATTCTGTTTAATAAATTAAATAGTGCCCAGCAAAGCGGTGTTGCTGTGCGATTTGAATCGCAGCAAGTGGCACAGTTAACGGCTGTACCGTCAGTTGATTTGGCCGTCATGCTTGGAATTATTTTAGATAATGCTGTTGAAGCTACCGTGAACCAATCTGAAGGTTGGGTACATGTTGTCATGATAGCGGTTCCAACAGCACAAACAATTCTGGTCAAGAATTCTTTGGCAGCTAAGGTTCCCGCGTTATGGCAGCTAGAACGGTCTGGCTTTTCAACTAAAGGTTCGGATCGAGGATTAGGGCTGACAAACTTAAAAAGTATGCTCGCAATTTACCCGCAAGTTGAGCTGGCGACAACGATTACTGAGCAGTGTTTTAGTCAGCAACTAACGATTAGATTGGATGGTCAGTCATGATTGAAGTTTATATATGTGAAGATGATGCCAAACAATTGGTGAGTTTGACGCAGCTAATTGAGAATTATATCATGATTGAAAATTTGGACATGCAAGTTGTTCAAGCTGAGACTACCCCTGGACCATTATTGACACGACTTAATAATGATCAGCAACGGCTATACTTTTTAGATATTGATTTAGGCGATGAGATGAGTGGTATTGAGTTAGCCCAACGGATTCGATCTGTGGCAGTGGATTGTAAACTGATCTTTGTGACAACTCACGCTGAACTCGCATTAGAAACGTTGCAACATCAATTGGAACCGCTGGCGTTTATTTTAAAAGACGATCCGGAATCTTTAAAAGCACAAGTTATCCAAGCAATCAATTTGGCACGCAACCGTTGGCAAAAGTCTAGACCCCAACAACAGCAATTTTTGACATTTAAAACAGCAGATCAATTGCGTTCAGTGCGGGTCGCAGACATTTTATATTTCGAGACGGCACCGGCACCACATAAATTAATCGTTCATTTGGCAAATGCTCATTTTGAAATTTACAGTACAGTGAAGCAGGCTGTGGAAATGCACGACAACTTTTATCGGTGTCATAAGTCGATTGTAGTCAATTGCCAACAAGTTCGAGCTATTAATCGGCATACTCAGTTGGTGACGTTGACTAATGAGGAACAAATACCTTGTTCCTTGATGGGGGGCCGGGGCTTAGCACATTATCTGAAAATGCGAGTTAATGACTAATTTTAGGCTGATTATGACCGTTTTAACCAAATCAAGCTAGTTTCGCTATACTAAATGTAATTAGCAATGTTGAGGAGGGGTTGATCAATGGTGTGGATGTCAATAGTCGTACTGCTAGTCTATATCGCCATCTTCGGAGGTGTCGGCTGGTTATTGTGGAAATTATTTAGCATGTTAGGAAAAATCATCAACACATTGCAACAGATTTTAGCGGAGTTACAACGCAAGTAAGCCTAAAAAGTAGACTAATCATTTTCGTATAAGGGGACGATCAAATGAGTGCTAACATGATGGATATTACATTTATTGTGATCAATTTAGTGGTTGTTGGATTCTTTGGTTATTTAATTTGGAAGCTTTTTAAACTATTAACAGATATTAATAAAAAGTTGTGATGATACTGTTTTCAGTACACTATTAAAAATAGACACGCTGTTTAAAATGATTTTTTCATTTTAAGCAACGTGTCTATTTGATTAGAGTCGGTAAATATCTAAGATACTGCCGGTATTGGCATCCGCAAGGAACTCATATTGCACCAATTGACCGTCTTCATAACGGGTGATCCCGCCATAGTAGACATCAGTCCGTAGTGCGAATTTTTGAAGCGGAGCTTTTTTCATTTCAATCCATGAGCCTTCAATGGGCGCTTCTTTTAAGAAGGCGCGTTTGACTTGATTTAAGATTTGATTGGGGGTTGGTCGGCGCAACCGTTTGAGGAGGCCGCCGATTGAAAAGCCGCCTGCGACTCCGGCCATTCCAACTGCCAATAAACCGCCGTATTGAATTTGTTTATGCATGTTGCGTACTCCTTTCGACCAACTCGGATGTTTTTTGTTCAAAAATAGTATACCAATGATTGACGCGAATACCAAGAAAAGTCATAATTAATCAGTATGATTCTATTGAAATAAGTTATAATAATAAAATGAACGCATAAGCTAAGAAATAAAGGGGATACCAATGTTAATTACAAGTTATAATCCAACGCAACTAGGCGATACGTTAATCGCTATCTTACGCCCAGATACGGCTGAACAAAAAATTGAAACCCATGCCAACGTCACCCGAATTAGTGACGTTGCTACCGGTGAAACGTTAGGTTACAACTTTTTCGACGTTTCTAAAACATTGGGCACCTTAGACGTTAATGGTCAGATCAAATTGACGGCTGACCAAGTGGCCAAGTTAAACGACTTGTTAACGGCCAATGATTTTGATGCTGATTTAGTGGTTGATTTGACGCCTAAATTTGTCGTCGGTCATGTGGATTCAGCGGAAGCCCATCCCAAGTCAGATCATTTACAAATTACTAAGACTAATGTTGGGACAGATACTGATTTACAAATTGTCAGTGGCTCGCCAAACATGCAAGCCGACATTTTAGTCGTTGTCGCCAAGGTCGGGGCAATGATGCCCGATGGCTTGATTATTTGGCCCGGCGAATTACGCGGTGTTGAAAGTGACGGCATGATCGTTTCTGGTCGTGAATTACAGTTACCACATGCACCGCAACACCCTGGTGCCATGATCTTACCAGCTGACTATCAAGCAGTTGGCGAACCATTTGACTTTGATCGGGCGCAAACTTTATTTACTGCTTAAGTCGCGTTAACACTGAAATTAGGATGATTGAAAATGAACCATTATGATGGCCCGGCTTTTTTCCGGAAATATGCACGACCTCAAAAAAAGAATCGTTCCGCGGCGGCCAGTCAATCAACTCCTGCTGCGGCCCAACCAACGCGATCAGCGCCAAAAGCTGCTGCTGCGCCCACACCACCAGTCCGCCCTAAAAAGGTTGTTCCGGCAACGAGTGCGGCACCGTTTAGTGGCGGCACGCATGGGGTGTTTCATCCGTCCAAAGTTCCGGCACAATTAGCGAGTGCCAAGCAGGTCCGTCGACCATTGGCACCAACGGATATGACGGATTATTTGGCGATTGAAACATTATTGCACAAGTCACGCGACAGTTATTTATTGTTTGCAACGGCGGGTGATGAAACTTTCCCAGTAGTTGAGCTACAAGCAGCGCAACCGATGTCAGCGGGGATTACCGCTGACGTGACCAGTCAAGCTGATGTTGAGACGGCGGTTCCTAGTCAAGCCGTTGCGGCGGTCAGTCAGGCAGCAACGGAAGTCTTTCAACCGACCAGGACGCCAGCTTTACCAACCGTGGTATTTGAGCCGACTGAACCTAGCTTGGCAGCCAGTGTGGTTGCAGCTGAACAATCAGTAGCAACCAGTACGCTGCCGACCGTGGTATTTGAGCCAACTGATCCAAGCTTAGCGGCTAGCGTTGCAGCGATGGCACCATTATCCGCTGATACTGCTGAACCAACCGTGGTGTTTGAACCTACGCAACCGATTGAGTCCGCTGCACCAGCGCCCGTTAGTACCGAGCCAACGGTGGTGTTTGAACCGACAGCGCCAATTACGGTAGCTAATGATAACGATGCTAGCCAAGCTGAACCGGTAGCTAGTGTGGCACCGATTAGTGCGGCTGCATCTAGTGAAGCACCAAGCGCGGCCGCTAAGCCAACTCATGGACTGGGTTTGTCATTAGATGCAATTATGAATGAAGAAGATCAGGCACAAGCTGATTTGGCCTTATTCAAAGACGCGCCAATGGCTGACAGCGCTGAAAATGATGATGACGCCGATTTGTATCAACCAGTCGGGGTGCATCGTTCGGCACCTCAGTCAACGGCACCGCGTGTCCAGTCGGCGGCGCCACGCTCAACTGAACCAGCGCCAGTAACGAGTGCGGCCAGTGAACCAGTGTCAGCGGTTCACTCAGGTGATTCTGCCGCACCAGTTCTAGCCGATAAAGAATTAGCAGCGTATCATTTTCCACCGTTAGCCTTACTAAAAGATCCCGTGATTCCAGATGAAAGCGAAATGGATGATTGGATTGAAAGTAAGGCCAGTGCGCTCGATGAGTCATTAGACGCCTTTGGAGTTGATGCTAATGTTGTTGATTGGACGGTTGGCCCAACGGTCACTCAGTTCCAAGTAAAATTGGCCCGCGGGGTTAAAGTCAGCAAAATTACCAATCTAAATGATGATCTGAAGCTGGCGTTAGCGGCCAAAGACATTCGGATTGAAGCACCGATTCCTGGTCGCAATACAGTCGGCATTGAAATTCCCAATAAGAAATCACGCCCGGTCATGTTATCTGAAGTCTTAAATTCAACGAAATTTAAGGAAAGTAAGTCGCCACTGACCGTTGCGTTAGGGGTCGATTTGTTTGGGCAACCGCAAGTGACTGATCTGCGGAAGATGCCGCATGGCTTGATTGCTGGGGCTACTGGTTCCGGGAAGTCAGTCTTTATTAACAGTATCTTGGTGTCGATTCTCTATAAAGCGAATCCCCAAGAAGTTAAGCTATTATTGATTGATCCGAAGGCGGTTGAACTAGCGCCATACGATAAAGTCCCACATCTGTTGGCACCGGTAATCTCTGAACCCAAGGCCGCTTCGGCTGCGTTGAAGTGGGTTGTTGATGAGATGGATCATCGCTACGAAAAGCTCGCTGCGGGTGGGGCGCGTAACATTGAACAGTTCAACCAATTGGCCGTTGAGCATCATGAGGATGGCTTAAAAATGCCATATATCGTGATTGTGATTGACGAATTGGCCGACTTAATGATGGTGGCCTCTAGTGAGGTGCAAGATTACATTGCCCGCATTACCCAAAAGGCGCGGGCTGCCGGGATTCACTTGCTAGTTGCCACTCAGCGGCCAAGTGTCGATGTGGTGACTGGGCTGATTAAGAATAATATTCCAACACGAATTGCCTTTATGGTGGCGAGTCAGATTGATTCGCGGACTATCTTAGACGCGAGTGGGGCGGAACGGTTGCTGGGCCGCGGGGATATGTTGTATCTCGGCAATGGTCAAAGTACGCCGATTCGGATTCAAGGGACTTATGTGGATAGTGAGATTGATGACATTGCGCAATTTGTGCGTGATCAAGCCGCGCCACATTATGAGTTCCAGCCAGATAACTTAATGAAGCATGAGGAAGCTGCTAAGAATCAAGACGAACTCATGCCAGAGATCTTGGCTTACTTGGCTGATGAAGAGACCATTTCTACCTCTAAGCTGCAACGGACGTTCTCAGTCGGCTACAATCGCGCGGCTAATATTATTGATGACCTCGAAAGTCGCAACTATGTGTCACCAGCTAAAGGATCAAAACCGCGTGATGTGTATTTCACGGCGGACGATTTAACTAAATTACAAGCTAACTCATAACAAAAAATCAAGGATTCACCAGTCAAATGATGAATTGTCAATATGGGAGATTATAAGAACAATGGATAAAGCAACGGTTTATTATTTTGTAGGGATTAAGGGCTCTGGGATGAGCTCATTAGCTTTGATTTTGCACGATAAAGGGTTTAAAGTCGAAGGTTCCGATATCGAACAATATACCTTTACTCAGAAAGGCTTAGCTGCCGCTGGGATTAAAATGTTGCCTTTTGATGCAGCCAATATTCATGATGGCTTAACGGTGATTGCTGGGAATTCCTTTACCGATGAACACCCTGAAATCAAAAAAGCGCGTGAAATGGGCTTACCAGTGTACCGTTACCATGAATTTTTAGGTAAATTAATGGAAGGCTACACGAGTATCGGGGTTGCTGGGACGCATGGTAAGACTTCAACGACGGGGTTGTTGTCACATGTATTGAGTAACATTGCCCCAACGAGTTATTTAATTGGTGATGGGACTGGGAAAGGGACGCCAGACGCCCGTTTCTTCGTCTTTGAAGCCGATGAATACCGTCGCCATTTCGTTGCTTATCATCCTGATTATGCCATCATGACCAATGTTGACTTTGATCATCCTGATTATTACAAGGATCTAAATGATGTACAGTCAGCCTTCAAGCAATTCGGTAGCCAAGTTAAAAAGGGCATCTTTGCTTGGGGTGACGATGAAAGTTTACGTCATCTCGATGTTGATACGCCAATCTATTATTACGGAACGAAAGATCGTGATGATTTCCAAGCTGTCAATATCAATCGGACAACCAAAGGCTCTTCATTTGAAGTCACTTATCAAGGGAAATCTTTAGGTGAATTCGAAATTCCATTGTTCGGTGAACATAATGTCTTGAACAGTACAGCTGTCATTGCCGTGGCTTACTTTGAAAAAGTTGACTTAGACGAAATTCGGCGTGAATTATTGAGCTTCAGTGGTGTTAAACGGCGCTTCTCTGAAACCAAGGTCGGCGATATGATGTTGATTGATGACTATGCGCATCATCCATCAGAAATCAAAGCGACGTTGGATGCTGCCCGTCAAAAGTATCCTGATAAGGAAATCTTGGCAGTCTTCCAACCACATACGTATTCCCGGACGAAGGCGTTGATGGATGGCTTTGCCACCAGCTTAAGCAAAGCTGACCATGTCTTCTTGACCAACATCTTCAGTTCAGCACGTGAAAAGAGTGGCGATGTGTCATCGAAAGATTTAGCAGCTAAGTTACCAAATGGCGGTGAAATTATTACGATGGACAACATGGCGGCACTAACGGCTTACCATGATGCCGTAGTTGTTTTCATGGGTGCTGGTGACATTCAAAAATATGAAAAAGTTTACGAAGACGCAGTTAACGCGCGTTAAGCGAACTTAAAACTAGCGACTCAATGTTGAATTGGGTCGCTTTTTTGTCGGCAGGTTGTCACTCTGGTTGGGTCAGCCTTGGCTGGAATGTGATGGCTATGTTTCTGAGCCATAGCGCAGTCTCAAAAGCCGGGCTCTAAGTCGGAACCCCATCGACTAAGTCAACCAACACTACTGAGCCAATGCTGACCCGCCCGGCGGAATGATGGTTCAAAGCTATCGTGCCAGGACAGGCTGTTTGTCACTAAGTTTACCCAAAAATCGTTATAAAATCTTATAGTCATCACAGATACAAACTGTTTTACCTTCTTTGACTAATCTGATACACTAGATATCAAGAAAGTTGAGGTGACTGATTGAGATGGTTGATCGAATCTGGCGAAGTCATGCAATTGACAAATTGGCCACTGACCGTCACTAACGTACAGTTAGTGACGTCTCAATTAGCACTACAACTCGGATTTTGAAAAGTATAACTAGTTAAATTTTAGGTGAAAGAGGGATTATATGAACAACTTTCAACAAGAACCACAAAACCCCCGCACAATTAATACGCAAGTGGGGTTACGGAGCTTTTTAGCTAAGATGTATGGATACATGTCATTGGCAGTGTTGGTTTCGGCGGTTGTCGCGTTCTTATCGATGACGGTTTGGAAACCAGTTATTTTCGGCGCCTTTGCCTCACATCCGCTCATGTTTTTGATGATTTTCATCATTAGTATGTTTGCGATGATTGGTGGGATTCAAGTTAATGCCACCCGTAATCCAGCAATGAGTTTTACCTTGTTAATGCTCTTTGCCGTGGTTTTTGGTGCTGAAATGTCGATCACGTTGTCCTTGTATACGACGGCTTCGATTGTTGGAGCGTTCTTTGCGGCCACAGCGGTCTTTGGCACAATGGCGGTGATTGGGACGACAACTAAGCGCGACATGTCACGTTTAGGCACGCATTTATTTGCGGCCTTAATCGGGCTGTTAGTAGCAACGGTCGTAAACATGTTCCTAAAAAGTGTCATGATTAGCTACGTCTTCTCATATATTGGCGTGTTGATCTTCGCTGGGTTATCCATGTGGGATGCCAACCGGATGCGTGATATGTATTTGAAGTACGGTGACCAAGTGTCTTCAACTGGGTTAGCCGTTACGGGAGCCTTACAACTTTACTTGGACTTCGTTAACTTGTTCTTATACTTTGTCCAAATCTTCGGTGGTTCTAGCCGCGATTAATTAAATGATTGCATAAAACGAGTGCTGACTTGGTCAGTAACTCGTTTTTTCTTACCATGATTGCCCGTAAACCGCCATTTTTTGGTACAATTAAGACTATAAATAGTCCGACTAAAAGGAGCGTAATCTAATGGCAAAAAAATTATTATTGATTGATGGCAACAGCGTCGCGTTTCGGGCGTTCTTCGCGCTGCATAATCAGCTCGATCGTTTTGTGAACGCTGACGGGTTGCACACGAATGCCATTTATGGCTTCAATACCATGCTGGATCATATGATCAAAGCCGTTAATCCGACTGATATGCTTGTGGCATTTGATGCCGGTAAAACGACTTTTCGGACGGCGATGTTTGATAATTACAAGGGTGGTCGTGCCAAGACCCCGGGCGAATTCTCAGAACAAATGCCGTATATTAAACAATTACTCGATGCTTATGGCATCCAACATTACGAATTAAAAGATTATGAAGCCGATGATATTATCGGGACGTTAGCCGGTCAAGCCGATGCAGCTGGCTATACCACCACGGTTGTGACTGGTGATCGGGATTTGACACAATTGACCACGGATCACACGACCATTGCGGTGACGGTCAAAGGGGTCTCTGAAGTTGAACGCTATACGCCCGCGCATGTGCAAGAAAAGCTAGGCATTACGCCATTACAGATTATTGATATGAAGGGCCTGACCGGCGATACCTCGGATAATTATCCAGGTGTCACTAAGGTCGGTGAAAAGACGGCGCTCAAACTTTTGAAGCAATATGGGTCAATTGAAGGGGTCTACGAAAACATCGATGACATGAAGAAGTCAAAGATGAAGGAACATTTGATTGAAGATCATGATTTAGCCACGCGAGCAAAAGTTTTGGCGACAATTAAACGTGATGCGCCAATTACGGTTGGTATTGCTGACTTAACTTACGACGGTCCGGATGTCGAAAAGTTAGCGGAATTCTATCAAACGATGGACTTTCAATCATTTTTAAAGAAATTAAACGTTGGTCCCGCTGAACCGGCCAAGCCAATTGATTACACTGTATTGACTAAGGATAATCTTGGTGAATTAGCGCAATTTACGGATCATGTTGAGTTTTACTTAGAAATGCCCACCCCTAATTATCACACCTCAGCCTTTGCTGGGTTTGCGATTGGTCATGCGGATCATTGGTATGTCAGTCGCGACGTGGAATTATTGTTGCAGCCGGCAGTTAAAGACTTATTAGCCAGCGAAACGGTCCAAAAAAACGTGTTCGATATGAAGCGGACGATTGTCGGCTTGCACCGTTTAGGGTTAACGCTTAAGTCAGTCGATTTCGACTTATTGTTAGTGTCATACTTGCTCGATACTAATGACAACAGTAATGACCTTGGTAGTTTGGCTGAACAACATGGCTATACGGACTTGCCAACGGATGAAACGGTTTATGGCAAAGGGGTTAAACGCGCGATTCCTGATGATGATACCGTGTTCTTTAGCCATTTGGCGCGCAAGTTAGCGGCAATTGCGGCTTTGAAGACGGAATTATTAAAGAAACTCGATGAAAATGAACAAACGCCGTTATATCACGATATTGAAAAGCCGATTGCCTTAGTTTTAGCGCAGATGGAAATGGCTGGTATCACGGTTGACAGTAGTCGGTTGCAAGCGATGGGGAGTCAATTCAAAGAGCGCCTTAGTGAAATCGAACAGACGATTTATCAAGAAGCAGGTCATGAATTTAACATTAACTCGCCTAAGCAGCTCGGGGTTATTTTGTTTGAAGAAATGAAATTACCAGTGATTAAAAAGACGAAGACGGGTTATTCAACGGCCGTTGATGTGCTAGAAAAGCTAGCTCCAGAAGCGCCAATCGTCGCTAATATCTTACAGTATCGGCAAATCTCAAAGATTCAGTCGACATACGTGGAAGGCTTATTAGACGCGGTGCATTCGACAGATCAAAAGGTGCACACCCGTTATTTGCAGACCTTGACGCAAACGGGACGCTTATCATCAGTGGATCCGAACTTGCAAAACATTCCAGTGCGTTTGGAAGAAGGCCGTAAGATTCGTCAAGCCTTTGTGCCTAGTCATCCAGACTGGCAGATCTTCTCATCCGATTATTCACAGATTGAATTGCGTGTTTTGGCCCATATTACGCATGATGAAAATATGCAAGCCGCCTTTAAAGAAGGCGACGATATTCATGCGGCAACCGCGATGCGGATCTTTAATTTGAAGTCGCCGGCAGACGTCACACCAAATATTCGGCGGCAAGCAAAGGCCGTTAACTTTGGGATTGTCTATGGTATTAGTGATTATGGGTTGTCCCAAAATATCGGGATTACGCGCAAGCAAGCTAAGCAGTTTATCGACGCATACTTCACGGAATATCCGGGTGTTAAAGCTTACATGGATAATATTGTCAAAACGGCGCACGAACAAGGCTACGTTGAAACGATTGCCCATCGGCGGCGCTACTTGCCAGATATTAACGCGCGGGGCTTTAATCAACGGTCATTTGCCGAACGGACGGCGATGAATACGCCTATCCAAGGGAGTGCCGCGGATATTATCAAAATCGCGATGATCAAGATGCAAGCTAAGCTTAAAGAAGCCGGTTTGCAAGCAACGATGCTTTTACAAGTCCATGATGAATTGATTTTTGAAGCCCCAGCTAGTGAAATCCCAACTTTGGAAAAATTAGTGCCAAGTGTGATGGATTCAGCGGTCAAGTTGGATGTGCCATTGAAAGTTGAAAGTCATTTTGGCAATACTTGGTACGATGCAAAATAGGAAGTGAGTCCATGCCAGAATTACCTGAAGTTGAAACGGTTCGTCGCGGCTTAAATCGCTTAGTTAAAGGCGCGACGATTGCCAGTATCGATGTTTACTGGCCTAAAATTATTAATAATGATCTTGACAGTTTTAAAAGCCGGTTAGCCGGCCAAACGATTGAAAAAATCGATCGGCGGGGTAAGTATTTGTTATTCCGATTTACCGGTGGCTTGACGATGGTGTCACATTTACGGATGGAAGGTAAATACAACGTCGTCCCAGCCAATACCAGTCGTACCAAGCACACGCATGTTGTCTTTCACCTAACGGATGACCGAGATCTCTGGTACAACGATACCCGTAAGTTCGGTCGGATGACCTTAGTACCAACGGGTGAAGAATCAACAGTCGGCGGGTTGAATAAGATTGGTCCCGAACCAGTCGCTGACCAACTGACGGTCGCTTATATGACGGCAATTTTTGCGAAGTCTAAGAAGATGATCAAACCGTTGTTGTTAGATCAAAGTAAGATTGCCGGTATTGGTAATATTTACGCTGATGAAGTGTTGTGGATGAGTAAGATTCATCCGATGCGACCCGCTAATCTCCTAACAGCTGATGAGATTGCAACGTTGCATCAAAATATCATCGATGAAATGGCTATGGCGATCAAAGGTCATGGGACCACGGTGCATTCATTCTCAACCGCCTTTGGTGAAGCCGGACAATTTCAAAATCAGTTACACGTTTACGGTCGTGAAGGTGAGCCTTGTGAACGTTGTGGGACCCTGATTGAAAAGATTAAAGTTGCACAACGGGGGACACATTTTTGCCCGCACGAGCAACGTTTGTAGGTGACAATCATGACTAAAATTATTGGATTAACCGGCGGGATTGCAACGGGTAAGTCGACGGTTTCGAAGATGTTAGCCGAAGCGGGTTTACCGATTGTCGATGCGGATAAAATTGCGTGGCAAGTAGAGGGTCCGGGGACCCCAACCTTGGCGAAGATTGCAGCTCATTTTGGCCCGGATGCAATCTTACCTGATGGTGGATTAAATCGCCGTTGGTTAGGTCATCGTGTGTTTAACGATGCGGAGGATCTAGCTGCGTTAAACGCCATCACGAGTGGTCCAATTCAACACGCCATGCTGACCGCAATTGTGGCCGCCGGGCAATCAAAACCAGCCGCCATTATTCTCGATGTGCCCTTATTATTTGAAAGTGGTTGGCAGCATGTCTGTGACCAAGTGATTGTGGTCAGTGCGCCAACTAATGTGGTCTTGCCACGGTTAATGGCACGTAACCACTTAACGGCGGCGGCTGCGCAAGCTAGAATCGACAGTCAAATGCCGTTAGCTGAGAAGTGCCAACGTGCCGATATCGTGATCGATAACGGACAAAACGTTGATAAAACAAGAACCGCCGTGTTAAAATGGCTGAAAACTATTAAATGAAACCATTAGTCTGACAGTTTTTAGTTATAGTTATGTGTAAGTGTTTGTTCCGCCAAGTAAGCACGGCATCCGGTGGGAACCGGTCATAGCCGGAGAGCGGTCTATGACCTCGCCTTGAAGCCGAAAATCACGTCTTCAAGGTCGTTCCATGCCCTAAGCCAGCCGAAACCGCTAGCTAAGGGCATCAACACGGGATACCATGCTTACATGGCTACACTCAGATGGGGTTGTATTAAGAATGATAGGTTGATGTAAGAACAATAACTATCTTATAGATTACTGTTTTATTGATTAGTGTCATTAGGTTTATGTTAAGCAATATTTTTCAACTGAATTCTTATTATCAACCACCCGACAAATTAACGTCGGACGGGCCAGAATTGGCTCAGTGGTGTCGTTTATCTTAGTCGGTGATTTTCCGACTTAGATAAAGCCCGGCTTTCGAGACCGCACTATGGCTCGAAAACGTGGCCACCACGTTCCAGCCGATTCTGGCCCAACCAGAGTGGCAAATTAGTGAACTAAAAAAGATAAAAAGATAAAAAACATCAAACGAGGTGAGAAGTCCATGCAATGTCCACACTGTCATCATAATGGCTCGCGGGTCGTCGATAGTCGACCGACTGACGATGGTCGGGTAATCCGACGGCGGCGCGAATGCGAGAACTGCGGTTTTCGCTTCACGACTTTTGAACGAGTCGAAGCGACCCCATTATTAGTCATTAAAAAGAATGGTGCGCGCGAAGAATTTAATCGCGAAAAGATTTTGCGCGGGATTATTCGTTCCGCCGAAAAACGCCCAGTTAGTATGGAAACCATGACCGGTATCGTTGATGACGTGGAAAATAAAGTCCGCTCATTAGGTGAAAACGAAATTTCCAGTCAAGTCATTGGCGAATATGTCATGGAAAAATTAGCCGATATCGATGAAATTTCGTATATTCGGTTTGCCAGTGTTTACCGGCAATTTAAAGATATGCATGTCTTCTTGAATGAACTTCAAGACATGATGGAACGCGATAAAGTTAAATTAGCTAAGACACCAACTAAGCCTCACAAGGCGTCTAAGCCAAAGTCAGAATAACCAGAGAAAATGGTGAGTAAACATGCCGAAAGAAGAACCGGCACTGACCCCGAAGACTGGTTTGTTGGTCCCGAATGCACCGGTATTATCTGCAACCCAACAAACTGTTTTAGCTGAACTGTATCTGCCATTAACGGGGGCACTGGCGTATGGCCTGTATGCTGCGTTATTGAGCTTGCAGTCGACGACAACCCAAGTCAGTGGTCGGCATAGTCATGCAGAAGTGTTAGGCATTTTAAATGCTGATCTACCGACCGTGTTAGCGGCCCGCACGAAGCTTGAAGGTACGGGGTTATTACGGACGTATTATCAGCCGGATGAGCTTGGCGATTATTATATTTACCAACTGCAACCGCCAATGACGGCGCAGCAGTTTTTTGCGGACGATCTATTAAGTGTGCTTTTGTTGGATACAGTCGGTGAGACCCGCTATCAACAAACGGCTGCGAATTTCAAACCGGTAACGGTGGATCTGTCACAGGCACAAGAAGTGACGGCTGGTTTACTGGATGTCTTCCATTTGGATGGACAAAAAGTGACCACACCGCCTGCTACGGTTCAAGAAGTCCGTCAGACACTACCAGCTAGTAGTGTCGCCACCACTGGTCCAGATTTGACCAAGACAGATTTTGATTGGCAAGTTTTGGGGCAGATTTTGCAACAAAACTATGTTGATCTCAATCAAGTCTCGGCGTCGCGCGAACTGATTGTGACGGAAAGCCGGGTCTATGGCATCAGTGAAGTTGAGATGGGGAAGCTCATTAGTGAAGTGGCCAGCTTAACTACCGGTAAGTTTGATGAGAATCAGTTGAAATTACTGATTGCGCGCCGTTACCAGCGAACGACCACCCCAGTTGCCACACCCGCCGCCGCTTCAGCCGCCGCGGCACCAACGAGTACGGCTGCGGTGGCGACAAGTCAGTTTTCAGCGTCTGAACAACAATTGTTGTCGGTCGTGAAAACGACGGCTCCAAGTGATTTTCTTACCGCTTTGAAGCAAGAAAAACACGGCATTGTGACTGCGGGTGAGCAACGATTACTTTATGATTTGGTCCAACGTCGGATATTCAGTAATGGCGTTATCAATATGTTGACCTATTGTATTCTCCAATTACAAAAGCGCGAAGTCAGCACTTTAAATAAGAACTTGATGGAAACAATCGCTGATAATTGGGCCCAGCACGAGATTACGACCCCTGAAGCGGCGTTAACCTATTTAAAGCAACGGGAGCAAGCCCAGAACCAGCCGACCCGTAAACGGGCACCACGGCGCCAAAATGGCCGGCCAGTGCGTAAAGAAGTTGTTCCAAAATGGATGCAAGCGTCGTCGGCTGCTAGTAAACCTAAACCAGCAAGCAGTCAGACTTCAATCTCAGCGGCCGACCGTCAGAAGTTAGCGGATCGGGTGGCCAAATTAAAATCAGATAAGGAGGGTTAATCATGGAAAATATTTCTGAAACGCTTAAGATTCTCATGAACAAACGGCACTTGAATCAACAGTATCAGCAGTTGATGACAACGGTCTATCAAGATCCGGATGTGCGTGAATTCTTGAAGACGCATGAACAGGAACTTTCGCAGGATGCCCTCGAACGTAGTGCAACGAAACTCTATGAATTTTGCGAAGAAAAACGTAAGGTGGCTCGCCATGAGCCCACCCAAGCACCGGGGTATCAGCCAGAACTCGTGATGAGCAATCATTTAATCGATATTGCTTATCAACCAACGGTCCAGCTACAAGAAGCGCAGGCGGAACGAGCGTTAAAACAACGGGTGCGCTCAATCAGTATGCCGAAGAATATTCAAAATGCTGATCTGAAAGCTTATGATCAAGATGGTGATCGTGCCGCGGCGTTGATGTCCGCGTTAGATTTTATTGATGCGTACACTCAAGCGCCGAAACGTTTTCATCGTGGCCTCTATCTATATGGGTCGTTTGGCGTCGGCAAGACTTACTTGCTAGGCGCGATGGCCAATGAACTAGCCGCGCGCGGCTTTCAAACGACGCTGATTCATTTTCCAAGTTTCGCAGTTGAAATGAAACGTTCGATTAGCAATAATACGTCCGGTGATAAAGTCGACGCGATTAAACGCGCGCCAATCCTAATGATCGATGATATTGGGGCAGATGCGTCCTCAACCTGGATTCGTGATGATGTCTTAGGCGTTATCTTAGAATTTCGGATGCAAGAAGAACTCCCGACGTGTTTCTCGTCAAACTTTTCCATGCAGGAATTACAAGACGGTTACCTAACCATCTCGCAAAAGGGCGACGAAGAACCGATCAAAGCTCAACGGATCATGCAGCGGGTGCGGTATTTGTCGACTGAGATCGAAATGATTGGTCAAAATCGTCGGTTAAATCCGACTGATTAGTGTTGACATTTAAATCAAAAGTGGTTTAATGAAAACAGATGCAAAAGACATGCTCAATTAATCATGGATCGCAGAGATCAGACCATTAGCTGGAAGGTTTGGACCGGATTAGTCGAGATACCACTTTTGTGAACATGCTCAAACGAGCCGGAACGCTTCCGTTATTAGCGCTAATGAGTCAGTGACTTTAAGTTACTGAAAAATCGGGTGGAACCACGTCAATCACGTCCCTATTACTAGCTATGGCTAGTAGTAGGGACTTTTTTGTCGTCCCAGCGCGGCGTTTTGGTGAAGGAGTAATTTTTTAAGGAGTGTGTCAATTTATGGCAAGTATTAACGTTAAATTTCCAGATGGCGCTGAAAAGCAATTCGATGCCGGCGTCACGACGGAAGACATTGCAAAGTCAATCAGTCCTTCACTCGCAAAACGGTCAGTTGCCGGTAAGTTCAACGGTCAAGTCGTTGATTATCGCCAACCTTTAACCACAGATGGATCAATTGAAATCGTGGCGGCTGATAGTGAAGACGGAATGGCTGTTTTACGGCAAACGGCAGCGCAAGTTTTAGCTAACGCTGTTAAGCAACTCTTCCCAAAGGTTCATTTTGGGAGTGGTGAAGGTAACGAAAACGGGTTCTTCTTCGATACTGATAACCCTGACGCCGATGGCAAACAAGTGAGTGAAGACGACTTGGAAGCAATCAGCATTAAGATGCAAGCCATCGTTAAGGAAAACTTGCCAATCGTACGCGAAGTCTTATCAAAAGACGATGCGTTAGCTTTAGTTGGCGACGATCCTTACCAACAAGACTTGGTTAACGACCGCGCTGCTGAAAATGACGGCCAAGTCGTGGTTTACAAGCAAGGCGATTTCGTTGATTTATCTGATGGGGCGCAATTAGCTTCAACTGGTAAAGTCAAGATCTTCAAGCTATTGTCTGTTGCCGGTGCTTACTGGCAAGGCAAGTCCAGCAATCCAATGTTACAACGGATTTACGGGACGGCGTTCTTAAAGCAAAAAGACTTAGATGCAGATTTGAAGAAGCGCCAAGAAGCCCGCGAACGTGATCACCGGGTTATCGGGAATGAATTGGACTTATTCTTCGTTGATCCTAAAGTTGGGAACGGCTTACCATACTGGATGCCTAATGGTGCCACGATTCGTCGCCAAATCGAACGTTACATCATCGATAAAGAAGTTGCGAATGGTTACCAACATGTTTATACCCCAGTTTTAGCTAACTTGGATGTTTACAAGCAATCTGGTCACTGGGATCACTACCGTGAAGACATGTTCCCACCAATGGACATGGGTGACGGCGAACAATTGGAATTACGGCCAATGAACTGCCCATCACATATCCAGATTTACAACCATCACATTCGCTCATACCGTGAATTACCATTGCGGATCGCTGAACTTGGGATGATGCACCGTTATGAAAAATCTGGTGCCTTGACTGGGTTATCACGGGTTCGTGAAATGACTTTGAACGATGGTCATACGTTCGTTGCTTTGGATCAGATTGAAGAAGAATTCAAGAAGATCTTGGGCTTGATGGTTCAAGTCTACGAAGACTTCGATATTTCTGACTATCGTTTCCGTTTGAGTTACCGCGACCCTGAAAACAAGGCCAAGTACTTTGACGATGATGCGATGTGGGAACGGAGCCAAAAGATGTTGAAGTCCGCCATGGATGACATGGGCTTGGATTACTTCGAAGCTGAAGGGGAAGCTGCTTTCTACGGTCCTAAGTTGGATGTTCAGACTAAGACGGCCCTTGGTGGTGAAGAAACCTTGTCGACCATTCAATTGGACTTCTTATTACCAGAACGCTTTGATTTGAAGTACGTTGGTTCTGATGGTGAAGAACATCGTCCAGTGATGATTCACCGTGGCCTTGTGTCAACGATGGAACGTTTCGTGGCTTACTTGACTGAAATCTACAAGGGTGCTTTCCCAACTTGGTTGGCACCTAAGCAAGTCACGGTTATCCCAGTTAATAACGGTGCCCATGGTGCTTACGCTGAGACGGTTCGTCGTCGTTTGGCTGAAGCCAACATTCGGGTCAGTGTTGATGATCGGAATGAAAAGATGGGTTACAAGATTCGTGAAGCCCAAACTAAGAAAGTGCCATATATCTTAGTTGTTGGGGATCAAGAAATCTCAACTGGTAATGTTTCTGTCCGTAAGTATGGTGAAGAACGGACTGAATCAGAATCAATCGACATGTTCATTGGGGCTATCAGTGAAGAAATTCGGAACTATAGTCGTGGCGCCAGCAAATAACTGTTGACACTCAATCACAATTCTGATACTATATTGGAGTTGAGAAAAAAAGCAGAAGCACCCGCTTCTCGCCTTGGTAACAAAAGTTATCGGGCAGATGAACGATGAATTTATTCCCATTAACGGGAGTGAGCGGGCGTGTATGCGCCCGCTCTTTTTTGTGGATTTCTCGAAATTTTACGGAGGTGAATTACCATAGCTAAAGATTCGATGGTTAATGACGGCATCCGTGCTCGCGAAGTACGTTTGATTGCCAGTGATGGTGAACAATTAGGTGTCAAGTCACGACAAGAAGCAATGCAGATTGCTGAAGATGCAAGCTTAGATCTTGTTTTAGTTGCACCGAAAGCGAAACCACCCGTAGCCAGAATTATGGATTATGGGAAGTATCGTTTCGAGCAACAAAAGAAACAACGGGAAGCTCGTAAGAAGCAAAAAGTTGTTAGCATTAAAGAAGTGCGCTTGAGCCCAGTTATTGACACCAATGACTTTAACACGAAGCTGAAACATGCTGAAAAGTTCTTGTCAAAAGGTGACAAAGTTCGGGTTTCCATCCGATTCAAAGGTCGGGCTATTACCCATAAGGATATTGGTCGTCAAGTCTTGAATCGAATGATTGAAGCCACGAAAGAATATTCAACGGTTGAAGCCTATCCTAAGATGGATGGTCGTAGTATGTTCTTAGTGTTAGCACCAAAAACTGAGAATTAATTTCTAGGAGGATTATTGATTATGCCAAAACAAAAGACAAACCGCGCTGCAGCTAAGCGTTTCAAAGTAACCGCTAAAGGTAACATTAAGAGCGCCAACGCTTTCACAAGTCATCGTTTCCATGGTAAGACTAAGAAACAACGTCGCCAATTACGTGGTACGGCTGTGATCGAAAAGCCAATGGTCAAAACATATCACAAGTTATTACAAAAATAATTAACACGTTTTAGTTAAATCTAGGAGGAAATAAGATGGCTCGAGTAAAAGGTGGAACTGTAACACGCAAACGTCGTAAACGCATTTTAAAATTAGCTAAAGGTTACCGTGGTGCTAAGCATATCCAATTTAAGGTTGCTAAGGACCAAGTAATGAAGTCATACGAATACGCCTTCCGCGATCGGAAGAAGCGTAAGAGTGACTTCCGTCGTCTTTGGATTGCCCGGATCAACGCGGCAGCCCGGATGAGCGACATTAGCTACAGTCAATTAATGCATGGCTTGAAATTAGCTAACATCGACATGAACCGTAAGATGTTGGCTGACTTAGCTGTTAACGATGCTGACGCATTCAAGGCGTTGGTTGAAGAAGCTAAGAAAGCTCTTGCAGCTTAATTAAAAAATTCCAAGCCGTTTTGGCAAGGTTGATTAGGGATCTCATCTTTTGGATGAGGTCTCTTTTTTACAATCTTTTAAGTTGGTTATACTATACTGACTGAACAAATGTATAGAAGCTTTAGAGTGGTTTTTGGAAATCGTTGTTATCTGGGAAACTGAGTCAAAATTTAAGCCCTGCAGACCACCATCTGCAGGGCTTTTTAGTGTTATATTAAGATTTAACAGCGTCACTTTTACGAACTGGACTGACCCAAGTGCCACTACCGTAACCGAGAATGGTTTTAACGGCTGGAATCAAAGTCGTTACCAATGCTAGCGCGTTAACTTGCCAATAGACGACCATGTACAGTGGCATAAAGAGCAAGTATTTCAGCTTTTTACCTCGGTCATCGACAATTAACGCCGATAGTAGTTGGAGGATGCCGGCGAACATTTCGAAGGTGACAAAGATAAAGGCCATACAGAACATGTGGTAGACCCGTTCGAAGTTTCCAGTGAAAGCGAACGTCCCCAGTGAGTAAATAAAGAGGATCGTTGAGATACAGAAGAACAGTGACCAGATGATACTTAACGTTTGGTCAGCGAGAAAGGCGATTTGTTTGAAGTAACGCTTCGGATGGCTCAATACGCGGTGGAAGTTTGTCAATAAGACTTCCGTGCCACCTTTGGCCCAGCGCTTACGTTGCTTATAAAGCGCAGATAAGGATTCTGGGACGTTCATATAGAAGAGAATGTCTGGTGAAAAGGCGGTTGTCCAACCACTTAATTGATGATCCCAGGCGATACTAATATCTTCAGTTGCGCGGTCTTGACGGAATAAGCCAACATCAATCAAGGCATCGCGGCGATACATCGTGTTGGCACCGCTGTACGCATACATATTCCCTAACGCACTCACTTGACTCCGTTTGATGACCCCAACGATACTCGAGAATTCGACCGTTTGGGACTTGGCAATCAGCTTACTCCGATTTTGAACGTCCATGTTGGCGGTGACCGCGGCCACGTTCATGTGTTCTTCACCTAGGAAGTAGTTCATGTATTTACTTAAGGCATCGGGTTCTGGAATGGAATCGGCGTCATTACTTAAAATAAATTCGCCTTTTGCAAAGCCAACCCCAACGTTAAACGCATGCGCTTTACCTTGATTTTTTTCGATCGTGACAACCCGTAAGTTTGGATATTGGGTTTGGAGTTCCGCCAAAATTTTAGGTGTGTCGTCAGTTGAACCATCGTCAGTAACTAAGACTTCGTAGTTCTCATAAGTTAAATTATTCACCAGATAGTCAATGGTGTGGGCAATCATGACTTCTTCGTTATGTGCCGGAATCATAATCGTGACCATCGGCTGATCAACGGGTGCAATGTCATGGAATTTCTTATGACGATGGCGGTACACCGTTTGGTAACAAATAACGCCGATGAACCAGGCGAAGGCCCCCAAGATTGGGTAGGAAACAAGAATTAGTAAGATAAAGTTCCAAATACTTTCAAATGGGTTTAACGTTGATAAAATTTCCATCTATTAGGCGTCCTCCGTTTTGTATAAGTCGTGAATTTCGTTAACCGTTAAGTTTTGTTCAGGGGTGACCGTGTAATGGCGGATATTCGTCCGCATGGCGGCCATCCCGAAGCGTTCAGCGTACAATGCTTCCATCTTCAATTTACGTTCTGCTAGTCGTTCAGGATCGTACTGGACGTCTTTTTCAACGTGTTGCTTAACGCGATGATTATTATGCAGTGTCGAGATGACGACCACCAGCGCGATGATGATAAAGGCGATGATGAAGAACCGGTCAAAAAAGTAAAATAAGGTCCGGCCTTCTTGATAGCGCCAAGCGTGTAGAAAGTGTGTATTATTGATCAGCAGGGTGGATGAGACTGTCCAGTAAATGGGAATGGCAACACCCAGCCAAAACAAAAATACTAAGCTTAGAGGCATAGAAGTTACCCGACGGGGTGCTCCTATGCCTCTATTACTTTATAGTGGTAGT